>NZ_JBHYIM010000002.1:0-762657 GCF_042739655.1 Mesorhizobium sp. NPDC059025 | reverse complement strand
GATCGCATTTGGTATGGTGGGCTCTTATGTTTATAAGATACAGACAGACGGGGCCGCCTTTTCATCGAAACGGCGGCCCCTTCTGTTTGTATCGATAGTCGACGATTGGATCATGCCCGGGCAGGCGCGTCCTTGGGCAGGATCATGGTCTGGGGCACGTTGGCGTTGCCGCGCGCCAGGAAGTAGTAGACCACCGAAGTGGCCACCAGTGCGACGATCCAGGAGATATCGGCGCCACCCAGCAGCACCGCGATCGGTCCTTCGTAAAGCGCCTGGTTCAGGAACGGGATCTGCACCACCACACCGAACAGATAGCAGCCTAACGCTACCCAGTTGTATGCGCCGTAACGGCCAGACGCATCGTAAAGTGCCGGGATGTCGACTTTCTCTTTCGAGATCAGATAGTAGTCGACCAGATTGATGGCACTCCACGGCACGAAGACGGCGAGCAGCAGCAGCACGAAGTTCTTGAAGGCCGACAGGAAGTTCGAGCTGGCGAAGATGGCGATTGCCACCGACGCCAGCACGAAGGCGACGATGTAGGCAATGCGCGTCGCCTGCGAGATGCGGTCCTGCCGGGTGAAGGCGCTGACCGTGGTCAGCATCGTCATCGAGCCGCCATAGGCATTCAGGCAGTTCACCGTGAGCTTGTTGGTGACGATGACGATGTATGTCAGCAGTGCGGCGAGCCCGGCTCCGGCAAGCTCACCCATGAAGCCGACCTGGTTCTGCAGGAACTTGCCGCCAAGAGCCGCCACGATGACGCCGAAGCTCATGGCGATCTGTGCGCCGATCGCCGAGCCGAGCAGCGTCGACCAGAAGGTGGTTTTTGCCGGCGTTGCGGTCGGCAGATAGCGTGAATAGTCCGCCACGTAAGGAGCAAAAGTCATCTGCCAGCCGGCGGCGAGTGCAACGGTGAGCAGGAATGTGGCGAAGCTGAACGGCTTCTGGCCGAAGGCGTCTGCGACATTGTATTGCGAGAAGAGCTGTATGGCGAGGTAGCCGAAGCCGAGGATGCCGACGACCGTGGCGATGCGGCCGATGACGTGGATGAGCTTGTAGCCGACCACCGCGACGATGATGGTGATGAGGCCAAACACCAGCATGCCGAAGGCTGGCGCCTGCACGCCGAACATCAGATTGATCGCCTGGCCGGACAGAACCGTGCCGGTGGCCGCGAACCCCAGATACATCAACACGGTCAGGATCAGCGGCAGGGCAGCGCCCTTGACGCCGAACTGCGCCCGGCTGGAAATCATCTGCGGCAGGCCGAGGCGCGGGCCTTGCGCGGAATGCAGCGCCATCACCGCGCCGCCGAGCAGGTTGCCGATGGCGAGACCGATGATCGCCGTCAGCGCCTCGGCGCCGAAAACAATGGACAGGGCGCCGTCGACCACGGCCGTGATCTGCAGGTTCGCACCGAACCACAGCGTGAACTGGTTGAAGGGCGAGCCGTGCCGCTCGCTTTCTGGAATCCGATCGATCGTGCGCCTTTCGGCCACGCCGGTTGATGCCGCTGCCATGCTTTCCTCCTCCCGAGAGTCGGTTTTGATCCGCTTGAAATATGATATGTATATACATAGTCGGGCGGGTAGTGAGTCAAGAGTGAGCGCTCTGGTTGTGTTTTTCCTGCCACTTGCTGGATACGGACCGCCGCATCGGGCTCGCTGAATCGAGATATCCTTTCAATCGAAAGGCTTATGCGTTTCTCGCGTCGTGGCTTGCGGTTTCGCTCGGCCGGCCTTGGCCCAGCCTGGAGTGGGCCTCAGGCCGCGTGCCATAGGGCCAATGCTTGCCGGTTGCGTGGGAAGCGCGGAGCCGCTACGCGTTCGGTGCGAAATCGAAGCGAGGATTCCATGGCCAATCCGGTTCTGGTCGAGGTGCTGCGTGGCGCCGTGGTGGAAAGCGCCCACCGAGGTGCGGTTGCAGTGGTGGATGCCGACGGAAAGACGGTGTTCGATATCGGCAATACCGCACATCCGGTTTTCCCACGTTCGGCAGTCAAGGCAATCCAGGCATTGCCGCTTGTGGAGAGCGGCGCGGCCGATGCCTATGGTTTCGGCAATCGCGAGCTGGCGCTGGCCTGCTCGTCTCATTCCGGTGAGCCCGAACATGTCGAGCTTGCCGCTGCGATGCTCGCCAAGGCGGGGCTCGATTCCAGCGCGCTGGAATGCGGTTCGCATTGGCCCTCCAACCATCAGGCAACGATCGAACTCGCGCGCTCCGGCGGCGAACCCAATCCTCTGCACAACAACTGTTCCGGCAAGCATGCCGGTTTCATCTGCACCTGCTGCCATTCTGGCATCGACCACCGCGGCTATGTGGCGGCGGGCCATCGCATGCAGGAAATGATCAAGGATGCGATGGAGACGGTGACAGGCGCCGCCCACGGCTCCTCCCATTGCGGCACCGATGGCTGTTCGATCCCGACCTATGCGGTACCGTTGCGCAGCTTCGCGGCAGGCTTCGCCAGGATGGCGACGGGTAATGGTCTTGGAGCGGAGCGTGCCAAGGCGGCGAAGCGGCTGCTCGACGCCTGCATGGCCGAGCCCTTCCTGGTTGCAGGAACCGATCGTCTGGACACGAAGCTGATGCGGGCGGCTCCCGGCCGCGTCTTCGTGAAGGTGGGCGCAGAGGGTGTGTTCTGTGCCGCATTGCCGGAGCTCGGGCTCGGCATCGCGTTGAAATGTGACGATGGGGCTGAGCGCGCTGCGGGCGTGATGGTTGCCGCCGTGCTGGCGAAGCTGCTGCAGGGTGACGCCGAGTTGGCGGTGAGGCTGGTCGAGTTCGCCAATCCGCCGGTCGAAAGCCGGCTGGGTGCGCGGGTCGGCCTCCTGCGCCCGACCGCGGCGCTGGTTTGACGCTTGAGCGTTTCCGGTTTTCACAGAAACGCTCTAGCTTTCTGTTTTTAAGCAATTCCAGGAAAACCGTTCCACACTTTTCCTGGAATTGCTCTAGCTCACGCGGTTTCTTTCCACGGTGAGATGCGTGAAGCCGGCATTGCCAACCTCGGCCAGGTCCACGGTTACCGGCTCTGCCCAGCGCTTGCCGATAATGGCACCATGCAGCACCTCCTGCAGTACATTGTCGGTGATGATCGTCGGCCCGGCGCCATCGACGACGCTGACGGCAATGCCGATCCCGGCCTTGCGCACGACATTGCCCGTCGCCACCACGTTGCGCAGGTAAGGTCCCCAGCCGAGCTGCATGCCGCATTGGGGGGCGTTTTCCACGATATTGCCGGTCACCGTGGTGTCGGCCTCGACACCGATGCCGATACCGAATCCGCCGACTTCCGCCGGGTACGGGCCCGTGGTCGAAAGATTGCGCACGATGTTGCCGCTGCAGGTCGCCATGCGCCCGCCTTCGTTGAAGTTGACGATCGAGATGCCGTTGGCTGCACCGTCGACAACATTGTTGGCGATCGCGGCCCCTTCGAAGGTGAATTCGGCATAGAGCGCGGTCTCGCCGGAGCGCAGGCAACTGTTGCCAATGATCTGCACGTTGGAGCCTGAATTGGCACGGATTGCTGAAAAGGCGCAGTCGCTGACGATGTTGTTGGAGATGAGGACACCACCGGCACGGAACACGTTGATGCCGTTGCCGTTCTGACCGGTGCCGCCATTGCGGGCGGCGATGCGGGCGATGCGGTTGCCAATGACCATGGTGCCGTCTTCGCCGATCTGCCAGCGGTGCACCAGGATGCCGCCGTTGGCGCAGTCGCTGACGGTGTTGGCGCTGATGGCAAGACCGGCGGCGTCGACCGACCAGATGCCGGCGTCCGCGGCACCTGTGATGGTGCAGCGTTCGATACGCCCAGCCGCTCTTTGCAGTGCAATACCATTCTTGGAGGCGTCGTTTACCTGGCAATCGTCGATCGAAAGGACTTTCACCGAGCGCAGATCGAGAAGGCCGGAAACGCCTTCGCCAAGATATTGTTTGGCGCCGTCGAAGACCAGGCCGGAAAAGGCGATGTGGTCGGCATTGTCAGCTGACAGGAACGGTCCGCCACCGCCATGGATCAGCCGGGTGGCACCGGCCGTGCCGCTGAGCCGCACGCGTGGCGGTAGCACGAGACCGGAGACGATATAGGCGCCGGGCGGTAACAGGATTGGCTGATTGGCGTCGCTGGCTGCTTTCAGCATCTTGCCGAAAGCGTCACTCTGGTCGCCGGTTGCGCCTGGCCTTACGCCAAAAGCTGCAGGGTCGATGCCACCTGTGCTTGCCGAACGCTGCTTCGCTGCCGTCTGCTTGGCCGCCGCGGCCAAGCCCGTCGTCAGCCCGAGCCCGGCAACACCTGCGGCGAAGCCAAGGAGGTGGCGTCTGTTCAGCATTGGCGCGATTCCTTGTTTTCCAGGCTGCCGGGCAGGGACCGTGCCATGGCGATGACCGGCTGGCTAGGTGCACCGCCATAAAGAGATCGGCAGCAACGTCCTGTGTCGCTCCCGGCTTGTTAAGCTGGCTAGCCAGTCCTAAATTCGCTTTATGAGCAGAGCCTTCACCCGCGAAGAAGACAGCGAAAATGCCATCGCCGGCATCGGTGAGCGGCCCGTCAGTGCGCATCGCAATCTCGTCACCGTGGATGGCCTGGCGATGATCGATGCGGAAATGGCCTCGTTGCGCGCTGCATTGGCCAATGCCGAAGCGGACAGCGACCGCGAGCGTATCGCGCTGGTTTCGCGTGACCTGCGTTACTGGAACGCACGACGCGAAAACGCCGAACTTTCCGTTCCCGAGCCCGACGGCAGCGTCGTGCGCTTCGGCATGAGCGTGACGCTGGAGGATGAGGCGGGCAAGACGGTGACATGGAAGATCGTCGGCGAGGATGAGGCTGATCCCGCCAAAGGTTCGATTTCGCATGTTTCGCCGATGGCACTCGCGCTGTTCGGCAAAAGCGTGGGCGACACAGTGGCGGTCAACGGCCGGGAATGGGAAGTGGTCGGGCTGCGGTAGCCGATCGTCAGAACCATACTGCCCGTGTCGCCAAGCCTTGGCTGCGCATTCTTCCTTCCTGGATTGCTTCAGTCGAGCAATCTGTCCACCAGTCGTTCCGCGGCTTCCGGTATCACCGTTCCCGGTGGGAAGATCTCGGCTGCACCGGCCTTCAGGACAGCATCGAAGTCCTGAGGCGGGATGACCCCACCAGCGACGATCAGCATGTCTTCGCGGCCGAGCTTCTTCAGCACGGCTTTCAGCTCCGGCACCAGGGTGAGATGACCGGCAGCCAGCGAGGAGACGCCGACGATGTGGACGTCGTTCTCCACCGCCAGCTTGCCGATTTCCTCCGGTGTCTGGAACATGGCGCCCACCGTCACATCGAAGCCGAGGTCGGCAAAGGCGGTGCCGATCACCTTCTGGCCGCGATCATGACCATCCTGGCCGAGCTTGGCGACGAGGATGCGTGGCCTGGCGCCGTGCTTTTTCTCGAAGACGGCGATCTTCTCCTGCAAGCGGTCGACTTCGGGGTTTTCGCCGAGTGCCGCGCGGTAGACCCCGGATATCATCAGGACGGAGGCGACATGGCGCCCGAACGCCTTTTCCAACGCCAGCGAGATTTCGCCGACGGTCGCCTTGGCGCGGGCGGCGCGGATGGCGAATTCCAGCAGGTTGCCGTCGCCCTGTGCTGCCTTTGACAGATCGTCGAGCGCCGTCTCGACAGCGCTGACCTCGCGCGTCCCTTTCAGTTGCTGCAGCTTCGACAGCTGTCTTGCCCGCACTTCGGCATTGTCGATCTTCAGCACGTCCACTTCGATGTCACGCTCTGGGCGGAAGGCGTTGACGCCGACCAGCACCTGCGCGCCGGAATCGATCCGGGCCTGCGTGCGTGCCGCGGCTTCCTCGATGCGCAGCTTCGGAATGCCCTTTTCGAGAGCTGCCGCCATACCGCCCAGCTTTTCCACTTCCTCGATATGGGCGCGCGCGCGCGCCACGAGTTCGTGGGTCAGCCGCTCGACATAGGCCGAACCGCCCCACGGATCGATGATGCGGGTGGTGCCGCTTTCCTTCTGCAGGATGATCTGCGTGTTGCGGGCAATGCGCGCCGAATGGTCGGTCGGCAGGGCAAGTGCCTCGTCGAAGGAATTTGTGTGCAGCGACTGGGTGTGGCCCTGGGTAGCCGCCATCGCCTCGATCATCGTGCGCACGATGTTGTTGTAGGGATCCTGCGCCGTCAGCGACCAGCCGGATGTCTGGCTGTGGGTCCGCAACGACAGCGAGCGCGGGTCCTTCGGTGCAAAATTCTTCTCGATGAGTTCGGCCCACAGCAGGCGCGCGGCGCGCAGCTTGGCGACTTCCATGAAGAAGTTCATGCCGATTGCCCAGAAGAAGGAAAGCCGTGGCGCGAATTTGTCGATATCCAGGCCTGTGGCAACGCCTGCCCGCACATATTCGATGCCGTCGGCGATGGTGTAGGCGAGCTCCAGGTCGGCCGTCGCGCCGGCTTCCTGCATATGATAGCCGGAGATCGAGATCGAGTTGAACTTCGGCATGTTCCTGGATGTGTAGGAGAAAATGTCCGACACGATCCGCATCGAGGGTTTCGGCGGATAGATATAGGTGTTGCGCACCATGAACTCTTTCAGAATGTCGTTCTGAATGGTTCCGGCGAGGTCTTTCTGCGAAACACCCTGTTCTTCGGCGGCGACGATGTAGAGCGCCAGGATCGGCAGCACCGCGCCGTTCATGGTCATTGAGACGGTCATCTCGCCAAGCGGGATGCCATCGAAGAGCTGGCGCATGTCAAGGATGGAATCAATAGCGACACCTGCCATGCCGACATCGCCGGCGACACGCGGATGGTCGCTGTCATAGCCGCGGTGCGTGGCGAGATCGAAGGCGATGGAAAGGCCCTTCTGCCCGGCAGCGAGGTTGCGCCGGTAGAAGGCGTTGGATTCTTCCGCGGTCGAGAAACCGGCATATTGCCGGATCGTCCAGGGCTGCTGGACATACATGGTCGGATAGGGGCCGCGCAGGAATGGCGACAGGCCCGGATAAGTATCGAGACTCCCCAGGCCCTCGAGGTCGACCTGATCGTATTGGCGTTTGACCGCGATGCCTTCCGGCGTCTCCCAGGTGCCATTGGTCGCAGTGGACGGCGCACGCGGCGCCACCCAGTCCATAGTGCTGAAATCTGGAATCAAGCCGTTCCTCCGGCCACAACCAGGTCGTCACGGACCGGCGGCAGCGCTTCGCAAAATACGGTGCCGTCGGTCGGTACGATCCGCGGCGTGGCGTCCAGTGTCTCCACCGGTCGTTCGGTCTTCAGCGGATGCAGCGTGGTGCCGACGATGGCGCGTTCGCCACGGTGATAAGCTTCTGCTCGTGCCTTGCGGGCAGCGACGATGCGGGCCTGGATATGGCCATCCTTCAGGCTGGAAAGCACGCCGCCTTCTTTCTCGATTTGCTGGAATTCCTTCCAGGCTGCCTCGCACAGGCTGTCCGTCAGTGCCTCGATGCCACCGGAGCCGAAAGCCGGATCGCCGACATGGTCGAGATGGCTTTCGCGGGCGACGACAAGCTGCGTGTTGCGGGCAACGCGGCGCGCGAAAGCAGCCGGCAGGCCATGCGCGATGGTGTGCGGCAGGATCGAGATCGAGTCCGCGCCACCGACGGCTGCTGCGAAACACGCGATGGTCGAACGCAGGATGTTGGTTTCCGGGTCGAGTGCCGTGACCATCCGGTAGGATGTCTCTGCGTGCACGCTGGCCGGCCCTGGCTGGATGGAACTGGCCTCCAGCACCCGCGTCCACAACCGTCGCAACGCCCTGATCTTGGCGATCGACAGGAATTGGTCCTGGTCGACCGAAAGCGCGAAGCCGATATGCGGTGCTGCGTAGATCAGCGCCTGCCGTGCTTCTTCGAACAGCCGCAGATAGGACACGGCCGAAGCCAGCATAATGCCGAGCTCCTGCGCTTCGGTGGCGCCGGAATTATGGAACACGCGGCCGTCGGCCTCGAGCAGGACGCCAGGCACATCCATGGCGAAGAAATGCGCCAGCGACTGCGGCATCGAAGCCTGCAGGGCCTCGATCGACATGCGCAGCCGACCCGTACCAGCGAAAATCGCTGCCGGATCGATTCCGAAGGAGAGATTGAGCCTCGCCGGATCGACGCGACGCTTGGCCAGGAATGCGGTCAGCCAGTCGGCCATGGCCCGGCTTGCGGGGTGCACGTCGACACGCAGGTAGGTCTGGTCCAGCGGCACGCCTTCCAGCACGCGCTCTATCGTGTCGGGTGCATAGGGCAGGCCGTAGCCGAACGCGTTGGGGGCGCCCTCGAACACCAACGACAGTCCGGTCGCGCCCTGCGCAATGTCTTCGGCCACCTGCAGGCGGGCCCGCTCGACATCGGGATCATCGACACGCTGCGAGATGATCCAGGGCTTCAGAGGGTTGGCGCGCAGGCTGTGTTCGTGGCCGGTCGCGCGTTCATAAAGCGGGTCGATGCGGATGCCGTCGTCAGTCTGCGAAACCAGCTTCTCTTCGAAGGAGGCACCAGCCAGGGCCTTCTCGGCCAGCGCCAGCCAGCGCTGCCGTTGCGGATTGTCGGGTTCGCTCGGTTCGTCGATGGCTTTGCTGCCCATCATCTATCCTCGTTTGCCGGCCGCATCAGCCACTTTCAAATCACTCTAAGGTCCATTGCCCCGCATCGCAATGCGGCCAATGTCGCAAGGAGGTCACTAACGCCTTTGAATTTGGTGGTGGCGTTACTATACCTGCGACGGGACTGGTTTGTGACGATTTGCACAGCGGCTTTGCGGAGACGAGACATGGCTGACGAGACAAGCATCTTCCTGGGGGCCAGCCGCAAGCCGGACGACAGCTATCAAAGGCCGGAAAGCCTGCTGTTGCGCTATGGCAATCGGCACGGCCTGGTCACTGGTGCAACCGGCACAGGCAAGACCGTGACGCTGCAGATCATGGCCGAAGGTTTTTCGAATGCCGGGGTTCCGGTGTTCTGCGCCGACATCAAGGGTGATCTCTCGGGCATTGCGGCGATGGGGGAAGCCAAGGACTTCCTGGTTAAGCGTGCCAAGGACGTGAAGCTCGATCCTTATGAGTTTCAGGAATTCCCGGTCATCTTCTGGGACCTGTTCGGTGAACAGGGCCACCCGATCCGCGCTACTGTCTCGGAGATGGGGCCGCTGCTCCTGTCGCGGCTGATGAACCTCACCGAAGCACAGGAGGGCGTGATGAACATCGCTTTCCGCATTGCCGACGAGGAAGGCCTTCTGCTTCTCGACATGAAGGATTTGCAGGCGCTGCTCGCCAATATCGCCGAACGTGCCAGCGAGATTGCCGCCCGCTTCGGCAATGTCACCAAGCTGTCGGTTGGCGCCATCCAGCGCTCGCTGCTCATCCTGGAGCAGCAGGGCGGGGCCAATTTCTTCGGCGAGCCGGCGCTGCGCATCGCCGACATCATGCGCACAACGCGCGATGGCCGAGGTGCCGTCAACGTGCTGGCGGCCGACAAGCTGATGGGCAACCCGCGCCTCTATGCCACCTTTCTGCTCTGGCTGATGTCCGAGCTGTTCGAGCAGCTTCCCGAGATCGGCGATCCCGACAAGCCTAAGCTCGTCTTCTTCTTCGACGAAGCGCATCTTCTGTTCGATGATGCGCCAAAGGCGCTGGTCGACCGGGTCGAGCAGGTGGTGCGGCTGATCCGCTCCAAGGGCGTCGGCGTCTATTTCGTTACCCAGAACCCACTCGATGTGCCGGAGACGGTGCTGGCGCAGCTTGGCAACCGGGTGCAGCATGCGCTGCGCGCCTACACGCCCCGTGAACAGAAGGCGGTGAGGACGGCGGCCGAGACCTTCCGTCCCAATCCCGATTTCGATTGCGCCAAGGCGATCACCCAGCTCGGCACCGGCGAGGCGCTGGTCTCGACACTTGAGGAAAAAGGTGCGCCGTCCATGGTCCAGCGCACGTTGATCCGCCCGCCGTCTTCCAGGCTCGGCCCGATCACCGCCGACGAGCGTCGCAGGCTGATCGCCGAAAGCCCCGTCGCTGGGCAGTATGACGAGACCATCGACCGTGAATCGGCCTTCGAGATCTTGCAGAAGAAGGCTGCGGAAGCACAGGCGCCGCAGGAAAGCGGTTCTGGTTGGACGCTGCCGGATTTCGGTGGCGGCAGCCGACAGCCTTCGGGCCAGCAGCGCGCTCCGCGTCCGTCGAACCGGCAAACCGTCACCGAAGCCGCGATCAAATCGGTTGTTCGTTCGGTCGGCTCGTCGCTCGGCCGCGCCATTGTACGTGGGATTCTGGGCAGTCTCTCGCGCCGGTGATCCGCTTCGATCGCCGACGGCCGGGATGACAGTCGCACGTCGATCCTTGCACACGCAGCGTCTCGTCCTGAGACCGACCATTGCCGCGGATGCCGACCGGGCCTTCGCGATTCAGTCGGACTGGGATGTGACGCGCATGCTGCGCATGGCATCGTTTCCGCCAGATCTGCAAGAGATACGAGAGTGGTTTCACGATCAGCCGCGCGAGTGGCTGGCGGGTGAAGCCTATCGGTTCGCCGTTGAACAGGATGGGCGAATGATTGGCCTTGTCGATATCGATGAGATCGCCGCCGGTTTCGGCAGCCTCGGTTATTGGTTCGACCGCGCTGCGTGGGGGCATGGATTTGCACTCGAAGCGGCACAGGCTGCCGTGCATTTTGCCCGCGACGCCGCCCGGTTCGAAGGGCTCAAATCCGGGCATGCAGCCGACAATGCGGCATCCGGAAGGGTTCTTGTGAGACTCGGCTTCAATCTGATTGATTGCGTCGAGGTTTTTTCTCGGTCGCGCGGCGAGATGATAGATCAGCGCCGCTATACGTTGAACTTCGCCACCAACATAGACGATGGGATGTCCGCCACGAGCGAGAGCGACGCGCAACGGTGCGTCTAGCGACCCCGGCTCGGATCTTGCCGCAGAAGGTCGCTGGCCTCGACACGAGCCAGTTCTAGCAGATAGGCCAGCACGCCGTGGCCATCGCGTGCGGCCATTTCATTGTGGGTACTCAACAGCGCGCGTATGTCTTTCAGCGACTTGCGCTGCATTTCGGTGAGCGTTCGCATCCGTTCCTCTCCGGGATTGGCTCATTCAATGCGCTGTACATGCCGGCTGTGCTCCTTTCTGGGCATACGGCAAATGACGTATTTCGACGCGCCAGTACAACCTGAGGGCGAAGATGGTTAGCCTTTCGTCAAGGGCAGATTCGGCAGTCCACCAAGTGGGGGCGTTCAAAACTTATCGCGCCGAGACAACCGGCTCCGGCTGGCCGTTTCCCGACAGGATCTGTGCCGCTCCCAGCATGGCGGTTCGAAACGCATCGTCAAAACTGACGCCACGCACCTGCCAATGATAATCCTTGCCGTTGGCAGGGAGCTGCCAGTCACCGACCCAGCCGAGCGCCTCGTCGCGCCAGATCAGCGTGCCTGCCAGCACCAGGTCGCCACCCAGGGTTTTGGCCATGCCAGCCAATGCTTCGGGCTTCTTGTCCCGGGTTGAGCGGATATCGTCTTGCCCGGGCAGCACCAGCGGCATGCCGGCTTGTCTGGCAGCCACCATCAGGGCGGTGCGCATATCGGCTGCATTGGCGGCATCGCCGTCTTTTGCCAGCACGAAACCGTCGCCTTTCATCGGCTTTACATCGAAGAGCGCGACAATTGCGGGTCGCCGCGAAATCCACGGTTTGCGTGTCAGTGATGCCAGCAGCGCATCGATCTTGTCAGGCTCGAAATCGGTGGTGAGATATTGCGGCCGGTCGTAGGTGCCTTGCTCGTCATGCGGCGGCCGGTTGTTGAGCAGGTCACGATAGCTGAAATCCTTGACGTAGTCGGCCGCGCGGGCAGCCATTTCGCCAACGCGCGGATCGCTGGTGAGCCTTGGATCACCGGAAACCTTGACCAGCACCTCCGTGAGGCTGGGCGCCAGCGCTCGCGCGCGGTTCGCTTCGCCGAAACCGTTGGTCACTGATTGCGCGCGGTAGAGGTCGGCACGGTCAATTTCCGCTGCACTGGCAGGGCAGCCCGTTGCGGCCGCCAGCGCGACCGTCGCCAGAAAAACGAATTTCAAACATCCCCACATGCGCCATGTCCTCCGGAGCGCGAAGGCGACAGCTTAGAACATCATTCCGATAAGTGCAGATTTTTCCAACAGGATCGGACGCAAAGGAAAACAGCCGCCACCCGATGGGATGACGGCTGTCTCAAGAAGTTGGTCCTGGTTGTTTCTGCTAGAACCACGAACGGCCGGCAGGGCCGATAAGGCGTGCTTCGGGCACGCCTTCGTCGATCGGAATGCCTTGTTCGTCGGGGGCTGTTGGCGCGACGGGGCGTCCGGCGACGTCGGTGACGATCACCTTGGCACCGTTCTTGACCCGGTCGTAGAGGTCGATGACGTCCTGGTTCATCAGGCGCACGCAGCCTGATGAGACGGACTTGCCAATGGAACTCCATTCCGGCGAACCGTGCAGGCGGTAGAGCGTGTCTTCGCCATTCTGGAAGAGGTAGAGCGCGCGCGCGCCAAGTGGGTTCTTCAGGCCGGGCGGCATGCCGCCATTGTCGGCGCTGAACTTTCTGAGCTCCGGCTGCCGCTGGATCATTTCCTCGGGCGGCGTCCACTTCGGCCATTTGCGCTTCCACTGCATGACCGCGCTTCCCGACCAGGCAAAGCCAGCCCGGCCGAGGCCGACGCCGTAGCGCAATGCGCGGCCGCCCGGCAGCACGACATAGAGGAAGTGCGTCGAGGTCTCGACGACCACGGTGCCTGGCTTCTCGCCCGTAGGATCGGGAACAACCTGGCGCAGGAACTGCTGGTCGATCTTGCGGTAGGGGATGGCAGGGATTTCGTAATTCTCGTCCACGACCGGGCCGTACATGACTGCATATTCCGGCAGTACCGGATCCGGCGGCGGAGGAGGGGCCACTGGGGTAACGGGTGGTGGCTCCTGGGAAACGGTGGTGCAGGCGGCGAGCGCCATCGATGCGGCACCGACCAGGGCGGTATTCAGAAACCCGCGACGGGTCATCGGGAGGGCAACTGGCGTCTTGATCATGATGGCCTTGGAATAGTTCGATATGTCGAAGAAAGCGTGAACGGGCCAGAGCCCCGAAAGGTTGCTTCCTTTTCAGTTGGGCGCGATAGGCGTTTCTGAATCGGGCGGCAAGGTGGACAAAAAGGGGCGAGGCGGTGACAGGCGGCCGACTGTTGCCGATCGGCAACGCCATTTTGAGGTGGACACGCGGATTCGCGGCGGTCTTGAACGCGCTACGGCTTGCGTGGCCTGCTTTTGGTGGCCGAACGCAACCATCCGATCACATCTGCGTGACGATATCTGCGGAAGCACGATGGCCGCTCCGCCAGACTGGCCTCACCAAATTTGACCGATGCCGGTTGACGGGGTCGTGACCGCGCGCCCAATGTCCGCAGCCTTATCGCGGCAAGAAGCGGGACATGACGATGACTTTGGCAACGGCAGCACTTTCAACCACCTGGACCTACGTCGATGGCGACTGGCATGAAGGCAATGTTGCACTTGTCGGCCCGCGCAGCCACGTGTTCTGGCTGGCATCCAGTGTGTTCGACGGCGCGCGCTGGTTCGAGGGCGTCGCGCCGGACCTTGATCGGCATGCTGCCCGCGTCAACGCATCGGCTGTTTCGCTCGGCCTGGAGCCGACCAAGACGCCGGAGGAGATCATCGGCCTCACCTGGGATGGGCTGAAGAAGTTCGACGGCAAGACGGCTGTCTACATCCGGCCGATGTATTGGGCCGAACACGGCGGCTACATGGGGGTGCCGGCCGACCCGGCATCGACACGGTTCTGCCTCTGTCTCTATGAAGCGCCGATGTTGCCACCAGCCGGATTTTCGATCGGCGTGTCGTCGTTCAGGCGCCCGTCGCTAGAAACGATGCCAACGGATGCCAAGGCTGGCTGCCTCTATCCCAACAATGGTCGCTCGATCCTTGAAGCCAAGGCGCGCGGTTTCGACAACGCGCTGGTACTGGACATGCTGGGCAACGTGGCCGAGACCGGTTCGTCCAATGTCTTCATGGTCAAGGACGGTCATGTCTACACCCCGGCTGCCAATGGCACCTTCCTTTCGGGTATCACCCGTGCGCGCACGATCAAGCTGCTCGCCGACTATGGCTTCCGCACCACCGAGAAGACGCTGACGGTGAAGGATTTTCGTGAGGCGGACGAGATTTTCTCGACCGGAAATCACTCGAAGGTGGTGCCGATCACTCGCTTCGAGGACCGCGATCTGCAACCTGGTCCGGTCGCCAAGAAGGCGCGGGAGCTTTACTGGGACTGGGCTCATTCGACACCGGTGCATTGAAGGCTCATGCGCGTCGCGATCTTTCAGCCTCGCGCATTGCGCATCGGGCGTTCGATTTTGCGCGTGTCGTTATCGCAAAACCGCTACACACTTGGGCGCGACATGCTTTAGAAGATGGCCGACGCTTCGTTTTTCGGAGTTGTCGCTGATCGATCCAACCCTATCTTAGTTCGGTATCGACACTGAGTTTTTTGCCACAAGGGAGTTTATCCATGGCTTTCGAATTGCCCGCCCTGCCTTACGATTATGAGGCGCTGCAGCCCTTCATGTCGAAGGAGACGCTGGAGTATCACCACGACAAGCACCACAAGGCCTATGTCGACAACGGCAACAAGCTGGCTGCCGAAGCCGGTCTCGAGAATCTGTCGGTCGAAGAGGTGGTGAAGCAGTCGTTCGGCAAGAATGCCGGTCTGTTTAACAACGCTGCACAGCATTACAATCATATCCACTTCTGGAAGTGGATGAAGAAGGGCGGCGGCGGCAACAAGCTGCCCGGCGCGCTGCAGAAGGCGGTCGACAGCGATCTCGGCGGCTACGACAAGTTCAAGGCCGACTTCATCGCAGCCGGGACCACGCAGTTCGGTTCGGGCTGGGCCTGGGTTTCGGTCAAGAACGGCAAGCTCGAAATCTCCAAGACCCCGAATGGCGAGAACCCGCTCGTACACGGCGCGACCCCGATCCTCGGCGTCGACGTGTGGGAACATTCCTATTACATCGACTACCGCAACGCCCGTCCGAAATATCTCGAGGCTTTCGTCGACAGCCTCATCAACTGGGACTATGTGCTGGAACTCTACGAAAAGGCCTGAAACAGGCTTTTCTGTTCCAGAAAGCCCCGCGAAAGCGGGGCTTTTTATTTTTGAAATCAATGGATTGCGCCGGTTCCTCGCGGGGGTTCCAGGCCGTTCACCGGAAGTTCAGAACGCTGGCGGTGGATATTCGGGAATTTTTACGCCACCTTGGCCGTTGTCCGCAGGCATATGCCTCACTTTCAATCACGGAGCCCACGGAATGAGAAAGCTAGTCCTCGCCATCTCAATGCTCGCCTTCGCCGGTTCGACAGCCTTCGCCGATCCGATCGCCGACCGAGAGGCTTCGATGAAGGAACGCGGCAAGATCGTCGGCGGCCTTTCCAAGGTCGTCAAAGGCGAGGAAGCTTTTGATGCCACGGCCGTGCTGGCACAGCTGAAAACGCTTGAAGCCAATGCCGACAAGTTCGACGTGGCCACCTTGTTCCCGGCAGGCAGCGATCAGGGCAAGACCGAAGCCTCGCCGAAGATCTGGGAAGACATGGCCGGCTTCAAGGCCGCCGAAGACAAGTATCTGGCCGACGTGAAGGCTGCCGTGGCGGCAGCTCCTGCCAATGTCGACGCGCTGAAGGAAAGCTTTGGCAAGGTTGCCGCCAATTGCGGCGCCTGCCACAAGGTCTATCGCCTGAAGAAGAGCTGATCCGGTGCTGGGAAAGATGGCCGGCGCCGTCGTGGCGCTGGCTGCGATTACGGCCGGCATCGGCTGGTGGCTGTCGGAGCCGGTTCGGCTGACAGCCGGCGATGTACTCGAACTTGGCCAAGGCGATGCCGCGCGCGGCAAGCGTATTTTCTATGCTGGCGGCTGCACATCCTGCCACGCCCGGCCGAAGGCGGAAGGAGAGGCCAGGCTTGAACTCGTCGGCGGGCTCGAACTGAAGACGGAGTTCGGCACCTTTGTGGCTCCCAACATCTCGCAGGACAGGACCGATGGTATCGGTGCGTGGTCGATGGAAGACTTCGCCAACGCCATGATGCGGGGGGTCTCGCCAGCGGGCGAGCACCTCTATCCGGCCTTCCCCTACACTTCCTATACCCGCATGAAACTGTCGGACGTGGCCGATCTCTATGCGTACATGAAAACCCTGCCCGCCGTGCCGGGCAAGGCCGCTGCTCCGTCACTCTCCTTTCCCTTCAACATCCGGCGCGGCATCGGTTTGTGGAAGCAGCTCTACCTGGACAGCAGCCCTGTGGTTGCGTTCGCTGCCGAGACCCCGGCCGACGTGCTTGCCGGCCGCTATCTGGTCGAGGGGCCTGGCCACTGCGGCGAATGCCACACCCCTCGCGACGCGTTTGGTGGAGCGAAGAAGGGCGAATGGCTTGCCGGCGCGAAGGCGGCCGAAGGCGGTGGTGTCGTGCCGAACATCACCGGCGGGGAGGGTGGTATCGGTGACTGGTCGGCTGCCGACATCGCCAACTATCTCGAAACCGGCTTCACGCCGGAATTCGATTCAGCTGGCGGCGCCATGGCCGACGTGCAACAGAATATGGCGCAACTAACCCCCGAAGATCGTGCAGCGATCGCTGCTTATCTCAAGACGATCCCGGCGCACAAGAATGGATACCCCGCGGCGAAGCCGCAGGGTTAGAGGCCCTTGATGGCGCTCTCGAGGAAGAGGTTCGCGCCAGCGATTGTCCCGCTACAAAGCTCTGGCGGGGCAGGGCAAGGTTCATCCGCGCGGCTGCAGTAGCGCCAGGACCGCCGTTACCGCAGCGAGAATGGCGGTAAGGGTCAAAGGTCCTGAAGCGCCGTAAGTGTCGACGATATAGCCGCCGACAACCGCGCCTGTGGTGATGGCGACCTGAAAGGAGACGACCATCAGGCTGCCGGAGGCCTCCAGCGCGTCGGGCGCCGCGCGCGACAGATTGGTTGGCAACACGACCGGCGCCATGCCGAAGGCCAAACCCCAAAGCGTGACGAAACCGAAGGCGACGCCAATGTGCGCGCCCCATAGGACCAGTACGAGCGCGGCGAGCCCCATCAGGATCGAGGTGGTAATCAGAGCCATGCGGATGTTGGCGTCCGCCATGCGCCCGCCGGCAACGTTGCCGATCACGGCGGCGATGCCAAATCCAAGCAGTGCCAGCGCGATCGGGCCGGTGCCGAGCAGTGTCACCTTTTCAAGGAAAGGGCGAACATAGACCGAACCCGCGAAATGCCCGGTCATCAGCACGAGGATGGCCAGCATGCCGAACTGGATGCCGCGCCGGCGCGTCAGCCGAAGCACGTCGGCCAGGCTGTTGCTGGCAGCCGCCGGCAAGGTCGGCAGGCTGATGAACTGCAGCAGCATGGCAACCGTGGCGAGCCCCGCTGTCATCGCCATGGCGACACGCCAACCCAGCCAGTCGCTGATCAGAGCGCCGAGCGACGGCGCAGCGATGGTGGCCAGCGAGACGCCGAGGGTGACGATGGCCATGCCCCTGCCAGTGGCGTTAGCGCCAACCAGCCGCGCCACCACCGCGACCGACAGCGCCCAGAAGGCGCTGATCGAGATGCCCAGCCCGGCGCGACCCAGCAGCAGCAGCAAGAAGTCGGTTGCCAGTGCCGAAAGAATGTTGGAGCCGATCGCCAGCGCGCTAAGGCCAATCAGCACCGTCTTGCGGTTCAGTTTGCCGATGAGAACGTTGCTCAGCAGCGCTGCCACGGCACCCACCGAGGCGGTGGCGGTGACGACCTGCCCGGCCGTTCCCTCGCTGATGCCCAGATCGCGCGCCATTGGCGTCAAAAGGCCCGCCGGCAGGAATTCAGCCGACACCAGCGCGAAGCTGGTGGCGGCCATCGATAGAACGGCAAGCCAGGTCGTGGCATTCCAGGACGTTTCGTCCGACGCGTCCGGTTCGATATCTATCGCGGCGCGATCAAGCGATAGGGTTGTATCCGTCATATGAAGGTCTCCAAGGTTTGGAGGTCTTCATAAACAAGCATTGCGGGATGATCTGTATCTTAAAATCCGAATTCCATGTCCATTCGTCCGGAAATTGTGCGTCGCACAACGCCGGGCGAGACGTTGGTGATGCGTTTGAACGCACGCGCGAAGGAGGCTTCCGATTCATAGCCGAGGCGGGCGGCGACTTCGGCGACCGAAAGGTCGCCCTGTCCCAGCAATTCCTTCGCGAGCTGCATGCGCAGGCGAGCCAGATAGTGCGCCGCGCCTTCGCCAAGGACGGCGCTGAAACGCTCCGCGAAAACCGAGCGCGATTGGCCAGCCAGGCCAGCGAGGCTTTCCAGGGTCCAGTTATGACCTGGGTCGCGGTGCATCGCCACAAGCACTCGCCCGATATGGGGGTCGCGAATGGCCGCGAGCCAACCGGTGGTCGAGCTGTCATGGCATTTGACCCAGCAGCGTATCAGCCGGGCGGTAAGCAGGTCGGCCATGCGCGACAATATCGTGGCGCCGCCCATCTTGGGATGGCATGCCTCCTGTGCCATGGCCTCCAGCAGGGGACTGACGATCGGGTCGTTGGCGGCCACGTCGCAGCCTTTGATCATAACGGGCATCAGGCTGATCAGCGGGTGCAGGGCATAGGCTCCCAATGCCATCGAACCGCAAAACAACACGCTGGCGGCGCCTTCGCCTTGCTGCACCACTTCACAGACATTGCCGCCATGCTTGGTCACTTCGCATCTCGTCATGCAGTTGCCGGTAACTTCCGGAGAACTGGCCAGGCGGTGCTCGACACCTTGTGGCAGCAGCACGAGATCGCCCGCGCGCAATTCCTGCCAGCCCTCGGCCTCCGTGTGTACCCAGCACGGCCCGTCGCTGACAAAGTGAAACCGCAGCAAAGGTTGCTGGGGAAAGGTGATGCTCCATGGGTGCCGGAGCTCGCAACGGCCGTAGCTGACGCCGCTCAGCCGAAAATCCTGAAGGATCTGGCTGAGCGCGTCGGTCGGGACAGGCGGCGGCGACGATTTGGACGAATAGTGAAGCATTTGGCTATTCTATGTGCCAGTCGTCCGGGTGGCAAGCCGCACGCTACGAGGTCTGCCTGCCCGTTACTTTCAGCGCGAACGCGTAGTTAAGTGCGACTTCCTCCAGTCGCGAGAAACGACCCGACGCACCGGCATGGCCGGATTCCATATTGATCTTGAACAGAACCGGATTGTCACCGCTTTTCAGCTCACGCAACTTCGCAACCCACTTCGCGGGCTCCCAATAGGTGACGCGAGGATCGGTGAGACCGGCGACGGCCAGAATGGGCGGATAGTCCGCTCCGGTTACCTTGTCGTAGGGCGAATAGGATGCGATCGTCTTGTAATCCGCTTCCGAGGCAATCGGATTGCCCCACTCCGGCCACTCCGGCGGTGTCAGCGGCAGGGTCTCATCGAGCATGGTGGTCAGGACATCGACGAAAGGTACTTCCGCCACGATGCCGCCGAAAGCCTCCGGCGCCATATTGGCGATCGCGCCCATCAGCATGCCGCCGGCTGAACCGCCTTGTGCCACGATCCGGTCGTGGCGGGTGTAGCGTTCGGCAACCAGATGGCGGGAAACCGCGATGAAATCCTTGAACGTGTTGGTCTTCCTGGCTCGTTTGCCATCTTCATACCAGGCGTACCCCTTGTCCTTGCCGCCACGGATATGGGCAATCGCATAGACGAAGCCGCGGTCGACCAGCGAGAGGCAGTTGGTGTTGAACGAGGCCGGGATGGCAATGCCGTAGGAGCCATAGCCGTAAAGCAGGCAGGGTGCCGAGCCGTCGATCGCGGTGTCGCGATGATGAATCAGCGACACCGGGACCAGTTCGCCATCATGAGATGGCGCCATGAGTCGGCGTGTAACGTAATGGCTGGCGTCATGGCCTGATGGCACCTCCTGTGTTTTCAGGAGTGTGCGCTGGCGCGTACGCATATCGTAGTCGAACACCTGGGCCGGCGTCGTCATCGACGAATAGGAAAACCGCACGACGTCGGTGTCATATTCGTAGGAACCCGACAGGCCGAGCGAGAATGCCTCTTCAGCGAATGAAATCAGGTGTTCCTCGCCGCCCGCCCGCTCGCGCACGACGATGCGCGGTAGTCCGTCTTTGCGCTCGAGCCGCACCAGAAAATCCTTGAAGCCGATGACGGAGAGGATCAGCCGTCCCGGTTCATGTGGGACGATTTCCTGCCAGTTGGCCCTGACCGGATCGTGTGCGGGAGCCGCCATGACTTTGAAGTCCTTGGCACCATCGGCATTGGTCAGGATGAAGAAGACGTCGCCGCCTTCCTCAAGGTCGTACTGCAGCCCGGTTTCGCGGGCGGCCACAAGCTTTGGCTCAGCCGTCGGGTCGTTGGCGGGCAGCAGCCTGTATTCGGATGTCTCATGATCATTGATACCGATCATGATCCAGTCGTTGCTGCGCGTTCCACCGACATTCATGAAGAAACCGGGGTCCTGTTCTTCGTAGACCAGGCGGTCTTCCCGTTCGTGACTGCCGATTGCGTGGTAGAAAGTCTTGGAGGGACGATGGTTGGCATCCAGCCTTGTATAGAAGAATCCGCTATTGTCCCGTGACCAGACCCCGCTGCCCCCTGTATCCGTGATCCGGTCGGCCAGGTCCCTGCCCGTGGCAATGTCGCGCACCAGCAGGGTGTGGAACTCCGAGCCCTTGTCGTCGAATGACCACAGCAGCTTGTTGTGGTCCGACGAGTGATCGACGCCGCCGAGACGGAAATAGGCTTTGCCCTCGGCTTCAAGGTCACCGTCGAGCAGGATCTGCTGTTCGCCTCCTTCTCTGGGCATGCGGAAGTAGCGCGGCTGCTCACCGCCAAGCTTGAAGGAGGAGCCATAGGCAAACGGCCCGTCCTTCATCGGGACGGAGGAATCGTCTTCCTTGATACGTCCCTTCATCTCGGCAAAGAGCGCTTTCTGCAGCTCGGCCGTGTCCGCCATCAGCGCTGACTGATAGGAGTTCTCCGCCTCCAGATGGGCCCGAATCTCCGGATCAAGCAGCGCAGGATCCTTGAAGACTTCCTGCCAGTTGTCCGCTCTCAGCCAGGCATAGTCGTCGGTTCGGGTGATGCCGTGGTGGGTGTCGGATTGGGATTGCTTTTTCGCCCGCGGCGCCTCGGCCGATGGGAAGATCGCTTTTCGGGTCATCCATATCTCGTGCTGTAGAATCCTAGGCCTGACTGAACACGTTGGCCGCGTTGCGTTCAAGAGGCTTCCGTGGGGATGGGGGAGAGCTGTTTGGCGTCGTGAACAGCAGCCGCTGGAAGAACCTTCCGTCGACACCTTCGAAATATTTCAAGAAATTCTGCAGGAGTGTCGTTGATTAGGACGCTGGGAGAGCTCGATACGTGTACATAGTACGAAAAATATCCATTCGTCCAAGAATATTTTCTTGTTTAGTATTAATATAGTCGGTCACTGAATTGACTTACTTGCCCATCAAGTCCATTAAGGCTGCGTGACACGACTCATGGGCGCGCCCTGTTGAGAATCGTGCGACGCCCTCTGAAGAATGGGCAAGACTTAACTCTCGTTGGGACCAGAACGATATGGATATTGCGGAAACGCCTCCTAGAAATAGCGATATGCTGATCGAACTCACCGCGGACGTCGTTGCAGCCTATGTCAGCAACAATCCCGTTCCTGTCGGTGAATTGCCTAATCTGATCGCGGACGTTCACGCTGCCCTGGGCAGGGTGGGTGGAACTGTGGAACAGCCGCCTGCTGACAAGCAGAAGCCGGCCGTCAACCCGAAGCGTTCGGTTCATGACGAATACATCGTCTGCCTTGAGGACGGTAAGAAGTTCAAGTCGCTCAAGCGTCATTTGATGACCCACTATGGGCTCACTCCGGATCAGTATCGCGAGAAGTGGGGTCTTGATGCCAGCTACCCGATGGTGGCGCCGAATTATGCCGCTGCCCGCTCGCAGCTTGCAAAGAAGATGGGCTTGGGTCGCAAGCGCAAGGGGCGCTGAATCCAGCAGTCACACCTGTCGTATCTCGTCGAGTATACTTCAGGTATAGTGTTGAGCGGCGCCTTCGGGCGCCGTTTTTCTTTTATTGCTTACTCGTATCGATCGCCATTGCAAGGGCCGCGATTGCGGATTGCTGATCCGCTGATCCGCGGAAAACTCAGGCTGCCTGCGTCAGTGCCGCTTCGGCGTCATGCTTGATGCGCTTGACCATCGAGCGCAATCCATTAGCCCGCTGCGGCGAAAGATGTTCGTCCAGTCCCAGCGTTTTGAGTGTGGCTTCCGCGTCGGTCTTGAGGATCTCGCTGGAGGGACGGCCCGAAAACAGCGCCAGCATGATTGCGACCAGTCCACGTACGATGTGCGCGTCGGAATCGCCCTGGAACGTCAGGACGGGATCCGTGTCGCCGTTGCGTTCGGTCGTCAGCCATACCTGACTGACGCATCCCGGAACCTTGTTGGCGGGTACGCGTGCACTTTCCGGGAATTCAGCCAGCGACTCGCCCAACTCGATCACGTAGCGATAGCGATCCTCCCACTCGTCGAGCAGGGAGAAGTCGTCGCGGATGGCGTCGATCTTTGTGGTCATGCAGGCGATATAGTCACGACGCTCGACACAGTCACGGAAAAAGAAAAACCGCAGGCGCCGAGAGGGTGGCAGCCTGCGGTGATGCCGGAGGTCGGCAAGGGAAAATCAAGGCGCAGAATGTGAGGCGGATGGTGATCAGCTGTTTGGGTCTGGACGGGCCGACGGCGTCGGGATGACGCTGCCGGTAATGGTGGCCTGATCGGTGGCAGGAACGGTTTCAGCCGGCCGCGCGACCTGTTCGGCAGGCTGCTGATCGAGCATGTCAGCGGCAATGCGGGCGGTTTCCTGGGCACGCACGCCAATCGTGTGCATGGCAGCCTTGCCGGTTTCGCAGACATCAGGCTTGCGTTCGCACATACCGGCAATGTCGCCAACGGCGTCGCGTGCGGCCAGCAGTGCCTGGATTGGATTGACGCTCTCACGGCCTTGTTCGCCGGAGCCGATGCCGAAAGGCAGCGCGAGCAGCACCAGGGAGAACCAGAACGCGGCTCTGAGCAGGAAGAACATGATATGACCCTCTCTCGTTGTGACCGGGCCGCGCATTCTTGTGCCGCAGCCTCGTTGTTGAGAGTGATCCTGGCACAGTCGCACAAAGGACGACTTGCAGACCAGCAGAGAATTTTCTTCAAATTTTAGACGACCGGGTAAGGAACGGTTTTTGATTTAGGCAATGCTAAATTGATGGCGATTCCATTAGGTTGGAAGTAACCA
This sequence comes from Mesorhizobium sp. NPDC059025, assembly GCF_042739655.1. Taxonomy (NCBI): domain Bacteria; kingdom Pseudomonadati; phylum Pseudomonadota; class Alphaproteobacteria; order Hyphomicrobiales; family Phyllobacteriaceae; genus Mesorhizobium; species Mesorhizobium sp. NPDC059025. Next base: position 739,320 of record NZ_JBHYIM010000002.1, on the reverse strand, counting down.
TCTAACTATTTGTCTTTTATGGATTTTTTCCATCAGGTTTGTAGCCGGCGTGAAAACGGGCATCCAAGCCGCGAGCTGACCCGGCTAACCCTGCGTTTACCATGACGGTAATCGCCTGGGCATCGGGGCGGTTCGGTGCCGATATTCGCCGTCAAGGTGTCGTTGTCAGGCTTCGTTTTATTCATTCCTTAAATGCTGGGTGCGAGTTTCAAACCAACCAAAAGTGATCTGCGAAGCAGACAGTTGAGAGTGCGTTGCGTTGAATTCGATTGCGACCCGATACGCTGACTTGCCCGACGCCGTGGCCGCTGGCTGCGAGCGTCTCGTGCACGCGTCCGTGATCGATCCAATGGCGCGCCGCATGCAGCGTCGCTTCGTCGGCCTTATGCTTGCGGCGCCATTCCTGGCTGCGAGCATGGCGGTGGTGCTGGTCACGGCAAGACTGGGTGCCGGCGTGACGGTGGCCACGATCTTTGCGATCTTCGGACTCTCCTGGTTCCTGGCGTTACTGGTGGCTGCAACGGGTCGGCTCATGCCGACTGCAGGCGCATCACTCGGCGTTGCATCCATTGGTTTGGCTGGTTTGATTGCGGCTGGAGGCGGGCTAGCCTCGCCGCTGCTGGCCCTGGTCTTGGCTCTTCCGGTGGAAGCTTTCTATGTTGGTGGCCGCCGCCGCTCGGTGGGCCTAGGTGTCATCGCCGCCACTGCGGCGGTCATCCTCCAGTTTGCGCTGACGCCTCTGCTGCCCGTGGAAGCACCCGCCGCCTGGCATTGGCTGTTCCCGGTCGCCTGGGGGCTTACCCTGCTACCGCGCATGCGTGGGCTGGCGCTGATTTCGGACGCGCCGGCGCAGGAGCAGGCGCGTCTCGAGGATGTCATCGATGCGGTCGTGTTGCGCATAGGCCTGAACGGTGACGTGGCGGACGCATCTTCCCAGTCGCGCGTCCTGCTGAAGCTTGCACCGGAGCTGCTTTCCGGTACCTGCCTGTTTGACCGGATCCACCTGGCAGATCGCGTTGCCTACCTGTCTGCGCTGGCTGACATGCGCGAAGGTGCTGCGCTGCGTCGCGTCGAGTTGCGCATACGTTTGCCGAAGGGGGACGCCACCGATCTCGGTGCCAACCACAGGCCATTCCTGCTTGAGTTGATGCGCGGGGGCGACGACCTCGTTGCGCTGCTGCGCGCCAATGACGAGACGGTCGACCTGCGGGAAACACTTGATGTCGCGCGGGAATCCGCTGCAGGCGCCGATGTCGCCAAGGGCCGTTTCCTTGCTGCCGTCAGCCACGAGCTGCGCACGCCGCTCAACGCGATCATCGGCTTCTCCGACATGCTGCTCAACGAGATATTTGGTGGCTTCAAGGATCCGCGCCAGAAGGAGTACGTAGAGCTGGTCCGTGATTCCGGCCAGCATCTGTTGGCTGTGGTCACCTCGATCCTCGACGTCTCGCGTATCGAATCGGGCGCATATTCAGCGCAGCCGGAGCCTTTCCGTTTCGTCGATGCCGTCGAGATGTGCCAATCCATGATGCGCATCCAGGCTGAGACAAAGCATATCACGCTGACCACGCAGATTCCGGTCGACGCCGGCGAGATCAATGCCGATCGCCGCGCCGTGCAGCAGATCCTGATCAACCTGACCTCCAATGCCATCAAGTTCACGCCGGACGGCGGTGCCGTGTCTATCGGTGCCCGCCGCCTTGGTTCGCGGCTGCATTTCTGGGTGAGTGACACCGGCATCGGCATCGCCGAGGCCGACCTCTGCAATCTCGGCAAGCCGTTCATGCAGATCCAGAACGACTATACCCGTCGCTTCGAAGGTACCGGGCTTGGGCTGTCCCTGGTCAAGGGATTGGTCAGCCTGCATGACGGCACGATGTCGATCGAAAGCGCGCCGGGTGAGGGCACCAAGGTGACGATCAGCCTGCCGGTGGATGGGCCGAAGGGTGGTGCTGCCAAGCCGACAGTTCTGCCGCTTTCGCAGCCACGGAACGAAAAGGAGGCCGGCCTTGGCCCGCTCCGCAAAACAGCCTAGGAAGGGAGCGCGAGCCAAGCAGCGCCCTGGCATGCTGCAGGCTGGGACCGCGGCGCTGGGTGAAGCGATCGCCAACAATCCTGTTCTGGTGGGCGGCTCGACGGCTTTCCTGGTGACGCTGTTTTACGTCTCGGCCAATGCGCTCTGGTACCAGCCCGGCCTGCACGCGGGTGCCTTCTTTGCCACCCGCGGCTATCAGCATTTTCCGGTGCCGGCACAGGTGGAGCCGGAAACCACGATCAACATCGAACGCCCCGAGCCGCAGGCGTCCGCGGCACAGGGCACGACTTCTCCGGTAGCTGTCATCGCCAAAAGCGACCCGATCGTGCAGCGCGTGCAGGGCGTGTTGAAGGATATCGGCTATTACGATGGCACAGTCGATGGTTTGACCGGGCCTGCGACGCGCAAGGCGATCGAGGCCTACCGACAGAAAATGGGCTTGCCGGTTTCCGGTAACATCGATGAGGCGCTGCTCGATCAGCTTGGCATCGCAGGCACCACCGCGTCCGTCGTGCCGCAGCCCGCGCCGCGTGACGACGTGGCCGGGATCATTGGTAATCAACCCGGTTCAGTTCCGGTGCCCAGCCAGCAGAAGCTTGACGCGCGGATCGTGAAAATCCAGGCCGGCCTGCGCGCCTTTGGCAACAACGACATCAAGACGGATGGGGTCATCGGGGGGCGCACGAAGGCTGCCATCCGCGAGTTCCAGTCGCTGTTCGGCCTGCCCGAAACCGGCGAGCCGGATGAGGCGGTGTACGCGAAGATGCGTGAGATCGGCCTGACGAACTAGGGTTTTCCTCGCTGGACAGCAGCGTACGCCCTGCTACAGCAATCAATTCATGACAAGCAAGATACACTGCGGCCTTCCATGCGGAGACCGAGCATGCGCGTAACCACCGATCTCTGGGTCTCGGCGATGGTGCGGCGGGTCTTTTCGTCGAGCGGCTTCGCGGCTGTCATCCAGCGTGGTGCGACCGAGGCTGGCGCCGTCTTTGTGTTGACGCGCGATCGCTTCGGCGAAGTAACGCTGTTTGGTCCAGCCCCTCAGACCAGCTACGACGAAGCCAGACCAGACGAGCGGCTGTTCGGCAGGCTCGAAACGACGCTGGACGAAGATGCCATCAACACCAGATTGGAACGGGAACGAAAATTCGATCCCGACATCTGGGTGGTCGAGGTCGAGCCAGGCTCGGTTCCGATCGAGGAACTGATCGCGATCAGGACTTCTTGAAACCCTTGCCGAATTTCGGCTGTGCAACGACGGGTTTGTCGGAGTTTGCCGTCGTCTGCCTTGCATCGCGCAGTCCGGGGGACATTGCCTCGAGCTGCCATTGGCTGAGCTGGTTGCGAGCGACCTCTGGGGGAAGCAGCCGGTAGCGGTCCAGGAACAGGCGGATCGCCTGGGGATGCGGGAACTGTTGCGGAAGGACGGCGACGGCGATCAGGAAAGCATGGTCCTCGCCAAGCTCAAGCATCCGCAGTGCCGAGAGCAGCCGTGTGTAGTCGTTGGCCGTGACGATGGAATGGGCTGTGGCGAAGTCGATCCGCAGCGCATCGGCCAGCGCGGTCTGGAAAAAGGCCAGATTGCCACTGAGCGCGGTCTCGCGCAATTTCGAGTAGGGCGTCGTGTCGCGCGCCGCGGATGTGCCGCGGGTTTCCGCCATGATCGCGCGCAGCCGATGACGGACGCCTTCCGCGGCCTCGCCAGGTTCTGTGGTAGCGCGATAATTGACTTTGGGGCTGGCGTCTTCGGTAGGCTGAGCTACGGCCAGTTTGGGCCTTTCCAGAGCGCGGATCAGGTGGGCGATGGCGGGATTGAGATCCTTGCGACGGCCGATCGCCCGCGCGTGCGGCAGCCCATGCCGACCTATCAAGGCAATGAGATCGACATCGCCGAGCACCGCCGATCGGATCAGCAGAGGTGCGGCGACGTCGACCTTGCATTCGGCCAGACGCAACACCAGTTGTCGCGGCGCATATTCGGTTTCTGACAGCGCGGCTGCGCCAAAGCGCAGTGCTTCATCGGGGACGTCGTCGAAGAGCGGCAGCGCAAGATCTTCCAGTTGCGCGATCTCGCGTCGAGAGGGACGCGGCAATGAACAGAACGCTGAGATGGCGGCGCGAAACAGCCGTTCGGCCTTTCGCGTTTCGGTCCGCATAGCGATTTGCCGGAAATCGGAAGAAGACACGGGTTACGCCTGTACAATTCACACCAGTCGCCCTCGCTTGCGCCGAAACCGAGCCGGCCGCGAAACGCGCGAACAATCTTCAAATTAGCGACGATCTGTTAGCGCTACGTTAACCCTCTGAGAGCCTAATCACAGAAGGAGGCGTTGCGTTTGTGCTCTGGGTACAACCTGAGAGGAATGCGCGAACCATGGGACAGGTTCTGTCTTTTACGCCGCGGAACGCGGCACCAAACAGACTTCCACGCAGCGTTGATACGGCGGCTGCCGTGATTATCTTCCCGGGGGTCCGCTACGAGCGACCCCAGGAGGCAATGCCGGTTGCCGCGGGCATCGAAGCTGGCACGAGCGGTACCCCGTCACCCAAGCCGCGACACTGAACACGATGGCCGTTCGGTTCAGAATTGCTGCAGGTCGCAGGAACTCTGGCTGAGGAATTTGGTCACGGCCGGGCGCCAGCTTTCATCCGGCACGAATGCGCGCAGCACGACGATGCCTTCTTCGATGGGGGCTTCGACAAAAATCGAACCTTCGAAGCCTTCCGGCAACGCCTTGCGCATTTCGATCATCTGCGCCGGTGTCAGCACAACCGCGTCCATCTGTCCGCTGGTCGCGCTGCGGTCGTTGAAACTGTAGATGTTGTGGCCATTACGATCATAGACCGAGACCGACCAGAATGGCACCGAGCCGGGTGCGGTCACCTGTACCACGCCGTCGCTCAGGTCGAAACGGCAGGCCGCCGCAGCAAACAGCGGATCGATCGACTTGATCGGGGCCGGGCTACCCGGCGCGGCATCGAGCCGCGTCATGGTGTAGAAATCCGCCTTCATCGACAGGTTCGACCAGGCGTCGCGCTCTGAAAACTCAGGCACCAGCAACAGCACCGTGATATGGACGATCGCGGCGCCGATCAGGCCGATGACGATGGCGTGGAGAAGCTTACCCATTGCAGCCAACCCTGACGATGGCGGGCAGCCTGACGTCGGAAAGCCCCGTCGAAGCGGCAATCGGCGTGTCATAAAAATTCAAAACGAAACGCAACGGACCCGAGCCGCTGACCGGCAGCCAGTTGCCCGGGGCGGCGTTCGGAGCCACCGTGACGATGGCTGAGTTATCGGCCTGCCGGAGGATTTCGTAAGAGTGCAGGGCAGCCTGATGTGGTCTGCTCGAGGCGATCGGATCGAGCGCCAGATCCGCAACATGCAGCGTCCAGAAACGCGCGGTGGGCGAGCCCCCTGCGATCGTGTAGCTGCATTCGCGCCGCAATCCCTCGCCGCTGGAATCGGCCTCGGCGATAAACGACAAGCCTTCGGCGCGACCCAGTGTCAGCGCACCCTGGCGCGCGACACGCGCCTGCGAATAAGGGTCGGCATCCAGCGTACCGATGTCGGGAAAAGCCGTCCAGGGTCCGATGCGGATGGCACCGCCGCCGCTCTGGGCGTCGAGCGTATACCAGACGCTGCCGCCGCCTAGCCCTATGGCGATGGTCAGTGCCAGCAGCGTCAGCAATGCGTTCTTCAGCATGAAGGCTCGTCAGGACTGGAGCAACTCCAGCAAAAGTGCCTAGCGGTTTTGCGTCTGGAATTGCGTATAGACAAAAAGTTGGAGCATTTCCGCGTTTCCGTGAAAAACGGAAACGCTCTGGTGTTCATCGCGGCATAGCGGCAGGCGGAACGACAGGCAAGCCGGGAAGATCGTACAGGCGTCACAGTGCCGAGAGCTTTTCAGGAGTGGTGGGTGGAGCCAGCTGAACCGCGTCCTCGAAGGTTTTGGAGAGCGTGCGCAGCGTCTGCGTGGTGCGGCTGGAAAGCACCGGTGGACGTTCTGCCGCCACCCTTGCTTCCTCTTCGGCGGCTTGCTTCTTCTGCGCCTCCTCGGCCTTTGCCGCCACCGTCTTGTCGACGAAGGGCTGGTCGATACCGGGTATCGGCTTCAGGTCGATGTTCTGATGCGCGTAGACCATCATGCGTTGCCAGATCATCGCTGGCAGCGAGCCGCCGGTCATGTTGTTGGTTGGCCTGAAATCGTCGTTGCCGAGCCAGACAGCCGCCGTGTAGTTGCCGGTGAAGCCGACATACCAGGCGTCACGATAGCTCTGCGTGGTGCCGGTCTTGCCGCCGGAAACGATGTTGGGCAGAGCCGCGCGCCGCGCCGTGCCGATGACGGGCACCTGGGTCAGCATCGCATTCATCGAGCGCAACGCCTTCTCCGACAGCACACGGCGAGGGGCGGGCGCATCCTTGGCCCAGTCGTAGACGACATCGCCGGTATGGGTGACCAGCTGTGTAATGCCATGGCGGGTACCGACATAGCCGTTCTGGGCAAAGACGGAATAACCCGTGGCCTGGTCCATCACAGTCATGCCGGAGGTGCCGAGCACCATGGTCTTGTGCGATTCCAGTGGCGATTCAACGCCCATGTCCTCAGCCAGCTTCTTGATCGGCGGGATCGACAGTGAGTCCTTGGCGAGCCTGACAGGCACGGTGTTGATGGACTTCACGAAAGCGTTGAGCAGCGTGATCTTGCCGCCGAAACCGCCGCTGTAGTTCTTCGGCGACCAGTTGCCCCAGCTGACGGGGCCGCTTGAAACCACCGAATCCGGCGTGAAGCCATGTTCCATGGCAGTTGCGTAGACATAAGGCTTGAAGGACGATCCTGTTTGGCGCAGCGCCTTTGTGGCGCGGTTGAACTGGCTGGCGCCGTAGTCGCGCCCGCCAACGATGGCGCGCACGGAGCCGTTGGTCTCGATGACGACGACCGCGCCCTCGGTGACTCGGTACTCCTTGCCGTATTGACGCAGGTGGAACTCGACGGACTCTTCGGCCGCGTCCTGGATGTTGGCGTCGAACGTCGTATGCGCGACCAGCGAGTGCGTGCCCTTCGGAGCGATCTTCTTGACCTCGTCGAAGGCCCAGTCGAGGAAATAATCGGGGCTCTTGCGTTCGCCACGGTCGACAACGTTGGCTGGGTGCAGTCTGGCCTGCAGGACCTGGCCCTCCGACATGAAGCCGCTGTCGACCATGTTGTTGAGCACGACATTGGCTCGGGCGCGTGCTGCAGGCAGGTTGATGTGCGGCGCATATTTGGTCGGTGCCTTGAACAGGCCGGCCAGCATGGCTGCCTCGGCCAGCGTCAGATCCTTCACGCTCTTGCCGAAATAGAAGTCGGCCGCCGCCTCGATGCCGAAAGTGCCACCGCCCATGTAGGAGCGATCGAGGTAAAGCTGCAGGATTTCCTTCTTGGAGAGGTTGGCTTCCAGCCACAGGGAAAGAAAAGCCTCCTTGACCTTGCGTTCCAGTGTGCGTTCGTTGGTCAGGAACAGGTTCTTGGCCAATTGCTGAGTGATGGAGGAGCCACCCTGGACCACTGAATTGGCGCGCACATTTTCCGTCAGCGCCCGCGCAAGGCCGAGAAAATCGATGCCGTAATGTTCGAAGAAGCGGCGATCTTCGGTGGACAGAACGGCCTTGATCACATGATCCGGCATCTGGTCGACGGGCACGGAATCGCGCTGGATGATACCGCGCTGGCCGATCTCGTTGCCGTAGCGGTCAAGGAAGGTCACGGCGAAGTCGCCCTGTGCCCGCCAGTCGCCCGATGTTTCCTGGAAGGCGGGCAGGGCGAGCGCCAGCAGAGCGACGGAAGCGCCGGCACCGAGCGTAAATCCCTCTGACAGTCCTTCGATCAGCCAGCGTCGCCAGCCGGTGACCTTGAAACGGCGAAAGAAGATCGTTGCCGATTCCCAGAATTCACCGGCGCGATAGCGGAGCTTGTAGAGGCTCGAATCCAGCCAGGCGTCGAGCGACAGGAACCAGGCCGCGATCGGCCCTCTTTTCTTGCGCGGTTCCTGGGGGATGTTCATCGAGGCCGGTTACACGCTTGCGATGGGTTGCGCCGTGGCGTCAGTATACTCGTTTGCCGCGCAATCAGGAACGCAGGCGGCCCCATTTCGGTTGCCGAGCCGACTATTGGTCGATTGCGGCGGTACTGGCAAGGGCTTCACCATTGGATGCGCGATTGGTGAAGGGAGGGTAAAGGGCGGCGGCGTATCCGCGCGCGACGACCTTTCCATGTACCGTTTCTTCCATGTACATCATCCGGAAGGAGGTTGCTGCGCAGCCATGATCCTGGCAGCGGCATCGACGACTGCCGGCATAGACATCAGATGACAGGTTGCGGAGCCAACCGTTCCGGTCTGGACAAGGCCTTGGCGTATCAATTCCTTTCCTATCTTCGGAAACCGGTCTGCATCTCCGGTCGCAATGCTGAAATTGACCCAGCGGCGTTGCCCGTCCACGATGAGGGGAGACCCTTCCGCGATCCTCGGCAGGGATGGCCAGGCCATGTGTTCGGCCAGATGAAAAGCGGTGCATGCGTCGAACTCTGCGCCGAGCAGCAGGATACGTGCTGACGATCGATGGAGATATCCAAGAGGACCATCCTTGCCGAAAGGCTCTGCCAGCAGTTGCCGCTCGGTGATCGTCTCCGCCGAGGGGCCGAGGGCCGAGAAGGAGCAGGTCGGGTGCAGACTTCGCCGCGCACCCGGCCAGGTGCGGAACAACTCTGCGACAGCACCCATATCACGGGTCGGCGTGGTGAGCGGATCAAAGGCCGGCAAGGTTTCACGAATGATCTCGATCCAGTTTTCGGGAACGGCCGGGGCCTGCCAGTGCACAGGGTCGCTGAGCTGTGACGACTGTGCGGGCATCACCAATGTGCCGGTCTCGGTGATCGCGCCAAGCAAGGCGCGCACAACCGTTTCCGCGCCGCCTGAGACCCAGCCCAGCCTGCTCAGGGCGCAATGGACGAGCAACGTCTCGCCGGCTTTCACACCCAGATGCCGCAGATCGCGGATCAGGCTGTCGCGGGTCCTTGGCTCGGGAGTGGCGGCGACAATGCGGTGTTCCGTCATCTGATCTTCCTTGAGGCTACGGGTTTGTCGTTGGTCGCTGCCGCGGAAGCGCGATGCCAGGATAAACCCATCTTCTGGCGACTGAACGCTGCAACCGTTGGCACAAGCAGCCCGGTTCGCGAACACCTTGTCTCAAAGGCAGTGGCTGGCGATAAGGACGGATGACAGCAAGCCTGGATACAACGCCGGATCGCTCCCTGCCGCACTTTCTATGGCGCGGCGCTTTCGAGAACGACGAGTTGAATGCATTGCATGCCGAATGCTTCGAACATGCGCAGTTTGACGATGATTGGTGGTCTCAGGTCAACCGTTTCAGCCTGGGTTGGGTGACCCTGCGGATCGGGAGCGATCTCATCGGCTTCGTCAATGTTGCCTGGGATGGTGGCGTGCATGCTTTCCTGCTCGATACGATGGTGCATTCAGCGCGCCGCCGCCGCGGCTATGCATCGCAACTGGTGCGGGTCGCTGTCCACAATGCCAAGGCGTCGCGCTGCGAGTGGCTGCATGTCGATTTCGACCCGCATCTGCGGGATTTCTATTTCGCGGCTTGCGGGTTCAGCGCGACAGATGCCGGGTTGGTCCAGTTGCGGTAGGCCGGTTATCCGGCGTCCAGCCCATCGACATAGGTCATGCCGGAATTGGCAACGAGCGAACCGCCATCCACGGCATAGACCGCGCCGTTGACGAAGGAGGCCGCCGGCGACAACAGGAAGGCGATGACCTCGGCCGCTTCCATCGAGGAACCGGCTCGGCGTTGGGGAACGTGTTCGCTGACCTTGGCGTAGGCAGCCTCCAGATCGCTGCCGATCGGCAGCGCACGCATTTCCTCATCCGCCATCTCGCTGCGAATCCAACCCGGTGCAACGACATTCGCGCGCAGGCCGTGACGCGCGTATTCATAAGCGAGACATCTGATGAACTGACTGATTCCAGCTTTGGCGGCCGAGTAGGCCGAGATGCCTGGGCCGGTTTGCACTGCGCCCACCGAGCTCACAGCAACCACGGCACCGCGACTGGCCAGGAGATGTGGCAGCGCGGCCTGGGTCATGACGAAGGGCGCCGTCAGGTTGACTGCGATCTGCCGATCCCAATCCGCGATGGGAAGTTCGGCGATCGAAGCGGAGAGAATGATGCCCGCATTAAGGACAAGGCCGTCCAGTCGCCCGTGGCGTTCCACGGTGTGTGTCACCATCTCACGTGCCGCAGCGTGGTCGGTGACATCCAGCGCGATAGCATCCGCGCCGGTACGCGCAGCGATCGCATCGAGGGCATTCCTGCGGCGGCCACAGATGACGACGCGATGGGAGTTGGCGAGCCGTTCGGCGACGGCGGCGCCGATACCGCTACCGCCACCGGTGACGATCACCACGGGCTTGTCCTCGCCAGCCTGCATGGCTTGTCCTCCCTGCAAATACGGATCAGCCTAGCAGCCAACGGGTGGCAATCCTGTCATCCGCAAGGATGATCCAGCTTCTCGCGCAAAGCAGGGTTGTTGCGAACACAGTGCTTTTCGTCGCATGGTCTCGACATGGTTGCTTTCGCCATCCCTGCCTCTATCGAACCGCTCTTCGTCTCAGCTGGATGGCGGCCAGACCGGTGGAGAGACGGCACTGTCATCGTGCCAAAGGAGCATCCGTCAATTGCTATCCTGCGTGAATTCGCTGGCCTTGTGGTTGGAGAAAGCGGAACCGGCGAGACCTGTGCCCGCATGGCATTGTCGTTTGGATCGATTGGCGAAGTCGACGAGCAGATCGAAGAACTGGAAGCTGCGCTCGGCTTGACCATCGTTGGCATCGCCGAGGATGGCCTCGGTTATGAAACCATCTACATTGACGGGCAGGGCAGGGTCTTCTGCACCAATGTCGTAGCCGAAGGGCTCTATCTGGCCGGCCGATCATTTGGCGAGGCCTGCGAAGCCTTGTTGCTTGGGCGAGCCACAACGCCGATCCTGCTGGATCGCCAGGATAGTGTGCCGTTCTACGGCGTAGACCTGCAGCGTGGAGACCCTCGGCTGGTGACGGTGGCGCAGTTACGTGACAGCTAGGGCTGGGGGTTCCTCGGAGCCATTGGTACAGGCTTTGGCTCAGAGGTCCCTTTTGGTTTGGTGCAGTTTTCCTATGGCGGGAACTTGCATGCAGCCGGGTGTCATCACACGCCAAGCTAGCAACCGCAGGCGGTTGCGCAGGTTCTGATTATCCTGCGTTCGTGCGGGCGCCGGCAAGGGCGGTGCAAAAATCCGAAATTGTGAAGGAACCAAAGCAGCCTACGGCTGTTACTGCGCGAGTTTCGATTTGGGGGGAAGCAAATCAGGAGACAGTTATGAACGATCACGTCACCGACCGCTTGGCCGTCGACGGGGATACGATGTTCGAACTTTTCTCCGACAAATGGACCCTCGTCGTGCTGCGGCGGATCTACCTCGACGGAGGTGCGGCACGTTTCAATGCGCTCAAGCGTCAGGTGGAAGGCATCAGCCAGAAAACGCTGACGCAGTCACTGCGGCGACTCGAACGGAACGGCCTTGTCAATCGCCACCTCGTCGACACCACACCGCCCGGTGTCGAATACACCCTCACGGCGCTGGGCAATTCCCTGAAACTACCCCTTGGCGTGCTGCGCGATTGGTCTGAAAGCAATGCCCACGCGATCCATCATGCTCAGCAGATTTTCGATCAGAAGCAATCCAAGGCGCCTGGTTCTATGGTCGCCTGACCAATTGTGTCTTTATTGCAACGCGACAACTGCACAATTGAAACGAAATTCGCGTCGCCAAAATCGGTATGGAAATTAAGACTATTACATTAGATTTCTGGTGAATGTCAAATTCATATGTGAAATCAGTTATTTGAACACAGGTGGTAGCCAAATGGGTACTTATATATTATTTTTGATGTTACAGATCGGTAACATTTTTGTTATCAAGGCCGATGCCACAAATTATGCATAGTCCGTCCGTTCGGATCGGGAACTTCCGGCGGCATTTTGCTTGCGACTGGGGGAACTTGACGATCCGAAAGTACGAACAGGGGATATCAGTGAAAATCCACACCCTTCTTCTCGGCTCGGCCGCGGCAATGATCGCCGTTTCCGGCGCTCGCGCCGCCGACGCCGTCGTCGTCGCAGAGCCGGAACCGGCAGAATACGTCAAGATCTGCGACGTCTACGGCGCCGGCTATTTCTATATCCCGGGCACCGAGACCTGCCTGCGTATCGGCGGTTATGTCCGTTACGATGCCGGCCTCGGCGATCTTGGCTCGTTTGACGGCGCCAAGACCCGTGATCGCCTCAATGGCGATGAGCAGGACACCTGGCAGAAGAACGCCCGCCTCGCCCTGCGCACCTGGACCGGTCAGGAAACCGAGTTCGGTACATTGAAGACCTTTACCGAGACCCGTTTCAACTTCGGCAACCGTGATGGCAGCGGTGAAGCCGGCAACAAGGGCGACATCCAGCTCAAGTGGGCCTGGATTCAGCTCGGTGGTCTGCGCGTTGGTAAGGACGAGTCTGCTTACGACACCTTCTCGGGCTACGCTGCCAACGTCATCCAGGATACGCTGGTTCCATACGGCGAGTTCGATACCAACCTGATCAGCTACACCTTCGACGGCGGCAATGGTTTCTCCGCGATCGTGTCGCTCGAACAGGGCTCGGGCAGCTACAACACCTATGTGAAGGACGGTGCCGGCAACTGGGTCTTCGCTCCTGGCAACGACCAGACCATCGACAGCTACGTTCCAAACGTCGTGGTCGGCGCCAAGTACACGCAGGGCTGGGGTGGTATCTCCGGCGTCGTTGCCTACAACTCCTCATGGGAAGAGTGGGCCGGCAAGGTTCGCCTGGACGTGAACGCAACCGACCAGATCTCGCTGTTCATCATGGGCGGCTACGGTACGGACGACAACATCTACCGCAGCTTCTACAAGCCATGGGGCGGCAACTGGGCCGTCTGGGGCGGCGGCACCTACAAGTTCAACGAGAAGACCTCTTTGAACGCCCAGGTGTCGTATGACGAAGGCGAGACGCTTGGCGTCGCCGTCAACGTCGCGCATCAGCTGGTTCCGGGCTTCACCGTCACGGCCGAAGTTGACTATGTCAATGAAGGCAAGTTCGGCAAGGCCGACTACCGTGGCAGCTGGTCCGGTGCGGACAAGGAAAGCAGCGTCGGCGGCATCCTCCGCTTCCAGCGCGATTTCTAAGCATTTCTCCTTTAGCGGGTGCCGGCTTGACCTCCAGTCATTCGCTCTTTTTATCGAGGTGATATCTCACCGAGGAATGGCCCGGCCCCTGGTCGGGCCATTCCTTTTTGGGCATCGACAATGTTCGAGCTGCGGCCGGGGCCGCCTGCCGTGCTGGCTCCAGCCTTTGGTCCAGAACCCGCCTTTGCATTGACGTAGCGTCAATGATGGTTGCCGCTTCCATTTCCTGATGGCGATATGCATTTGTCGCTTGGTTGATCGAAAGATCAAAGGAGGACTGAGCGCGTTTTCATCAGAGTGGAGGAGACACCATGGAACGTGCAAACAGAAGTCTGGTCGGGGCGATGTGCGGCATCGCTCTGGCTGTGAGTGCAGCTGCTGCGTCGGCTGCCGATAAACCGCGTGCCCGCGACCTCGGCATTCCGTTCGAAGGGACGCCCGGGCCAAACAACGCCATCACCGATGTGCCGGGCGTCACCGTCGGGTATTCGACGATCATCGAAGGCGAAGGCAAGATTGCGGTTGGAAAGGGACCCGTGCGCACCGGCGTCACCGCAATCCTGCCGCGTGGCAAGGCGTTCGGGCCGTCTTTCGCCGGCTGGTATTCGCTGAACGGCAATGGCGAGATGACCGGGACGACCTGGATCGAGGAAAGCGGTTTCCTCGAGGGCCCGATCATGATCACGAACACGCACAGTGTCGGCGTCGTCCGCGACTCTGTCATCTCCTGGGAGGCAGAGAACAACCTCGTCGGGCCGCATTTCCGCGATCTCTATTGGAGGTTGCCGGTGGTAGCAGAGACCTGGGACGGCATCTTGAATGACATCAACGGCATGCATGTGAAGAAGGAACATGTCTACGCCGCGCTCGATACGGCCAAACCCGGTGCAATCGCGGAAGGCAATGTCGGCGGCGGCACGGGCATGAACCTGTTCAACTTCAAGGGCGGCACCGGCACGGCCTCGCGAAAACTGTCGGCCGAGGATGGTGGCTACAATGTCGGCGTTCTGGTCCAGGGCAATTTCGGTTCGCGAGCAGATCTCACCATTGCCGGTGCCCCGGTCGGCAAGGAGATCACCGACCTGATGCCGGATGTGTCATGGAAACGCGAGGAGGCGGGGTCGATCATCGTCGTGGTCGCGACTGATGCGCCGTTGTTGCCGCATCAGCTGAAGCGGCTCGCCCGCCGCGTGCCGCTCGGCATCGCCAAGACGGGTGGTTATGGCGGCAATGGCAGCGGCGACATCTTCATCACCTTCTCGACCGCCAATCCGGAGGCTTTCAATCAGGAGAAGAACACGACGGTCGAGATGGTCTCCAACGACAAGATCAATCCGCTGTTCCATGCTACTGCGGATGCGACGGAAGAGGCGATCATCAACGCCATGGTCGCGGCCGAGACCATGAAGGGACGCGACGACAATGTCTCCTTTGCCATTCCGCACGACAGGTTGCGGGAAGCCCTGAAGAAGTACAACCGGTTGGCGAAGTGAAATAAGGCGACCAGAAAGGCCAGCCCCTGCCTGGGGGCTGGCCAGACTTGACCACTCCGGGTGATCCCCGCGCCTATGTCCGCGAAGCAACGATGCGTTTGTGCACGCCGCCCAGGCTTTGGGTGAAAGTGTCGAACAGTCCGGCGTCCGTCAGTTCGCGCAGGATCTGCTCGTTGATGCCGTCGCGTGTCGCGTATTCCTGCGACAGATGCATGAAGCCGCTGGCAGGCGAAGCGTCGGGTGCATTGGCCAGCGCCTTGAACAGGGTGGCGATATAGTCGCGCCCCTTGGTGTCATCGACGCCCTGGGCCTTGAGCCACACGTGAACGGTATCGAGATATTTGAAGAAGCTGGCATAAGTCGCTGTCACGACGCTGAGAGCGTCGAACTCGCTTGCGCTCTCCACCTCGATGGCCTTGCCAAGTCCACCGAAGAGAGCAGCGATATCCTTGTCGGGCGGGCAGATGATGGTGGCGCCTTGTCTCAACGCGATCATCGGCATCGGCAGCGCCTTGGTCAGCTTGTGGGCTGGCGCAACCAGCGTAGCGATCTCCTCCAGCGAGAGCGTCGCGATCAGGCTGACGATGTGATGGTCCGCCCTGAATCGCAGCGATGGGATGACCTCGTGTGCGACCTGTGGCCTCACCGCCAGCATCACCGTGTCGCTGCCGTCGAGCACGGCCTGATTGTTGCTCGCCACCTGCACGTCCTCAAAACGCAAGGCGAGGTTTGCAGCGATCTCTTCGTTGCGTGGCGACAGAAGCACCGACACCGAGTTGTCGGCCACCGATTTGAGCCCTGTGACAATCGCTGCGGTGAGTGCGCCCGTGCCGACGAAGCCAAGTTTCATATGATGCTCTGTGTTGCTGGTTGGATTTGAATTATCGGCGACCATAGTCGCGGCAGCCACGCAGGCAAGGGCTGAAAATGTCTGCTCGCCGGTGTTTCTACCCGTCTTGGCAGTGGGAGGTTGTCATCCATGATCGGATCGCTTCGTCTGAACGGTTGTCTGCCGTCGAACGTATCGGTTAAGGTCCGCGCGGTTTGCCATTAAGGACGTGGTAGGGAGACGCAGTCGCCGGTGTTCATTTCGTGTTCAGCCCCGATGCGCTAATAAAGGCGCCATGAACAGGATCCGCTCCACTCTTCGGTCATTTTTGCTGGCGCTTTGCGTCGGCGGGCTGATTGCCGCCGCTCCGGCGAGTGCCATGCCGATCTCGTCTCCCGCCTATACCAGACAGGTTGTGACCGTCGCGGCCGACTGTTACGCGATCGGCCAGGAAGTCGCGGCCCAGAACGGTGGTACGCTCGCCAAGGCCTCGTCCGCCAACCGCGGTGGACAGGAGGTGTGCGTGATTGTCGTGCTGGTGCCGGGCAAGGACGGAGAGCGCCCGCGCAGGGCCGAGATGGTGGTGCCAGCGGGCTGATCCGGTTTCCGCGTTCCGGATCGATCTATATCCGAACAATACAACAGAACGACATGAGGCATAATGCGCGTACTGGTGGTCGAGGACGACAAGGAACTGAACCGGCAACTCGCCGATTCGCTTGTCGACGCGGGTTATGTGGTCGACCGCGCCTATGATGGCGAGGAAGGTCACTATCTCGGCGATACCGAGCCCTATGACGCGGTCGTGCTCGATATCGGCCTGCCGCAGATGGACGGCATCAGTGTCGTCGAGCGATGGCGCCGGGATGGCCGCAAGATGCCGGTGCTGATGCTGACGGCGCGCGATCGTTGGAGCGACAAGGTTTCCGGTATCGATGCCGGCGCCGACGACTATGTGACAAAGCCTTTCCACATCGAAGAAGTGCTGGCCCGCGTGCGCGCGCTCATTCGCCGCGCTGCCGGCCATGCGTCATCCGAGCTGACCTGCGGCCCATTGCGCCTGGATACCAAAGCGTCCAAGGCCGACGTCGACGGCGTGCCGCTGAAGCTGACGTCGCACGAGTTCCGGCTGCTTGCCTACCTCATGCACCACATGGGGGAGGTGGTGTCTCGCACTGAGCTGGTCGAACATTTGTATGATCAGGATTTCGATCGCGATTCCAATACCATCGAAGTTTTTGTCGGCCGGCTGCGCAAGAAGATGGGTGTCGACATGATCGAGACCGTGCGCGGCATGGGATACCGCATGCGTGAACCGGAGGCGTAAAGCGGAACCGCTTGCCACCACCAAACGCTCGAAGACGAAGGCGCCGCTGCGTTTCTGGCTGCGTTCGCTGACCTTTCGTGTTGTTGCCTTCTCGTCGATCTGGGCGGTGCTGACGCTGGTCGTCATCTTCACCCTGATCACCACGCTCTACCGTCAGGCCAGTGAACGCGGTTTCGACAGCCTGCTCTCGGCGCATCTCTTCAACCTGATCGGATCTGTCGGCATCTCGGACAAGGGCGTGTTGATCGGTGCGCCGGATCTCGGCGACCTGCGCTTCTCCGAACCTTTTTCCGGCTGGTATTGGTCGGTCGAACCGGCCTCGGAAGGTGTCAGCGGCCACTTGCGTTCATCGTCGATGATGGCGCAGACGCTGCCTTCACCGGGCATCGGCGAAGTGCCGTTCAACTCCAGCTTCCAGCGCAGCTATTCGACAAAAGGGCTGAGGGGCGAGGAGCTGCAGGTCTTCGAAAGCGAATTCGTGCTGGACGCGAAGAACCACATCGCTCGTTTCAGGGTGATGGGCAACAAGAGCGAGCTGGAAGAGGAAATCCGGTCGTTCCAGGGCCGGCTGCTTACCTACCTGTCGTTGTTTGGCGCTGGCATGATCGCCATCAACGCAATCGCCATTCTGCTTGGTCTACAGCCCTTGCGAAGGGTCCGGGCGGCCCTGGCGCTGGTGCGCGAGGGGACGGCGCAGCGCCTGGATGGGCATTTCCCGGCGGAGATCGAGCCTTTGGCCAACGAGACCAACGCGCTGATTGAGAACAACAAGCGCATCGTCGAGCGCTCGCGCACGCAGGTCGGCAACCTGGCGCATTCGCTGAAGACACCGCTTGCCGTACTCCTGAACGAGGGACGGGCGCTTGGCGGGCAGAAAGGCCAGTTGATCACCGATCAGGCTGCGTCGATGCAAAAGCAGGTCGAGCACTATCTGCAGCGGGCGCGCATCGCCGCCCAGCGCAACAGCGTGGTGTATCGCACGCCGGTCACGCCGTTGGCCGAACGCATGGTGCGCGTGATGCAGAAGCTGAACCCCAAGGTGACGCTTTCGCTTTCGCTGCCTGTCGAGGCCATCATCTTTGCCGGAGAGCGCGAAGATCTTGAAGAGATGATGGGCAACCTGCTCGAGAACGCCATGAAATGGGCGCGCGGCAATGCAAAGGTTACGGTCAGGCCGGTGGTCGCGGCCGGCGAAAGCAGCGAGCAGTTCGAGATATTGATCGAGGATGATGGTCCGGGGATCCCCGAGGACAAGGCGCGAGAGGCGCTGCAGCGCGGGAAGCGGCTGGATGAGACGAAGCCCGGGACAGGGCTGGGACTGGCTATAGTTGCTGACCTGATCAAGGAGTATGGCGGCACGCTCGCGCTCGAGCGTTCGACGATGGGAGGCCTGAAAGCGATCGTGCGCCTGCGCAGCGTCCAGTGAAGAACGTGTTATGGGGGTGGCACA
Source organism: Mesorhizobium sp. NPDC059025 (assembly GCF_042739655.1). Taxonomy (NCBI): domain Bacteria; kingdom Pseudomonadati; phylum Pseudomonadota; class Alphaproteobacteria; order Hyphomicrobiales; family Phyllobacteriaceae; genus Mesorhizobium; species Mesorhizobium sp. NPDC059025. The sequence continues at coordinate 720,892 of NZ_JBHYIM010000002.1, read as the reverse complement.
TGGCCCAATTTCAGCCCAATATCGGGATTATCGCCGCGGCCGCCGCCGATTGCGCGGCGAAGAGGGGAATTTTGACAGCATGACGATTCGCATGGGCCTCGTTGCCGGAATGCTGGCGCTGGCCGGCTGCAGCACGACAGGGTCGAATGGAAGCGGACCTGATATCGCTCCGAAATCGGGTTCTGACGGTTCCTCGATTGCCTCTACTGTGCTTTCGGAAATGGGCGGTGGCCTTATCAGCGGCAATATCGGGGCGAACCTGACCACGACCGAAAAGCGCAAGGCGCTGGAGGCTGAATACAAGGCGCTCGAGTATACTGCCAGTGGCCAGACAGTGACCTGGAAGAGCGATCAATCCAGCCGTTATGGCGAGGTCGTCGCGGCGCAGCCATACCGTGTCGGTTCCCAGGATTGCCGTCAGTATCGCCACACGGTCTATTCGGGTGGCGCCGGCCAGATTGCGCGTGGCACAGCCTGCCGCAACTCGGACGGCAGCTGGACACCGCTGACCTAGAGCAATTCCAGGAAAAGTGTGTAACGGTTTTCCGTCCGGAATTGCGTAAAAACAAAAGGCTGGAGCGTTTCCGCGTTTCCGTGAAAAACGGAAACGCTCTAACCGCTGCTACCACGATTTTCCAAGGGCTTTAGCCGGGCATTTGCGCTCGATCAAAGTCTCCTGGCCGCAATTCTGTCAAAGCGTCGCAGGACGCTTGTGTTGGCAGGACGAAGCCGGACCGCTATTGGAAGTGCCATGCTGTTTTGGGTCATAGCCGCGGTGCTGACGCTGGGCGCGAGCCTGGCCGTGCTGTTGCCTCTCGCCGGAGGGGGGAGGGGGCAGGATTCTCAAAATGCGCACGATCTCGAAGTCTATCGCGACCAGCTCAGAGAACTCGACGGTGACCTGTCGCGTGGGCTGATCCAGCCGGCCGAGGCCGAGCAGGCCCGTGCTGAAATCGGTCGCCGTATCCTGCGCCTGGGCGGCAATGAAACCGCGCTACAGGATTCCGGCTCCGGGTCGAAAATCGTCCGTCTGCTGTCCGTCGTCGCGGTGCTGGCCGTGCCTCTCTTGAGCTGGGGCATCTATGGCCGTCTCGGCTCGCCGGACTTGCCCTCCCAGCCTCTCGCGGAGCGCCTTGCGAAGAATCCGGCGGATAGTTCGGTTGATGAACTGGTGGCGAGAGCCGAAGCGCATCTGGTAAAGAACCCCACCGATGGCCGTGGCTGGGATGTTCTGGCCCCGATCTATCTGCGCATCGGCCGGTTTGGCGACGCCGTCACTGCCTACCGCAACGCGATCCGGCTCGAAGGAGACAATGCCGCTCGCCAGACAGGGCTGGGCGAGGCAATGGTCAATGACGCCGGCGGGGTGGTTTCGGCCGATGCACAGGCTGCCTTCGAGACCGCGTTGAAGCTTGAGCCGAACGATCCAAAGGCGAACTTCTATCTGGCGCTGGCATTTTCGCAGGAGGGCCGCAAGCCGGAAGCGGTCGCCACACTTCAGAGACTGCAGACGACGCTGCCGGCGGATTCTCCATGGCGCAAGGCCGTTGGACAGGCGCTGGCGAGCCTGAAGACCAATCCTGTTCCGCCCCAAGGCGGCCCGTCGGAAGGCGATGTCGCCGCCGCTTCGTCGCTGTCGGACGAGCAGCGCGGCGCCATGATCGAGACGATGGTGGCCAGCCTCGATGAAAAGCTCAAGCAGAACCCGCGCGACACGGAAGGATGGATGCGCCTCATGCGTTCGTATGTCGTGCTGGGCAAGACCGACGAGGCCCGCGCTGCGCTGCGGCGCGGGATCGCGGTTTTTGGCGCCGATAGTCCGGAAGCCAAGCAATTCACAGCCTTTGCCGGTAAACTCGGCCTCGCGGCAACGGAGTAGGCGATGACGCGCAAGCAGAAACGACTGTCGGTGATCGTGGCGGGGCTGGGTTTCCTGTCGATCGCGGCGGCCCTGACTTTTTATGCCCTCGGTCAGAAGGCCTCTTACTTCTACATGCCGGGCGATCTTGCTGCCGCCAACGTCGCGCCAGGCCAGCGTATCCGGCTCGGCGGGCTGGTGGAAAAGGGCACGATCGTGCGCGGCCAGGGGACAACCGTGTCCTTTGCCGTGACCGACACGCACGACGCCGTGAAGGTAACCTACACAGGCATCCTGCCGGACCTCTTTCGTGAAGAGCAGGGCGTCATCACCGAAGGTTCATTTGGCTCCGATGGCGTTTTCGTTGCCGATAGCGTGCTGGCCAAGCACGACGAACGCTATATGCCCAAGGAAGTCGCCGACGGGTTGAAGGCCAAGGGCGTGTGGCAGGAAACACAGGTTAAATAGCGGGCATGGTTGAGATCGGTCATTTCGCCCTGGTTCTGGCTTTTGCACTGGCATTGATCCAGACCGTCGTGCCGCTGGTCGGCGCCCGGCTCGGCAATGAACGCATGATGGCAGTGGCCGCGCCCACCGCCATCACCGGTTTCGCGCTGACGGCGCTTTCCTTCGCTGCGCTGATGGTTGCCTATGCCGGTTCCGACTTTTCGGTCGTGAACGTCTGGGAAAATTCGCACTCGCTGCAGCCGATGATCTACAAGCTCACCGGGACCTGGGGCAATCACGAAGGCTCCATGCTTCTGTGGGTCCTGATCCTGGCTTTCTTCGGTGCCCTGGTCGCGGCCTTTGGCGCCAATCTGCCGGCCAGCCTCAAGGCAAACGTGCTGGCCGTTCAGGGCTCGATCGGCGTCGCGTTCCTGCTGTTCATCCTGTCGACATCCAACCCTTTTACCCGGTTGATCCCGGCTCCGGTCGAAGGACGCGACCTCAATCCGATCCTGCAGGATCTTGGATTGGCGGTGCATCCCCCGCTGCTCTATCTCGGTTATGTCGGCTTCTCGATCTGCTTCTCCTTCTCTGTCGCTGCCTTGATCGATGGCCGCATCGATGCCGCCTGGGCGCGCTGGGTACGGCCGTGGACGCTGGTGGCCTGGATATTCCTTACCGGCGGCATCGCGATGGGCTCCTACTGGGCCTACTATGAGCTTGGCTGGGGCGGCTTCTGGTTCTGGGATCCGGTCGAGAATGCCTCCTTCATGCCTTGGCTGGCAGGGACTGCACTGCTGCACTCCGCCATCGTCATGGAAAAGCGCTCGGCTCTCAAGATCTGGACACTGCTGCTCGCCATTCTCACCTTCTCGCTGTCGCTGCTCGGCACTTTCCTGGTGCGCTCCGGGGTGCTGACGTCAGTTCACGCCTTTGCCACGGACCCGTCGCGCGGCGTCTTCATTCTGTGCATCCTGCTCTTTTTCATCGGCGGTTCGCTGGCGTTGTTTGCGCTGCGTGCATCCTCGCTGACGGCGGGTGGCCTGTTCCAGCCGATTTCGCGTGAGGGCGCGCTGGTGCTGAACAATCTGTTCCTGACCACCGCGACGGCAACCGTGCTGATCGGTACGCTCTATCCACTCGCGCTGGAGGCAGTGACGGGAGACAAGATTTCAGTCGGCGAGCCCTTCTTCAACCTGACGTTCGGTCCGCTGATGGTACCGCTCCTGCTGCTGGTGCCATTCGGCCCGCTGCTCGCCTGGAAGCGCGGCGACATGTTTGCCGCCGCACAGCGGTTGATGGCGGCTTTCGGGGCCGCCTTGCTGGCTGCGCTGGTCGTGCTGTTCTTCATCGATGGCGGGTCGGTCCTCGCTGCCTTCGGCACTGGCCTCGCCGTCTGGCTGATCCTGGGGGCGGCCACCGACCTGGCGATGAAATCGGGTTTCGGTTCCGTGGCGCCTCGGATCATGCTGCGTCGCTTCGTTGGCCTGCCGCGCTCGGTCTTTGGAACCGCGCTCGCCCACGCCGGCCTCGGCGTCACGCTGATCGGCATGGTCGGCACATTGAATTTCGGTGAAGAGCACATCCTGACCATGAAGCCGCAGCAGACGGTCGAAGTTGCCGGCCGGATTGTGCGGTTCGACGGAATCCAGCCGATGAAGGGACCGAACTTCAACGAGGATCGTGCCCGCTTCGAATTGATCAATGCAGGCGGCCAGGTGACGGGCACGATCAATTCGTCCAAGCGTTTCTACCCGGCCCGCCAGATGCCGACCACCGAGGCCGGCATAAAGACGATCGGCTTCAGCCAGCTTTACATCGCACTCGGTGATGAGTCCGCCGACGGCTCGGTCGTCGCGCGCATCTGGTGGAAGCCGCTGGTGACACTGATTTGGCTGGGTGGTCTGGTCATGATGGCGGGTGGTACGGTGTCCCTGGCCGACCGGCGCCTGCGGGTCGGTGCGCCAGCCAAGCGCAAGGGCAAGCCGGCAGCGGCGGCAACCGTGTCATGACGATGCGAGGTTTTGTCGCCGGCCTGGTCTTGGGATTGGTGCTGCTGGCTTCAGGCAGCGCCTTTGCCGTCAAACCCGATGAGATGTTGTCCGACCCGGCACTGGAAGCGCGCGCGCGCTCACTGTCGGCCGGCTTGCGCTGTATGGTCTGCCAGAACCAGTCCATCGACGAATCCGATGCCGATCTTGCGCGCGACCTGCGCGTCCTGGTGCGCGATCGGCTCAAAGCCGGCGACAGCGACACGCAGGTCATCGACTATGTCGTCTCGCGCTACGGCGAGTTCGTGCTTTTGAAGCCGCGTTTCGAATGGCGCACGGCTCTGCTGTGGGGGACACCCGTTCTGCTGCTTCTGATCGGCGGGGCGTTCATGTTGCGGTCGGCACGTCGGCCGAGAGCGCAGGAAACGGCTGGATTGAGCACGGATGAAAAGGCCAGGCTCGACGCGATCCTGAAGCGCGATTGAGCAATTTCAGGAAAAATGCACAGCGGCTGACCAACATTACCAAAGTTTCATCTACCGGAAATGAAGCGGTAATGTCGGCTTCTCTATCTGTTGTCCCGAAGGATGCCGCTTGAGCGTCCAGTTCTAGAGGATAACGGATTCATGACTGCTACCCCTACTTCTTCCCGCACCCGTTCGCGCCTTGCCGCTGCAGCCGCTTCGCTGGCGATCGCCGGCGCCATCGGCTTCGGCGCGGTGACGACCGGCACGGCCCCCGTGATGGCCGAGGCCGTCAATGTTCAGGCTCCCCAGGTTCCGGGTTTTGCCGATCTCGTCGAGAAGGTCTCGCCTGCCGTTGTTTCGGTGCAGGTCAAGGCCAAGGTCCAGCCGGCATCCGATGACGGCGGCATGCCCTTCGACGCTCCCGATTTCTTCCAGGACAATCCGCAGCTCAAGCGCTTTTTCAAGGAGTTCCGCGGTCCCAACGGCCAGGGTGGCCGCAGCTTCCAGCATCGTGAAAACCCCAATCGCGAGCCGCGTCCGGTTGCGCAGGGCTCAGGCTTCTTCATTTCCGAGGACGGCTACATCGTCACCAACAACCACGTCGTCGATGGTGGCACCGCCTTCACCGTCGTCATGACCGATGGCAAGGAATTCGACGCCAAGCTGGTCGGTACCGACCAGCGCACCGACCTCGCCGTGCTCAAGGTCGACAACAAGGACCAGAAGTTCACCTATGTCGAGTTCGCTGACGACTCCAAGGTCCGTGTCGGCGACTGGGTGGTGGCCGTCGGAAATCCGTTCGGTCTCGGCGGCACCGTTACCTCGGGTATCGTCTCGGCTCGCGGCCGCGACATCGGCGCCGGCCCTTATGATGATTTCATCCAGATCGACGCACCGGTGAATCGCGGCAATTCCGGCGGCCCGACCTTCAACCAGAGCGGCCAGGTGGTCGGCATCAACACCGCGATCTTCTCGCCTTCGGGCGGCAGCGTCGGCATCGCCTTCGACATTCCGGCTTCCACCGCCAAGCAGGTCGTGGAAGTGCTGATGAAGGGCGGCACGATCGAACGCGGCTGGCTCGGTGTCGAAATCCAGCCGGTCACTGCCGATATCGCCGAATCGCTCGGCTTGAAGGCTGAAAAGGGTGCGCTGGTTTCCGGTGCCCAGGACGATAGCCCTGCCAAGAAGGCTGGCATTGTCGCCGGTGACGTCATCACCCAGGTCGACGGCAAGGATGTCGCGACCACCAAGGAACTGGCCCGCCTGATCGGCGCCTACCAGCCCGGCAAGTCGGTGGATGTCACCGTTTGGCGCGGTGGCAAGGCAGAGACCATCAAGGTCGACCTCGGCAAGCTGCCGAATGGGGACAAGATGGCGTCGGCCGGCAAGCCGTCGGAGCCGTCGGGGACCAACTCCCTGGCCGACCTCGGCCTGACGGTCACCAAGTCCGACAACGGCAAGGGCGTGGTCGTGACCGAGGTCGATCCCGACAGCGATGCCGCTGATCGTGGCATCCAGGCGGGCGACGTCATCACTGCGATCAACAGCCAGGAGATCGCCGGGGCATCCGACATCTCCAATGCGATGAAGGAAGCGCAGAAAGCCGGTCGCAAGCAGGTGCTGGTGCAGATCAGCCGCGAAGACGCCAACCGCTTCGTGACGCTGCCGGTCGCCAAGGGCTGATCGATCGCCGCTGGCAAGGGAGTGCCGGAAACGCCTGGGGCAGTGGGGGCACTGAGCCAGGCGGGCCGGATATCCGGTGCCTGTCGGTGTCTTTCGGATGTTGGCCGTCCTGGGGATGGTTTCAGCGCCCGGAAAACTCTGCTTCCGGAGCGGTGGTGTCGCACCCCCGGATCACCGTGAAGGAAGCATGGTCGGCGTGTCAGTCAGTAGTGTCCGACCTCAGCGGCAGCGGGGCTCTCGTCCCGCTGCCGCAAAATCACAGGATGTCCAGAGATGTCTGCCGCAACGGCTTCGGAAATTGCGTATAACGGCTCGATGAAGATTCTGATCATCGAAGACGATCGGGAAGCCGCCGACTATCTGGAAAAGGCCTTCACCGAGGCAGGCCATACCGCCCATGTCGCCGGCGACGGTGAGACCGGCTTCGCTCTGGCCGACAGCGGCGAGTATGACGTCATGGTCGTCGACCGCATGCTGCCGCGTCGTGATGGGCTTTCCGTCATTGCGGCACTGCGTTCGCGCGGAAACACCACGCCGGTGCTCATTTTGTCGGCGCTCGGCGAAGTGGATGATCGCGTAACCGGGTTGCGCGCGGGCGGCGATGATTACCTGACCAAGCCTTATGCCTTCTCGGAGCTGCTGGCGCGTGTCGAGGTCCTGAACCGCCGCGCCGGCGTGAAGGAGAGCGAGACGGTCTACAGGAGCGGTGATCTCGAGCTCGACCGGCTGTCGCATTCGGTCAAGCGCGCCGGCAAGGAGATTGTCCTGCAGCCCCGCGAGTTCCGCCTGCTCGAATATCTGATGCGTCATGCCGGCCAGGTGGTGACGCGCACGATGCTGCTCGAAAACGTCTGGGACTATCATTTCGATCCCCAGACCAATGTCATTGACGTGCATGTGTCGCGGCTGCGCGGCAAGATCGAAAAGGGCTTCGAAAAGCCGATCCTGCACACCATTCGCGGCGCCGGCTACATGCTGAAGAGCGGCGGTTAGGTCTCGATGGCCCTGACCGTGCCAGCCATCATGAAGACGACGGCAGCGCGCCTTTCCGCGCTGTATCTTCTGCTGTTCGCGATCTGCGCGGTCCTGCTGGTCTTCTACATGACCTCGCTGTCGGCGCGCATGCTGACGGCGCAAACACAGGAAACCATCAACGAGGAAGTGGCCGATCTTGCCCGTTCCTACCAGCGGGGCGGCCTGCCATTTCTCGTGCGCACCATGGAGCGGCGCTCGCGCGCGCCCGGCGCCAATCTCTATATGATCGCCGATCCAAACGGTGAGGTCCTGGCCGGCAACGTCCAGAGCATCGAGCCCGGGGTGATTGCCCGCGAAGGCTGGACGGAGATCCCGTTTTCCTACGAACGCTATGGCGAAAGCGGCGGCGAGCAGGCGCAGGGCGCGAACGACACCAGCAAGCCATCGGGGCAGGCGCCGGCCCAGATACGCCGCAACAAGGGCCATGACGCCATTGCCCTTGTAGTACGGCTGCCCAACCAGATGATCCTGCTCGTCGGCCGTGACCTCGGCGAGCCCGAGCGTTTCCGCAGCGTGGTTCGTCGGGCGCTCACCTTGACGCTCGGCATGATGGGACTGGGCGCATTGCTGATCTGGTTCCTGGTTGGCCGCACCGCGCTCAAGCGCATCGACAACGTGTCGGAGGCCAGCCGCCGCATCATGGGCGGCGACCTGACCGGCCGGCTTCCTGTCAGCGGAGCAGGCGATGAGTTCGACCGGCTTTCCGAGAACCTCAATGCCATGCTGGCGCGCATCGCCACGTTGAACGAGGGCCTGAAACAGGTCTCCGACAACATCGCACATGATCTCAAGACGCCGCTGACCAGGCTGCGCAATCGCGCGGAGGCGGTGCTGTCGGGCAAACACAGTGCGGCCGACTACAAGGCCGCCCTCGAAGGCACGATCGCGGAGTCCGACCAGCTTATCAGGACCTTCAACGCGATCCTGATGATCTCTCGGCTTGAGGCTGGCTATTCGTCCGAGAACGTGACGCAGGTCGACCTGGCCGCCACCGTCCGCGATGTCGTCGATCTCTATGAGCCAGTGGCAGAGGAAGCGGGCGTCGGCCTGGAAACCAATGTCAGCGGGCCATATCTGATCGATGGCAACCGCGAACTGGTCGGGCAGGCGCTGTCCAACATCGTCGACAATGCCATCAAGTATTCGGTCGATGCTACGGCCAGCCCGATGGTGCGGGTCACGCTCGAACGCATGGCAGGCATGATCAGGCTCACCGTGGCCGACAATGGCCAGGGTATCCCTGACGACGCCGACCGTGCGCGCGTCACCGAAAGGTTCGTGCGGCTGGAAAAGAGCCGTTCGCAACCTGGATCGGGACTTGGGCTCAGCCTTGCCAAGGCGATCATGAAATTCCACAAGGGCACCCTTGATCTGCAACCTGCCGATCCTGGACTATGCGTCGTCATGAGCTTCCCGGAGCGGGAAGTTTCGTCGGGGAGAAACGGATGACGGCAAGTGCAGCGGCTGAGCGCAAGAAGGTGGGATTTCGGCTGCAGCCGAAATTGAAACTTGCGCCGCTCGATGTCGGCCATGGACGCGAGGAACTTGCCGACATGGCGGCGGCGGCCAGGGAAGACGAACTGCCGCGTTTGGCCACGTTTCTGGCCGGCACGGGGGACGCACAGGATTTCCTGGCTGCCGTTTTCGATCTTTCTCCGTTCCTGCGCGATGTGGCGAGACGCCGTCCGCAGATACTGGATGCGTTGTTCGACGAAACCGTCGAACAGCGTCTTGCCGCGGTGGCCGAGATGATAGGCACCGCGTCGCGCTTGGAGAACGTTTCCGAGCAGAGCCTGATGATGGAGTTGCGCCGTCTCAAGGCCGAGGCGCATTTCCTGATCGCACTCGACGATCTGGCCGGGGTTGCCGAGACGTCGCTGACCGTGCGCAGGCTTTCCGATCTGGCCGACGCCTCGATCCGCGCGGCAGTCGATTTTCTGCTGCGCGACGCCCACGAACAGGGCAAGCTGAAGCTCGCGGATCCGAAGAAACCGACGCTGAAGTCAGGCTGGATCCTGCTCGGCATGGGCAAGCTCGGTGCCCATGAGCTGAACTTCTCCTCAGACATCGACCTCGTCGTCTTCTTCGAGCCGGAGGCTCCGGCGGTGATCGATCCGCTCGATGCCACCGAGCTGTTTTCCCGGTTGACCCGCCGTCTGGTTCGCATCCTCCAGGATCGCACCGAACATGGTTATGTCTTCCGCACCGATCTCAGGTTGCGGCCGGATCCCGGCTCGACGCCGCTGGCGATCCCGGTGGAGGCTGCGCTGACCTACTATGAGGGCAGGGGGCAGAACTGGGAGCGCGCCGCGATGATCAAGGCACGGCCCGTGGCTGGCGACATCGCTGCAGGCGAGGCCTTCCTCAAGGAACTCCAGCCCTATGTCTGGCGCAAATACATGGACTATGCGGCGATCGCCGACGTTCATTCGATCAAACGCCAGATCCACGCCCACAAGGGGCATGGCGAGGTTGCGGTCAAAGGCCACAACGTGAAGCTCGGCCGCGGCGGTATCCGCGAGATCGAATTCTTCGTACAGACCCAGCAGCTCATTGCGGGTGGCCGGTTTCCGGAATTGCGAGGGCGCGAGACGGTGCCGATGCTTGGTCAACTTGCAGAGCGCAGCTGGATCACGCCCGAAGCACGCGACGTTCTCACCAAGCAATACTGGTTCCTGCGCCGCGTCGAACACGCCATCCAGATGGTGGCCGACGAGCAGACCCACATGCTGCCGGAGGACGACGAGGGGCTGGAGCGCATCGCCCACATGCTGGGCTACAAGGACGCCGGGACTTTTTCGGCAACGCTGCGCGCTGCCTTGCAGCAGGTGGAAGGCCACTATGCGGCGTTGTTCGAAGCCGCGCCCGAATTATCGGCCGGCGTCGGCAATCTGGTCTTCACCGGTGATGTCGATGATCCCGACACCCTGCAGACATTGCTCGGGCTGGGCTTCCAACGGCCAAGCGACATTTGCCGCGTCATCCGCACCTGGCATTTCGGCCGCTACAAGGTGACGCGATCGGCGGAGGCACGCGAGCGGCTGACCGAACTTACGCCCGCACTCCTGGAGGCATTCGGCAAGACGCGCCGCGCTGACGAGGCGCTGATGCGCTTCGACGAGTTCCTGTCCGGCTTGCCGGCGGGCATCCAGCTGTTTTCGCTGCTGCAGTCCAATCCGGGGCTGCTCAGGTTGATGGCGACCATCATGGGTGCCGCGCCGCGGCTGGCGGCAATCATCACGCGCCGCCCGCATGTGTTCGACGGCCTGCTCGACCCTGCGCTGCTCACCGAGCTGCCGGATCGCACCTATCTTTCAGCGAGGCTGGCGGCCTTCATTGACGGCGACCGCGCCTACGAAGAGGTGCTCGATCGCCTGCGTATCTTCGCTGCCGAGCAGAAATTCCTCATCGGTGTACGGCTTCTGGCCGGTTCCATCGATGCGGCGCGCGCCGGCCGTGCCTTTTCCGATCTCGCCGACCTGACCATCGGAGCGGCACTGGAGGCGGTGGTGGAGGAGTTTGCCCAACGCCACGGCCGCATCCCGGGAGGCAGGATCGCGCTTCTTGGGATGGGCAAGCTGGGCAGCCGCGAGCTGACGGCGGGCTCGGACGTCGATCTTATCCTGCTTTATGACCATGACGAGCAGGCGGAGGAGTCGGATGGCGAGAAGCCGCTGGCGCCATCGCACTATTTCGCTCGCCTGACGCAGCGCCTGATTGCTGCTGTTTCGGCACCTACAGCCGAAGGTGTGCTCTACGAGCTCGATCTGAGGTTGCGGCCATCCGGCAACAAGGGGCCTGTGGCGACGCATGTCGACGCCTTCCGCAAATATCAGCGGCAGGAAGCCTGGACCTGGGAACAGATGGCGCTGACGCGGGCGAGGGCGGTTGCCGGTGATGCCGCTCTGTGCGCAGAAATCGAACGGGAGGTGGAGAACATCCTGGCGCAGCCGCGCGACCGCGCCAAGGTGGCGGCTGAGGCTGTCGAGATGCGCAAGCTGATCGAGGACGAGAAACCGCCGCACGATCTATGGGACATCAAACTCATTCCCGGCGGTCTGATCGACCTGGAATTTGTCGCCCAGGTGGCGACCATCACAGATCAGCTTGAAGGCGATGCCCGCACACCCGGCACCGCGCAGACTTTGGCGAGATTGGCGCCGAACTTTGCCGATCCCGAGATCCGGCACGCGCTTTGCGACGCATATTCGCTGTATTTGTCGGTTACCCAGATGATCAGGCTGTGCCTGACCAGCACGTTCGAACGCGATGACGTGCCGCCGGGTCTGGTCGACCTCCTTTTGGCAGCAACCGATCTGCCGGATTTCACGGTGCTGGAAGCGCACCTCAAAGAGACGTCGCGAAAGGTCAGGAAGGACTTCGACCTTTTGCTGCGTGGGAAACGCTCGTGAGGAACTGACGCCTCGGAGCGGTTTCCAAAGCATCGGGGGTGACGATGCAACAGGAGAAACCGATGAAAAAGTCGACGAAACTTGCCTTCGCATTTGCGACCCTTGCCGGCCTCGTTGGAACCGCCGCCCATGCCGAACAGAACAAGGGCGGCGACATGCGCGAAGGCTCACACTGGCGCCTCCAGAAGGCCTTGAAGGATTCCGATGGTGGCATCACCTTCGATCAGTTCTCGGAAGCGATGAACCCGGAATTGAAGAAGATCCTCGCCGACAATGGCGGCAAGGTCACGGTCGAACAGCTGGCCGCGGCGCTTGAGAAGGCGCGTTTCGAACGCATGGCGAAGCGTATGGTCGAACGTTACGACAGCAAGGGCGAGGGCGTACTGACCCAGGAAGACGTCACCGCACACCAGAAGAAGATGTTCGCACTGTTCGACAAGAACAATGACGGCAAGATCGAAAAGAGCGAGCTGCCGAAGCGTGGCGGTCGCGACCATCGCCAGAGCGAAGCCGAGTAAGCTTCCCTGAGACATCCCGGCGGCGACCGCCGCCGGGTGTTTTCATCCTGTCGGAAGATTTTATCGTAATCCCCGCAACTTGTTGCGAGGGAATGCCTCAAGCCGCTGCCTTGACCAACTGTGGTGCCTTCCGGACAGGGATGCGTACCGATACGATGGTGCCGGAGCCTTCCGTCGAGCGGATCTTGAGCGCGCCGCCATGCAGTTCGGCCAGCGAACGCGAGATCGCGAGTCCCAGGCCGGAACCGGTGTGGTTCTTCGAGAACTGGTTCTGCACCTGCTCGAATGGCCGGCCGAGCTTGCCGAGTGCTGTCTTCGGAATGCCACAGCCATTGTCTTCGATGGTGAGTGTGAGCGCGCCCGATGCGTTGCGGGCCTTCACCACGATATGCCCACCCTGGCCGGTGAATTTCACCGCGTTGGACAGCAGGTTGATGACGATCTGCTTGATCGCTCGCCGGTCGGCAACCAGTGACAGGCTGTCGGCGATGCGCGTCTCCACGGTAATTGCCTTCTGGGCGGCCTGGAGTGAAACCACCCGTACCGTTTCGGAGATCAGCGGCCCGAGATCGATCTGCTCCCGATCGATCGAGAATTGGCCAGCCTCGATCTTCGACATGTCGAGGATGTCGTTGATGACGCCGAGCAGGTATTTGCCGGACGAATTGATATCGGTGGCATATTCTTCGTAGCGCTCCGAACCCAGCGGACCGAACAGCGCCTGCTCCATCAATTCCGAGAAGCCGATGATCGCGTTGAGCGGCGTGCGCAGCTCGTGCGACATGTTGGCGAGGAATTCCGACTTTGCCTGGTTGGCGGCTTCGGCGCGATCCTTCTCCCGGATGTATTTGCGGTTCAGCTCGACCAGTTCGCGCGTGCGCTCTTCCTCTGCGCGGCGAGCGAGGCTGAGATCGTGGATGGTGGCCATCAGGCGCCGCTCACTGTCCATGAGCTTGTCCTGATGCTGCTTGATCTGCGTGATGTCGGAACCGACCGAGACGGTGCCGCCGTCGCGGGTCTTCAACTCGTTCACCTGCAGCCAGCGACCGTCGCCCAGCTGGCGTTCGATGGTGATGCCGCCATTGGGGCCGTTTGCATTGGCCAGACGGCGTTCGGCTGCGAAGGCCAGCATGCGCTCTTCGATCTCCGCACGTGCCGTGCCGGGCATGACGCTGCGGTCGGACAGGCCGTTGTCGAGCTGGAACTTGGAATTGCACATCACCAGCCGCTCCGACGCATCCCACAGCACGAAGGATTCGTTGATGTTCTCGATCGCCGTGCGCAGCCTCAGGTCAGCGGCTTCGGAGCGAAGCGCGAGGTGCCGCTGTTCGGTGACGTCGACTGCGATGCCGATAAGCTGGATTTCCGGCGCATCCGGATCCATTACCTGCGCCCTGGCGCGCATCCACACCCACTGGCCGTCGGCGTGGCGCATACGGAAGACCTGGTCGATCTGATCGATCTCGCGTGCCACGATGCGCTCGGCCAGCTCGAACAGATTTCCGTCTTCTGGATGGATGATCTCGTCGACTTCGCCGAAGGACAGCATCGTCTCGCAAGGCTCGTAGCCGAGCATGTCGTACATCGAGCGCGACCAGTACATCTTGCCGCGAGCCATGTCCCAGTCCCAGAGACCGCAGCGGCCCCTGACCAGCGCCATGTCTATGCGCTGCAGGGAATCTCCCAGGATGCGGTCAGCGCTCTTGGCGCGTGTCACCTGGCAGAAATAGGCATAGAGCACGATCAGCAGCACACCGGCTGTAAGCACGAACAGCGTCACGTTCAGGGAGACGGACTTGCGCCACTCCGCAAAGACCGCGTCCTGCGGAACAAGGACGGCTGCCGCACCCTTGCCATCGGGCCTGAGGTCGACGGCGGCATACCACTCGGTCTCACCGATGCGCACATCCAGCACACCGGCGCGCTCGCCGAAGAGGAACAGCGGCTGTCCGCCCGAGATGACGCTGTCGAGCGTACGACCTTGCCAACGGGTCGACTTGGGCGACACCGCAAGCACCGTGAAGTCCTTGTCGGTCACGGCCAGCACGTGATCGGTGCCGAGCGAACCCTGCCGTACGGCATCTTCCAGCAGCTCCTGTGGGCTGATGGCAGGTGCGGCGGCACCCGCCTTGGCGAGTTCACCAGCAGAAAGCGTGAGAATTGTCTTGGCATTGCGTTCGATGTCGTCATGCCAGCTCATCATCGACAGGAAGCGGAGGCAGGCCACGACGATCAGGAAAAGGATGATCAGGGAAGGGATCAGTCGCCGCAGGACCGGTTCAGCGGCCAACAACTTGCCGTAGGCCGGGCCGGCGATCAGCCGCGCATTACCGATCAAGGCATTGCTGCGGCGCGGACGGTTGCGCCACTCAAAAGCTGTCCGTCCGGGCGCGCGCAACGCGTCCGCCTTGGCCATGGAATGGCTCTCCCCGAAATTTTCCCCGATGATGATCCGGCAACACCGTACTTCCGAATCGTCATTAAAGAATCAAACGTGATTCGCCTTGTCCAGTGGGTGAGGAGAAAAAAGATTGAAGATTCAGTAAATCGGCCGGCGTTTTGAGCGCCGGCCCCTGTTTCTGGCCGTCAATCAGGCCAATGTGCGCTCGACAATGTCCTTGAGATCCGCCGAGAGCTTCTCCTGACCGAGGATCGACACCAGGGCTTCGCGCGCATGGCCTTGCCGCACGGGTTCGAGGGAGCGCCATGAGCGCATGGCTGTAGCAAGCCGCGCGGCGACCTGAGGGTTGCGCTTTTCGACCTGCAGGACGATGTCGGCAAAGAAACGATAGCCTTGCCCGTCGGCGCGGTGGAACCCGGTCTGGTTGGCACCTGCGAATGTACCGATCAATGCGCGCACGCGGTTGGGATTGGCGATCGAAAAGGCAGGGTGCCCGCTCAATGCCTTTACCGTTTCCAGCGCACGCTGTCCCGGTACGCCTGCCTGGATAATGAACCACTTGTCCATCACCAGTGCGTCGTCCGAATACTGTTTCTCGAACTGTTTCAAGGCTTTGTCAGCTTGGGCGGAATCAGTGTGGCGGTGAGCGAGAACGGTCAGGGCAGCAGCCCTGTCGGTCATGTTGGAGGCTTTCTCGAAGTGGTCAGCGGCGAGGTCAGCCCCGCCCGGCAACAGCGTAAGGTAGTCGAGCAGCACGTTGCGCAACGCGCGGCGGCCCGCGCCGTCGGCGTCGGGCAGGAAGGGGGCGCTGTCGCGCAATTCCTCGTAGAGACGCCTGAAGCCGTGCTGGTTGGCTGCGGCAATCGTCTGAGCGCATGCATGCCGCGCCGCAAGGATGGCCTCTGGGTCGATCCCCTTGCCGATCTCGCGTGCGATGTCGGCTTCGCCCGGCAGGCTGAGCGCCAGGGCACGGAATGCCGGTTCCAGCGACGCATCTGCAGCGATGCGTCCGGCCAGCGCTTGAAGATGCTCGCCGAATTCCGGCTGCTTTCCGCCAAGGACATTGCGGAAGCCGGCGATCAGCGCATCGGTAAGCAATGTGTTGAAGGCTTGCCAGCGCGAGAAGGCGTCGCTGTCGTTGCCGGCCAGGAAGATCAGATCTTCCGCCTTCTGTTCCAGCGACAGCGTAATCGGTGCCGAGAAGCCGCGATTGAGCGAAAGCACCGGCCGTTCGGTGATGCCGGTGAAGCGCACCGATTGATGGCGCTTGCGCAGGTGGATGACACCGTTCTCGACTGTTGCACCCTCGACGCCGCTGTAGGGCAGGTCGCTGCCGTCGGCTCCGACAAGGCCGAATGCCAGTGGTATGTGCATCAGCCGCTTGCGGCTTTCCGATGGGGTCGGGGCAAGCGACTGTTCGATCTCGAGCGTGAAGACGCGGGCCGCCTGATCGTAGCCGGAACTGACGGTTACATGCGGCGTGCCGGCCTGATGGTACCACAGCGCGAACTGCGAGAGGTCGCGGCCCGAGACGTCCTCGAACACCTTGAGGAAATCGTCGATGGTGGCAGCCTCGCCGTCATGGCGCTCGAAATAAAGGTCCATGCCGGCACGGAAGGTTTCTGCACCGAGGATGGTGCGGATCATTCGCACCACTTCCGAACCCTTCTCGTAGACAGTTGCGGTGTAGAAATTGTTGATCTCGCGGTAGCGTCGCGGGCGCACCGGATGCGCAAGCGGGCCCTGGTCCTCCGGGAACTGGTGGGCACGCAGCGTGCGCACTTCGGCGATGCGCTTGACCGGGCGCGAGCGCTCGTCCGCCGAGAATTCGTGGTCGCGATAAACGGTCAGCCCTTCCTTCAGGCAAAGCTGGAACCAGTCGCGGCAAGTGATTCTGTTGCCTGTCCAATTGTGAAAATATTCATGGGCGATGATCGCCTCGATGTTGGCGAAGTCGGCGTCGGTGGCAGTCTGTTCGTCGGCCAGCACATATTTGTCGTTGAAGATGTTGAGACCCTTGTTCTCCATCGCGCCCATGTTGAAATCGGAGACGGCGACGATGTTGAAGACATCGAGATCGTATTCGCGGCCGAATTTTTCCTCGTCCCATTTCATGGAGCGTTTGAGGGCGTCCATGGCGTAGCCGGCCAGCGCTTCCTTGCCGTGCTCTACATAGATGCCAAGCTCGACCTTGCGCCCCGACAGGGTGGTGAATTCGTCAGCCACTTTGCCGAGGCTGCCGGCGACAAGCGCGAACAGGTAGCTCGGTTTCGGGAATGGATCATGCCAGACCGCGAAGTGTTTTCCGTCACCGATATCCCCGTGCTCGACCGGATTGCCGTTGGCCAGCAGAAGCGGCGCCTCGCTGCGATCGGCCTCGATGCGCACGGTGTAAACCGACAGGATATCAGGCCGATCCAGGAAATAGGTGATGCGGCGGAAGCCCTCGGCCTCGCATTGCGTGCAATAGACGCCGCTGGAACGATAGAGGCCCATCAGGGTGCTGTTGGTCGACGGGTTCACATCCGTTTCGATGGTCAGCCGAAACGGCTTTGCCGGCGGCTTCAGGATGGTCAGCTGATCCGCTGCCGCGGCATATTCGGTCGCGCCAAGCGGTTTGCCGTCGATCGAAACGCCGGCAAGTCGCAATTCATCGCCATCCAGCACCAGCGGGGTTCCCGCCACTACACCTTGCCGGGGTTCGACGGTCAGGGTCGCGATGATCCTGGTCGCTTCCCTGGAAAGCGAGAAATTCAGCTCGGTCGTGGGGATCAGGTAGTCGCTGGGGCGATAGTCTTCGAGCCTGAAGACCTGGCCGGTATCTGTGCGCATCCGTCGATTTTTCCTGATGATCTCGGCATAGCCGGCATTTGCTGGGACAAGATAAAAGAGGTTGCGGCTCTTTACACGAAACCGTCCCTCGACAAAACTGCCGGTACATCCCCAAGGCTTTCCCAGCCTTCTCCGATCCCCGCGAGGTTGCCATGTCTGTCGTCACACCCAGATTCGGGATGGGCGCCTCGGTCCGTCGGCTCGAGGACAATGCCTTCATCCTTGGACAGGGACGCTACACCGATGACATCAGTCCGGACGGCGTGTTGCACGGCTATGTCGTTCGCTCTCCGGTCGCCAAGGCGCTTTTTTCGGTCGTCTCGACAGAGGCAGTGCGATCGGCGCCTGGTGTCCATCTGGTTCTTACCGGGGCCGACCTCGATCATCTCCGCGACCTGCGATCCGGCGTCATGCAGCCGCAGCCCGACGGCTCCCGGGCACCGACGCGTGACATACCGATCCTGTGCCGGGACGAGGTAAGTTATGTCGGCGACGCGATCGCTTTCGTTGTGGCTGACAGTCGCGAGCAGGCACAGGACGCGGCCGAGTTGATCGAGCTCGATTTCGACACACAGGACGCCGCCGCGGTAACGGCGACGGCGCTCGACGAGGAAACAGCGCCGGTCTGGCCAGAACTTGGTTCGAACCGTGCGTTTGCCTATCACATCGGAGACACGGCGAGGACGGACGCTGCCTTTGCGAAGGCAGCCAAGGTCACTCGCATCGACTTCGTCAACAACCGGCTGGTCTGCAACTACATGGAGGCGCGTGCCGCCGTTGGCGAATGGAAGCAGCAGGAGGGACGCTTCGTGCTCACCACCGGCTCGCAGGGCGTGCATTCGATGCAGAAGATCGTCAGCGGCGTGCTGGGTATAGGCAAGGATGAGTTGCGGGTTGTGACCCCGGATGTCGGCGGCGGGTTCGGCCCCAAGACATTCGTTTACCGGGAGCACCTGCTGGTCCTGGAAGCGGCCAGGCGGCTTGGACGGCCCGTGAAGTGGACCGGGGACCGGACCGAGCATTTCCTGACCGACGCACACGGTCGCGACAATGTCACCAGCGCAGAAATGGCGATGGACCAGGAGGGGCGCTTTCTCGGCCTGCGCGTGAGCCTGATCGCCAACATGGGTGCTTATATCTCGCAATACGGTCCGTTCATTCCGGTCGTCGGCGTTTCGATGTCCACCGGCGTCTACGACATCCAGGCGCTCGATGTTTCGGTTACCGCTGTCTACACCAACACCACGCCCGTCGACGCCTATCGCGGCGCGGGCCGTCCTGAAGCCGCGCTCCTGATCGAAAAGCTGGTCGACGCCTGCGCGCGCGACATGGACCTGACCGCCGACGAGATCCGGCGGCGGAACTTCATCCGGCCGGACCAGATGCCTTACCGCACACAGACCGGCCGCCTCTACGATACCGGCGAATTCGAAGGCCACATGAACCAGGCCATGCAACAGGCTGAGTGGACTCAATTTTCCACTCGGCTGGAGGAGGCGACGTCTCGTGGGAAGATCCGCGGCATCGGCATGGCGACCTATGTCGAAGCCTGTGCTTTCGCCGGTTCCGAGCCGGCGCATGTCGAATTGAACGGCGACGGCACGATCACGCTGAAGATCGGCACCCAGACCAACGGCCAGGGCCACGCCACGGCCTACGCGCAACTGCTGGCCGAAAAGCTCGATCTGCCCATCGAGCGGATTCGGGTTCGTCAGGGCGACACCGACGAATTGAAGGCTGGCGGCGGCACCGGCGGTTCGCGCTCCATTCCTCTCGGAGGTGTTTCCACTGCGCGAGCAGGTGAGGATCTGGCCGAAAAGATCAGGCGCATCGCAGCCGACGAACTGGAAGCTGCCAGCGCAGACATCGAGCTTAAGGATGGCATCGCCCGGATCGTCGGCACCGATCGCGCGATGGATTTTGCAGCCATCGCCAGGGCGGCGAAAAAGCCGGAGGACCTCAAGGGGTTCGGCGAATTCGTGCAGGACGAGGCGACCTATCCGAACGGCACGCATATCTGCGAAGTCGAGATCGATCCCGACACGGGAAGCACGGAGATCGTGCGCTACACCATCGTCGATGACTTCGGGGCGACCGTAAACCCGATACTTCTCGCTGGCCAGGTGCATGGTGGTGTCGTCCAGGGCATCGGCCAGGCACTGGTGGAGGAGACGGTCTATGGTGAGGATGGCCAGTTGCTGTCGGCCAGCTTCATGGACTATGCCATGCCGCGCGCAGACAGCGTGCCATTCTTCCATTTCGAGACCCGCAACGTGCCTTCGACCACCAACGCGCTCGGCATCAAGGGAGCGGGCGAGGCCGGAACGATCGGCGCTACGCCGGCGGCACTGAACGCTGTGACCGATGCGCTTTATCGCGCCTACGGCATAAGACATATCGACATGCCGGCGACGCCGTCGCGCATCTGGGGGGCGATACGGGACGCCGGCATGCAGTGACGTCAAATGCATCTTCCGTCCAGCCGCATACGCTGGTCGGCATCACGCTGAAGATCCTGTCGGTTTCGGTGTTCGTGGCGATGTCGTCGCTGATCAAGGCCGCCGGCGAGCTGCCTGCCGGCCAGATCGTTTTCTATCGTTCCTTCTTCGCCATCTTCCCGATCCTGGTCTTCCTCGGTTTTCGGCGCGAACTGCGTACGGCCTTTTCCACCAGGCGTCCGCTCAACCACATCGCGCGCGGCGTGGTGGGAGTTTGCGCCATGGGGTTCGGTTTCTTCGCGTTGACGCGCCTGCCACTGCCGGAAGCGATCACGCTGAACTATGCACAGCCGCTTCTGGTCGTGGTGTTCAGCGCCATCTTCCTGCGCGAGACCATCCGCATCTACCGTTGGGGTGCGGTCATCGTCGGTCTCATCGGCGTCGTCATCATTTCCTGGCCGACGCTCACCCTGCTGCGCTCGGGCGCTGCCCTTGGCGACCAGGAGGTGCTGGGGGTGATCGCCGCATTCATCGCAGCGGCGATCTCGGCGGTTGCCATGCTTCTGGTGCGAAGCCTGGTGCACAGCGAGCGCACGGCAACCATCGTTCTGTGGTTCTCGCTGACGGCGAGCATCCTTGCCCTGCTGACCATTCCGTTCGGCTGGCAGACGCTGGCGACCAGACAGGTCGTGCTGCTGATCCTGGCCGGTTTCTGCGGGGGGCTCGGGCAGATCCTGATGACCTCCGCCTATCGCCATGCCGAAGCCTCGGTCGTGGCGCCGTTCGAGTACACCTCGATGCTGCTCAGCATCGTCGTCGGCTATCTCGCCTTTGGCGACGTGCCGACGCTCCACATGCTGGTCGGAGGGGCGATCGTGGTTGCCGCTGGCCTTTTCATCATCTGGCGCGAACGGCAGCTCGGCCTTGAGCGAGCCTCGGCGCGGAAGGCTTCGCAGCCACCCGGCTGATCAGGCTTGTCCCGCGGTTTTCGTCCGTTCGAGCGCGAGGCGGGTCAAAGCCTGTCGTGTTTCTTCATCGGCGGGGAAGAAGGTTTCGATCGCAAGTTCGGAGAGCGTGACGTCGAGCGGCGTGCCGAACACCGTGGTCGTGCTGATGAAGGACAATACGGTGTCACCAAGCCGCATCCGCAAGGGATGAACGATTGCATTGCTTTCCGGCTTCACCGGTCTCGTGCTCGAGTGGACTGGATAGGTCCGCAATTCTTCCTCGAGCGCTTCCAGGACAGGATCGCCGGAGGCCTCGACCTGTTGTTTCAGGCGCTCCAGGAGATGCGCGCGCCATTCGGCGAGATTGGCGATGCTGGATGCAACGCCCTTGGGATGCAGGCTGAGCCGCAACACATTGACCGGTGCCTGCAGCAGTGACGGGTCGCTGACGCCGGCAAGCATCGGCGCAAGGGCATCATTGGCGGCAACGAGGTTCCAGTGCCGGTCGACGGCGAGCGCGGGAAAGGGCTCATGCCCTTTCAGCACCAGCTTTACGGCTTCCATCGCTGGAGCGAGGTCGGGGTCATTCAGCGAGCGTTCGCCGAAGGAAGGCGCAAAACCGGCGGCGAGAAGGATTTGATTGCGCTGCCTGAGCGGCACCGAAAGCTGTTCCGAGAGCCGCAGCACCATCTCGCGCGATGGCATGGCACGGCCACTTTCCACGAAGCTCAAATGTCGCTGTGAGATCTCGGCCTCCATGGCGAGATCGAGCTGGCTCATGCGTCGGCGCGTGCGCCATTCGCGGAGCAGGGTACCGGCAGAGATCTGGGGGGCGCTCATGAAAATCCTGTCTGGTGACTGGTGAAACGAGAGATCGGCTGCCCTTCGCGTATCGGGCGAGGATGCGTATCGGGACAGCCGCAAATCTATGATCGGAGAAAATTCATTTCCATTACCTGGCGCGTAATCGCCGTGGCTGAACCGGCCTGACAATCTCTGTCCATCAGATGCCGGACGGTCCGCAGCATCACGAGCCTGGAGAAAGATCATGCAGATTTCAGTTTCCCCATTCCTCCGCAATGTGCTGCTGCTCGATGCGCTGGCAAGTGGTGCTACGGCGATTATCCTGCTCGGCGGCGCTCATATGCTGAGCCCTCTGCTGGAAATTCCTCAGAGCCTGCTGTTCTGGTCTGGTGCTGCGCTGGTGCCGTTCGTGCTCATGGTGCTCGCGGTGTCGCACCGGCAGACTGTGTCGCGCACCATGTTGGTCGAGATCATCGCAATCAATGTGTTGTGGGTCGTCGCCAGCTTCGGCTTGCTGGTTTCCGGTGTCGTCTCACCGAACCTGCTCGGTATTGCCTTTGTCAGCGCCCAGGCGATCGCCGTAGCTCTGTTCGCCGAACTGCAATATGTCGGCCTGCGCCGCCTGGCTATCTGAGAAAGCCTTCGACACAAGGATGTTTCTGCCCGGCCGACGATCGTCCCGGGCAGATTTTGCTTTCACAGGAGTGAACGCAGTTTCATTTTCACTTCGACGAAATCGCGCCAGGCCAGTCGTTTATGCGCGGGCGTGCGCAGCAGATAGGCGGGGTGCAATGTGGGCATTGCAGGTATGGCAATGCCGCCGGCTGTCGTATGGGCGCGCCAGTTGCCGCGCAATCTCAGAATACCTTCGGTGGTGTTGAGCAGGGTTTTTGCCGAAGGTCCGCCGAGATTGACCAGGACCTTCGGATTGACCAGTTCGATCTGCCGCTCGATGAACGGCCGGCAGATTTCGGTCTCGTGCGGGGTAGGCGTGCGGTTGCCCGGTGGCCGCCATGGGATGACGTTGGCGATATAGGCGGATTTGCGGTCCAGGCCGATCGCTGTCAGCATCCGGTCGAGGAGCCGGCCCGAGCGGCCGACAAAAGGCAATCCTTCGAGATCCTCGTCGCGACCCGGCGCCTCGCCGACCAGCATCAGCGCGGCTTCCGGATTGCCGTCAGCGAAGACGAGATTCTTGGCGGTGAACTTCAGGTTGCAGCCATCGAAGCCAGCCATGGCTTCGCGCAATTCGTCCAGGTTGGAGGCCATGCCCGCAAGCTGGCGCGCGAGCTGAACCTGAGCCTCGTCGGGCACCGCAGCGGTAACTGGACCGCGCTGGGCGGCAGCCGGATTGGCGGGGCTGCTTTCTGCGAAAGCACGGCCGGTTCGAGGACGTCGATCCGAGGATGGTTCGGGAGCTGAAGCTGAAGTAGCCGCACTTCGGATCTGTGCCATCTCGGCGAAGCGGTCCAGCGGCTCCTCTGTCAATGCTTCATCGACACCGGCGTCCAGATAGAAGGCCAGCAGCTCGTGCAGCTCCGGTTGGTTTTGGGATGAGAGGGCATTCATGGCCGCACCATCTTCCGATGGCTGGAAAATTGCAAGCTTGAGACAAGGCGCCTCGGGTTGGTTCAACCCCTGCGGTTTTCTCACCGTCCGCTTGCCATCTCATCTCTTCAAGGAAGCATGCAGCGGGCGAAATGGGCCGGCTAACTCGACGGAACATGCGGCTCCTGCACCAGATAGATGGCCAGGTGCGGCGTGTAGTCGGTTACCAGGAATTCGAATTCCGCAACATGTTTCGGATCGGCGTGGCCTTTCTTGAACACGAGCCGGTCATAGGGACGCATTTCCCGCTGGAATTCGCCATAGTCAGCGGAATGGATGTTCTCGGGGCTCACATTGCGCTGATCGAAAGAAAGACCGTCTGCATCGTCGCTCAGACGGCCGAGGGCGGATTGAAGTTCGAATTCGAACTCGACCCAGGGTTCGCCACTGTTGTTGAGTGCGCTGATGCGAAGGTAAAGCTGCCCGGACGCATAGTCGCCGGAAGGATCAAACGGCACTAACGGTCGCGTGGTGCGAACGGTCAGTGTCACTGGAGCTGGCGAATCCAGCTCTTCTTCGATCACAATGGGGGCGTCGCGTGTCCCTTTGCCGGAAGCGTCGGTGATCCGGAAATCGCCAAGTTCGTCCGAGACGGAATAGGGACCGCACGACCATATCTTGTGTTCTACGGCTTGGCTCGGCGACGGTGCCATGGCGAGGGAGCCGATAAGGGTCGCAAGGAATGGCAACTGGCGAGTGGCGAAAGGACGCCATGGTGAAAACCGTGTCGGGACGGTGCTGCACATACAATCAGTATGGCTGATTGCGGGCTTTCCGGAAAGCTCAGCGTGCAGCAAGCCATCAGCTCGATGGAATACGCGGATCCTGCATCAGATAGAAGGTCCAGCGCGGCGTGTAGTCGGTGATCAGGAATTCGAATTCCGCTGTTTCCAGCGGATCGACCTTGCCCTTGGTGAACAGCAACCGGTCATAGGGTTCGAAATTGCGGTCGAAGGTCGCAAAGTTCGACGATCCTATGTTTTCGGGTGTCTTGTTGCGCTGATCGAAGGAGAGGCCGTCGCCGAACACGCTTGGCTGGTCGAGAATCTCCTGCAGTTCGAACTGGAATTCCACCCAGGCATGGCCGCTGTTGTTGAGTGCATTGATGCGCATGTAGATGATGCCGCTGGCATAATCGCCCGTGCTGTCGAAGGGCTGGATCGGCTTGATGGTGCGGATCGTCAGCGTCACCGGCGTTGCGGAAGTGAATTCCTCGTCAATGACGATAGGGTCCGCGCGCGTGCCTTTGCCGGAGACGCCCCTGATATGGAAACCACCGAGCTCGTCGGAAAAGGAATAAGCTCCGCTTTCCCAAACCTTTTGTTTCTTTTGAGCCTGGCCCGGAGAGGCTAACAGGAGAAAGCCGAGGATGGCCGCAGGCCACAACAGGCCCGAGGCGGAACGGAGGCGCGACGTTGCTAAGCCGGCTGGCCCATGAATGCGCATGAACAGGACTATGACCGATAACGGGTGTCTCGAAAAGCGTCCGTTTTCAGGTGTATCCTGTAATTGACGTTTACGTGAACGTAAAATATTCTGAAGAACGTGGCGGCTTCGTCTGTTGTCAATGCGATGCCGTCGTTCCATGCCGGTTTCGCGTCGCGGAATGATGCGCTATGGAGCGCATGAGCCAGCAATATGCCGGAACGGCAAGCCAGTGCGGAGGGACCTATGAGCGAGATCGAACGCGAGAGCATGGAATTCGACGTGGTGATCGTCGGAGCCGGGCCGGCAGGCCTCGCCGCGGCGATCCGGCTGAAGCAGCTCAATCCCGATCTTTCCGTCGTGGTGCTGGAAAAGGGCGGCGAAGCGGGGGCACACATTCTCTCCGGCGCGGTCGTCGACCCGATCGGCATCGACCGCCTTCTGCCCGGCTGGCGCGAGGAGGGAGATCATCCCTTCAAGACGCCGGTTACCGCGGACCATTTCCTGCTGCTCGGGCCGGCAGGTTCCTTCAGGCTGCCGAACGTTCTGATGCCGCCGCTGATGAACAACCACGGCAACTTCATCGTCTCGCTCGGCAATGTCTGCCGCTGGCTGGCCGGCAAGGCCGAGGCTCTGGGCGTGGAAATCTATCCGGGTTTTGCCGCAGCCGGCCTTCTCTACAATGAGGAAGGCGCGGTCACCGGTGTTTACACCGGCGACATGGGGGTGGAGAAGGACGGTACGCACGGGCCGAACTTCGCGCCAGGCATGGCACTGATGGGCAAATATGTGCTGATCGGGGAGGGCGCGCGCGGTTCACTCAGCAAGCAGCTCATCGCCAGGTATCAGCTCGACGCTGGCCGCGAGCCGGCCAAATTTGGCATTGGCCTCAAGGAACTCTGGCAGGTCAAGCCGGAGAACCACAAGCCTGGTCTTGTCCAGCATTCCTTTGGCTGGCCGCTCGATATGAAGACCGGTGGCGGTTCCTTCCTTTATCATCTCGAGGACAACCAGGTGGCGGTCGGCTTCGTCGTCCACCTGAACTACAAGAACCCGTATCTGTCGCCCTTCGAGGAATTCCAGCGCTTCAAGACACACCCGGCTATCGCGCCGACCTTTGCCGGCGCCAAGCGTCTCGGCTATGGCGCCCGCGCCATCACCGAGGGCGGTTACCAGTCGGTGCCGAAGATGTCGTTCCCCGGCGGTGTTCTGATGGGCTGTGCCGCAGGCCTCGTCAACGTGCCGCGCATCAAGGGCTCTCACAATGCCGTACTGTCCGGCATGCTGGCAGCAGAGCATGCCGTGGAGGCGATTGCCGCCGGTCGTGCCAATGACGAACTTGTCTCCTACGAAGAAGCCTGGCGCGACAGCGACATCGGCAGGGATCTGAAGAAGGTGCGCAACGTCAAGCCATTGTGGTCGCGCTTCGGAACACTCGCGGGTGTTGGCCTTGGCGCGCTCGACATGTGGCTGAACACGCTGTTCGGTTTTTCGCCGTTCGGCACGCTGAAGCACGGCAAGACCGATGCTGCATCGCTTGAGCCCGCGTCGAAGCACCAGAGGATCGCCTATCCAAAGCCCGATGGCGTGCTGACCTTCGATCGCCTGTCGTCGGTCTTCCTGTCTGGCACCAACCATGAAGAGGATCAGCCGGTCCATCTCCAGGTCAAGGATGCCGCGCTGCAGGTGAGTTCGGAGCACGATGTCTTCGGCGGTCCGTCGACGCGCTATTGTCCGGCCGGTGTCTACGAGTGGGTGGACGCCGACGGCAACGCCGCGGCAGATCCGTTGGCCAAGGATGTGCGTTTCGTCATCAACGCGCAGAATTGCGTGCACTGCAAGACTTGCGACATCAAGGACCCGAACCAGAATATCAACTGGGTGCCGCCGCAGGGTGGCGAGGGGCCAGTCTACCAGAACATGTAGTTTCGGGACCGCGCATCGGCAGGAATTCGGGATCGATTCCGGTAAATGCGGTGCGTATCGCCGATGCTTTGGAGCGTCTTCCGCCTAGCCGCGGCCTCTGGAGCGTTTCCGGTTTTCACGGAAACACGGAAACGCTCTAACTCTTTGTTTTCGCAATTCCAGACGGAAAACCGTTACACACTTTTCCTGGAATTGCTCTAAGGCTCCAAAAGAACCCTAAGGGCCTTAATTTGACCGTATGGTAGCGTTTATGCTCCTGTGCTCGCACCCCAACAGTGATAAAATGGGCGAGCGCGGGAGGATATCTGATGGGCCGGTCTATTTTCTGCAGTCTCGCTCTGCTGGCAGCGATAGGCGCGCCAGGTGTCGCGACCGCCGGCTCGAAAGTGATCACCCATATACGCACCTATGATATCGCGGGTGAAAGCGGCCAGGCGCTGATCGACGCCATGGACAAGAGCGGTCCCAAGCACGGCTTCCTGACACGGGCCATTGCCCAGACCTCCTACACCGTCGACTGGAATTTCGATCTCAAGGCCAAGGCTGATGTCTGCCACGTCAAGGCTGCCAGCGCGACGCTGGACATGACCTATATGTACCCGAATGTGACGACGCCGATGTCATCTGCCTTGCGCAAGCGGTGGCAGCGGTTCTTCGCCGGCGTACGCGCACATGAGCAGACGCACGGCCGCATCGCCAGGCAGGGAATTGCCGCTGGCGAACGCGCCATCACCGATCTTGCGGTCGCCAATGATCCGCACTGCATCAAGACACAGCGTGAGGCGCAGCGGCGTGTCGATGCGATCTACGAGGAATTTGAAGCCAAGCAGGTCGCCTTCGACCAGCGTGAGCACCGTCAAGGCGGTCGGGTCGAGGCGCTGGTCGCCAGGCTTGTGCGCGAGCGCTGATCCAGCAGCGGAAAATTCCGATTCCGTTTTGATCGCCGCCGGTTCGGCATCTATGGTGCGCACGAAAATGGCATCATGGCAGGGACAGCATGACTTTGAAGACCGGGCTTGGCCTCCTTTCGGCGTGTGTGGCTGCGCTTCTGGCTGCAACTTCCGCCATCGCCAAGACCATCGAGCAGGAAAAACCTTACGCTGTCACCGGCACCACCGGCGCTGAACTCTACGCGTCGATCGGTCAGAATGGGCCGGAAGTGGGAAGAAGCGGTGGCCGCGTCATCGCGCACACATTCTTTAAGCTCACCTGGAGACGAAACTACGTCCCGGAAAACGGTGGCTGCACATTGAAGTCGGCAACGCCAACGCTGATCATCACTTACACACTGCCCAAGCCTGCAAACCCGCTACCGCCTGCAGTACAGAAGCGCTGGGATATCTTCATCGACGGCCTTCGTCGCCACGAGAAGGTGCATGGCGACCACATCAAGGCGATGCTGGCGCAGATCGAACGGACCACCATCGGCGTATCGGTGCCCAACGATCCCGGTTGCCAGAAGATCCGCCAGGAAATCCAGAAACCGCTTTCCGATGCCTCTGTCACGCAGCGCCAGCAGAGCCGTGATTTCGATCGTGTCGAGATGGGCGCCGGCGGAGCCATCCAGCGGCTCATTCTCGAACTGGTGAACGGTAACTGACGTCGCAGGACGACGGGGGCCGGTTTCTATTGGAATGCGGTCTCGGAGAACGAACGCAGCTTGCGCGAGTGCAGCCGCTCCATCGGCATTTCGGCCAGCTTCTGCATGGCACGGATGCCAATGGTGAGATGCTGCGACACCTGCCGCTTGTAGAACTCGGTCGCCATGCCGGGCAGTTTCAACTCACCGTGCAACGGCTTGTCGGAAACGCACAGCAATGTCCCGTAAGGCACACGGAAGCGGAAACCATTGGCTGCGATCGTTGCCGATTCCATATCGAGCGCGATCGCGCGTGACTGCGACAGCCGCTGCACCGGGCCGCGCTGATCGCGCAGCTCCCAGTTGCGGTTGTCGATGGTGGCGACCGTGCCGGTGCGCATCACCCGCTTGAGATCGTAACCGGAAAGCCCTGTCACTTCGGCGACAGCCTCTTCGAGCGCCACCTGGACCTCGGCCAGCGCCGGCACCGGCACCCACACCGGCAGGTCATCGTCCAGCACGTGGTCTTCACGCACATAGGCATGCGCCAGTACGTAGTCCCCCAAGGCCTGTGTGTTGCGCAGGCCGGCGCAATGACCAAGCATGAGCCAGGCATGCGGGCGCAGCACCGCGACGTGGTCGGTGATCGTCTTGGCGTTGGAAGGGCCGACGCCGATATTGATCATGGTGATACCGCCATGATCGCCACGCTTCAGATGATAGGCGGGCATCTGCGGCAGGCGTGGCGGTGCAATTCCTTCACTTGGCATCGTAGCGCCCGGTTTCGTCACGACGTTGCCCGGCTCGACAAACTCGGTATAGCCCTCACCACCTTTCGCCATCAGATCGCGCGCCATCGCGCAGAACTCGTCGATGTAGAACTGGTAGTTGGTGAACAGAACGAAGTTCTGGAAATGCTGCGGGCTTGTCGCCGTATAGTGGGTCAGCCGGTGCAGGGAGTAGTCGATGCGCTGGGCGGTGAAGGGGGCCAGCGGTCGTGGGTCGCCCAGCGCCACTTCGAAGGTGCCGTTGGCGATCTGGTCGTCGGTGCCGTCAAGATCCGGCACATCGAACAAGTCGCGGATCGGCCGGCGGATGCGCTCGGCCGCTGCGCTGTCGACATAGGTCCCTTCAAGGAAGGCGAAGTGCACGGGGATCGGCGTCTCCGATTCCGAAACGATGACCGGAACGCCATGGTTGCGCATGATCAGCCGCAGTTGTTCGGTCAGGTAGCTTTGGAACAGGTCCGGCCGGGTGATCGTGGTCGAGAACTGGCCAGGTGTCGGCATGTGACCGTAGGCCTGGCGCGAGTCCACCTGGGTGAAGGAATTGGTGACGACGCTCACCTCGGGATAGAAGGCGCGGTAGCGTTTGTCGTTGTCGCCGCCGGCAGCCAGCGCCGAGAAGGAATCGCGCAGGAACTTGGTGTTGCGTTCATACAGCGCGCGCAGCGCCGCGACGGCCTTGCCAGCATCGTCAAAGGATTGCCGGGCGTAGGGCTCCGGCATGACCACGGTTTCAATCGCTTGTGGGTAGATTCGCTTTTCCATGACCCATTATAGAGATGGAAAATGACAGTTGGGAGGGGTGTCCCTCGGACGGTTCGCTATTTGCTTTTTTAGATGCTGCTGCAGCATTCAGGCGCGCTGCAGACTCACCAGCAGGACCAGTCCAAGTCCCGTTTTCTTGGGTGCTGGCGCTTCTATGGTCGAACCGGCATTGGCACGCATCATCGGCACTGCCAGAACCGGTGCTGCAAGCAACAGCAAGATCAGTGTTGCACGGGGCAGAAGCCTCAGCAGGGTGATGGCGTTTTGCGCAAACGAGGTCATGGCGTTTCGTCTCGATCAAAATGAACTGGAGCAGGTGGTGCCGCATCGCAGGCCAGCCTGGTTCCAGCCGTGGTCCAGCCGTGCATTCTCTGCAACGAGGATCGCAAAACCCATGCCGAACAGCGCCGTCAGCAGGCAGACGATTGTGAAGCGGCGCGCGAACATCTGGGTG
This sequence comes from Mesorhizobium sp. NPDC059025, assembly GCF_042739655.1. NCBI lineage: Bacteria > Pseudomonadati > Pseudomonadota > Alphaproteobacteria > Hyphomicrobiales > Phyllobacteriaceae > Mesorhizobium > Mesorhizobium sp. NPDC059025. Next base: position 690,517 of record NZ_JBHYIM010000002.1, on the reverse strand, counting down.
TCTCTCCTTCAATGTCGGAGAGAATGCCGCAACGTGGCTGAACCTCTTCTGAGATTGCCGTTCATCCAGGGTTCAAAATGATTGACGGGAAATTGAAACGTCCTGACTTGTCCTCCCGTTCTGAAAAGGGGGGAGCTTGTCTTTTCGGCACCATAAGAAAAGGCGCCTCCGCGTGGCGGAAACGCCTTGCCGTCATGTCGTTACGGGCTGTCCGGTTACAGCTTGGTCCAGGTCTGGCTCTTGCAGATCAGGCCGCCCAGCACGCAACCGCTCATCTTGAGCGAACTGCCGGACAGCGAAGCCTTGCCGTTATAGGTCTTGTCGGTGTCCGGATCGGTGATCGTGCCGGAATATTTGCCGTCGCCGGCAGCCTTGAATGATCCGATGGTCTTGCCGGCGTGCTTGCCGGTCTTCAGCGTGATCGAGAACGAGCCGCCGCCCGAGATCGCGGCAGTCGCGCCGGATGCGGTCTTCCAGTTGCCTTCGATCGGGTCGGCGAGCGCCATACCCGACATGATCAATGTGGCAGCAAGTGCCAGGCTGACTTTGCGAAACATCGAGTTCCTCCCTTTGCGCTTCAACTGGACGCCGGGTCCAGCCTCTCCATCCCTTACGCTCAGGTAAGCTAATCCAGTCCCCGGTAAAACAAAAGCCGTGCCGCTGGGGAAGGAAAGCTGCTTTTCTTTGACCTTCGTAAGACGTTGGAAATGCGCGATTTCAATTTCTTACCAAAATGGAAGCTTCGCCGTGGTTAGCGAAACCTTGTTTTCGCAGTCGCGAATTTTCATCGAATTTGAATGGAAACCCCGCAATCGCGCCCTTGCTATCCTTAACGGTTCCTCACGTTTACTTCTTGTTTTAGCTTTGTTTTCCTCAAATTAAGCAAGCCATTTAACGACGGATTCAAGCGTCCCCGGCATCCTGTGAAGCATCGGAAGAGCGCACGTCCACACCAAGAAACGGACGGCGGCTTTCAGGAGCAACAGGGTCAGACAAGGGGATTTCAAATGGCACGTTTCGAAATGCTTGAAGCTGGGGTCGGCACGATGGGCGCAACCGCGCAGGCCGACATTCTCTTCGAACTTGGCGTGATGTATGCAACCGGCCGCGATTGCGAGACCGATGTCATTGCCGCTCACAAATGGTTCAACATCGCGGCCATCAAGGGTTCGCTGCGGGCCGCCGAATGGCGCTCGGAACTCTCGTCGGCAATGTCCAAGGGCGAAATCGCACAGGCGCTGCGCGATGCCCGCGAATGGATGACCACGCACTGATTTCCATCCCAAAGGGACGGTGACGCCGCTCCAACGGCGCATACCAAGGAAGGCGACCGGCTAGCCGGATCGACCGGACAACAGGGAAGACTTCCTCAGGCTCTGCTCGGGGGAATAGCGAGAAAACCGCGACCGGTCGTGACAAGACCGGCGCGGTTTTCGCTTTGTTCGGCCGGGCTTGACGAACGACGGTTTTTTTCACCCATTCTCGATCGTGCGCGACAAAGGGGAGCGCAAAATGGGAGAGTTAGAGTGAAAACAACAAAATTCCTGGGCACAGCGCTGTTGCTGACGGCGTTGAGCACCTCTGTGGCTTATGCCGAAGACATTTCCATCGCGGTTGTTGGACCGATGACGGGGCAGCTCGCCACGATCGGCGATCAATTCAAGCAGGGCGCACAGGCAGCCGCCGAGGCGATCAACGCTGCTGGCGGCGTGGGGGGACGGCAGATCAAGCTGGACATAGAAGATGACCAGTGCGACCCCAAGCAGGCGGTTTCGGTGGCCAACCGGATCGTCGGCAACGGCGTCAAGTTCATCGATGGCCATGCATGCTCGGGTTCGAGCATTCCGGCTTCCGCTGTCTACGCCGAGGCAGGCGCGCTGATGATGAGCCCCGCCTCCTCGAACCCGTTGATGACCGACGACGCGGCCAAGAAAGGCTGGTCGACCATCATGCGTCTTTATACCCGTGACGATGCACAGGGCGCCTTTATCGGCCCCTGGATCGCCAGGAAATATGCCGGCAAGAATGTTGTCGTTCTGCACGACAAGAGCGCATACGGCCAGGGCGTTGCCGACGCCGTGAAGAAGACGATGAACGAGGCCGGTCTCAAGGACGTCCTTTACGAAGGCATCAATGCCGGCGAGAAGGATTATTCGGCGCTCGTCACCAAGCTGAAGGACCTCAAGGCCGACGTCGTCTACTTCGGCGGCTATCACCCCGAAGGCGGGCTGATCATGCGTCAGGCGGCCGAGCAGGGTCTCAAGTTCCAGCTCATCATGCCGGATTCCATCGCCAGCCCTGAATTCTGGCAGGTCGCCGGCCCAGCCGGCGAGGGCACGATGTTCGTGTTCCCATCGGATCCACAGGCGCGGCCGGAAGCCAAGGAAGCCATCGAGAAGATCAAGGGCAAGGGTTTCGCTCCGGAAGGCTTCACGCTGTTCTCCTATGCAACGATCCAGGCCATAGCCGAAGGCGTCAAACGCGCCGGCAGCGATGATCCGGCCAAGGTTGCCGCAGCGCTGAAGGATGGCAAACCGATCAGCACCGTCGTGGGAGAGGTTGTCTTCGATGAGAAGGGCGACCTCAAGAACGCCAAATACGACATCAATCAGTGGCATGACGGCAAATATGCGCCGATCAAACAGGATTGATCCTTGGCAGGTTTCTGCTGAACAGAAGAATGGCTGGGCTCGTCCCGGCCATTCTGATTTTCCGATGCTTCGACAAGACTGAAGCGAGTTTTGACTTCGATCACAAGAATTGATCATTGCATTAACCGGACGCATGCAATGCAGCCCGGATGGGCTTGACGAACTGCAAATTTTTGCGCCCATTGCACGCAAGCGCAGCCGGGAGGGCTTGCGCAAGGCAATGGGAGGGTTCGAGTTGAAATCAGCAAAGTTCCTGGGCGCAGCCGTGTTTGCCACGGTGCTCAGCGCCTCGGCGGCATACGCCGAAGATATTTCCATCGCGGTGGTCGGCCCGATGACCGGTCAGCTCGCTCCGATCGGTGATCAGTTCAAGCAGGGCGCCAATGCCGCTGCCGCGGCGATCAACGAAAAGGGCGGCATCGGTGGCAAGAAGATCAAGATCGTCGTCGAAGACGATGCCTGCGATCCCAAGCAGGCCGTTTCAGTCGCCAACCGCATCGCGGCTGCAGGCATCAAGTTCGTTGATGGTCACGCCTGTTCCGGCTCCACCATCCCGGCGTCTGCCATCTATGCCGAGAACGGCATTGTCATGATCACGCCGGCTTCGTCCAATCCGGAATTGACCGAAGCTGCCTTCAAGAAGGGCTGGCCGACGATCCTGCGCCTCTACATCCGTGACGATGCCGGCGGCAACTTCGTCGGTCCTTGGATCGCCAAGAAATATGCCGGCAAGAATGTCGTGCTGCTGCACGACAAGAGCGCCTACGGTCAGGGCGCTGCGGATGCGGTCAAGAAGACCATGAATGAAGGTGGCCTGAAGGAAGTCGCTTATGAAGGCATCAACGCCGGTGAGAAGGACTATTCGGCGCTGGTCACCAAACTCAAGGAACTGAAGGCGGATGTCGTTTATTTCGGCGGCTATCATCCGGAAGGTGGCTTGATCAAACGTCAGGCCAAGGAACAGAACTTCGATTTCCAGCTGATCATGCCGGATAGCCTTTCCAATCCCGAATTCTGGCAGATCGCCGGCCCGGCTGGCGAAGGCACGATGTTCGTGTTCCCGTCCGATCCCCAGGCCAAGCCTGAGGCCAAGGACGCTGTTGAGAAGATCAAGGCCGGTGGCTTCTCGCCGGAAGGCTTCACGCTGTTCTCTTATGGCGTCATCCAGGCGGTTGCCCAAGGCATCGAACGCGCCGGTTCGGAAGACCCGGCCAAGGTGGCGGCGGCATTGAAGGACGGCAAGCCCATCAGCACGGTCGTTGGTGAGATCACCCTCGACGAAAAGGGCGACATCAAGGATCCGAAGTTCGACATCAACCAGTGGCACGACGGCAAGTACGCGCCGATCAAGCTGGACTGAGTTCGTCGGCTCGATTTCCATCGGAGAATGGCCGGGCCTGTTCCGGCCATTCTCTTTTTGAAAGGGGCGATACCAGCCGCTCAGGCATCCGTTTCGACAAACCTCACGAGCACGGTGCCATCGGTTACCTGCGCACCCTCGGCCGCGATCTCTGCGATGGTGCCGTCATGAGGGGCGGCGATCGTATGCTCCATTTTCATGGCCTCCAGGATCAGCAGCGGCTGTCCCTTGACCACGGTTTCACCCGGTCCCGAGCGCACCACCTTGACCAGCCCAGGCATCGGCGCGCGCAAATTGCCGGCGCCTGTGCCCGCGTCATCCGCCTTGGCGAGCGGGTCCGGAACGCCGAAATTGTAACCGGTCGCGCCGGAGAAGACGGTGACGTGCTCCGGCCAGCGAGCCAACCGTTTGCCGCTACCGGCACGCAGCGAATGGATGCCATTGTCGGTGGCGACGTCGAACCCGCCGTCGGTGCGTGCGGTGATCCGGGCGCTGATGGTGCTTTCGCCTGCCTTGAGTGCGATGTTCCGAGCGCCCGCATGGAAATGGGCGTAGCCGACAAGCGATGACCACGGATTGGACGGATCGCGATTTTCCGCAACATCGGCGGCTGCGAGTGCCGCCGTGGCGATGACCTCGTCGCCTGGAGCGGGAATGGTGGTCAGTTTTTCCTGCTTACGGCCGATCAGTCCGGTGTCCACATCGCCCGCGGCAAAATCCGGGTCTGCGGCCAGAGCCGCCAGAAAGGCCGTATTGGTGACAGAGCCCGCGATTTCCGTTGCCGCCAATGCGGTTTCCAGCGCCGAAAGTGCGGCCGTACGGTCATTCCCATGCACGACAAGCTTGGCGATCATCGGATCGTAATACGGCGAGACGGCATCCCCCTCACGCACGCCTGTTTCGATGCGCATGGTGGCACCGGCCGATGCTTGTTCGGGGAAACGCAGATGGTGCAGCGTGCCGATCGCCGGCAGGAAGCCTCTTGCAGCATCCTCCGCATAGAGCCTCGCTTCGAAGGCGTGGCCGGAAAGGGTGATCTGCTCCTGCGTCCTGGGCAGTTTCTCGCCCGAGGCGACACGCAGCTGCCACTCGACCAGATCAACGCCGGTGATCATCTCGGTGACCGGATGCTCCACCTGCAGGCGCGTGTTCATTTCCATGAACCAGAAGCGATCGGCCTTGAGCCCTTGCGACGCGTCAACGATGAATTCGATGGTGCCGGCACCAGAATACTTGATTGCTCTGGCGGCTTTGACCGCTGCCTCGGTCATCGCCTTGCGCAGGGCGGGCGTCATATCCGGAGCAGGGGCTTCCTCGATAACCTTCTGGTGGCGGCGCTGCGCGGAGCAGTCGCGCTCGTAAAGATGCACAGCGTTGCCAAAATTGTCGCCGAACACCTGCACTTCGATATGGCGCGGCTTGTCGACATATTTCTCAACAAGCACGCGGTCGTCACCGAAGGCTGCCTTGGCCTCGCGGCGGGCACCGGAAAGAGCCTCCGAAAAATCGTCGGGGTTGTCGACGCGACGCATGCCCTTGCCGCCGCCGCCGGCACGCGCCTTGATCAGCACGGGATAACCGATCTCGCGGGCCTTGCCTGCAAGCAGTACGATGTCCTGCGCCTCGCCGTGATAACCGGGAACCACCGGCACGCCGGCTTTTTCCATAAGTCGCTTGGCGGCGTCCTTGAGACCCATGGCGCGGATGGAATCGGCTGACGGACCGATGAAGATCAGGCCGGCGGCGATGACCTGATCCACGAAGTCGGGATTTTCCGAGAGGAAACCGTAGCCGGGATGGATGGCCTCGGCGCCTGTCTGTTTTGCCGCGGCGATGATGCGATCTCCCTTCAGGTAGCTTTCGCCAACAGGAGATGCACCGATATGCACGGCTTCGTCGGCCATGGCGACATGCAGCGAGGTGGCATCCGCGTCCGAATAGACCGCCACGGTGGTCACGCCCAGTCGGCGCGCCGTGCGGATGACGCGGCACGCGATTTCACCGCGGTTGGCAATCAGGATCTTTGAGAACATTGGGGCCTCCATCGGCGAAAAGACGGCTCAAGCGCTCTTCGCGAACTCCACCAGCAACGAATTGAACTCCTTTCGCGAGGCGTTGGCGTGCGATTGCACCAAGCTGCCCCTCGCGAAATCCGTCTCGACGAAACCTGTCCTGGGCATTTCTGCTTCTGCTCGCATCTACTTCGGCGTGATCACGACCGAAGGCGCGGAACGTTCGAAAGGGCCATGGAAGACCGCCTCGATGTTGTTGCCGTCGGGATCGAACAGGAAGGCGGCGTAGTAGCCGGGATGATAACTGCGCTCACCTGGCCCGCCATTATCCTTGCCGCCAGCGGCAAGCCCTGCCTCGTAAAATTTCGCTACCGTCTCGCGATCCGGGACCTGGAAAGCGAGGTGCACCCGCGATGTTGGCCCGTTGGCGGCGTCGATCCACAATTCGTCGGCGGAAAAGAAGCTGTCGCCCTCATGAATGGAATCGACGCGGCCGATGGCGGCAAGCACGGCGCGATAGAAACGCCTGGTCACCTCCAGGTCAGCTGCCCGAAGGTGTACATGGTCGATCAGGCGGCCACGATGGAATTGCATGGTCATCCTCCGATGTTGGCTAACGGAGGAAACAATGTGTCGGAAGAAGGCTGTACCGGCCACCCCACGCGGTGCGGCCGATACTCATATCGACTTTGCAAAGCGGCCTTGCGGCTGGAATAGGCGCAGCCTACTTCGAAGCGGCGATCTCGCAGACGCCACCTATGTTGATCTTGCCTTTGTAGCTGTCGCGGGTGCGTGTACAGCTTGCCATTGCTTTTTCTTCCGCGGCCGCCTGCGTTTTTGCGTTCAGCGAACTGCCGCAGATGACGAAGATATCCCTCACGCGCGCATAGGGTGTGATCGCATAGGCTGAGTGACCGCCCGCCGCCACATAGGCCTTCCATGCCTTGGTGCAAGGATCTTTCGGACTGCTTGGCAAGGTCGGGGGAAAACGCTTGTCGCCCTGACTGCCTGCGAGAGGCTCTGCGCCTGCTATGTTTGAAATCGCCGCAAGAATCACGCCAGCGAGAATGGATATATTCAGAGAACGAAGACGTCGCAATTTTACCCCCATGTGCCCAAAGCAGAACATGGCAGTGGGTAGATGAGATTATTGCCGGCGGCCAACTGAATTCTTTGAGCCAGCCGCTGATTCCGATGGGCCTCAATGAGGTGCAAGACAAAGCCACGGCATCACATCCTGAATACGCCGAACTTTGTGTCCTCGATCGGCGCATTCAGTGCGGCCGACAACGACAGCGCCAGCACCTCCCGCGACCTTGCCGGGTCGATGATGCCGTCATCCCAAAGGCGGGCGGAAGAATAGAGCGGGTGGCCCTCGCGTTCATATTTCTCCAATGTCGGGCGCTTGAATTCTGCCTCTTCAGCCGCCGACCATGTGCCGCCCTTGCGCTCGATGTTCTCCCGCCGCACCAGCGCCAGCACCATCGCCGCCTGTTCGCCTCCCATCACCGAAATACGTGCGTTCGGCCACATCCACAGGAAGCGGGGCGAGTAGGCGCGGCCACACATGCCATAATTGCCGGCGCCGAATGAGCCGCCGATGATCATCGTCACCTTCGGTACTTGTGCGGTTGCAACCGCGGTCACCAGCTTGGCGCCGTCCTTGGCGATGCCGCCGGCCTCGTACTTTTTGCCGACCATGAAGCCGGTAATGTTCTGCAGGAACACCAGCGGGATCTTGCGCTGGCAACACAGTTCGATGAAGTGCGCGCCTTTCACGGCACTTTCGGAAAACAGCACGCCATTGTTGGCGATGATGCCGACTGGCATGCCGTGGATATGGGCAAAGCCGGTGACCAGCGTTGTACCGTAGTTCTGCTTGAATTCGTCGAGTTCCGAACCGTCGACAATGCGCGCGATCACCTCTCGCACATCATAGGGCTGGCGCAGGTCAGCGGGGACGATGCCGTGGATCTCGCGTGGATCATGGAGTGGCGCCAGAGGAGACCGCAGGTCGAGCCCGATCTCCTTCCTGCGGTTGAGATTGCGCACGATGCGGCGGCAGATGGCCAGCGCATGCTCGTCGTCCATGGCGTAGTGGTCGGCGACGCCGCTTTCGCGTGTATGCAGGTCAGCCCCACCGAGCTCTTCGGCACTGACGTCCTCGCCGGTCGCCGCCTTCACCAGAGGTGGGCCACCGAGGAAAATGGTGGCCTGCTTGCGCACCATGATCGATTCATCCGCCATCGCTGGCACATAAGCGCCACCCGCCGTACAGGAACCCATTACGCAGGCGATCTGCGGAATGCCGGCGGCGCTCATATTGGCCTGGTTGTAAAAGATGCGGCCGAAATGCTCGCGGTCGGGAAAGACTTCGTCCTGGTTGGGCAGGTTGGCGCCGCCGGAATCCACCAGGTAGACGCAGGGCAGCCTGTTTTGCCGGGCGATCTCCTGCGCACGCAGATGTTTCTTCACCGTCAGCGGATAGTAGGTGCCGCCTTTGACGGTGGCGTCGTTCACCACCACCATGACCTCACGGCCTTCGACACGGCCGATGCCGGCAATCATGCCGGCGGCGGAAATCGCGTCGTCATACATGTCCCACGCTGCGAACTGGCCGATCTCGAGGAAGGGCGAGCCCGTGTCCAGCAATTGCGCCAACCGATCGCGGGGCAACAGCTTGCCGCGCGCGGTGTGGCGAGCGCGGGCTTCCTCGGAGCCGCCGCGTTGCACCAATGCAGCCTTGTCCGAAATGTCTGAGACCAGCGCGCGCATGCGCTCTGCGTTGGCGCGGAAGCCTTCGGAGGAGGTGGAGATGGAAGATTGAATGACCGGCATATTTCCTCCTCATGCGCTGACAGATGGCATCTGTTACTGCCTCGGCATTGAAAGATGTCCCGCGCGGCGCAGATGTCGCGCGGGTTCCACCTTAGATCGCTTCCGCCATCATTTCGCGACCGATCAGCCAGCGGCGGATTTCGCTGGTACCGGCGCCAATTTCATAAAGCTTGGCGTCGCGCAGTAGCCTGCCGGTCGAATAGTCGTTGATGTAGCCATTGCCGCCGAGCAACTGGATAGCATCCAGTGCCATCAAGGTCGCCTTCTCCGCGGCAAACAAGATGCAGCCGGCGGCGTCCTTGCGCGTGGTCTCCTTGCGGTCGCAGGCGGCCGCCACTGCGTAGACATAAGCGCGGCATGCATTCATCGTCGTATACATATCCGCCAGCTTGCCCTGGACGAGCTGGAAGCTGCCGATTGGCTGGCCGAACTGCTTGCGCTCATGCACATAGGGCAGGGCGACGTCCATGCACGCAGCCATGATGCCAAGCGGACCGCCAGCAAGCACGGTGCGTTCATAGTCGAGGCCGGACATCAACACCTCGACGCCGCGTCCTTCTTCATGCAGCACGTTTTCGAACGGGACTTCGACATCTTCGAACACCAGTTCACCAGTGTTGGAACCGCGCATGCCGAGCTTGTCGAGCTTCTGCGCTACCGAAAAGCCTTTGAAACTGCGCTCGATGATGAAGGCGGTGATGCCGCGCGAATGCCGCTCCGGGTCGGTCTTTGCATAGACCACCATCGTCTCGGCGTCGGGACCGTTGGTGATCCACATCTTGGTGCCGTTCAGCACATAGCGGTCGTTTTTCTTTTCGGCGCGCAGGCGCAGCGATACCACGTCTGAACCAGCGCCCGGTTCCGACATGGCGAGCGCGCCGACATGCTCACCCGAACAGAGCTGGGGCAGATACTTTTCCTTCTGCGCGGGTGTCGCCCAGCGGTTGATCTGGTTGACGCAAAGATTGGAGTGCGCGCCATAGGAAAGGCCGACCGAGGCCGAAGCACGGCTGATCTCTTCCATCGCCACCACATGAGCCAGATAGCCCATGCCCGAACCGCCGTAATCCGGATCGGCTGTCATACCGAGCAGCCCGAGTGCACCGAGCTCGGGCCACAGATGCGGCGGAAACTCGTTGCTCGTGTCGATCTCCGCAGCCAGCGGGGCGATCTTGTCCTGGGCGAAGCGGCGTGTCAGGTCGCGCAGCGCTTCGATATCCTCGCCGAGCCCGAAATTAAGCGTGTTCGTGTACATGCTTTTGCTCCCCAGCAGGCTGTGGCGCGCCGACAAGGCGCATGGTCATGGCCAGATAAGTTTCGGTGACACCGCCGATCGACAGGCGTTCGCCGGGCCGGTACCAGACGATGACGCCAGTCATCATCTGGATCAGCGCCATTGCGGTGAGGCCAACGTCGTCAACAGCGAAGACACCAGCTTCAGCGCCGTCGCGCAGGATTGCGCGCAGTTCTTTCTCGTAGGTCGTGCGCAGCTTCAGGATGTGGGTGAGCCGCTCCGGTGCGAGGCTGCGCAATTCCATGTTGGAGACGTGTGTCGACGACCGGCGTTCGATGTGGAAGGCAATATGGTTTTCGACATAGGCTGCGAGACGCGCCACCGGGCTGGCTGTCTCGGGGCGAGCGGCTTGCCACGCTGCCAGCAGTCCAGCCATATGATCCTGCATCAGCGTGTAGAGCAGGTCTTCCTTGGTTGGGAAATAGCGATAAAGCGCGGCAGCCTGCACACCCACTTCCGCAGCCAGTTGCCGCATCGAAACCGCCTCATAGCCATGACGCGCGATCAGCAGCAGCGCCGCATCGCGGATCGCCGCTTCCGTCCGTTCGCCGTCCGAACCTGTCGTTCTGGCCATGATTCTCTCTCCGCGAAGAAAAGAATAAAACGAACGTTCAATTAATTCAAGTGCAGAAGGTTTCAATTTGCGGAGGGGCGAAAGAAAACGTCATTGGCCCAGTGGATGGCGCCTCGGGCAGCTGGTGACAACGCAACGAGGTGCGGAACCTTGTCAGGTTTCCTGGCGTTCGGATTTATCCCGACCTGCTTTCCGTTGTGGCTTGCCGAGGATGCGTCGCACGCCAGCCTTCGAGAACGGCTGGACGATCTGGCCAAGGAAACTGCCGTCGATCGTGCCACTGATGCCGATATCGGTCGAGGAGGGGCGTGCTGGATTGTGATAGGTGCCGAACACCTGATCCCAGATGACGATGTTTTCACAATAGTTGGTGTTGCCTTCGCGCAGGTCGCGCGAATGATGCCAACGATGGATACACGGCGTGGTGAAGATCCGGTCGAGCGGGCCGGTGCGCATATCGATGTTGCAATGGGTCAAAAGGCCGATGAACACAGACGCCGCACCGAGCCACAGGAACACCGGCAGCGGTGCGCCGAGCAGATAAAGCGGTAGCTGGCCAAGCAACATCTTGATCAGCGAATCGACGAAGTGGAAACGCCCGGTGTTGAGCACCCAGAGCCGCTCGACGCTGTGATGCAGGGCGTGGAAGCGCCAAAGCAGCAGGCGTTCGTGGCTGAGACGATGCGCGAAATAGAGCCCGAACTCAGCGATGATCAGGCCGAGAACCGCCTGCACAAACATCGGTGCCTCGCTCGGCCAGAATGAATAGGAATGCTGCAGCGCGGGCTGCGCGACTGTTGCGAAGAGCATTGGAAAGGAGGTCGTCACCGCTGCTGCGATCTGTGTCAGGCCTTTGGTGACCAGCGTATGCGCGACATTGTTGAAGGTCTCGCCATCGGGCTCGAGCCAGCTTCGCTCATAAGGCATGATGCGCTCGAAAAAGGCGATGACGGCAATGGTCGCCAGATAGACGACGTTGAACCAGAGAATGGGGTGGTCACTTTCGAATGCGAAATGACTGCCAGTCATGCTTGCTGCAAAAATCAGCGGCCAGAGGCTGACCGACAAAGCCCTATAGGGCACGCTTTCACGGTTGAAGCGAAACGCCTGCATTCGGTCTTTCCGGTCCGTTGTCTGTCGCTGCAGGCGCACTATGCCCGAGAGATTGCGTCAACGTTGCATTCTATCGCGATTCGGCGACGAAAATTTCAACGGCGCCTGGTCGTCGATCCGTCGATGTTTGTGCCGTTTTGTCGATCCGCATTCATCCTGCGGCGCTGGTCCGGGTCTGTGCTAGCTTCCCAAGCGTACGAGGGTCGTGATTCCGCATGCTTGTCCGTCTCACTATGCTCTGCTGCGGGTTGACCAACGCCAGTCGGCGCGGCTTTTTTCCTGCCGACGAGCCGCTTGAAGGCAGGGCGCTTGCCGGTATTTCCGCGCTGGGCGAAAACCTGGATGCAGCAGCCCGTACCTGGACAAGCCCTGCGCTTCGTGCCCTTCAGACGGCTGAAGCACTGGGGCTGCAGGCGACGGAGGTGCCCGCGTTGCGGGATCAGGATTTCGGCGCCTGGGCCGGCAGGGCTTTCGAGGATGTTCAACGGGACGAGCCGGACACCGTGGGTGCCTGGCTGGTCGATCCCGGCGCGACACCACCGGATGGTGAGAATTTCAAGAGTATTGCCACTCGTACAGCCAGTCTGTTCGACGAGCAGGTAGCGGAACCCGGCCATACGATCGCTGTCACCCATCCCGCCGTGATCCGGGCGGCCATCCTGCATGTCTTGAAGGCGCCGCTCACCGGCTTCCGCTTCATCGATGTCGAACCCCTCAGCCTCGCCGATTTCCGCAGCGACGGCACCCGCTGGCAACTGCGGGCAAGCGGGGTGACGGCACCGAAGGCTCGACGTCGCTAGACAGCCATCCGGATATCTGCCGATCGCGCGGCTCGTTTGCTCAGTTGCCCCTGGCTGCGGCCACGGCACCTGGCAATTCTTCCGCCAGTATGTCGAGCTCGTGATCGAGACCGACGCTGATGCGGATGCAACGATCCAGTCCTGCCGCCATCGGTTTGCGGATGAAGACGTCGCGCGACAACAGCGATTGCAGGATCTTTCCCGCGAAGGTGCCGTCACGGCCGCAGTCGACGGTGACAAAATTGGTTGCTGAGGGAAGGGGAGCAAGCCCGTTGTCGCGAGCAATTGTCGCGATTCGCTGGCGTCCTGCCTCAACCTTGGCAACGACTTCCCGCAGCCATGGTTGGTCGGCCAGCGCCACGACGCCGGCCTCCTGCGCCATGCGGCTCACGCCATAGTGGTTGCGGATCTTCTCGAAGTCGCTGATCACCTGCTTCTCGCCAAAGGCGTAACCCAGCCGGATACCCGCCAGCCCATAGGCCTTGGAGAAGGTGCGCATGCGGATAAGATTCGGCCGTGTCACGTCGACCGACGGCAAGGCAGATGCTGGTCCGAGCTCGCCATAGGCTTCGTCCAGCACCAGCATCGTGGTCTCCGGGAGGGCTTCCAGGAACCGGTTGATGTCATCCGCTTCCCACCAGCTCCCCATCGGATTGTCGGGATTGGAGAGATAGACCAGCGGCGCATTTTCGCGTTTTACGGAGGCAAGCAGGCCATCCAGGCTTTCACGGTCATTCTCATAAGGCACCGTCACCAGCCGTCCGCCGGTGCCAGCGACATGGAAATTGAAAGTCGGATAGGCACCGAGCGAGGTCACCACGGGGTCGTTCGGCCCGACATACATGCGGGCGAGCAAGCCGAGCAGGCCATCTATGCCTTCGCCGACCACGACGTTGTCGGCCGAGATACCGAGATATGCCGCGGCAGCCTGTCTGAGGTCGTGGTTGTCCGGGTCGCAATACATCCACATGTCACCGGCGATGGCCTGCATGCGCTCGACCACAAGGGGAGAGGGGCCGAAGCTGCTTTCATTGGCACCGAGACGTGCACGGAACGGCCTGCCGCGATCGCGCTCCTGCGCCTCGGGACCGACGAACGGAACCGTAGCCGGCAGTGCTGCGACAATTGGCGAAAGCGGTGGGAGTTTTTGCATCGAAAGCCCCGGATTGTGTTCCGGTTCTGGCTACATTGGCAGGCGGGACCGCGCAAGCATTCAGATGCTTTGAGGGCTGGCGACTTCATCCTCGTTTTCTGCACGCTGTGCGATTGCTCCGGGTGAGCGCTGCCCAGGTCAAAAAAGAAAAACCCGGCGGTTGCCCGCCGGGTTTCTGCAAAGTCAAAGAGACTTGGCTTAGAAGTCGCGCTGGAAGCGGAGAAGGCCGCCGACGCTGTTCTTCTTGTCTGCACCGGTCCAGTTGGTGGTAACACCATCCTTCGCGCTGTCGAAGGTGCCAGCGTGGAGGTAGTCCACTTCGGCCGTGATGGTGAAGCCCGGAACCAGCTGGTGAGCGATGTTCGCAGCCACGCCGAGGTTCTTGTACTCGTCATACGACGCCTGCAGGTTGAACGAGGTCTTCTCGTTGAACTTGTAGGTGCCACCGCCCCAGACGGCCCAGTTGCCAGCCCACTGCTTGTAGTAGCTGCGGAACGCATTGTCGTCGGTGCCGTAGCCGCCCATGACCCACAGGTCGATCTGGTCGGTAGCCTTGACATCCAAGCGGATCTTGCCAGCCCATTCTTCGTAGTTGCTGTTGTAAGCAACGACACCGGTGATGCCGCCCCAACCAGCCGTGTACTTCACGCCACCAACGACGTTCGGCACGTAGCTGTCGATCGTGTTGGAAACAACGCCCGGAACCCAATTTCCAGCAGCGTCCTTCAGGAGGGTGTTGTAGCTGCCAGCGCCCTGTTCGAGCGAGACGATTGCCGAGAAGCCGTTGCCGGCATCGAAGGTGTAGCTGATCAGGTTGGTGTCGAAGTCACCGTAAGGAACCAGCGTATCCTGAATGACGTTGCCGGCGTAACCGATGAAGGTGTTGAAAGCCGACTCGTCCTTACCGACGCGAAGACCGCCAAGCTGGATCCAGGCGTAGTTCAGCGAAACGCTGCTGGCGACGCCATCCGAGCCCAGGCCCTGTGCGTTGCCGAAGTTGAAGCGGGTCTCGGTGTAGGTCTTCAGGGTACCGTATTCGGTTTCCTGACCGGTCCAGGTCTTGAGCGCGAAACGGGCACGCTTCCAATAGGTGTCCTGCTCCTTGCCGTTCATACGGTCGGTGGTGCGGGAACCGTCGAAGGAACCAGCATCACCCACGCCGATGTCGTAACGGATGTAGCCGCCGACGCGCAGGCAGGTCTCGGTGCCCGGGATGTAGAAGTAGCCAGCGCCGTAGACGTCGCAGATCTTGACGTATTCAGCGGGTTCCGGCTCGGCGACGACGACAGCGTCGGCGGCGCGCGCACCGGAAACTGCGAGCAGTGCCGCAGCCGAGCCGAGGAGAAGGCTCTTAATGTTCATTTTCTGACCTCCAGTCAAAAGTTTAAAAACGGGTCTGGGTATTTTTTGCTGAAGGACAGCGTTCCCTGCCCCATCCCCTTGCTGAAAAAGATGCGCTGCGCGCCGCTTCTTCGATGTCGACATTACCCATCGGGCTGTCCGGTTCAACAAGGAACGTACCGGCAAAAGCGATGCCTGGGTGCTATCGGATAGCGTTGTTGCACAAATGACACGATTTTGCCCATGGTCGAAAGCTCTCGTTAACCATGCAGTTCCAATTGCCCCTTGCCTGGCAGCCTTTTGGCGCGTTTTGCGCAGAATCACGGAACAACAGCGGCCAGAGCACGGCCTTCTTTCTCCTCCATCGTCTTTTTTATGGGGTCATATGCGCTGGCTTATTGATTGTGCCGGCCCTTTTCTTTATCCAGCGCCGCAACGGAGAGGTGGCCGAGTGGTCGAAGGCGCTCCCCTGCTAAGGGAGTAGACCTCAAAAGGGTCTCGTGGGTTCGAATCCCATCCTCTCCGCCAGCCCCCTCAATTTCCATGTTTTCAGCCGCTTTCAACGAGCAGCTCAGGCATTTCGTGGCGGTTATCTTTGCATCGCGAAACGCCTGATCTCTGACGCCAGCCGGCAGCTTCGTTCCGAAAAGGCAAGCAATAACAGCCTGTTGAGGTCAATCGGACGCGTTTCTTTCCGCGATTATGTTCGATTCTGACTGGAGGTCAGAAAATGAACATTAAGAGCCTTCTCCTCGGCTCGGCTGCGGCACTGCTCGCAGTTTCCGGTGCGCGCGCCGCCGACGCTGTCGTCGTCGCCGAGCCGGAACCCGCTGAATACGTCAAGATCTGCGACGTCTACGGCGCTGGCTACTTCTACATCCCGGGCACCGAGACCTGCCTGCGCATCGGCGGTTATGTCCGTTACGACATCGGCGTTGGTGATCGCGAAGGCACTACCGACGTGATCGACGTGCGTGGCGACGTTGATGGCACCGGCAAGCGGAACGACACCTATTTCAAGCGTGGCCGCTTCACGCTGAAGACCTGGACCGGTCAGGAAACCGAACTCGGCACCCTGAAGACCTACACCGAGACCCGCTTCAACTACGACAGCGGTAGCGTCGGTGGTTACAATGTGGCCAGCAACAAGGGTGTTTCGCTGAACTTCGCCTGGATCCAGCTCGGTGGTCTGCGCGTCGGTAAGGACGAGTCGGCCTTCAATACCTTCCAGGGTTATGCCGGTAACGTCATCGACGATACGATCGTTCCTTACGGCGAATTCGACACCAACCTGATCAGCTATACCTTCGATGCCGGCAACGGCTTCTCGGCGATCGTCTCGCTCGAGCAGGGCTCGGGTGCATATGCCACGGTTGCGAAGAATGCAGCTGGCGTTTGGGTTCCGGGCGTTGCCTCCAACACGATCGACAGCTACGTGCCCCATATCGTGCTCGGCGCTAAGTACACGCAGGGCTGGGGTGGTGTCTCCGGTGTTGTCGCGTACAACAGCGCTTGGGAAGAGTGGGCCGGCAAGGTTCGCTTGGATGTCAAGGCAACCGATCAGATCGATCTGTTCGTGATGGCCGGCTATGGCACCGATAGCAATGTTGGCAAGAACTTCTACAAGCTTTGGGATGGCAACTGGGCTGTCTGGGGCGGCGGCACCTACAAGTTCAACGAGAAGACTTCGTTCAACATCCAGGCGTCGTATGACGAAGGAAAGACCTTCGGTCTGGCTGCCAACGTGGCCCATCAGCTGGTCCCGGGCTTCACCATCACGGCTGAAGTTGACTACTACAACAAGGCCGTCAGCGACTGGCGTTCGGTCAAGGATGACGGCGTCGGCGGCATCCTGCGCTTCCAGCGCGACTTCTAAGAGATGCTGTCTCTTTAGCCATCTATCGAACCCGGGCGTTCTGCGCCCGGGTTCTTTTGTTTGACGTTGGGCTTGGGAACAAAGACGGAAACAGGGGGTGGAACGGTAACTGGAAGCAAGTTTGTCGGTAGTCTCGAAGGGATTCCGATCATTTCGGAATGAGATTTACGCAAATTGCTCTCTTGAAAGGATGTCTCCTTGTGGATAAGCCTTTGCGCATCCACAGGGGGTGTGGCAAAAAGATGTCTCAAGACGCGCTGCAGGAGAGCATGCTCTCCGATCGATTCGCTGCATTTACGTCTCAGAATGTCCGGATAAAATACAGTACCGGCAATATACGAGAGGTAAAATCCTATCGGCTCAGTGAGCTGTTCTCAGCATATCGCGACATATTGTGGGATGATGGACGGCATAAATACAATGTCAGTTCGTTCATCGGCGAGATAGACGAGATTCTGCTTGGCGAACGCTTCAGTGCTTTCGACCAAGGCACCTTGGATACCCTGATCGGTACCTTGCGCCAACGTGGCAACAGCAACGCAACCATCAATCGCAAGATGGCTGCGCTGAGCAAATTGCTGCGCAAGGCTCATAAAATGGGGGATATCCACAGCTTGCCCGAGTTCCGCCGCCAGAAGGAGCGGGCAGGGCGAATCCGTTTCCTCGAAAAGGACGAGGAAGCACGATTGTTCGCGGCCATTCGCAGCCGCAGCGAGGACGCCTACCGGCTTTCCATTTTCCTTGTCGATACCGGTTGTCGTCTCGGTGAGGCGCTCGGGCTGATCTGGAACGACCTGCAGCCGACACGTGTCAGCTTCTGGATTACCAAGTCGGGCCGCAGCCGCACCATTCCATTGACCCTGCGTGCACGGGAAGTCGTTGCTTTTTCAGGTGAGGGCCGGCGGCCGAAAGGTCCGTTTGCCATGCTGAACCAACCGCAGTTCCGCCAGATCTGGAACGAGGCGAAGACGGAAGTTGGTCTCGGCGCCGACGAACAGGTGGTGCCGCATATCCTGCGCCACACCTGTGCCTCCCGGCTTGTCCAGGGGGGTATAGACATTCGCCGCGTGCAGATGTGGCTCGGTCACCAGACCTTGCAGATGACGATGCGCTATGCGCACCTCGCGACCAATGATCTCGATAGCTGCGTTGCCGTGCTTGAAACCCGGCCCACGGCGCCTGCCGACGGCGCGAACCTGTCTCCTCTGGAGAGTGTTGCAGTCAAGCCGCGCAAGCCGCGGGCGAAGAAGAACCCGACTTCAGCCAAATCCGAGGACAAGAAACGCGCCTGAACGAGTTCGATGCTCGTTCGCGTTCATAAGATCACGGCTGCCGTTCCGCGGCGTCGATAAAATTGGCGATGGTTCCAGGCAGTTCGCCGTTTTCCAGGAAGGGAGCATGACCTTGGCCTGCCGCGGTCACGGTCTGCAGCCTCGGGTGGCGGCGCGCCATTTCCTGCAGAGTTTCTTCCGACAACAACCTTGAGTTGGCGCCGCGAACAGCCAACGTCGGCACCTTGCCAAGTGCTTCGAACTGCGGCCAGAGGGACGGCAGCGGTTTCGTCAGATCGACGGCAGCCAGCGTCTCGACCAGTTTTGGATCGAAGTCGGGAACGAGCTTGCCATCCTCCTCCCGATAGACGGCGGCGACCATGCGCTCCCAGTCTGCTGTGATCAGGGCAGGAAAGTCCTGGCCGTGAGCCGCCTTCTGAGCTTCGACGGCTTCCGCCAGATTTTGGGGTTTTCGCGCCTTCTCGAGATAGGATTTGATATGGGCCAGCCCAGCGATTTCGAGCGCCGGCCCGACATCGTTGAGCACGATCGCCTTCAGGATCGTGGGTCTCAACATCCCCAGAACGTGGATGATCAGGCCGCCACGCGAGGTGCCGATGAAGGCGGCTTGCTTGATAGCCAACTGATCGAGGCCCGCCAGAATGTCGTTGGCTTCGACGCCCACCGTGTAATTGGCGACATTGGTGTCATAGGCGGATTGGCCGCGCCCACGATAGTCGAATGAAACAACCTTGCATTGTGCCCCGGCTTCGTTGGACAGATAAAGCGCCAGTTCATGGAAATCCCGCGCATTTCGGGTCAGGCCTGGCAGGCACACGACCGGCAGGCTGCCGTGATTCTGTTCGCCGTAGATTCTGGCGTGCAGTTTCAGACCATCCGCAGAAGAATAGAAAAAATCGGAAAAACCTGCTGTCACGCCTGGCTCCTTCCCGCAGTGCCACCTTGCAAGGGCTACAGGCGAGGAAGGGCGGCGTCAAATCGGGTTTCTCTGAATGAAATCGGACGACGTTTCAGCGAACAGGAAGCGGGGCTTTTGCCGTCTATTTTCGTCCGTTGACGAGATCGCCGACGATATCGAATTCGCCCGAGATGCGCATCTTGTAGACTTCGTAGTTTTCCATCACGCGCTGGATGTAACTTCTTGTTTCGGCGTAGGGGATCCGTTCGATCCAATCGACGACCGTGTCGATGTCCTTGCCGCGGGGATCGCCATAGCGCTTGATCCACTGGTCGGCCCGGCGTGGTCCGGCATTGTAGCCCGCAAAGGTCAGCACATAGGAGCCGTTGTAGCGGTCGAGCTGTTGACCGAGGAAGGCCGCACCCAACGTCGCGTTGTAGCCTGGGTCGGTGGTGAGCTTGGCTTCTGAAAATGCCATGCCGGCCTTTTTCGCCAGCTGTTCGGCTGTGCTGGGCATCAATTGCAGCAGGCCGAGCGCGCCAACGCGGGAGACCGCACTGACGTTGAACTCGCTTTCCTGACGCGCAATGGCATAAGCAAGCGCCTTGCCGGAGCCGGAAATATTCGCGGTTTCGGGAATGACCCCGATCGGATGCGACAATGCCCCGACATTGACACCATTCGCCGCCGCGATCTTGCCGATTCTCAATGCAAGGAAATGATTGCCTCGTTTTCCGGCCATCTCGGCAAGCAAAGCCACCTCGCCGGGGCTGGTCAACTGACCGGCCAGATCGACATAGAGTGTATTTGCGTAGCGCTCATAACCTGCTTCCTGCAGCCGGCCGATGGCCGAAACCGCTTCCCGCTTCGAAAAACTTTGCCGGTCTAAGTCGCTGGGCTGTGGGGTGGTAATGTTGAGCGTGCGGCTGCCAACGCGCTCGCCGGCCAATTGGCCATAGAAGGTCGTGCCGAATGCCGCGGCTTTCATGAAATATTCCCTGGGATCGCCCGGGCCGCCGGCTTCAGCGGCCCGGCCAAGCCAGTAGTAGGCGCGCGAGAGCGAAAGGTTGCCCTGGGCAAGATTGGCAATACGGGAGAAATGCTCAGCCGCCTTGGCCGGATCTTTCAGGCCACGCAGGGCGTACCAGCCGGCGTGGAACTCAGCGTCGGCAGCATTGGTCGGACTTTCCGCCATATGTGTCGAGACGATCCGGTAGGCCGTCTTCATGTCGCCCTTGTCGACGAGTTCGCGCGAAAGCACGCGCCGTTCGACCCACCATGCGTCGGGGTCGACGAGTGCGGCGCGGTCGGTGGGAGCCTTCAGGATCAACGCCGCCGCGTCGTTGAATTTCTTGCGCTTGCGCAGATATTCCGCCTCGGCAAACAGGTAGCCTGCGGAGCGTTGCTCCGTCGGAACCGCGGCCAGCAGTTTCGGGGTGTTCTTGTCACCTTCCGAGGCGGCCGCCCAGGCATCGGCCAATTCCTTCGCGCCGGCCAGCATGGCGACGCGCTGAGCCGAGCCGACCCGGTCTGCATAGAACATGCGCTCCATGCGATAACGATGGTCCGCCGTTGGAATGATTGGGCCGAACTCGTTGATGATCGTCGTCTCGTCCTTGGCCTCCAGTTTTTCCGTGCGCCAGAACGGGGAGAGCACGGATTGCGCCGCCTTTACGTCACCTTTGGCGACATAGGCGCGGGAGAGCGCGATGATGCCCTCGGCCGTTTGCGGCTGACTGCCGTCAAAAGCCTTGATGACGATGTCCGCGCCTGGATTTTCCCGGACGAGCGCACGCTCGCTGTTCCTGCGCAGCGTTGCCATGCCGGGCCAGCCGGGAAGCAACTCGGAGGCCGCGGCGATTTCACCCGATGGCACCCTGTCGCCGCCATAGAGCGCGATGGCCCACGCAAGGATATGATGGTCGAGCGAGGAAACCGGAAGCTTGTCGCGGGCTGCGCGCGCGCCGTCAAAATCCTTGGCCGCAAGCGCGTCGAGACCGATCTTCAACTGCATCGGATTGAAAGCCGGCAGATCCTGCTTGTTCGGCACGGGAAACATCGGCAGCGCATCGGACAGGCGCTTGTCGATGCCGCTGCCGATGGCGATCGCCGGCGCCAGCAACACGATCGCTCCAAGGATTGCAAAACGATAGAGCCGTCTGGCGGTCATGATTCCGGTCTGTTCAAGGTGTGGACGCGCTACACATAGGACATAGGTTGGGATTGTTGAAACCCCAGCAGTCGCTTGCGCGAAGCCGATAAAAGAAAGGTTATTGGTTCCGTTTCCTTTGCCGTCTTCCGCGCCGGCTCTACTTGCCCCAGAACAGTGTCGAGACTATGGTGCCCGGCCTTTCGATGGGCTAGAGCCGTTCAGGATCGGCCTGGTTCGATCGATACCCTGAAAAAGAAGCTTGGAAACCGTTGGGTTCCGTGGAGTTTGAAGACATGCTGAGAGGCTCGCTGACTGCGCTCGTGACACCGTTCGAAAAGAGCGGGCGCTTCGACGAGAAAGCCTTTCGCGCGCTTGTTGCCTGGCAGATCGAAGAAGGAACCCGCGGGCTGGTTCCGGTCGGCACCACGGGCGAATCTCCGACGCTGTCGCATGAAGAGCATCGTCATGTTGTGAAGACCTGCATCGAGGTCGCCAACGGCCGCGTGCCGGTAGTGGCGGGCGCCGGCTCCAACAACACCGAAGAAGCGGTTGGTCTGGTGCAGTTCGCCGAGCAGGCCGGTGCCGACGCTGCCCTGGTGGTGACACCCTACTACAACCGGCCGACCCAGCGCGGCCTCTACCAGCATTTCGCTGCCGTCGCGAAGGCCACCAGGCTTCCGATCATCATCTATAACATCCCGCCGCGCTCGGTGATCGACATGATGCCGGAGACGATGGGGCAGTTGGCCAATGATTTCAAAAACATCGTTGGCGTGAAGGATGCCACCGGCAAGATCGAGCGCGTGTCCGAACAGCGCGCTACCTGCGGCAAGGACTTCATCCAGCTTTCGGGCGAGGATGCGACGGCGCTCGGTTTCAATGCGCATGGTGGCGTCGGCTGCATCTCGGTCACGTCCAATGTTGCGCCACGCCTGTGCTCCGAGTTCCAGGAAGCTACGCTTGCCAATGACAAGGAGCGCGCGCTGGAACTGCAGGATCGGTTGCTGCCGCTGCACAAGGCCATCTTCGTCGAGCCAGGCGTTTCGGGCGCCAAATATGCGCTTTCGCGGCTTGGTCGTGTTGAGAATGCTGTGCGCTCGCCGCTTATGACGGTTGAGGAGAGCACTGCAGCCAAGATCGACGCGGCGATGAAATTTGCGGGTCTCTTGAACTAGGCTGTCACGGGTCTAGAGCGTTTCCGTTTTTCACGGAAATGCGGGAACGCTCTAACTCTTTGTTTTTTCGCAATTCCAGACGGAAAACCGTTGCACACTTTTCCTGGAATTGCTCTTGCGGAATTCGACCCGCATTGCCATTTGATGGCTTCTTTTCCGACGCGTCTCGGGTGGCAGGGCCTGCCGTGGCGCGCCGACAGTTGATTGAAATTGAATGCCATGAACCAGGTGAAGAAAGCCGACCCCAATAACAAGACCGCCGCGGAAAACCGCAAGGCGCGTTTTTCCTATGAGGTGCTCGACACGGTCGAGGCTGGCTTGGTGCTGACCGGTACCGAGGTGAAGTCCTTGCGTCAGGGCCAGGCCAATATCCAGGAATCCTACGCTTCGGTGGAGGATGGCGGCATCTGGCTGATCAACTCTTATCTTCCGGAATATCTGCAGGGCAACCGTTTCAACCATGAGCCGCGGCGGCGGCGCAAGTTGCTGCTCAACAAGCGCGAGATCGCGAAGTTGGGGCAGGGCGTCGCGCGCGACGGCATGACTCTGGTTCCGCTCAAGATCTATTTCAACGACAAGGGCAGGGCCAAGCTGTTGCTCGGTCTGGCGCGCGGCAAGAAGTTGCACGACAAGCGCGAGACGGAAAAGCAGCGCGACTGGGCCCGCGAAAAGGGCAGGCTGCTCAAGGAGCGCGGCTAGACGTCTGCCGAAGAAACTGCTCGCGTTGTTGGGCAGTGCAGCTTATGCCGGACCCAGTGCTGCCCTGATGTCTGAAAACACCTTCATGAACATCTCCGTCGTGAGCACGCCGGTATTCGTGTTGTAGCGGGAGCAATGATAGCTGGAGAACAGCTGGATTTTGCCTGTGTCATAGTTGCCGCCGTGCTTGAACGGGAAGGCCGCGACGCGCAGTCCAAGGGCTCGAACGGTCGACTGATGCGCAATCGCCCCCAGCGTCAGAATGGCACGCAGATTCGGAAAGCGTGCCATTGTCGGGACGAGGAAGGTCCGGCAGGTCGCGATCTCCGGGCCGGTCGGCTTGTTCTCCGGCGGCACGCAACGCACTGCGTTGACGATGGCTGTGTCGACAAGCTCCAGGCTGTCGTCCGGCCGTGCCTCGAAGCGTCCGCGAGCAAATCCATGGGCAATCAGCGTTGAATAGAGCAAGTCACCGGCATAATCGCCGGTAAAAGGCCGTCCGGTCCGGTTGGCACCACGCAGGCCAGGTGCCAGGCCGACGATCAGCAGACGTACACTGTCTTCTCGTCGGTCCGGTGCACTGCCTTTGGGCAAGAAAGCCGGCACGGGACCGTTGAACCAGTCAGGCTCGCGTTCACGCCAAGCGGCAATGAAGTCGTGCAGGCGTGGGCAAAGCGGACAGTCGTGATCGGGTTCGGCGGAGACAAGCATGCCTCGGTGCTACCATCTGCCGGCCCCCATCATCAATACTGGTCGTCGTCATCATCCTGGGCGGCCGCTGGTTCGGCACGCCGGACCGGACGATCCGTCGGATCACGGCCAACCTCGTTCTTCAAGGTCATCAGGTCGATGAAATGGTCGGCCTGCCGGCGCAAGTCATCCGAGATCATTGGCGGCTGGGAAGCCATGGTCGAAACGATCGAGACCTTGCGGCCACGCCGCTGCAGGGCTTCCACCAGGGTGCGGAAATCTCCATCACCGGAAAACAGCACATAGTGGTCGACGACATCGGCGAGTTCCAGCGCATCCACGGTCAGTTCTATGTCCATGTTGCCCTTGATCTTGCGGCGGCCTGCAGCGTCGGTGAATTCCTTGGCTGGCTTGGTAACAACCTTGAAGCCGTTATAGTCGAGCCAATCGATCAGAGGTCGTATCGAGGAGTATTCCTGATCCTCGACCAGCGCAGTGTAATAATATGCGCGCAGGAGATAGCCGCGCTTCTGGAAGCTGGCCAGAAGTTTACGGTAGTCAATGTCGAAGCCGAGGGAACGGGACGTGGCGTAAAGATTGGCGCCGTCGATGAAAAGAGCGATCTTTTCGCGTGGGTCGAACATGGCAATATCCTTCTTGAAAATAGGCAATGCGATAAGTACGTCTGGCAAGGTTTCTTAAGAAAACCGCCAAGCCCCTATTCTTTTGGAAATAACGCCCGGATGATGGCATTCCAAGGGTAGCCAGGGATTGAGCAAGAAATTGTGATCGCAGACAGACCTGGTGGGTGCTTGAGGCGCGCCGCGCTTGTATTCCAGGCCGGTTCGGGCTATGGAGCCCGCCAGATTTCCAATAGATCAAGAGCATGAAAGGGGCATCGGATGGCCCGCGTAACCGTTGAAGATTGCATCGACAAGGTCGACAACCGCTTCGAGCTGGTGCTGTTGGCCGGTCACCGCGCCCGTCAGATCAGCCAGGGTGCGATGATCACCGTGCCGCGCGACAACGACAAGAACCCGGTCGTGGCGCTGCGCGAGATCGCCGACGAGACGCTCTCGCCGGGCGACCTGAAGGAAGACCTGATCCATTCGCTCCAGAAACATGTCGAGGTCGACGAGCCGGAAGCACCGGAAGCCGAGGCGATTACCGATCAGACCGGAACCGCTGTTGCGGCCGACGCCGACGAGCCGGAAGAGAACATCACTTTCGACCGCATGTCGGAAGAGGATCTGCTGGCCGGTATCGAAGGCCTGGTTGCTCCGGAAAAGAACGACGATTATTGATAGCCGGCGGGGCTTAAGCCCTTTCGCGCCATAGTTTTCGTGGCTATTTGTGACATGCGTCGCTCGGCGAGCGGCGCATGATTCATTTCAGCGTTGCGAGAATCCGCCCATGATGCGTCAGTATGAGCTTGTCGAGCGCGTCCAGCGCTACAAGCCGGACGTCAACGAGGCGCTGCTCAACAAGGCCTATGTCTATGCCATGCAGAAGCATGGCCACCAGAAGCGTGCTTCTGGCGATCCTTATTTTTCGCATCCGCTCGAAGTCGCAGCCATCCTCACAGACATGCATCTGGATGAGGCAACCATTGCCGTTGCCCTCTTGCATGACACGATCGAGGACACCACCGCCACGCGTGCCGAGATCGATGAGCTCTTCGGTCCCGACATGGGCAAGCTGGTCGAGGGCCTGACCAAGCTGAAAAAGCTCGACCTCGTCTCCAAGAAGGCGGAGCAGGCCGAAAACCTGCGCAAGCTTCTGCTGGCGATTTCCGAGGATGTGCGCGTTCTCCTGGTCAAGCTCGCCGATCGCCTGCACAACATGCGCACGCTCGACCACATGCGCGAGGACAAGCGTCTGCGCATCGCCGAGGAGACGATGGAGATCTATGCGCCGCTGGCCGGACGCATGGGCATGCAGGGCATGCGCGAGGAGCTCGAGGAGATCGCGTTTCGCTATATCAATCCGGAGGCCTATCGCACGGTAACCGCGCGGCTCGCCGAAATATCGGAACGCAACAAGGGCGTGCTGACCGAGATCGAGAACGCGCTTTCAGCTTTGTTCGACAAGCATGCGATGAAGGCCAGCGTCAAAAGCCGCCAGAAGAAGCCGTGGTCGGTGTTCCGCAAGATGGAAGCCAAGGCACTGTCCTTCGAACAATTGTCGGACATCTTCGGCTTTCGCGTCGTGATGGACACGGTCGAGGATTGCTACCGCGCGCTTGGCCTGATCCATACCACATGGTCGATGGTGCCCGGACGCTTCAAGGATTACATCTCGACGCCGAAGCAGAACGACTACCGGTCGATCCACACCACCATTGTCGGTCCTTCGCGCCAGCGTGTCGAATTGCAGATCCGCACGCGCGAAATGAACAAGATCGCGGAATATGGCGTCGCCGCCCATTCGATCTACAAGGATGCCGCTGGCAAAAGCAACGGCACACACATCATCTCCAAGGAGACCAACGCCTATGCGTGGCTGCGCCGTACTATCGAGCAGCTGGCCGAAGGCGACAATCCGGAGGATTTCCTGGAGAACACCAAGCTGGAACTGTTCCAGGACCAGGTGTTCTGTTTCACCCCGAAGGGCATGCTGATCGCGCTGCCGCGCGGCGCGACGCCGATCGATTTCGCCTATGCCGTCCACACCGATGTCGGAGACACCTGCGTCGGTGCCAAGGTCAACGGCCGGGTGATGCCGCTGATGACCGAACTGAAGAATGGCGACGAGGTCGAGATCATCCGCTCGAAGGCGCAGGTGCCACCCGCGGCCTGGGAATCGATCGTGGTCACGGGGAAGGCGCGCGCTGCCATTCGCCGCGCCACCAAGAACGCCATCCGCAAGCAATATTCGGGGCTTGGTCTGCGTATCCTCGAACGCGCCTTCGAGCGTGGTGGCAAAACCTTCTCGAAGGAAAACCTGAAGCCGGTGCTGCACCGGCTGGCACGCAAGGATATCGAGGACGTTCTGGCCGCCGTCGGGCGTGGTGAGCTCGCTTCGGCGGATGTCTTGAAAGCCGTGTTTCCCGACTACAAGGACGAGCGCGTCACAGTCGCGCCGAAGCAGCGCGAAGAAGGCTGGTCGCGCATCCGCAATGCTGCCGGCATGCTGTTCCAGATGCCGGGGCGCGCCGCTCGCCGCGACAAGACACAGCCGCGAGACGATGCGGCGGTGCCGATCCGCGGCGTGCGCGGCGATCTGCCAGTGCGCTTCGCGCCTGAAGGCGCGGTTCCCGGAGATCGCATCGTCGGCATCATCCAGCCAGGCTCCGGCATCACCATCTATCCGATCCAGTCGCCGTCGCTGACCGCCTTCGATGATCAGCCGGAGCGCTGGATCGACGTGCGCTGGGATATCGACGAGAACAACCGGGAGCGGTTTCCGGCGCGCATCTCGGTGACGGCCATCAATGCGCCGGGTTCTCTTGCTGATATCGCGCAGGTCGTGGCGTCAAACGATGCCAACATCCATACGCTGTCGATGGTGCGCACGGCGCCCGACTTCACCGAAATGCTGGTCGACCTGGAAGTCTGGGATCTGAAGCACTTGAACCGGCTGCTGTCGCAGCTCAAGGAAAACTCGAGCGTCAGCGATGCGCGGCGTGTCAACGGATGATTGGAGCCGCAAGGCATGAACACGGCTGAAGTGCTTGATATCTTTCGCTCGGCGGGCGCGGTGCTCGAAGGTCATTTCATCCTCACCTCGGGCCTGCGCAGCCCGACCTTCCTGCAGAAGGCGCGCGTGTTCATGCATGCGGACAAGACCGAACGCCTCTGCAAGGCGCTGGCCGACAAGATCCGCGCCGAGGTAGGGGGACCGATCAACTATGTCGTCGGTCCTGCCGTAGGTGGTCTGATCCCTGCCTACGAGACGTCGCGTCATCTTGGCGTGCCGGCGATCTGGGTCGAGCGCGAGCAGGGTGTGTTCAGACTGCGCCGGTTCGACATCGAGAAGGGCGCGCGCGTCGTCATCGTGGAAGACATCGTCACGACCGGCCTGTCCATCCGCGAGACGATCGAATGCCTGCGCGATCTCGGTGCCGAGGTGCTGGCAGCCGCCTGCATCATCGATCGTTCGGCCGGCAAGACCGACGTCGGCGTGCCGCTGATTGCACTCGCGCAATATGAGGTTCCGGCGTATCCTGCCGATCAGTTGCCCCCCGAGCTGGCCGCGATTCCGCCGGTGAAGCCGGGCAGTCGCACGCTCTGATTGGTCCGTGTGGGGTTGGCCTGATCGACATGTTGTTCAAGCGAAGAAAAGCGGAAAGTCTTGGTGAACGCCTGCGGGTGTGGTTATGGCCGCGCCGCTCGTTGTCGCGGTCGTTGCGCTATTATGCCAGGCGCATCGTGCGGCTGGAGGCATCGCCGCATGCCGTTGCCGCCGGGGTGGCGGCGGGCGTGTTTGCGTCTTTCTTCCCGCTTGGACTGCACTTCGTTGTTGCTGCGGCCGTATGCTGGCTGGTCGCCGGTAATCTGGTCGCCGCCGCCATCGGTACCGCGCTTGGAAATCCGCTGACCATGCCGTTTCTGTGGGGTGCGTCCTGGGAGACCGGCAAGCTGATTTTGCACCAGCACCTGCCACGCAAGGGGGTGCCGGAGCATCTCGGTGCCATGATGGAGCATTTGAGCCTGTCGCAGCTTTGGGAACCGGTGTTGAAGCCGATGACTATCGGCGCAGTTCCACTTGGTCTGCTCACCGGCGTTGTCGCTTATGGGCTTACGCGTTGGGGGATGACGGCGTTTCGCGAGCGTCGACGCCGGCGGCTTGCCGAAAGGGCCACGCATCATCGGGTATCAGGCGCTGATGCCTTGGGTTCGGCGACACGATGATCATCGGTATCGGTTCCGATCTGATCGACATCCGTCGTATCGAGAAGTCGCTTGAGCGACATGGCGAACGTTTCGTCAAGCGGGTCTATACCGATGTCGAGCAGGCCCGGTCGGAAGGCCGCCGAGCCCGCGCAGCCTCCTACGCCAAGCGGTTTGCCGCCAAGGAAGCCTGTGCCAAGGCTTTGGGAACCGGCATCGCGCAGGGTGTTTACTGGCGGGACATGGGCGTAGCCAACCTGCCGAGTGGCAAGCCGACCATGGTTTTGACCGGTGGCGCAGCAGTCCAGCTCGGGAAGCTTCTGCCTTTCGGCCATCACGCCGTGATCCATCTCACGATCACCGATGATTTTCCGCTTGCTCAAGCCTTTGTGATCATCGAGGCACTGCCGGTCGCAGAAGCGCCACAGTGATGGAGGCTGGAGGGGTTATTGACGTTGTCCGACAAGACAACGGCGTTGCCCGGCAGCCGGTGACCCCGTATATGAACGGCGGGACAATGCATCAGCCCGAAAGTCGGAATCGATTTTCGGCAAGAAGGATGTGTAGATAAAGTTTTAGAGCGTTCCCTGTGCGTCCGAACAAGCGCGCGGTGCTCTAGCGAGGATGAGATGAGCGTGGCTGACAAATCAGAAAAGAAAAGCGGCGGACTTGGCGAAACCGTAAGCGTTATCGTGCAGGCTCTGCTTCTGGCGCTTGTCATTCGTACCTTGTTCTTCCAGCCCTTCTCAATTCCTTCCGGTTCGATGCGGCCGACTTTGCTGGAGGGCGACTATCTCTTTGTCACCAAGTGGGCCTACGGTTATTCGCGCTATTCGCTGCCATTTGGACCAGATCTGTTCTCAGGTCGCATCTGGGGTTCGGAACCGAACCGCGGCGACGTGGTCGTCTTCAAGTTCCCACCGGATCCATCCGTCGACTACATCAAGCGGGTCGTCGGCCTGCCGGGCGACAAGATCCAGATGAAGGGCGGCCAGCTCTTCATCAATGGCGTCGGCGTGCCGCGCACCAAGGTTGGACAGATCGACAACCCCGATATCACCGAGAAGAACGGGCCTGTCGACGTCTACCGCGAGACGCTGCCGAACGGGGTGAGCTACGACACGCTCGACCTGACGCCAAACGGCATCGGCGACGACACACGCGAATTCGTCGTGCCGGAAGGCCATTATTTCATGATGGGTGACAACCGCGACAACTCCAGCGACAGCCGGTTCAGTGTCGGGTATGTGCCTGCGGACAATCTTGTCGGTCGCGCCAACATCATCTTCTTCTCGATCGCCGGCGGTGCCAGCCCGCTCGAAATCTGGAAGTGGCCGTCCGAGATGCGTCCGTCGCGCCTCTTTTCCTTCGTCCACTGACAGATGACGGCGCCCAAGCGTTTAACTCCCGAGGCATTGGCTGCCGTCCTGGAAAGTCGAACCGGTCACGGTTTCCGCGATCCCAAACGTTTGCAGCGCGCGCTGACACATGCCAGTGCTCGCGGCAGCCATGCCGGGGTCGACTATGAGCGCTTTGAATTCCTGGGCGACCGGGTGCTCGGCCTTGCAGTCGCGGATATGCTGCTGGCCGATTTTCCGGACGCACCCGAAGGCGAGCTGTCGGTGCGGCTGAATGCATTGGTCAACGCCGAAACGTTGGCGCAAATTGCCGATGAGATCGGACTGGCCGATTTGATCCGGGCGGGTAGCGAGGTCCGCAACCTCGCCGAACGCAAGCGGGTCAACCTGCGCGCCGATGCGCTTGAATCGCTGATTGCCGTCATCTATCTCGACGACGGGCTCGACGCAGCCAGGCGCTTTATCCACTCCTATTGGAGGCCGCGCGCCAAAGCTGTTGGTGCCGCCAGACGCGATCCAAAGACCGAATTGCAGGAGTGGGCGCACCAGGCGGCAGCCGCAACCCCGGAGTATCGCATCGATAGCCGGGAAGGGCCTGATCATGACCCGCTCTTCACCGTAACAGTGAGCGTTGCCTCCAAGGAAACGGCGACGGGCACCGGCCGCTCAAAACGTGAAGCGGAACAGGCCGCAGCTACGGCGCTTCTGCTCCGTGAAGGAGTATGGGCCGCCGAAGGAGACAATGTGCGATGACGGCAGACATGAGCGCAGGGACAACCCACTCTGGTTTTGTCGCGCTGATCGGCGCGCCCAATGCCGGGAAGTCGACGCTGATCAACCAGTTGGTCGGTACCAAAGTGTCGATCGTGACCCATAAAGTGCAGACAACCCGTGCCCTCGTGCGCGGCATTGCGACCCACGGAAGTGCACAGATCGTGCTGGTCGATACGCCCGGCATCTTCAAGCCAAAGCGGCGACTCGACACTGCGATGGTCACCACCGCCTGGGGTGGAGCCAAGGACGCGGATCTGGTTCTGGTGTTGATCGACGCTGAACGCGGCATCAAGGGTGACGCCGATGCCATTCTCGACAAGCTGGCCGATGTGCGCCAGCCGAAGATACTGGTCCTGAACAAGGTCGACCGCGTGAAACCGGAGACGCTGCTGACGTTGACAAAGGCAATCAACGAGCGCGTTGCTTTTGAGCGCACCTTCATGGTTTCGGCTCTGACAGGCTCCGGCTGCAAGGACCTGCTCAATTATCTTGGCGAGGCTTTACCGGTTGGTCCCTGGTACTACCCGGAAGACCAGATATCCGACCTGCCCATGCGCCAGCTCGCCGCTGAAATCACGCGCGAAAAACTTTACCTGCGCCTGCATCAGGAACTGCCTTACGCCTCCCATGTCGAAACCGAGAAGTGGGAGGAAAAGAAAGATGGCTCGGTGCGTATCGAACAGGTGATCTATATCGAGCGCGACAGCCAGAAAAAGATCGTGCTTGGCCACAAGGGCGAGACCATCCGTGCAATCGGCGAGTCCGCTCGCAAGGAGATCGGCGAAATCCTAGAGCAGAAGGTCCATCTCTTCCTGTTCGTGAAAGTTCGGGAAAATTGGGGCGACGACCCTGAGCGCTATCGCCAGATGGGGCTGGATTTCCCGCACTAACGGGCTGTTCCTTTGTCGCGTAACTGTCATATGCGACACCTATAGCCGTCGCGTCCCGGTGGCGTTCGTTGCGTCGGGGCAGCGGCGGAACGATGCGCATGAATGGACTTACCGGTACCACGGGCGGCCTTTCCCGGCTTGAGCTCGAGCGTGTTGCGGTGGCTGAGCTTCAGCGCGTGTTGCGAGCCAGCGTCGATCCGTCCAACGAGGAGACCATTGCAGCCTCGGCATTTGTCGGCGGCAGCATCGCGGCGGCAATCGTCACTCTCTCTCCGCGCCAGCGCCGGGCATTGGACCGGCTGCTCAAGAACCCATCGAAGCTTGCCGCCAAGATCGTCAAACTCCTCCTCGTCGATGTCGCTCAGGCATCGGAAGGCCGGGGACCGGTGCATGAGAGCGCCACTTTGCTGGAAAGCCCTTTGTCAGAATCTGCCTCGGAGCTTCCGTCGCAGCGCAATGGTCTGGCGTCCGTCCTGGTCGAGGAGTGGGCAGGGCAGGTGGCGGGCTCCACCTATCTGGAAGAAACGTTGCGCATCCCACGCTCCACTTTGCATCGTTGGCAGCGGCGGGGTGAGGTGATTGCGCTGCGCACCGGCGGCAGGAAACACGTCTTCCCGCTCGCTCAGTTCATCGACGGCCGCCCGGTGCCGGGGATTCGTGAGGTGCTTGGGTTCATCGGCCATCCGAGAACGGCCTGGTCGTGGCTTATCCGGCCGGCATTGGAGTTCGGCGGCGAGGCTCCGCTCTCGCTTCTGGCCAAGGATCACGCAGGCGACGTCATCCGCGCTGCCGAGGCCTTCGCGGGGTCGTCGACCGAGGTCGCCTGACTGCCTTTGGCAAGTCTGCCTTGTGCTCAATTTTCTTTAGCCGGCACAAAATTATTCGGCGAATGACCGGTCTTTTATGACAGATTCTTGTCGATGTGCCGTATGTGCCAAAAGTCATTAAATATCAACATGTTAGTTGTAAATTTACAACAAGCTGCGGGCGAATGTCCTGTCCTGCCGTTGTGCAGTGCAATATTCGTTGAAAGTGAAAACTCGATGGGTATTGTCCCGGCAGAAAGGGGCGCTCGGGCGTCACCTTTCGAGTGGCGGTTGGTGGCAATGGCCTTCAGCCAGAAATCTGAAAACATATTTTTGAAAATTGACTGGAGAGGTCAAAATGAACATCAAGAGCCTCCTTCTCGGCTCGGCTGCGGCACTGCTCGCAGTTTCCGGTGCGCGCGCCGCCGACGCTGTTGTGGTCGCCGAGCCGGAACCCGCTGAATACGTCAAGATCTGTGACGTCTACGGCGCCGGCTACTTCTACATCCCGGGCACCGAGACCTGCCTGCGCGTCGGTGGTTACATCCGCTATGACGCCGGCTTCGGTGATGTCGGCTCGTTCGATGGCTCCGTCGCCACCGATCGCCTGGACGGTGACCGCAACCACACCTACGCAAAGAATGCCCGTTTCGCTCTGCGCACCTGGACCGGTCAGGAGACCGAATACGGCACGTTGAAGACCTTCACCGAGACCCGTTTCCAGTTCGGCAACACCAACAGCAACGGCGACGCCGTGAACAAGAACGTGTCGCTGAACTTCGCCTGGATCCAGCTCGGCGGCCTGCGCGTCGGTAAGGACGAAACGGTGTTCGATTCGTTCATCGGCTACGCCGGTAACGTAATCCAGGACACGCTGATCCCCTACGGCGGCAAGGACACCAACCTGATCAGCTATACCTTCGATGCCGGCAATGGCTTCTCGGGTATCGTGTCGCTGGAACAGGGCTCGGGCAGCTACTCCCGCGTCAAGCGCGTGGGTGACACCTGGACTGTCGACAGCAACACCATCGACAGCTACGTTCCGCACGTGGTCGGCGGCCTGAAGTACAAGGGCGACTGGGGTTCGCTCACCGGCGTCGTCGCCTACAACAGCGCTTACGAAGAATGGGCTGGCAAGGTTCGCCTCGATGTGAACGCAACCAGCGACCTCACCCTCTTCGTGATGGCTGGTTATGGTTCGGACGACAACATCGACCGCAACCAGTACAAGCCTTGGGGCGGCAACTGGGCTGTCTGGGGCGGCGGTACCTACAAGTTCGACTCCAAGACCAAGTTCAATGCTCAGGTTTCGTATGACGACAACCGCAGCCTCGCAATCGCTGCCAACGTTGCCTACGAAATCGTCCCTGGCTTCGTGATCACGCCTGAAGTCGACTTCGTCAACGAAGGCCGCTACGGCAAGGCCGGCTACCTCGGCAGCTGGACCAAGGCTGACAAGAAGAACAGCTTCGGCGGCATCATCCGCTTCCAGCGCAACTTCTAATCGACCTCCAGTCGATATCTTGCGGCCCGCGGCATTCGCCGCGGGCCGTTTGTTTTGGCGGGAGATTTGAAGCCTTCTGCCTGCTCCTTGATTTCCCAGCCGAAGGCGTCAAATCTCCCGCCATGGAATGGCGCGACGAGGGAATCATACTCGGCACCCGCAAGCATGGCGAAACCAGCGCCATCCTCGAGGTGATGACGCGCGCGCATGGCCGGCATCTCGGCCTGGTGCGCGGCGGCCGCGCACGCAAGATGCAACCAGTGCTGCAGGCCGGCAATCGGGTCGACCTGATCTGGCATGCCCGACTCGACGAGCATCTCGGAACGTTTCAGGCCGAAGCCATCGAAATGAACGCGGCACGCTTGATGGACAGCGCGGTCGCCGTCTACGGCTTGCAATTGCTGGCCGCCAATCTCCGGCTTCTGCCGGAGCGCGACCCACATGACGCGCTTTACGAAACTCTGGCCCTCATCATTGCCCATCTGGAGGATGCCGACGTTGCCGGCGGGTTGGTTGCGCGGTTTGAACTCATGATCCTCGACGAACTCGGCTTCGGTCTCGACCTTTCCGAATGTGCCGCTACCGGGACCAAGGAGAACCTGGCCTATGTCTCGCCGAAGTCGGGCAGGGCGGTGTCGCGCGAAGCGGGAGCGCCCTGGCACGACAAGATGCTGGCGCTGCCTATGTTCCTGCAGCGCGGCGCCGGGCTGAACGCGGATCTTTTCGCGGTGGAGCAAGCCTTCAGGCTGACATCGTTCTTTTTCACCCGTCATGTCTACGAGCCACGTGGCGTCGAACCGCCGGATGCCCGCTCCGGCTTCATTGCCGCCTTGCGCAAGCATCATGCTGCCCACGGCTCGACCAAGGGAGACACCGCCGCATGAGTGCCGTTGAACTCTATCCCGGCCGGATTTCGCCGATGGGCGTCGGCACCATTCCGCATGCCGACATGCTCGCTTATTCAGGACTGGAGCTGCTGCAGCGTGTCATCGACGGTCGGTATCCAGCGCCGCCCATGGCGTATCAACTGAGTTTCGCCCTCACCGAGGCAGAGGAGGGGCGCGTCGTCTTTCGCGGCATGCCCAACGAAAAACATCTCAATCCCATGGGTGGGGTGCACGGCGGCTGGGCGGCGACCGTGCTCGATTCGGCGCTCGGCTGTGTGGTGCAGACCTTGCTGGCCAAGGGCGAAGCCTATGCGACGGCGGAATTCAAGGTGAACCTGATGCGACCCATCACGCCGAACATCGGCGAGGTGGTTTGCGAGGGCAGGATCATGCACAAGGGGCGCACGCTGGCCGTATCGGAAGCGACCCTGAAGGACAGTGCAGGCAGGCTACTGGCCTTCGGTACCGAAACCTGCTCGATCTTTTCGGTCGCCAACCTGGCGGCCCGATAGGCGATTCGGGCGACGGTAGAACGCGGCTTCAGGGGGATGCCTCGGTGGATGTCTTCAGCATTGTCGGTTTTGTCGTTCTGCTTGTTATCGTGGCTCGACAGCGCTCGCAGCTTGGCAGGATCGAACGCGAGCTCGGCGAGGTGCGCAAACTCGTCATTCCGGGTGCAGCCGGATCGACCTCCAGGCCCGCGGAGGCGCTCACGACCGAGCCATCGCCGCTGAGCTCAAGCGAGGCTTTGCTAGAGGGCGGGCCCGACGATGTTCCTCAGGCCTCCGAACCGGAGGATACGCAGGAAATTGCAGCGGCTGGCCCATGGGGAAGCCCGGTTCAGGGTGAGGAGGCCGTGTCCGAGCCGAGGGGCGAAGACGGTGCCGCGAAATCGCAAGAACCGAAGAAGAAGCCGGACATTGAAACCGCGCTCGGCACACGCTGGGCGGTATGGGTCGGTGGTATAGCACTGGCCTTGGGCGGTCTCTTCCTCGTCCGCTACAGCATCGAGGCGGGTATCTTCGGGCCGGGTGTGCGGATAGCCATGGCGGCAATCCTCGGCCTTGTTCTGGCCGGCGGCGGTGAATTCATCCGCCGCACCGGCTTCAAGGTGCCTGTCGAGGGCGCGGCCGGTGCCTTCATCCCGGCCATTCTCACCGCGGCCGGCGCCTTCACATTGTTCGGTACCGTTTATGCAGCACATGGCATTTACGGCTTCATCGGTCCCACGGCGGCTTTCGTGCTGCTTGGGTTGATCGGCATCGCGACGATCGCCGCCGCGCTCGTGCACGGGCAGGCGCTCGCCGGCGTCGGACTGCTCGGCTCGCTGGCGACGCCGATGTTGGTCTCTTCTCAATCACCCAATCCATGGGCCTTGTTCGGGTATCTGGCGATCGTCCTCGCGGCGACCGGTTTCATCGCGCGCATCCGTCGCTGGTCGCTGCTGATGGCGGCAGCCTTTGCCGGCGTCGGTTTGTGGGTCGTGCTCTATATGATCGAGGCGCCAACGCCCGGATTCGGTGTCCTCGTCTTCATCAACCTCGTTGTGCTGGCGGTTCTTGGCCTTGTCTGGTTGGGCTCAGAGTCCAGCCCGGCCGAGGCGCGGATGGGCTTCGACCTGACATCGATCGCTCCGGCGATCTTCGTCGCGGCAGCAAGCCTGGTGTTGTTTGCCGAGCCGCGTTTCGCTGATCTTGGTGGTGCCTGGCCAGCAGCCCTGATCGTCGCCGCGATGATCGGAACCGTCGCGTTTCGGCCGCAGGCATTGCCTGTTCTAAACGGTTCCGCCCTGGCAACCGTCTTTGCCTATCTCAAAATCACGCCGTTGGCCGAGACATCCATCGACCTTTCAGGCTACGCGGCCATTGACACCACGCCAGTGACCGTCGTTGCAGATGCCGTGATGGTCCGCATCGGCATCGTGCTTGGTTTGCTGTTCTTGGGCACGGGCCTGTGGAGCGCCAGGCGACATGTCGGGACAAGCCTTGCACAGTCGGCTTCCTGGGCTGCATGTGCTGCGGCTGTGCCCCTGGTGATCGTGTTGTCGCTTTGGGTGACGTTCGGCGATATCGATCGGGATTTCGTCTACGCGGCAGTTACCTTGCTGTTGCTCGCTGTGCTGGTTGCCGGTGGCGAATGGATCGCGCGGGCCGAACAACCTCCGCTCATCGGCGGTCTGGCTGTTTCCTTCGCGTTGGCCGGTGCAGGGGTCGCAACCGTCCTGTTGCTGCATATGGCTTTCGGCTCAGGCCTGACCACCGTTCTGTTGGGCGCGGCTGCCGTCGTGCCCGCCCTGGCCACGCGTTGGCGAGACTATCCTGTGCTTGGCTGGCTTTCGGTCGGCTCCGTTGTCGCCGTTCTTGCGCGCATAGCCTTCGACCCGACCATCGTCGGTGCCGAGTTCCTGTCCAGAACACCAGTCTTCAACTGGCTGTTGGCAGGTTACGGTGTGCCCGCACTCGGCTTCGGCTTTGCGGCCTGGCAGCTGGCGCGCACCACCAATGGCCGCCCACGCCTTGCCATGGAAGCCGGAGCGGCGCTGTTTGCCTTGCTTTGCGTGGCGATGCTGGTGCGTCATGCCATGCATGGTGGCGTCATCGATGACGGGCGGGTCTCACTCGCCGAGCAGTCGATCTATACGCTGATAGCTCTCGGCGCAGGCGCCATTTTGATCAGCATCGACATGCGCTCGCCGAGTTCGGTGCTGCGTTATGGTTCGCTGATCGTCGGTGTCGTTTCGGCGCTCGCCATAGTCGGCCAGCATTTTGTCATCCTCAATCCGCTCTTCACCGACGAGTCGACGGGCGGGATTCCGGTCTTCAATCTGCTTTTCCTCGCCTATCTGTTGCCGGCTGCCGCTGCCGGGGCAGTGGCATATTACGCGCGCGGCAAGCGCCCGAAATGGTATTCCGCCATGCTTGCCCTGATCGGAGCCCTGTTGGCTTTCGCCTATGCAACCCTGTCGGTGCGGCGCTTCTTCAAGGGTGAGTTCATCGGCCTGTGGAGCGGCATGGAGCAGATCGAGACCTACAGTTATTCCGCGCTGTGGCTGCTGCTCGGCGTCGTGCTGCTCGTGATTGGTGTCCGGTTCGGTTCCTATGTGCTGCGTGTCGCTTCGGCGGCGTTGATTGCGATAGCCGTGCTGAAGGTCTTCCTGTTCGACATGTCGGAACTGGAAGGTG
The DNA here is from genome assembly GCF_042739655.1 of Mesorhizobium sp. NPDC059025. NCBI lineage: Bacteria > Pseudomonadati > Pseudomonadota > Alphaproteobacteria > Hyphomicrobiales > Phyllobacteriaceae > Mesorhizobium > Mesorhizobium sp. NPDC059025. The sequence continues at coordinate 652,366 of NZ_JBHYIM010000002.1, read as the reverse complement.
TGTTGCGGGCGCTTTCCTTCATTGGGCTGGGTGCCGTGCTCATCGGCATCGGATTGTTCTACCAGCGACTGCTGTCGCGGGCGCCCAGGCAGGGGTAGCCGCTTTCAGGAATGCTTAAGGAATCTTACTGAAATATTACCCATAAATATTTGTTTTCGCTAAACTTTGCGCAATGTTGGCGTAATCCATGCCGGCCATTGTCCCCATGCAACCAGCGCGCTGGTGCACGGGGCCCAGCCGGCGGATTGCTTCCCCAGTCGCCGACCGGCCGTCAGCCCCGTCAACGGGCTGCGGAGCTAAATGCTCCGCAGCTCAATCATTTTCGGAGCTAAAACCATGTCCAAGCGAAATCTGTTTCTCGTCATGTTCGCTGGCCTTGCACCTTTCGCCGTGCCGGCCGTAGCGGCCGATCTCGTGTCCGACCAGACCTATTCGGATCCCGCCTACAACTGGTCGGGCAGCTATATCGGCGGCCAGTTGGGTACCTCATCCTCGGGCTTTCCCAACCCGTTTTCGAGCAAGAGCGGCTGGCAGTTCGGCGGCCAGGTCGGCACCAATTTCCAGAGCGGCCCATTCGTCTACGGTGCGGAACTCGACGGCACCTACTCCAAGGGAACCAAGCACAAGCTGGATGACGGCGCCGAACTGAAGCGTACCTGGACCGGTGCCGCCAAGGTTCGTGCAGGCGTCTCCTTCGACAGGACACTGGTCTACGGCACGGCCGGCTATTCGATGACCAAGGTCAAGCCGGGCGGCACCGTTGCCTCAGGTGGCAAGTGGGAGGGCGGCTATCTGCTGGGCGGTGGTATCGAGCAGGCATTCGCCGGCAACATCTCGGCCAAGGTCGAATACAACTATGTGAACTATGGTGACGTCGACTACACGTTGCGCAATGGCGCCAAACGCACGGATGATCTGAAGAGCCACACCGTCAAGATGGGTCTCAACTACCGGTTCTGATATCAGCCGGTTCTCCAGCGCCGCTGGCTCCCCGAGCTGGCGGCGCTTATTTTTTGATGCCCGCCAATTGGTCCGGGAATAATCCCTTCGCTGGCTTCGTTCTGTTCCTGAAGGCAACAGAGCGGGCATTGGCGCCGCTTGCGCTAGCCGGCGAAGGCGCGTTCAATCGCCAGGGCAACGGGAAAGATTGGCGAACAGCCACCCATGGACGACAGGAAGGCCGCGATCCTTGGCGAGATTCCGCGCTTGCGCCGCTATGCGCGGGCGCTGTTGCGCAATCGCGATTCCGCGGACGACCTTGTCCAGGACTGTCTCGAGCGTGCCTTGGCCAGGCTGGATAACTGGCAAACCGGCGAAAGCCCGAGGAAATGGCTGTTCACGATCATGCACCACCTTTTCATCGACCAGATGCGCAAGGTGAGCCGCCGCGGCGAAATGGCGATGCTGCCACTGGATGGCGACGAGGCGCTGACAGTGCCATCGATCCAGGTGGAAAACATCGCCTCCCGGGAAATCCTCGATGCCCTGCAGGCGATTGCGCCCGAGCGTCGTGCGGCGATCGTGACCGTTGCCATCGAAGGTTTCTCCTACGCGGAAGCCGCCAACATTCTCGGTATCCCTGCAGGTACGCTTATGTCGCGGATTTCGCGTGGCCGTGAGGATCTGCGCGCGCTGCTCGACGATCGCGCGCGCCGCCGCTCGCTGAAGGTGGTCGAGAAATGACCGCGCGTGATTTCACGGAACGGGACATCCATCTGGCACTCGACGACGAATTGCCCGATGAAGAACGGACCGCCTTCGAGCTATGGCTCGAGAGCAATCCGGAGATGAAGGCCAGGAGCAGTCGCTTCAATGCCGATCGCGATGCATTGCGCGGCGCCTTGTCGGCTATCCTTGACGAGCCGGTTCCGTCCCGTTTCACCAAGTTGGTTGCGGGCGATACCGGCACCCGGGCGCCACTGCGCTCCCGCTGGTGGCAGGCTGCCGCAGCTGCGGTCCTGCTGGCAACGGGTGGCAGCGGTGGTTACGTCATCGGTTCGCGTGGCATCGGTGTGGAAGACCCTTCGGCCGACAGATTCGCCGAGGAGGCGGTTGCCGCCTACACCGTCTATGCAGCCGAGAAGCGTCATGCCGTCGAGGTACCCGCCTCGGACGGGGAGCATATGCGCAATTGGCTGTCGGCGCGGATCGGCTTGCGACTGATAACCCCGGATCTCACCGCCGACGGGTTCCAACTGGTCGGTGGCCGGCTGCTGCCCTCTGGTACGGGCAAGGCGGCGATGCTGCTCTACGAAGATGCCGAGGGCAATCGCGTCTCACTTTTCGTGACTTCGGAATCCGGCAGCTATGCGAAGGGCACCTACGCCGAGAAGAACGGTCCGACTGCGGTCTACTGGCTCGACAAGGGTTATGGTTGTGCCGTTGTCGGTGTCCTGCCGCAGGAACGGCTAGCCACCGTTGCCCGCAATGCCTATCGCCAGTTGATCGAAGGCGCCGAAAGCAAGGTCTGAGCGATACGGCTGGCGGTCCGGGCTATTGGCAGGCTTGGAGATCGTGCTCGACATGCACCTGTTCGCCGACTGCACTGGCGATATTGGCGGCTATCAGCACGCAGAGCAGGGCAGAGAAGATCGCAAAGACCAGGTTAAGCCGGTCGCGAAGATAGCGGCCGTTCACAACCGCGCCGGCGCCATAGATCAACAGTGTGGGGACGGCAAACAGATAGACCGAGATCGGTCCGTCACAATCCACAGCATCCACGCCCAAGGCTTTGTATTCATTCGCCGGTATCGTCATTGCAGCCAACGCTGCCGGGATGGCAGCAACGAGGAAGGCAATGCCGAGCCATCCGAGCCATTTCGGCCAGGGGCGCAAGGACTGTTGTCGTTCGGTAGTGACCATATCTCTTGGTTGCACGGCTCCGGCCGGCAGCAAAGCCCTGTGCTGTCTTTTTTCGTAGGGTCTGTCAGAGCCTGATTGCGACTGTCGTGGAGAGCCCGCTCCCTCGATATCTCCGGTGGCGGAAGTTGTTCGACGTCTTGGCAAGCAAGTCGAATCTGTCACAATTCAGCCGAAATCGAAGCGCGAAACGCTGAATATGCGTCGGCTTTCCTGTCGGCGTGTTCGATGTTTCGATAGGCCCATTTCCTGCCACGCACCGAGGTTTTTCAAGCCTTCATGCCTGCCGAAGTCCGCACGGCCCGCGCTTCCGACGTCGATGCTCTCGCCGCCATCGAGAACGCCGTCTTTGCAACCGATCGCATTTCGCGCCGTTCCTTCCGCCAGCTCATCGAGCGGGAAACGGCTGAGACCCTGATCGCTGAGAGCGGCGGCAACATTGCAGGTTATGCGATCATCCTGTTTCGCAAGGGCAGCCGCGTCGCGCGGCTCTATTCATTGGCCACAGGCCCTGATTTCGGCGGGCGGGGCGTTGGCCGCCTGTTGCTGGAGGCGGCAGAGGACGCTGCTTTCGAACACGATCGCATGATGTTGCGCCTGGAAGTACGAGAGGACAACGCGCGCGCGATCCGCATCTATGAACAATCCGGCTATCGCAAGATTGGTCGCGAGAGCGACTACTACGAGGATGGCGCACCCGCACTGCGTTACGAGAAGATGCTGCGGGGCCATGTGCCGGTCATTACCTCTGTGCCATTCTATGAGCAGACCTGTGATTTTACGTGCGGTCCATGCTGCCTGATGATGACCATGGCGCATTTCGATACCGGCTTCAGGCCGGACCCAGTCATGGAAGTGCGGTTGTGGCGGGAAGCAACGACTGTTTTCATGATGTCGGGCCCAGGCGGCTGCGAGCCATTCGGATTGGCGGTGGCTGCTTATGAATACGGACTTTCGGCTGAGATTTTCGTCTCGTTCGACGGACCGCTGTTCCTGCAGTCGGTGCGCAGTGTCGAGAAGCGCCGTGTCATGGAGCTCGCACAGATCGATTTCCAGCGTCGTGCCAGGGAGTATGGCATCCCGGTGCGCTACAATGCCTTTTCCATCGAAGACATCCGCGCCGCGATCGCCACTGGCAAGCTGGTTGTTGTCCTGATCAGCGGCTTCCTGATGTTCGGCAAGAAAGTCCCCCACTGGGTTCTGGCCATTGGCGACGATGGCGACCATATCCTCATCCACGATCCATGGGTCGAGGACGAGCGGGAAGAAACGCAAGTGGATGCCGCCAACATTCCGGTGCCGTACGACATCTTCATTTCCATGGCGCAGTTCGGCCGCGACGGCCTGCGTGCCGCCATCATTCTTGGAGCGCGCGCGAAACAATGACCTGGGTCATCCTCACAGGCAGGCAGAACGATCTCGACCAGGTGGCAACGCCGCACAAAGTCATCACCAATCGCGACTATCTGGCCCATCCTGGCCTGTTTCGCGGCCAACGCCCGAAGGTGATCAATCTTTCCAACCGCTATGACTACCAGAGCCGCGGTTATTACTCGTCGCTGCTGGCGAGTTCGCGCGGCCACAAGGTCATTCCGACCGTCGAGACGATGATCGACCTCTCCGAGCGCAAGCTCTACGAGCACGCGCTGCCGGAACTGGAACTGGCGCTGAACAAGTGCCGCAAGGATCTCGGCGGTGTCTTCCCAGCCAAGGTTCACATCTTCTTCGGTATCGGTCCGGGCAAGGCTTGGGATCGTTTCGCCAAACTGCTGTTCGACTGGTTCCGTGCACCGGCGCTGGAAGTGGCGATAACCGACGCGGGCGAATGGGCGACGATACGCAAGATAGGGTTCTATCCGCTGGCACGGATGACCGAGGTGGAGGAGAAGCGCTTTCTCGAATGCCTCGATGTCTACACCGGCCGCGAATGGCGAGACAGCAAGGCGCGCATCCCGGCACGCTACACGTTCGCGACGTTGGTCGATCCGCATGAGCAATTGCCGCCTTCGGCGATCTCTTCTCTGCGTTATTGGGCGCGCATAGCCGAGAAGATGGGCGTCGAGGTTGAGCCGATCACCAAAAAAGATCTGGCCAGGGTCGCCAACTACGACGCGCTGTTCATCCGCGAGACGACCTCGATTTCCAACCACACCTATCGTTTTGCCCGCCGTGCCCAGCAGGAAGGCATGCCGGTGATCGACGACCCGCTGTCGATGATCCGCTGCACCAACAAGGTCTATCTGAACGAGTTGATGGCTTTCAACGACGTGCCGGTGCCGCCCACCGTGATGATCGCCGGTCCCTCAGATCTGGAAGTGGCTGCAGACGCGCTTGGGTTCCCGCTGGTCCTCAAGATCCCCGACAGCGCTTTCTCGCGCGGGGTCAAGAAGTGCAAGGATTTCGGCGAGCTGAAGAAACTGGCGACCGAGTGGCTGGAGGATTCCGACCTGCTCGTTGCGCAGAAGTTCATCCCGACCGACTATGACTGGCGCATCGGCGTGCTGGGCGGCGAGCCACTCTTTGCGGTGCAGTATCTGATGGCCAAGCAGCACTGGCAGATCGTCAACCATGATCGCGCCGGCAAGCCGGACGAGGGCGGCTTCAAGACCTTCACTCTCAAGGATGCTCCCGCACATGCGGTCCAGACAGCCGTCAAGGCGGCCCGCTGCATCGGCGATGGCCTCTACGGCGTCGACTTGAAGGAAACCAAGGACGGTGTTTTCGTCATCGAGGTCAACGATAATCCCAACCTCGACCACGGTTGCGAGGACACCGGCGAGAAAGATGACGTCTGGGTGCGGCTGACGCAGTGGTTCCTGGATCGTCTGGAGCGCCAGGGGCGCTAGTCAAGAGACTTTCGGTCGGCGTCGAAGCGCTCGCGGGCGGCGTCGAGATCGCCCGAATGGCGCTCCGCCCAGCGGTCCAGCGTGATCAGCGCTTCGCTGAGTGAGCTGCCGAGGGCACTCAATCTGTATTCGACATGCGGTGGCACGGTCTGCATGTCCTTCCTGATCACCAGCCCATTGCGCTCCAGGTCCTTCAGCGTCTGCGTCAGCATTTTCTGAGAGATGCCGCCGATCTTCCTCAGCAGCGCGCTGTTGCGCATCGATCCTTCGGATAAGGCCGGCAGGATCAGCATCGCCCATTTCGAGGCGATCAGTTCCAGCGCATCTCGCGCGGAACAGGCAGAATCATAGACATTTGGCGCGGCCATCAAAAACCTATAGGCACCAAAAGGTGCGTAATTGCTCTTTGGTTCCCGCTAGCACACATGGGTCTGCATCTGAACATCAAAGGAGGGCCGGAATGGCTTGGCTGCTGCTTCTTGTCGCGAGTGTCATCGAGATCGCGATGGGTGTTTCGTTGAAATATGCCGAGGGCTGGACGCGGTTCTGGCCGAGTGTCGGCGGCATCTTTTTCGCACTGCTAAGCGTCTTCGTGCTGACTTTCGCCATGCGCCATCTGCCGGCTGGTACCGCTTATGCCGTTTGGACAGGCATCGGCGCGGTTGGAATCGCGACCCTCGGCATTGTGCTGTTCGGCGATCCGGCGACGCCACTCCGGCTTGGCTGTATAGCGCTCATCATTGTCGGCGTGGTTGGCCTGCGCTTCGTCGAGGGCTGAGTAGACCTGGAGCGTTTCCGTTTTTCACGGAAACGCTTTAACTCCCTGTTCGTACGCAATTCCGGACGGAAAACCGTTACACGCTTTTCCTGGAGTTGCTCTGGCGCAAACCGGCTTCGATCTTGTGGAACCGAGCCATGAACGCCTTTTCCACCTGCTTGGCGGGTTTGGGAGTGAGGTCGAACTGATCTATGGACAGTCCGCGTGGGCGGCCGAAAAATTCCGCCGCCTCCGCGAGCCCGAAACCGGCCAGCACCGTCGCCTCGAAATAGGCAGCGATCTGGTCTGCGCGCTTGATGTCCCTTTTCAGGCTTTGGCTTGCGGAAGCAGGCAGTCCGTAGCGCAGGTGGATGGCATGCTGCAGCCGCTCCTCGCAGGACCTGTAACCGCCACCGACGACCGACTTGAACGGCGAGATCATGTCGCCGATGACATATTCCGGCGCATCGTGCAGCAAAGCCGTCAATTGCGCGGCGGGTGACGCCGATGGCTCGATGGCGCGGAAAATCTCTTCGACCAGCAGTGAGTGCTGCGCCACTGAAAAGGCATGATCGCCGGAGGTCTGCCCGTTCCAGCGCGCGACGCGGGCAAGGCCATGGGCGATGTCGCCGATCTCGACGTCGAGCGGGGAAGGGTCGAGCAGATCGAGCCGGCGTCCCGACAGCATACGCTGCCAGGCTCGCGGCGGCGCGCCGACCCGGTCCGCCATCAGGCGTCCTCCGCACTTGCGGTTTCAGGGAATGTGAAACGCGCCCAGCTGGGGATGGCCAACGAAACGGCAACACCTTCGGCACTGATTTCCTGGCCGGAATCCATCGCCGCCTTGACGCGGTCGATGCGCGCAATGGCCAGGCCGCGCGTGCCTGAGACCGAGCCCAGGGTGCCGACTGGGCGGCCGTTGACGGTCAGTTCTGTTCCTGAGGCTGGCAAGGCGCTTGCGGCGTCCACCAGCAGCACGCGCCGGCGCGCAGTGCCGCGATGCTGCATGCGCGAAACAACCTCCTGGCCGATGAAGCAGCCTTTCTTGAAGCCGACGCCGTCCAGTTGGTCGAGCAGGACGTCATGAGGGAAGGCGTCGTTCAGAGCGTAGTCGGGACCGCTTTCGGCGACGCCCTGTGAAAGGCGGAAGGCCTCCCATTCGGCTAACGTAGCCTCCGCCGCAGGCAATGGCGCTTCGTAGAAGCGCCGGACCGGAGAGTTGAAACGGGTGTCGCGCACGCCGGCGCTTGATTCACTGGTTGAGGCTGCGGAATCATTTTGCGAGGCATTTGAATCAGCCTGCCACCAAACGGCGACAACATCCTGTTCCTGCTTGGAAATGTCGACCTTTGCGCGCAGCCGGTAAAACATCAGCCGCTTGACGAAATCATCGGCGATGTCGGCACGGCACTCCAGTCGGAAGCCATTTTCGCCGGTGCGGGAGACCAGGAAATCGAAGAGGATCTTGCCTTGCGGCGCCAGCAGTGCACCTGGCCTGGCTTCGTCTTGGCTTAGCGGATCGAGATCGACGGTCAGGATATTCTGCAGGAAGTGCTCGGCCTCAGGGCCTGAGACGGAGACGAGTGCGCGGTCTGCGAGAAGAGTTGTCGGCATGGGCCTGATCTTGCATTTCGAAGAGCCATTACGTAAGCCGCAGGCAATTCCCACACAAGGGCCGGAGCGGATGGCAGTGACCTACGACCTCATCCTCAAGGGCGGCATCGTCGTCAATCATGACGGCATTGGCCAGCGCGACGTTGGCGTGAGTGGAGGCAGGATTGCCGCGATCGGCGATCTTGGTTCCGCTTCCGCTGGAGAAACCATAGATTGTCGCGGCCTGCATGTGCTGCCTGGCGTCGTCGACAGCCAGGTGCATTTTCGCGAACCGGGCCTCGAGCATAAGGAAGATCTTGAAACCGGCTCCCGCGCCGCGGTGCTGGGTGGCGTCACCGCCGTCTTCGAGATGCCCAACACCAATCCACTGACGACCAGCGAAGCGACGCTCGCTGACAAGATCGGGCGCGCCACCGCGCGCATGCACTGCGACTTCGCTTTCTGGGTCGGCGGTACGCGCGACAATGCCGGGGATGTGGCCGAACTGGAGCGCCTCCCGGGCGCTGCCGGCATCAAGGTGTTCATGGGTTCGTCCACCGGGGACCTGCTGGTGGAGGATGACGAGGGCGTGGCCTCGATCCTGCGCAACACCCGTCGTCGCGCGGCGTTCCACTCGGAGGATGAATTCCGCCTGCGCGAGCGTCTTGGCCTGCGGGTCGAGAACGACCCGTCTTCGCACCCGGTTTGGCGCGACGAGATCGCGGCACTCCAATGCACCGAGCGCCTGGTGCGCATCGCGCGCCAGACGCGCGCGCGCATCCATGTGCTGCATATTTCGACGGCCGAGGAGATCGCCTTTCTCCAACAGCACAAGGATGTCGCCACCTGCGAGGCGACACCGCATCATCTGACCATGAGTTCCGAAGACTATGGCCGCCTCGGTGCGCTTCTGCAGATGAACCCGCCGGTGCGTGCGCCGCGCCATCGCGACGGCATCTGGCATGGCATCAGTCAGGGCATTGTCGATGTGCTTGGCTCCGACCATGCCCCGCATACGCTGGCCGAGAAAGCAAAACCCTATCCGGCTTCACCCTCCGGTATGACCGGCGTGCAGACTCTGGTCCCGATCATGCTGGATCACATCAATGCCGGGAGGCTCACGCTCGAACGCTTCGTCGATCTTTCCAGCCATGGTCCGAACCGCATCTTCGGCATGGCGCGCAAGGGGCGCATCGCCGCCGGTTACGACGCCGATTTCACGGTCGTTGACATGAAGCGGCGCGAGACCATCACCAATGCGCAGGCAGGCTCGCGGGCAGGTTGGACGCCGTATGACGGCAAGGAAGTCACAGGCTGGCCGGTCGGCACCATCGTGCGTGGCATCCGCGTCATGTGGGAGGGCGAGATCGTCACGCCATCGCAGGGCAGGGCAGTGGAATTCTCGGAAGCTGTTGTCGGCTAGAACCGTACTGCCACCGTCGCCGCAGGCAAGTTGATTGGTCGCAGGGGGCGGGATTTAGACAGGCTGCGTTCATGTTGGATCGGTAAGGTCGCGCCGACGTCCGTAAGGACCCAATGGAGAATGTCCTGATGAATTTGATGAAATTTGCGACTGCCGCCGCCCTGGTGATGACGCTCGGAATTGCCGCCTGCTCGCAGACAGCACAGCAGCAGAGGGCAACCGGCGGCGCCGCCCTTGGCGCAGCTGGCGGCGCGCTGGTCGGCCAGGCGATTGGCGGCAATACGGAAAGCACGCTGATCGGTGCCGGTGCCGGTGCGCTGCTTGGTGCGGTTCTGGCAACCTCAGGCGGTCCGCAACCGCGCGACCGCGGTCGCGAGATGTGCCGTTATCAGGACCGCTACGGTCGGGTATTCACTGCGCCTTGCGACGAACGCTACTACCGCCGCCGCGGATACTAAGTAGCCTTTCTGGCGGACATCGAGTCCGCCAGAGCCTTCCTTGGGTGAGCGAGGCAGCCCTTGTCCTATCAAGGTGGCCCCTGCGTCAGTCGCCTGCGACGAAGAAGGTCCAGCGGCCCTGTGGCGTGATGCCCACCCGATAGAAGATGTACGTGCCGTACTGTTTCATGTCTTCGTAGTCGCCGGCGGTGACGATCTTGAAGAGCTCCACCCGCTGCTTGGCGTCTAGCTTGGCCAGCGGGTAGGCGAAGAAGTAGGGCCAGACGTAAAGTTCCTGCGGTGTGCCTGGGTCGAGCTGCACGTAACCCGCGTCCAGAACTTCCTGCAGGATCGCCAGGATCTCCTGGCCCTCGGTATCGCCCGACAGTCCCTTCAGGAAGGCGATAGGATCGCCTTCGATATCGGTCAATGAAAGCTGTGTCAGCGAATCGCCGATGCCGATCAATGGGCGGAGCTTCTCTATATCACCGCTCTTGCAGGCTTCGATGATCAGGTCGCGCATTCGCCGCACCGGTTCCGGCAGTTTGGCAAGGTCATATTGCACAGGTGGCAACGACGCGGTGGGATCGATCTGCGGCCGTGCGAGATTGCCGCTGCCTTCTCCTGGTTTGGCAGGCTCGACCTGTTCGGGCTCGTCCTGGCCCGGTGGCGTTGTTTTCTGGGCCGGCGGAACGGTCTGGATCGGATCCGGCAGCGGAACGGTACCGGGTTTGGGGGCTTCTGGTCCCATTTGCGGACGCTTGCCGGGGACCTGCACGTCATCGTACTTGATTTCGCTGAGAGCGATGGCCGGCCGGGCCGTCGTGAGCAGCGCGGAAGGTGTCGCGAGCGCCAGCGCGAGGAAACCAGCGCCAAACGCCAGGCCGCGGGGTCTGTCGAAGGACGAAGATTTCAACGGCCGCCTCTCCATGCTGCCGGGTCCTACCCGGTCGGTATGCCGCCGCGCGGCGGAAAGGCTATTCCGCCAGTCGGCGCCGGGCGTCGGTTCAGTGCCGCACTTGGTCAGGCTCGAACGCCCCGGCAATTACCTTTTCACGCATCCTGTCGAGCAGGGCAAGGGCTGCGGTTTCACCATTGGTGCGCAGCATCTCGCAAAATGCGGTTTCCAGTGCAGCCTCGGCGATGATATCTGGCTCGATACCCGCAGAAAGCCCTTCCGCCCATGCTTCGCTATGGCTTTCGACGGCAGTCAGGCGCTTTTCTTCCCTGACGAGGGCATCGATATCGTTGGCTGTGTGTCCCATACGCAACTACCACCCTTGTTCAAGCGGCGATCCTTCAAATGAGGATCAAACTTGACCCGTCCCTTTAATGTCCCATTAAGGTTCCTACCACAGGACTTTGGTGCTGTGCTGCCACAATGGTGAAAAAGTTAACAGCTCGCTAATTGCCGTAGCGCGACGCGATGTCGCGCGAGAGCTTCTCGCCCTCTTTCATATACCTGCTGATCGCCTCGCTGGCAGAAGATGTGCACTGCGTGTAAGTGCTGCCGAACGAGCGGTAACCTCTGTTGAAGGCTGCGATGAAGCGCGCCCGCCGCTCGGGATCGGGGTTTTCCGATTCCAGCAGCTTCTCCATCTCGCCGCGCCACTGATCTCCCTTCTCGCCGCAAAGGTTGCGCAGGAAATGCAGTGATCCCAGAACCTCGGCCAGCCGCATCAGCCCAGGCTCGAATGGCGCCTCGGCAGCCGTCACCGGGCGCGCCGGAGCGGCCACGAGGACGGCGAGAGCAAGCATGAAAAGCATAGAAGCGCGGATCATAAGCCTTTGTGAACAAACAATCTGTCTGCCGCAAGGCGTTCGCGGGCTTAGCCCAACGGCTTTTTGTCCGGCTGCAGCAAGTCCCTGGCGACCGAAAAGACAGAACCGGCCAACGGCATCGTTTCCATCTCTGCAAGCGTGTAGAAGGCCGCCGTTTCGGCATCGTCGTCGGCTTTGGCTTCGCCGCCGATGTAGCGGGCGCCGAATACGGTCAGGCGGTAGTCGACCGGGTGGCCCTCGGCGGAGCCGTCGATGAAGATCTCGATCAACGGACGCAGATCGGCCGCGCCGAGGCCAGTCTCCTCGAGAAGCTCCCGGTTCGCCGCAGCTTCCAGGGTCTCGTTTGTCTCTACCTTGCCGCCTGGAAAGGCATAGACACCCCGGGAGGGCGGCTTGGCACGTTTCACCAGAAGCACTGTGTCTCCACGTACGACCGCCACGGAAACCGACGGTATGGTTTGCCTGCGGGTCATTTCGCTGTCTCTTCCCATTGTTCGCCGGACGGCGCGATGGCTGTGGATCGCGCTTCCAAATCGAGCTTTAGCGGTTGCAGCCACGCGCTTCCACCACCACTTTTGAAGCCAGACAGAGAAGAGATTGCGCCATGTGCGGACGTTTTGCCCTGACCGCCACGCCTGACCAGACCACGACATTCCTGGGGCTGGACGATATCGAGCCCTTTCCGGCGCGCTACAACATCGCACCCACGCAGCCCATCACGATGGTGCTTTCCGGCGCTCCGAAGGCACCCGGTTCGAACCGTTCCGACCGTAGCTCCATGCTGGTTCGCTGGGGGCTGATTCCAACCTGGGTCAAGGACACGCGTCAGTTTCCCCTTCTCATCAATGCCCGATCCGAAAGCGCAACTGAGAAAGCCTCTTTCCGAACAGCCATGCGTCATCGCCGTGCCCTGGTACCGGCCAGCGGCTTTTATGAATGGCGTCAGGCAGGCAGCAGGAAGGGGCAGGCCTATTGGGTGCGCCCGAAAAACGGCGGTATCGTCGCCTTTGCGGGGCTCATGGAGACATACGCCGAGCCCGGTGGTTCCGAAATGGATACGGGCGCCATCATGACCACCTCGGCCAATGCCGACATCGCCCATATCCACGACCGCATGCCGGTCGTCATCCATCCCGAGAATTTTTCGCGCTGGCTGGATTGCCGGGGCCAGGAGCCGCGCGCTGTGGCTGATCTTCTGCGCCCGGTCGAGGAGGGGTTCTTCGAGGCGATCCCGGTCTCGGACCTCGTCAACAAGGTAGCCAATTCGGGTCCGGAGATACAGGAGAGGTTCGTTGCGTCGCCCGACGACCTTGTGGCCGATCCAGGACCGGCCAAACCAGCGCGCAAGAAACCCGCTGGCGACGATGCTGATCAGATGTCGCTATTCTAGTCTCTTGCGCTGAACGAACATCGGCTCGTCAGCGGCGGTCTGCGCCCACAGACCGTTTGTTCAGGCCGCGCGTGGCGAAGTGATCTTGTGCGCGGGCTTCTTCTTCTTAGCCGTGTGGAGCAAGGCCGCCACCACCGCCGCCGGGCCGATTGCCCGGTATTGGCTGGCGAGTGTCGGTTGTTTCGCTCGACTGGCTTCCTGTTTGCTGCGTGGCATTTCGACTTCCCCAAGGTCAAGGTCACTGGAAGGCGCTGCACATGATGGTCGATTCCGACCAAATCGTGGCGTTTTCCACGTGCGCCGACGAATATTATAGCACTGAACGCACATGCTTAAGAAAAAGTTTCTTCAAATGGTTTACGCCTGTCAGGGCGACCTGCAGGTGAAAGTTGCGACTTGACGGCAACACGGGCGGGCGCGATAAAGCCGCCCATGAGAACGTCTTTCGCCATTTGTGGCATCTGCATTATTGGCTAGCGCTCGCGCTGGTCTGGACGTTTTCGCCTCAACTTTCTCTCTGAGTGGACAACGCCCCGGCCAGCAGGCTGGGTTGAATTGTGCGCGAAAATGCGCGTCGGCCGGGGTCGGCCGGGAAGGGGATGAATGTCTGAGGGTTCGAAGGGTTTGCGCCTCTACAACACGCTGAATAGGGCGAAGGAGGATTTTGTCCCCATCGATCCCGACAATGTGCGCATGTATGTCTGCGGCCCGACCGTCTACGACTTCGCCCATATAGGCAATGCTCGCCCCGTGATCGTCTTCGACGTGCTGTTCAGACTGCTGCGCCATGTTTATGGCGCCGAGCACATCACCTATGTCCGAAACATCACCGACCTTGACGACAAGATCAACGCGCGCGCCCTGCGTGATTTCGGCAACGATATCGCCTCCGGAAAGCTGTCGCTCAACGAAGCAATCCGGCGGGTAACCGAGAAGACGGCGGACCAGTTCCACCAGGACGTCGCCACGCTTGGCTGTCTTGAACCGACCTACGAGCCGCGTGCCACCGAGTTCGTGGAACCGCGCGCCGACGGCAGGACCGATATGATCGGCCTGATCCACCAACTGATCGATCGCGGTCATGCTTACACGGCCGAAGGCGAGGTGTTGTTCGATACCGCGTCGATGCCGGACTATGGCGAGCTCTCCAAGCGTCCCCTGGATGAACAGCAGGCCGGCGCGCGCATCGCCGTCGACGTGCACAAGAAGAGCCCGGGCGATTTTGTCCTGTGGAAGCTTTCATCCGCGGAAGAGCCGGGCTGGCAAAGCCCGTGGGGCCGTGGACGGCCCGGCTGGCACATCGAGTGCTCGGCCATGAGTGCGGCTTATCTTGGCGAAGTCTTCGACATCCACGGCGGCGGCCTGGACCTGATCTTTCCGCACCATGAGAACGAGATCGCGCAGTCGCGCTGCGCCCACGGCACCGACGTGATGGCCAATGTGTGGATGCATAACGGCTTCCTTCAGGTCGAGGGGCAGAAGATGTCCAAGAGCCTGGGCAATTTCTACTCGATCAATGAACTCCTGCAGACGGAGACATTCGGCGGCCGCAAATGGCCGGGTGAGGTGCTGCGCCTTGCCATGCTGATGACGCACTATCGCGAACCGATCGATTTTTCGGTCCGCAAGCTGGAGGAAGCCGAGAACACGCTGCGCAAATGGAAGCGCGGTGCCGACCTGGCTGTCGGCGAGGCAGCCGACGTTCCGCAAGCCATCATCGAAGCACTGTCGGACGATCTCGGCACTTATCAGTCTTTCCAGGTTCTGACGCAGCTTGCGACGGAAGCTGCCGAAGGAAATGCCGCAGCGGCAAGCCTCAAGGCGGCGCTGCAATTCCTCGGTTTCAGCCTTGCTACCGGAGTCATTGACGAGCAGGCTGTTTCGAACACCATAGCGGAGCGCCTCGCCTTCATTGCAGCCAAGAACTGGGCCGAGGCGGACCGCGTCCGTGACGCATTGCTCGCACAAGGGATCCAGCTGAAGGATGGCAAGGATCCGGCGACAGGGGAGCGGGTTACGACCTGGGAGGTGAAGAGATGATCGACCATACCGGCATTTCCGTCGTCGATTTCGAGGCGGCGAAGACGTTTTACGACAAGGCGATGGCGCCACTTGGCGCCTCACTGCTCTACATGGTGCCCGAGCAATATACGGGCGGTGCCAAGGTTGGTGGTTACGGCCGTGACCGGCCGGTATTCTGGCTTCACGAGACCAGGACGTCGGCGCCGGGTCGTCACTATGCTTTCGCAGCCAGCAGCCGGGCCGATGTCGATGCTTTCCACAAGGCGGCAGTCGTTGCGGGCGGCAGGGACAATGGGGCTCCGGGGCTGCGCCCGCACTACCACGAGCACTATTATGCCGCGTTTGTTTTCGACCCCGACGGCAACAACATCGAAGCCGTCTGCCATGGGCCGGCATGATGAGCCTCGACAACAAACCCACCTATGCCGGTGGATGCCAATGTGGCGCGGTGCGTTTTCGCGTCGAAGGCGTGCTGGGTGAAGCCTCGATCTGCCATTGCCGCATGTGCCAGAAGGCGAGCGGCAATTTTTACCAGCCGCTGGTTTCCGTCGCCGGCGCAAGGCTGACATGGACGCGCGCCGAACCGAAGCTGTTCCAGTCCTCCAGCTTCGCCAAGCGCGGTTTTTGTCCGGAATGCGGTACGCCGCTCACCTTCGAGGCGCCGGACGGCATCGCTTTGGCCATCGCGGCCTTCGATCATCCGGAAGAAATTCCGCCGACGATTCAGTGGGGCATCGAGGCCAAGTTGCCCTATGTCGATGCGATCCCGTCCTTGCCCGGCGGGGTAACGGAAGACGATCCGGTTTCCGTACCGTTCATCACCTCGATGGTGAACCACCAGCACCCGGACCATGAGACAGAAACCTGGCCCCCGGAGGAAAGATCATGACCGACATCAGAACTGGCGGCTGCCAGTGCGGGGCCGTGCGTTTCCGCATAAGCGGTGAACTGGGGCGTCCATCCATCTGCCATTGCCGTATGTGCCAGAAGCAGTTTGGTTCGTTCTTCGGCGCTTTCGTCACGGTACCGTCGGCGGGCGTCGAATGGGTGCATGAGGAGCCGAGCTATTTCCAGTCGTCCATCAACATCGCACGCGGATTCTGCAAGCGTTGCGGCACGCCGATGACCTACAAGAGTCCGGATGCACTGGAGATCTCCATCGGCAGTTTCGATGACCGTTCCGATCTGGCACCGGCGCACCAGGTCAATTACGGCTCGCGGCTGCCCTGGGTGGAGAAGATCTTCGAGGCACCGGTGCACCAGAACGCAGACTACTACGCGCGGCAGGAGCACATCATCTCCTTCCAGCATCCCGACCGCGAAACCGAAAACTGGCCTGAGAAAGGTCTGAAACTGTGAGTCTGGGACTGCGTGCGCTTTATCCCGAGATCGAACCGTTCGAGACCGGCATGCTGGATGTCGGCGACGGTCACCAGCTCTATTGGGAACGGATTGGCACCAGGGGCGCCAAACCCGCCGTCTTCCTGCATGGCGGACCAGGCGGCACCATCTCGCCGAACCATCGGCGTTTGTTCGATCCGAAGCTCTACGATGTGATCCTGTTCGATCAACGCGGCTGCGGCAAATCCACGCCCAACGCTTCGCTGGAGGCCAATACGACCTGGCATCTGGTTGCTGACATCGAACGGCTGCGCGAGATGGCCGGCTTCGACAAGTGGCTGGTCTTCGGCGGGTCTTGGGGTTCGACGCTGTCGCTCGCCTATGCCGAAACGCATCCCGAACGCGTCAGTGAACTGGTGGTACGCGGCATCTACACGCTCACCCGGGCCGAGCTCGAATGGTATTATCAGTTCGGTGTCTCGGAGATGTTCCCCGATAAATGGGAGCGTTTTCTGGCACCGATCCCTCAGGATGAGCGCGGCGACATGATGGCCGCCTACCGCAAGCGGCTGGTGGGCAGCGATCGCGAGAAGCAGATCGAAGCTGCCAAGGCCTGGTCGATCTGGGAGGGCGAAACCATCACGCTCCTGCCGGAACCGTCGACCAGCGACCCGTTCGCGCAGGACGACTACGCGGTCGCCTTCGCCCGCATCGAAAACCACTTTTTCGTTCACAACGGCTGGCTGGAGGAGGGGCAGCTTCTGCGGGATGCCTACAGGTTGAAGGATATCCCCGGCACCATCATCCATGGCCGCTACGACATGCCGTGCCCGGCGAAATACGCCTGGTTGCTGCACAAGGCCTGGCCGAAGGCCGACTTCCACCTTATCGAAGGCGCCGGACACGCCTATTCCGAACCAGGTATCCTCGACAGCCTGATCCGCGCAACGGACAGATACGCCGGAAAATGATCATGCAACGCGACCGCCTCTACCTTTTCGACACGACGTTGCGCGATGGCCAGCAGACGCCGGGCATCGACTTTTCGGTCGAGGACAAGATTGCGATCGCTGGCATGCTGGACGAGTTCGGCATGGATTACGTCGAGGGCGGTTATCCCGGCGCCAATCCGACCGATACCGAGTTCTTCACCAAGAAACGTACGACGCGCTCGACGTTCGTTGCCTTCGGCATGACCAAGCGCGCCGGCGTTTCAACGTCGAATGATCCAGGTCTCGCCGCACTGGTGCAGGCCCGCTCGGATGCCATCTGCTTCGTTGCCAAGAGCTGGGACTACCACGTTCGCGTCGCGCTGGGCTGCAGCAATGAGGAGAACCTCGAGGCGATCGGCGCATCCGTGGCCGCTGCGGTAGCCGCCGGCAGGGAGGCCATGGTCGATTGCGAGCACTTCTTCGATGGTTTCAAAGCCAATCCGGACTATGCGCTGGCCTGCGCCAAAGCCGCCTACGAGGCAGGCGCGCGTTGGGTGGTGCTGTGCGATACCAACGGCGGCACCCAGCCGTCCGAGATCCGTGCCATCGTCGAAAAGGTGATCGCAGCCGGCATCCCGGGCGATCATCTCGGCATCCATGCCCATGACGACACCGGGCAGGCCGTGGCCAATTCGCTCGCGGCCGTCGAGGCCGGCGTGCGGCAGATCCAGGGCACGTTGAATGGTATCGGCGAGCGTTGCGGCAACGCCAATCTGGTGACGCTGATCCCCACGCTGATGCTGAAGCCGGCCTACAAGGATCGCTTCGAAACCGGCATCTCAACGGAGCAACTGGCCGGTATCTCGCGCCTTTCCCGTGCTTTCGACGAATTGCTGAACCGCGCTCCGGAAGCGCAGTCGCCCTATGTCGGTTCCTCTGCTTTCGCCACCAAGGCAGGGATCCATGCGTCGGCTCTGATCAAGGAGCCACAGACCTATGAACATGTACCGCCGGAGACTGTCGGCAACCGTCGCCGCGTCATGGTCTCGGATCAGGGCGGCAAGGCCAATTTCCTCGCCGAGCTGAAGCGCCGCGGCATCGACGTGCCGAAGGATGATGCGCGGCTGGACGCGCTCATTGCCGTGGTCAAGGAACGCGAAGCCGAAGGCTACGCCTATGAGGGGGCCGATGCTTCCTTTGAATTGCTGGCGCGCAAGATGTTGTCGGGCCTGCCGGAGTTCTTCGCCGTCACCTCGTTCCGCTGCATGGTTGAGCGCAGGTTCGACGCCAATGGCCAGCTGAAAACCGTCTCGGAAGCCATCGTGAAGGTGATGGTGGACAACGAGGAGAAGATGTCGGTGGCCGAAGGCCATGGTCCGGTCAATGCGCTCGATCTCGCGCTGCGCAAGGATCTTGGCAAATACCAGAACGAAATTGTCGATCTCGAACTCGCCGACTTCAAGGTGCGTATCCTCAATGGCGGCACCGAGGCGATCACTCGAGTGTTGATCGAATCACACGATTCCACCGGTGCCCGCTGGTGGACGGTCGGCGTGTCGGAAAACATCATCGACGCCTCGTTCCAGGCACTGATGGATTCCATCATCTACAAGCTGATGAAGAACCGCGAGATGGCTGGGCTGGTTGCAGCCGAATAGAGCCCGGACGGCGCCGCGACCCCAAGCAATCCATCAGCGAAAGTCCACGATGCATCAGAATTAGTTGATGGTCTTGGTGCGGCCGCTGGCGCATAGCTTTGGGCCATGACGACCCAGACTGTACCAATGGAAACTGATTCCGGCGCGCGTCGCGGCTTTCTCCTGGCTCTCGGCGCTTATCTCCTGTGGGGGCTTCTGCCCTTCTACATGAAGGCAGTGGCCCATCTGCCGCTGGCCGAAGTCATCGCCCATCGCATCATCTGGTCGGTGCCGATCGCGGCCGCCGTGCTGATCTGGCTCGGCCGCACCGCCGATTTCAAGGTTGCGCTGCGTTCGCCGCGCATGTTGGCGATGGCAGCGCTGACGGCGACATTGATCACCGTCAACTGGAGCATCTACGTCTGGGCGATCGCGGTCGATCGCACAGTGGAAACTGCACTGGGGTATTACATCAATCCGCTCGTCAACGTTCTGGTCGGCGCGCTGCTGCTCGGTGAGCGCCTGAATCGCCTGCAGATCGTGGCTGTCGTGCTGGCGGCAGTCGCGGTGATCGTGCTCACGGTCGAAAGCGGCACCTTGCCCTGGGTTTCGCTGGCCCTAGCTTTCTCTTTCGCGGCCTATGGCTTCTTTCGCAAGACGCTTCCTATCGGCCCGAGCCAGGGTTTCCTGCTGGAAGTGCTGCTCCTCTCTATTCCATCGCTGGCCTACATAGTCTGGCTGGCGTTGAAAGGGGAAGGGCATTTCGCGACCGGCAATACGACGGATACGCTGCTTTTTATGGGCAGCGGCATCGTCACTGCCGTGCCGCTGCTGCTCTTTGCCTTCGGCGCCAAGCTGCTTCGTCTATCGACCATCGGCATCATGCAGTACATTGCGCCGACCATCGTGTTCCTGATCGCCGTCTTCGTTTTTGGTGAGCCGTTCGACACGACGAAAGCGATCGCTTTCGGTCTGATCTGGGCTGCGCTGGCGATCTATACGTGGTCGATGCTGGCCGCGAGCCGGCGTGGCTAGGCAATCCCAGCAAAGGTGCTTGGGTTTGCGTCCCGAAATCGTGCAGAAAATTTAGTCCCGCGATTCAGAGAAAAGCGGCCCGCCGCCGTCGGCACTACATCTTGTCGATGACGGAGGAGATGCCGCTGGTTGGGGCGTCGACGGCAGCGCCTGTGGCAAGAATCGTCGCAACGATCTTGTCTGGATCCTCGACCACCAGGGGCTTCACGTTGTGAGCGGTGTGGATGAATCCTTCAGCCGCCATATGGTCTATCAATGCCAGCATCGGGTCCCAGAAACCCTTTATGTTGGCGAATACGATCGGCTTGCGATGATGGCCGAGCTGTGCCCAGGTCATGATCTCGACGATTTCCTCGACCGTGCCGATGCCACCGGGCAACGCCACGAATGCATCGGATTCTTCGAACATCCTGTGCTTGCGCTGGTGCATGTTTTCGGTGACGACCACTTCATGCAGCCGGTCGAGCGCGCTTTCCGTCGCCTCCCTGTTCATCAGGAAGCGTGGTATGATGCCCATGACCTTGCCGCCTGAGCGCATGGTGCCTTCGGCAACCGCGCCCATGATACCCTTGGTGCCACCACCATAGACCAGGCGCAGGCCTGAGCGGGCAAGGGAATGACCGAGCTGGCGACCGGCTTCAAGATAGATGCCATCGCGGCCAGGTGACGAGCCGCAATAAACACAGACGGATCGAATCGTGTTCATGATTGGATTGGTGATGCCGTCTGCAGGCCCGGTCAAGTCTGAAGGCGGGCTTTTTCTTGTCGGCTCCGCGAAAAGCGGCTAGACCGAAGATAGGTGGCTAAGGGGGGCTAACAGGATATGACAACAGCGCTTGTCAGGGCATTGCTATTTGCAGGAGGTGGCGCGGCGGCGGTGGCTGGCGTTGCCTATGTCTCCGGAGCTCTCGACCCCTACCTGAAATCCATTCCGCCGGCGCAGCTCGCCGCCGTTCAGCCAAGCGCACCAGCAACGCAACAGCCAGCGGTGCAACAGCCAACGATGTCACCGCAGCCGGCTGAGCAGCAGGCCGCCGTGACACCGGCGCCGGAAAAGCCCGCCGCACCAGCGCCGGCGACTGTCCCTGTCGCGCCGACCTTCGACGTGGTGCGTGCCGAAGGAGACGGCTCCCTCGTCGTTGCCGGCAAGGCCGCGCCGAATGCAAAGGTTGATGTCGTGCAGGGCGCGACCGTGTTCGGGACCACGACGGCCGGGCCGGATGGCGACTTTGCAATCGTCCTGAACGATCCGCTGAAGCCTGGAAACTACCAGTTGCAGCTGCGTTCGACCTCTCCATCCAACGCTGTCGTGCCCTCCGCGCAGACCGCCGTCGTTGCGATCCCCGAGAAGTCGAACGGTCAGGTGCTGGCCCTGGTCGAGGAGCCGGGCAAAGCCGCAACCTTGCTCTCGGTGCCGAAGGTTGAAGAGAAAGCCGGCGGCGAAACCAGTCCCCAGCAGACAGCCTCCGCGCCTGCTGGCGCACAGGCTGCCTCGCCGCAGCCGACGGTTTCCGCGGCCCAGCCTGCCGAACCTGCGGCTCAGCTGGCGCCCGGAGCACCGAAGGTCTCGGTCGGCGCTGTCGAGATCGACGGCGGCAAGATCTTTGTCGCCGGGACTGCCGATCCGGGTCGCAAGGTTCGCGCTTATGCCAACGAAATCCTGCTGGGCGAGGCGGTGGCATCCGAAAAGGGACAGTTCCTCGTCGAGGCGACCCGCGACCTGCCGGTCGGCGACTACACCGTTCGGGTCGATCTTCTGGATGCCGATGGTTCCAAGGTGATTGCCCGGGCGGCGGTGCCATTCCAGCGTGAGCCCGGCGAAGCCGTCGCCGCGGTTGCACCCTCTGCTTCCGAAACGGTTCCGGCCACACCTCAGCAGGACACGGCTTCGGCAGACAAGGCTCCAACCACCGTCGCGCCGAAGCTTGAGCAGGTCGACCACGCCGTCATCATCCGCCGCGGCGATTCACTATGGCGCATCTCGCGTCGGGTTTACGGGCATGGCGTCCGCTACTCGACCATCTATCTTGCCAATCAGCAGCAGATCAGCAATCCGGACCGGATCTGGCCAGGCCAGGTGTTTAAGGTGCCGCCGAAGTCGAAGGAAGGCGAAACCGCCGACATGAAGACATTGGGCGACCAGGCAACGGTCGCCGAATAGAATTCGTTTCGTCCATCTGGCCAGGTTGCGCAAAATTGGTTCATCGTTTATCGACGATGAACCATGGACTCTCCGTTTGAACTTTGTGGCGCAGGCCACCCTGTCGATACGCGCGCAGTCGCCGCAAAGTTCGCGGCGCTGTCTCATCCTGCGCGGATCGAGATCCTGAAGTGCCTGTCCGCCAGCCGTTCCTGTTGTTGCGGCGAGGTGGTGGATCATCTCGACCTGGCGCAGTCGACGGTTTCACAACATCTGAAGATCCTCGTCGAAGCAGGATTGGTCCGCTTCACGCCCGACCGGCAGCGTTCGCGCTACGAGGTCGACCATAAGGCACTCGCCGTTGTCTCCGCATCCGTCGCCGCGCTGGTTGATGCCTGCCGCCATACGGCCGAGTCGATTTCATAAGGCAAGAACAGTGGCTGAAAAGACCGTTTCCGCCGCCGATACCGGCACTACTTTCCAGACGCTGCGCAATCTGTGGCCTTATATGTATCCGGCCGACCGGCCCGACCTGCGCTGGCGCGTCACCTGGGCGACGCTGCTGCTGGTGATTGCCAAGCTGGTGCTGGTGGCCGGTCCCTATTTCTTCAAATGGGCGACCGACGCCCTTGCCGGCACCGGGCAATATCATCCGCCACTGCCGGAGATTCTGCTGGCGCCGATCGCGCTCGTTATCGCCTACAATTTCCTGCGGCTCGTGCAGCTTGGTTTCAATCAGCTGCGCGACGCGCTGTTTGCGCGAGTCGGCCAGCACGCGGTGCGCCAGCTGGCCTTCCGGACCTTCGTACATATGCATCAGCTGTCGTTGCGCTTCCATCTGGAACGCCGTACCGGCGGCCTGTCGCGCATCATCGAACGCGGCACGAAGGGCATCGAAACCATCGTGCGCTTCATCATGCTCAACACGGCGCCGACGGTGCTCGAGTTCGCGCTTACGGCCGGCATCTTCGGCTTTACCTATGGCTGGAAATACGTCGCCGTCGTTGCCGTCACCGTAGCGCTCTATGTCTGGTTCACGGTAAGGGCGAGTGACTGGCGCATCGGCATCCGTCGCGACATGAACGACAGCGATACCGACGCCAACACCAAGGCGATCGATTCGCTGCTCAATTTCGAGACGGTCAAATATTTTGGCAATGAGGCGATGGAAGCCCAGCGCTTCGACCGGTCGATGGCGCGTTATGAAACCGCCGCCACGCGCATCTGGACGTCGCTCGGCTGGCTGAACTTCGGCCAGGGCGTCATCTACGGCCTCGGCACGACAGTCGTCATGTGCATGTCTGCCTATGAGGTGATGAACAAGACGCAGACCATCGGCGACTTCGTGTTCATCAACGCCATGCTCATCCAGCTCTCGGTGCCGCTCAATTTCATCGGCTTCATCTATCGCGAGATCCGCCAGGGGCTGACCGACATCGAACACATGTTCGACCTGCTCGGCGTGAAGCAGGAGGTGGTCGACAAACCGGGTGCCAGGCCGCTCGCCATCGGCAGCGGGAATGTCGAATTTCGCGATGTGCATTTCTCCTATGATCTCAACCGCAAGATCCTGAAGGGCGTTAGCTTCGAGGTCCCGGCCGGCAAGACGGTCGCCATCGTCGGGCCTTCAGGCGCCGGAAAATCGACGATCTCGCGGCTGCTCTTCCGCTTCTACGACGTTCAGTCTGGCGCGGTGCTGATCGATGGACAGGATGTGCGCGACGTCACGCAGGAAAGCCTGCGTTCGGCCATAGGCATGGTGCCGCAGGATACCGTGCTCTTCAACGACACCGTCGTCTACAACATCCGCTATGGCCGCATGGACGCCGGCGAGGATGAAGTCCGCCGCGCGGCGGAACTGGCCCAGATCGGTCCCTTCATCGAGCGCCTGCCGGAGGGATACGCCACCATGGTCGGCGAGCGTGGCCTCAAGCTCTCGGGTGGCGAGAAGCAGCGCGTGGCCATCGCCAGAACGATCCTCAAGGCACCGCCGATCCTGATACTCGACGAGGCCACGTCCGCGCTGGACAGCCATACCGAGCAGGAAATCCAGGCAGCACTCGACCTGGTGTCAAAGGACCGCACCACGATCGTCATCGCCCACCGTCTGTCGACCGTGATTTCCGCGGACGAGATCATTGTTCTGAAGGATGGTCAGATTGCCGAACGCGGTACGCATGGCGATCTGCTTCGGCAGAATGGCCTTTACGCGTCGATGTGGGATCGCCAGCGCGAAGCGACGGAAGCCGAAGAACGCCTGCGCATCGCCCGCGAAACGGACGACCTCGGCGTCGTCGTGCGCAGACGCACGGAAGAAGTGTCGTAGGCAACACGCTTCTGCGTTATACCAACGGTCGGGTTGACGGACGTCTTGGGCAGGGACGTACGCCGCAACAAAATCCGGGGAACCGATGCTCTACGCCATTCTCGCTTACCACGCCTCGGGCGTGGTCGAATCCTGGACGCCTGACGAGGACGCTGCTGTGATGGCGGATCTCGCCATTGTCCGCGATAGACTGCTTGCGGAGGGCAAGCTCGGCCCTGCCGCAAGGCTCGGGCCGACCGAAGGAGCCTTCACCTTGCGTGGACCGGGAGCCGGCATGGTCATCGATGGACCGTTCGCCGAGACCAAGGAGCAATTGCTCGGCTTCTATGTCGTCGACTGTGCGACGCACGAGGAAGCCGTTGAGGCCGCTCGCAGCCTCCGCAGCGCCAATCCGACCGCGGTCTATGAGATTCGGCCCGTTCCGGTTTATTTGCCGGGTGTTCCATTCCCGGCTGTGCAAGCCGAAGAAAATTAGAGGGATCTCAATCCCTTAGCCGGATGGGCTGCTGGATATCGCAGCGCTCGCAGCTGCGTTTACGCCTTGGCCGCTGCCCGCGCGGCTTTGGCGCGTTGCGATGGCAGGCGCTTTCCGGTAGAGAGGCGCATCCGAAACGGAGCCGCCCCCAGCCCGATGAATCTTGTCGACACGGTCAAGAACGCGTTCGTTCCGATCCACCGCGAAGGCTATCCGTTCATCGCGGGCTTTGCCGCGGCGACGCTGCTGCTCGGCTATTTTTCGTCGACCCTGTTCTGGATCGGCCTGATCCTCACCGCCTGGTGCGCCTATTTCTTCCGGGATCCGGAGCGGGTGACGCCGGTCGATGACCGTCTGGTCGTCAGCCCGGCCGACGGCGTCGTATCGGCGGTAGGGCCGGCGGTGCCTCCGCGTGAGCTTGGCCTCGGCACGACCGAGATGACACGCGTCTCGGTATTCATGGATGTGTTCTCCTGTCATGTGAACCGCGCTCCCGTGCGCGGTCGCGTCACGCGCATCGAGCATCGGCCTGGGAAATTCCTCAATGCCGAACTCGACAAGGCAAGCCAGGAGAACGAGCGCAACGGTCTCGTCATCGAAAGCCCGAACGGCACGGTCGCTGCGGTTCAGATCGCCGGTCTGGTGGCGCGGCGAATTGTCTGCTGGGCTGACGCCGGCGGCACGCTGGCGGTCGGCGAGCGTTTCGGGCTGATCCGTTTCGGCTCGCGTGTCGATGTCTTCCTGCCTGCCAACGCCGCTCCGCGCGTCGCTGTTGGCCAGACCGCGGTTGCCGGCGAAACCATCATTGCCGAGTTCGGCGGTGCGCAGGCTGCGCCGCTTGTGCGCATCTCGTAGGGACGGCGCGATGGGCGCTCCCTTCAAGAAATTCGAGGCGCACGGTCATGGTGGGCCGCGCATCACGGAAATTCCGCTGCGCATGGTTCTTCCGAACCTGGTGACCGTTCTGGCGATCTGTGCCGGCCTTTCCGGTATTCGCTTTGCTTTCGAGAACCGTTTCGAGACCGCGGTGGTGATGGTGCTGCTTGCAGCATTCCTCGACGGCATCGATGGTCGCCTGGCACGGCTGCTCAAAGCAACGTCGAAGTTCGGCGCACAGATGGATTCGCTGGCCGACATCGTCAATTTCGGCGTCGCACCCGCACTGGTCCTCTACGCCTATCTGCTTGACAGGGCGGGATCGCCCGGCTGGATCGCAGCGCTGCTGTTCGCCATCGCCTGCGGCATGCGACTGGCGCGCTTCAACGTGCTCGACGAGCAGACGGATCGGCCGGCATGGCAAGCCGACTACTTCGTTGGCGTGCCGGCACCGGCGGGTGCCGTTCTTGTCCTGCTGCCACTCTACCTGGCTTTCCTCGGCATGCAGCCGACACGGCCGATCGCATTTGCAGGCGTCGCCTTCACCGTGCTGATTGCTTTCCTGCTGGTCAGCCGGTTGCCGGTCTACTCCGGCAAGAGCCTCAAGATTCCCGGAGATCGCGTGCTGCCGGTGATCCTTGCCGTCGTGCTTTATGTGCTGCTGCTGGTCAGCTACCCGTGGCACACGCTGACGGCATCGGTGGCAGCCTATCTGATCTTCCTACCCTTCAGCGTGCGCGCTTATTCGCGTCGTGCCAAGAAGGAAGGCGAGGCGATCCTGCCGCCGGATGTCGACCACAAGGGGGTCGAAGGCGAAGGCTGAGCCGCAAGCCTCGTCCGGGGAGATTGTTCTGAAGCGTCAGACGGCCAGCCCCAGTTGCTCCATCGCCAGCTTTTTCGCGGCGACATAATCAGTCTTGCCGGATCCCAGAACCGGGAGCGTATCGACCTTGACGATATCGTGCGGCACCATGAGTTCAGCCGCGCCATGCTGCTTGCTGAAGTCGCGCAGATCCTCCGGATCGGCATCATCGGCGGTGGTCACCAGGACGATACGTTCGCCCCGCCGTTTGTCGGGCAGCGCAACAGCGGCGTGATTGTCTTCGGGCCAGAGCGATCGCACCAGCATTTCGACCGCGCCCAGGGACACCATCTCGCCGGCAATCTTGGCAAAACGCTTGGCTCGGCCACGGATGGTGATGAAACCGTCCCGGTCTACCGAAACGATGTCGCCTGTATCGTGCCAGTTCTCCAGCCGCTGCAACTCTCCCGGCCGGTCCGCGGTCATGTAGCCCATCATCATGTTCGGTCCGGCCAGCCATAACCTGCCGCCATCCTTGATGCCTTCGACGGCATCGAGCCGCATGCGAATGGCGGGCAACAACCTGCCGACGGTACTTTCGCGGCTGTGGATCGCGGTGTTGACAGCGACAACCGGGGCGGCCTCCGTCAGGCCAAAACCTTCGACGATATCGGCCTGAAACCGGTCTCGGTAGGTACGGCGTGTCTCCGGTTTAACCGGTTCGGCACCTGCAACGATGAAGCGCAGGCTGGCGAAATCACTGTCGCTGGCCTGGCGTGCATAGTTTGCCAGGAAGGTGTCGGTGGCAATCATCGCGGTGGGACGCGTCTTGCCCGCTATTTCTGGAATGATCTTGTAGTGGAGCGGGGAGGGATAGAGAAACGCTTTCATCCCGCTCAGCAGCGGCAGGATAGCCCCGCACGTCAGGCCGAAGGAGTGAAACGCCGGCAGCACGTTGAGCAGGGTATCCTTGGGTGAGAGCGAAAGACGCGCCTCGGCCTGCATGGCATTAGCCACGAGATTGGAACTGGAAAGCACAACGGCCTTCGGCTGCCCCTCCGAGCCCGAGGTGAACAGGATCACCGCAGGCTTCTGCGCGTCCTGCGGCTGCAGCGGCCAACGCCATAAGGCAGCTGCTGCCAGCTTTGCGAGGCTCGATGTGCTCTCACGAATGTCCTCGAGCCAGACGAATTTGGCGCCGCCGTCTTCGGCGGCGGTGACAATATCGGCAAGGGATGCCTTTTCGACAAAGGCGCGCGACGAGACCACGGTGCGGATCACCGCTGTGCGCACGGCGGACGTCACATTGGCGGGACCCGCCGTGTAGTTGATCATCGCGGCGACGCGACCGGACGACCAAAGTCCAAGCAATGAGATCACCATGGCGTTGGCGTTGGGCAGGATGACGCCCACTGCCTCGCCGGGTGCCGTACGCGCCTCGATGTGCTGGCCGAAGACGCGCGCGCTTGCGAAGAGTGCCCTGTAGCTGAGTTTTCCGCTCACCACGTCTTCGATGATCGGATGAGAGGAGCCGAAGCGATCCGATGCAGCGCGGGCCGATTGGAAGAGGCTGCATCCGAGATCGGTGGCGCCGAAGCGGGCCTCCGCGACATAGTCGAACAGCGCATTGCCGCGATTTCGTGCTGGCTCGCCATCTCGCGCAGCCAGTTGCTCAAGCGTCATCGGTGGCAGCACGCTGATCGTGAGCTGAGGAAACAGCGTGCGCGGAGCTTGCTCTGCCGGTGACAGCGAACTGGGAAGCCAGCGGGCGCCGCCGACGAAGATCGGTACGATACGGGCATCCGCCTGCAGGGCGATTCGTGACACCGCGCGGTAGAGCCTGAACGACTTCAGGTCCGGTTCGACAGCATCCGGGAAATAAACCGCGAGGCGACCTCGCCCCTTCAGGACACGCACCAGCCGCCGACTGACAAAGACATGTTCAGCGTTGAAGGCGATGGTGCGGGCGAGTTCGCGCCAAGGCTCAAGCCAGAACGAGCGCGCAGAGGCCTCGTCGAGGATGTGGAGCGTATTCTCCGGCAAAAGCGACAACATCAGCGCCGGATCGAGCTTCGACTGATGGACAATTGCGTAGATCACAGGGGCATCCGCGTCGCGGGCGACCCTGAGTTTGTGGTCGGTGATCCGGTAAGCGAGCTTGAACGGTGTGTAGAGGAATGCCTGGGCGAAGCTCAGCCCAAGGCGGACCTTTTCGATGATTGCGATGAGCAGCCAGACAGCCGCGACAGCTGCGAACAGGGCAACAGCCAGGATCATACCGCGTCACTCCCAATGCAGTTCAGGGTGTCGCGCGTCCGGTGGGACGCTTCGCGCTCCGATTACCGGCGCACCGCGCAGACCCTATCGAAAGTGGCATCAAGGTCAATGCGAAACGGGAGAGTGCGCTCGTGCAAAGAAAAAGCCGACCATGAGGTCGGCTGGAGGGGGGCGGGCCGAGGGGTTGGGGGGACTAGAGCATGGCCCGCAAGACAATAATGCGCGGGCTCTGTGATGGTTCCATGACAGCGCAATTATTTTACAGCTTTGGCTGTGGAAAGCTGCGCCAGGCGCTGCGCGGAGCTCCAGTCATGCCAGCCGTGTGCGAGGACCGCGGCTAGTACCACGGCTCCGCCTGTCAGACTGGCGTAAGGAGGGATCTCGGACAGGAAAAGCCAAGCGAACAACGCCGCGGCAGGAATCTCGGCTGCACCGAGCAGCGCCGCCTCCGGAGCAGGGATCAGCCTGCTGCCTTCGGTCCATAGCACCGAGGCGACCGCGAAAGAGGTGCCGAAAACCGCCAGCAGGACGATATCCTCGCGGCTGATGGCCAGCGGATCCGTGACGAACCAGCCAAACAGGAACAACAGCAATGACGAAACGGCGCCCGCCCAGACCACGGGAGTGTCGCGGAAGCCACGGACCATGATCATGTAGAGCGAGCTGCCGATCGTCATCAGCAGCGCCAACCCGTCGCCGAACAGATTGCCCGTGCCGAGGCCGGAATGCACCATGACGGCGACACCGCAAAGCGACAGCAAAGCCGCAGCCATCGTTGGCAGCCGGCACGGTTCGCGTACCAGTATCCAGGCGAGCAGGGCGGTCACGAATGGCGCTGTCGCGTAGATCACCGCGACATTGGCTACATAGGTGAACTTGAAGGCCGCGATGAAGGCGATGCTGGCGGCAGCCCCTTCGACGGCCAAAAGCCATCCACGCCAGCCGAGCCGCAAGTCAGGCCGCTTTCCAGTCCGGCCCGGCCGCCAGCGCACATAGGCTCCGATCAACAGGAAGCCGACAAATCCGCGCCAGCAGGTCACCGTCAGCGCGTCGGCGGTGATCGATTTGGTCAGCACACCGCTTAGGCCGAAGACGATTGCCGATGCTGCCACCAGCAGGATGCCGAGTGCACGGTTCTTTTCAGCCTCATTCGCCTGTTCCATCAGCCCCTCCGGTGCTGATCATACTAGCGTCGGGCTCCTGACAGCCTTCTGACAGGAATATCGGTTGTTCAGGCCGCGGGTTTGCGGAAACGTTCGCTGGCGACGACGACAAGACCGGCAAGCACGATGATGGCCGCGCCGACAAATACGGCGTCACGCGGCACGTCGCCCCAGATCAGGAATCCAAGCGCGAAGGCCCAGAGCAAGGCTGTGTATTCGAACGGGGCGATGATGGAGATCGGTGCCCGCTTCATCCCCTCGAACAGGAAATACTGGCCAAGGCCACCGAGGACACCGACAGCGATCATCAGCGCAAATTCCTGCCAGCTTGGTGTCTGCCAGCTCCACAGCAAAGGAATTCCGGCGATCACCAGAAAGAATGCGTTGTTCAGCACGAGCTGCACAGTGGTGCGCTCCTGTGTGGCGACCTTGCTGAGCAACACGATGGAAAGACCCCAGAAGCCGGCCGCCGCCAATACCAGCAGAACGGGCAGCGAGAAGCCGAGGCTGGCGGGATCACAGGCGACGAAGACGCCGCCGAAGCCCATCAGGACGGCCACCCAGCGCAGCAGCGGGACTTTCTCCTTCAGGATCACGATCGACAGAGCCGTCACGATGATCGGCGCGGCGAAATAGATGGTCGTGAGCTCGGCGAGCTGCAGGTCCTTCGCGGCCGTGTAGTAGCAAAGCCATGCTGCGAGGATGAGGAAGCTCCGCAAGAGCATGGATTTGAGGATCGGCGACCGTGCCGAATCGATGACCAGCTGCCCGCCGCCGGCTGCAAGACAGCCAACGAGGATCGTGGCACTGCGGATGAACAGAATCTGCCAGACCGTCGCGGTCGTCACCAGCAGTTTGATCGAGGCGTCCTGCAGCGAAAACAGCAGATAGGCCAGGCTGGTCAATAGAATGCCAGCCAGCACCTTTTCGCGCGTATCGGAGAGAACGACGTCTGTCATTGTGGGCTCGGTTGCGGAATGCGCGGCCGAGCCAGGATCGTCATTGGTCCAGGCCCCTCCGTAGCTGCCAAGCTACACGAGAGGCTGCTTCAGCGCTGCTGAGCCAGACAAATGCTTGCGTTGGCGCAGTTCTGGAGTGTTTCCATTTTTCACGGAAACGCTCCAGCTTTTGTCTACGCAATTCCGGACGGAAAACCGTTTCACACTTTCCCTGGAATTGCCTTGGCGCCGCAACGTGCCCCGGCTTACTGGGCGGGAGCCGGTTGCTGCTGTTGCTGCGGCTGCTGCTCGGCGCCGGGCTCGTCGTCGCCCATATCGGCATAAGGCGAGGCGCTCGGCACGCACTGGACGGTCCAGCCGGTTGGCGCAGGCTGCTGCTTCTGGAATTCGGTAATGGCTGCAGCACACTGCTCGCGATTGTCGAAGGTGCTGGGCAGTACAACCATGCCGCCTTGCGGGCCGGCAACGACGAGATACCAGACCAGGGCAACGGTCGATGACATGGGAAGTCCTCACTTTGGGATTGGGAATGAATGAGTTGACGGAACCTAGCAAGTCTTGGCGGCGCGTGAAAGCACGCGCATGACATCCGGCTTCGAAAGCTGAATCAACCTTCGGAGCCAGCTGCCTTCAAAAGTGAACACAGCAACCGAACTTGGATTTAAGTGTGGCCTGGATCCGACGGTTGCCGCGGGTTTCTCACTCAGCCGCAAAACAATAAAACAGCCCGTCGCCGCCGGTGCCTTTCAATGCGTCCTGACTGCAGCCGCCACGCGAGCCGTGCGACGAGTTCCAGGATTTGGCCGCTGCCGAATCGTCCAGCCCGGTGCGATCGGAGTGACCCATGAGCGCGACGCCCTCGGCCCCGCTCTGTGTCCAGTCGCCGCAAGTCTTGTCGGTGGCCTTGGTGCCGTCCGGGTTCGAGCCGGTCAGGATATCGTGGCGGTTCGGCTTGTCGCCGCGTCCATTGATGACCTCGCCTCTTTCGTTGAGCGCCGTCTGCTTGGTGAGATTGTTCTTGTCGCTGTGCAGGGACGCGACATCATCCGCTATCCTGTCGCCCTTGGCATTGAGCCACGGGCCCTTGCCGATACGGTCGCGTGCATCGGTGTCCTTGGTGGAAAGGTAGGCATGCCAGGTCTTGCCGGTCACGCCAGCGGCTTCGGCCAGCTTGCCGCAATGGGCATCCGCGCCGGCCAGTCCGCCAAGATCTGCGCCCTTGCCGGAACCAACGCTGGTGACGAAGAAACTCATCCTTTTGTCCTGAGCATAGGCGGATCCCGCAAGGATGATCGCCGCGGTCATGGACAAGAAAAGCAGTTTGCGCATGGAAATTCCTCCCGGTTGGATGCCCCTGCCATGGGCAACGATACCGGGGAAGGAATTCATCCCGCAACCAAGACCTGCTTGAGTACCGAAGGTCTCAGGCCGGCATCTGGTACGAGACCCAGCGATTGGGCTTGGCCTGAAAGATCATGCCGGTCTCGGTGACCGACTGGCCGGCAAGCGGCACGATGCGCGCGGCAATTTCGGAAGGATGGGGCAACGTATCCGGGTTTTCGCCCGGCACCGCCTGCGCGCGCATGGCGGTGCGGGTGGCACCGGGATCGACCATGTTGACGCGCAGCGGCGAATTGCGGGTCTCGTCGGCCCAGGACCGCCCCATTGCCTCAAGAGCGGCCTTGGAGGCGGCGTAAGGCCCCCAGAAAGCGCGTGCGGAGTGAGCGGCTCCCGAGGAGATCAGGATGGCCCGGCCCGCGTCGGAAAGCCTGAGCAGCGGGTCGACCGAGCGGATCAGGCGCCAGGTCGAGGTGACGTTGACGTTGATCACCTTCTCGAAGGTCTTGGCTTCGACATGGCCGATCGGAGCAATCACGCCGAGCACGCCCGCATTCGCGACCAGGATATCGAGCTTGCCCCAACGTTCGTGGATCGCGCCGCCCAGCCGGTCGATGCCGGCCATGTCGGCGAGGTCAAGCGGCACCAGCGTCGCCTCGCCTTTGCCGGTCCTGGCGTGTTCCGCCTTGATCTCGTCATCCAGCTCTTCAAGTCCGCCAACGGTACGCGCAACCGCGATGACATGCGCGCCGGCGGCCGCCATCTGCTTGGCGATGAAGTAGCCGATGCCGCGCGAAGCGCCGGTGACGACCGCAAGGCGGCCGGTGAGGTCTGGAGTAGCGGTCATGCGGTCATCCAATATGACGAGAACGGTCAGCGCGATCAGATAGGACGAAATTGGCGCAAACGAAACCCCGCGAGCCTTTGCCGATGGCCGGTTCGACGAATGGTCGCAGCATTTCATGGGGCCATGTCGGGAAACGCGACCTCCCGACGTCCTTGGAATGAACTCGGCTTCCAGAGGAGGACAAAATGGGCCGGACTGTCGCAATTCTCGTCGCAAGACTGATCTTCGCCGGTGTTTTCGCCATGGCCGCAACCTTCAAGTTTGCGGGAATGGCCAACACGGCCGCCTACATCGCTGCGGTCGGCTTTCCGGTCCCGCTGTTGCTGGCCTGGCTGGCGGCGATCTTTGAAGTCGCGCTGGTGCTGGCGTTTCTAAGCGGCGCCTTCTTTTCGGAAGCCGCCTTGCTGGCGGCCGCCTATGTGATCTTCCTGGCCGTCTCGTTCCACGGTCCGTCGCGCTGGCAGGCGAACCAGGCCGAGTTTGGCTTCTTTGTCGACCACTTCACCTTCTTCGCGGGGCTGCTTTACGCCGCGGTTCACGGCCCGGGC
The DNA here is from genome assembly GCF_042739655.1 of Mesorhizobium sp. NPDC059025. Lineage (NCBI taxonomy): Bacteria > Pseudomonadati > Pseudomonadota > Alphaproteobacteria > Hyphomicrobiales > Phyllobacteriaceae > Mesorhizobium > Mesorhizobium sp. NPDC059025. The sequence goes on along the minus strand of NZ_JBHYIM010000002.1, from coordinate 618,561 downwards.
GAAGTTCTCGCCATCAAACGAAGTCTGGTCGGGCGGGCCACGGAGTCCAGCGCGCAGTCATGACCAGCCATCAAAGGCCGGGTACCAGATGCCGCGTCGGAGGAAGTTGCCGACATTGGGTCGAACGTGGTTCTGTTCGAGATCCTCTACGCTCTCGACGGGCCTGACGCGACACACTGGCATCTCTGCCTCGGCGAAAAAGTGCAGTTTCAGCAGAGCGAGAGCATCCCTTGCGTCGGAAGCGGTAACTCCGACCCCAAGAGTCATCCAGGCTGGAAGGCGCTCGAAGTCTTTCTCATCGAAGTCGATCCAGAAGACGCCGAGCGGCATCTGTTGTGATCGACTTACTGTCCGCCGCTCGCCAGCAGCGACAGCGTGCGCACGTTGTCGGCGCCTTCGTGGTCGAGCAGGCGCGTCGGATATTGCCCGGTGAAGCAGGCGTCGCAGAACTGCGGCTGCTCTTCATTGCGCCCGGCCTCGCCGACGGCGCGATAAAGCCCCTCGATGGTGAGGAAGCCGAGCGTGTCGACACGGATGAACTCCGCCATTTCCTGCACCGACATCCGCGAAGCCAGCAGCTTCGACTTCTCCGGCGTGTCGACGCCGTAGAAACAGGACGCGCGGGTCGGCGGCGAGGCGATGCGCATATGCACTTCCTTGGCGCCGGCATCGCGCACCATCTGCACGATCTTCTGCGATGTGGTGCCGCGTACGATCGAATCGTCGACCAGCACCACGCGCTTGCCTTCGATCATGCGACGGTTGGCGTTGTGCTTCAGCTTCACGCCCATGTGGCGGATCGAGTCGCCCGGCGAAATGAAGGTGCGGCCAACATAGTGGTTGCGGATGATGCCGAGTTCGAACGGAATGCCGGCTTCTTGGCTGAAGCCGATTGCGGCAGGTGTTCCGGAATCCGGGACCGGCACGACGATATCGGCTTCGACGGGGTTTTCGCGCGCCAGCTCCGCACCGATGCGCTTTCGCACATCATAGACGTTGCGGCCCTCTATCGAAGAGTCCGGGCGGGCAAAATAGACATATTCGAAGATGCAGAAGCGGGTTTTCTGTGGCTCGAACGGGAAATGGCTTTCGATGCCCTTGGTGGTGATGACGACCATTTCGCCGGGCTTGATGTCGCGCACGAAGCGGGCGCCGATGATGTCGAGGGCACAGGTTTCGGAGGCAAGGATCCAGGCACCGTCGAGATCGCCCAGCACCAGCGGGCGGATGCCCAGCGGATCGCGCACGCCGATCAGCTTCTTCGAGGTCAGGGCGACCAGCGAGAAAGCGCCTTCCAACTGGCGGATGGCTTCGATGAAACGCGAATTGATGTCGCGTTCCTTCGAGGTGGCGACCAGATGCAGGATCGTCTCGGTGTCGGACGTCGAGGAGAAGATCGAGCCCTGCTTCTGCAGGGTGCGCTGCACGGTCAGTGCATTGGTGATGTTGCCGTTATGGGCGACGGCGAGACCGCCGGTGGAGAGCTCGGCGAAGAAAGGCTGCACGTTGCGCAAGCCGGCGCCGCCGGTGGTGGCATAGCGCGTGTGGCCAATGGCACGGTTGCCCTGCAGCCGGTCGATCACCGACTGCTTGGTGAAGGTGTCGCCGATCAGGCCGACATGCCGTTCGACATGGAACTGGCTGCCGTCGTAGGAGACGATGCCCGCTGCTTCCTGGCCGCGATGCTGCAAGGCATGAAGTCCAAGTGTGGTGATGGCGGCCGCATCCTGGCGGCCGAAAATACCGAAGACACCACATTCGTCGTGGAAGTGGTCATCTGCCTCGGCGCAAAGCACGTCGTCTGCGTCTGCCATGCCGGAAGCCTCTTGTCCGCTAAAACCGCGATATAAGGCCATGGCGCAGCGAAAGCAACGTGCTCTCGCGGCGTTTCACATGATCGTCAGTTGTTTGTAGCCGGCGCATTGCCGCCGGCGGGCGGCTGATCGGCCGGAGCTTCGTCGTCCGGTGCCGGCGCCTCGTTGTTTTCAGGCACTGCCCCTTCGGGAACCGGGGCCTGCGTACCTGCGGGCGGCGTTCCGGTATTGGGCACCACGCCGCTCTTGTTGAGCTGCTTGAGGATCGTCTTTTCCGGATCTTCCGGCAGCACGCTTTCGATGTACTTGCCGATCGATTCCAGCAACGGACGCGACTTCGATTCGGCCACCCAGTTCGGTGCCTTCTCGCCCGCCAGCCAGTTGAAGAACATCAGCCCGACAGCGACGACCAGAATGCCGCGTGCGGCGCCGTAGAGGAAGCCCAGCGTGCGGTCGAGCGCGCCAACCCGGGAATCGATGATCCAGTCGGCGATTTTCATGGTGATCACCGACACGACGATCAACGCGATCAGGAAGACGATGCCGGCGGCAGCGCCCATCGCGATCTTTTCATTGTCGATATAGGGCTGAACGTAAGGAATGACCGGCTTGTAGAACAGATAGGCGGCGACCGCCGCTGCCGCCCAGGAGGCGATCGACAGCACCTCGCGAGAGAAGCCGCGCACCATGGCAAGCATTGCAGAAACAAGCGTGAAGCCGGCGAGAATCCCGTCTAGCAGCGTAATCGGCATGTCCTGCGCCTACTCCATATGCCCTGTTATTCGTCCTCGATGGCGCGGCCGCGGCGGGTGCCGGCGATGCGCGCCACAAGATCGGCGAGCTCGGTAGGCTGGAAAGCGCCGGCGCCTATACCCCCGGCAATTTCCTCGCTGCCCACGGGCAGGACTGCGCTTCCGAAGCCCAGCTTCTCGGACTCCTTGAGACGCTGTTGCGCATGCGCAACCGGCCTCACGGCGCCGGAAAGGCTGATTTCGCCGAAATAGACGCAATCAGCCGGAAGGGCAAGACCGGTGAGCGATGACACCAGCGCCGCAGCCACTGCAAGGTCGGCGGCCGGTTCCGAAATGCGATAGCCGCCGGCAACATTCAGATAGACGTCGTGCTGGCCGAAGCGCACGCCGCAATGGGCTTCCAGGACGGCCAGGATCATCGACAGCCGCGCCCCGTCCCAGCCGACCACCGCCCGGCGGGGCGTGCCGAGGGAAGAGGGCGCGACGAGAGCCTGGATCTCGACCAGCACCGGCCGGGTGCCTTCCATTCCGGCAAAAACCGCGGCGCCGGGCGACTTTGCGTGCCGTTCGCCGAGGAAAAGCTCGGAAGGGTTGGCGACTTCCCGCAACCCTTTGTCCGACATTTCGAACACGCCGATCTCGTCGGTCGGGCCGAAGCGGTTCTTCACCGTGCGCAGGATGCGGAAGTGGTGGCCGCCTTCGCCTTCGAAGTAGAGAACGGCGTCGACCATGTGCTCGACGACACGTGGTCCGGCGATCTGCCCTTCCTTGGTCACGTGTCCGACGAGCACCACTGCAGCGCCTGTGGATTTCGCATAGCGGATCATCGCCTGGGCCGCCGCGCGTACCTGCGTGACCGTTCCCGGGGCCGAATCGGCGAGGTCGGTCCACAAGGTCTGGATCGAATCGATGATGACCAGATCCGGGCGCTTGCCGTCGGCGATGGTGGCCAGGATATCCTCGACATTGGTCTCGGCGGCGAGTTCCACTGGCGCCGAGGCGGCACCCAGACGCTGCGCGCGCAGCCGGATCTGCGCGACGGCCTCTTCGCCGGACACATAGACGATGCGATGGCCCTGGCGCGCGAGTGCCGCTGCGGCCTGGGTGAGCAATGTCGATTTGCCGATGCCGGGGTCGCCGCCGACCAGCAGCGCCGAGCCGCGCACGAAGCCGCCTCCGGTGGCACGATCCAGCTCACCGATCCCGGAAGCAATGCGCGGCGCGTCCTCGATATCGCCCGACAGTGTCGTCAGCGCGACGGCGCGGCCCTTGCGGGCGCTCTTCAGTGACGCCGGTCCCGAGCCGATGCCGCCGGCGGTGCCTTCTTCGATCAGCGTGTTCCATTCGCCGCAGGCATCGCACTTGCCTGCCCAGCGCTGATGCACCGTGCCGCAATTCTGGCAGATGAACTGTACGCGGGACTTAGCCATGAACCTGGTCGCCCCGGTCCGGGAAGTTGCGGCCTTTTCGGACAAGGATCATGTGCTGGGATGCCAGGGCGCAGATCAATGTTCGAACCGCTCGGGCAGCTGATGCTCTTCCGCGAGATCGGAGAAACGGGTGTATTGGCCCTCGAATGCGAGCTCGACCGTGCCGGTGGGGCCGTGACGCTGCTTGGCGATGATGAGTTCGGCCTTGCCCTTCACCTTCTCGAACTTGATCCGCCAGTCTTCGTATTCCGGCGTGCCTTCCTCTGGCTGCTTGTTCTGCATGTAGTATTCGTCGCGGTAGACGAAGAGCACGACGTCGGCGTCCTGCTCGATCGAACCCGATTCGCGAAGGTCGGACAGTTGCGGGCGCTTGTCGTCGCGGCTTTCGACCTGACGCGACAGCTGCGACAGCGCGATGATTGGAACGTTGAGTTCTTTCGCCAGTGCCTTGAGGCCGGTGGTGATCTCGGTGATTTCCTGCACGCGGTTCTGCGAGGATTTGGCGGAGCCCTGCATCAGCTGCACGTAGTCGATGACGATGACTTCCAGGCCGCGCTGGCGTTTCAGGCGCCGCGCCCGCGCGGCAAGCTGGGCGATCGAGATGCCGCCGGTGGCGTCGATGTAGAGCGGGATCTTCTGCATGGTCTGCGCGCAGGCGACCAGCTTCTCGAAATCCGACTCGGTGATCTCGCCGCGGCGGATTTTCGATGACGAGATTTCGGTCTGCTCCGAGATGATACGGGTCGCCAGCTGTTCCGACGACATTTCCAGCGAGAAGAAACCCACCACGCCGCCGTTGGCGGCCTTTGTCGATCCGTCGGCCTGCTGGGCCGGCTGGTAGGCTTCGGCGATGTTGAAGGCGATGTTGGTGACCAGCGATGTCTTGCCCATGGCCGGGCGGCCGGCAAGGATGATCAGGTCGGAGGGTTGCAGGCCGCCGAGCTTGCGGTCGACGTCGCGCAGACCGGTGGAGATACCGGACAAATGGCCGTCGCGCATATAGGCGGCATTGGCCATGTCGACGGCGGTTTTGACCGCATCGGTGAAAGCCTCGAAACCGCCATCGTAGCGGCCGGTCTCGGCCAGTTCGAACAGGCGCCGCTCGGCGTCTTCGATCTGCTCCGCAGGCGACATGTCGACAGGCGCATCGTAGGCGATGTTGACCATATCCTCGCCGACCGTAATCAGGGCGCGGCGGGTGGCCAGGTCATAGATGGCGCGGCCATAGTCGGAAGCGTTGATGACGGTGACGGCCTCTGCGGCGAGCCTCGCGAGATATTGCGCCACGGTCATGTCGCCGACCTTGTCGTCGGCTGGCAGGAAGGTCTTGATGGTGACCGGATCCGCCTTCTTGCCCATGCGGATCAGCTCCGCGGCGACCTCGAAGATCTTGCGGTGCAGCGGCTCATAAAAATGCGCGGATTTGAGAAAATCGGAGACGCGGTAGAAAGCGTCATTGTTGACGAGCATGGCACCGAGCAAAGCCTGTTCGGCCTCGATGTTGTTGGGGGCTTCCCGGTAAAGCGGCGTTTCCGCCGCGCTGAACTTGAGAGCTGCCTCTGCCATGATATCCCCAACCTATCCTGGTGTGTCGTTAGCAGATGGATCGTTGCTGCGGTCCATCCAGACGCCCTGAAAGGCCAACCATGCCCGTGATCCACAGAACGGCTTCATCGTCCACAGGACGATATTCCACCACCCCGAATCCGATTGACTCGGTGGGGCATTAAGCCTAGCCGGGCAGCAGGAACAGATCAAGAACTATTGGCGCGGTCAGGCAGATTCGAGGTCGAGCGTATCACCCCAATCCAGCCGGCGCGCTGCCTTGAAGATGTCGCCGTCGCGTTTCGTGAAAAGCCGCTCCGATACAATGCCGCCAGGCTGGCACAGCTTGAGTGCGACCTTGCCCGAGCCGGCTCTCGGCGGCGCCAGCACGCGGGCTTCCTGCGCGATCCGAGGTGTGCGGGATGCGGCGAGATAGATGAACTTCTCGTCCTCCCAGGGCACTTCGGCATCCTTGGCCAGCCGGTGCAGGCGGGAGCGGGCGACACGTCGCGAAAAATGGCACCAGTCCGGCGCGGCCAGGGGGCAGGGCGCGTGGTGCGGGCAGGGCGCGGCGACAGAAGCGCCGATCTCGATCAGCTGGGCTCTGGCATGCAGGATGCGCTGCCAGCCGGCGGGCGTGCCCGGTTCGACGACGAGCAGCGTGCCGGCGGTCAACTGCCAGAGGCGTTCGATCAGCCGAGACAGTGACGCCGGAGCGATTTCATCCATGACATAGGCCATGGTGACGAGGTCGGCGGCCGGCATCTCGGCCAGATCGATGGTGAGGTCGCCGGCCTGCCAGTGCACTTGCGGCACATCGATGCCTGCCGCGAGCGTTTGCCCCACCTTGCGGGCGGCATTGCTGGCTTCCAGCAATGTTGCCGATTCTATCGAAGTCCACTGGTCGGCGGCTGCCCACAACACTGTGCCGGGTCCAGCGCCGATGTCGAGCATCGTCCTGGGGGCAAAATCCGGCAAGGTGTGTGCAAGCACCTCGAGGCTGGTGCGGACAGCCGCATAGGTGGCCGGCAGGCGGGTGGCGAGATAGGCCTTGGCGGCAACGTCATCACCCATATGCAGACGCCCATCGCGTACTTCCGCACGGTAGCGGTCGGACAGCGTCCGGGAAGCCTGCTTCAAGGTTGCCAGCGGCACGTTGTCCAGCAGTTGCTCGACGGCTTGCCGCAGCGGTGCGGGCAGTTCCATGCCTAGACGCTCCTCGGTGCGAACAGGATCACCGACGCTCCCGCCATGCAGATCGCGGCACCGACAACATCCCAGCGATCGGGGCGAACGCCTTCAGCGAGCCATAGCCAGAGCAGGGATGCGGCGATGTAGATGCCGCCATAGGCCGCATAGGCGCGTCCGGCGGCGTCGACCGGCGCCAGCGCCAGCAGCCACGCGAAGGCAATCAACGAGGCGAGGCCCGGCAGCAGCCACAACGGTGATTTCTCCAGACGCCACCAGGCCCAGAATGAAAAACAGCCGGCGATTTCGGCGACAGCCGCGACAACAAAGAGGAGGATGTTCATCCTCCTCTCTTAATCCATCTCGATGGCCATGGACCAGTCCGGCAAAACGCCCGGCTGGATCTCGCCCCTATTCCTTGACCTTGCGGCGCCGCGCCGGCTTTGCGAACAGCGGCTTCTGCGGCGCATCCCTTACTTCCAGGGCCTTTTCGCACTTGCTGATATAGTCGCGCGTCATGGGCAGGACGTCGTTCTTGTGCGTGAGCTGGATCTGGAACACGACGAGATCCTGCCAGCGGAAGGACGCTTCGGAACCGGACAGGTAGAACTCCCACATGCGGCAGAAGCGCTCGTCGTAGATCGCCTTGACCTTGTCACGGTTGGCGAGGAAGCGCTCGCGCCAGTGCTTCAGCGTGTCGGCATAGTGCAGCCTCAGGATCTCGACGTCGGTGACCGCCAGGCCCGAGCGCTCGATATGCGGCATCATCTCCGAAAGCGCCGGGATATAGCCGCCGGGGAAAATATGCTTTCGGATGAAGGCATTGGTGGTGGTGGCAGGCCCGGTCCGACCGATCGTGTGAAGCAGCATGACGCCGTCCGGCTTCAGCAGTTTCGCGCTTTTGTCGAAGAAGGTCTTGTAGTGGTTGACACCGACATGCTCGAACATGCCGACGGACACGATGCGGTCGAAACGCTCGGACAGGTCGCGATAATCCCGCAGTTCGAAATGCACGTGCCGGTCGAGGCCCTGGGCATGCGCACGGTCGGTGGAAACCTGATGCTGCTCGGTGGAGAGCGTGACGCCCAGCACATCGGCTTCAAAGGCCTCCGCGATGTAGAGGCCGAGGCCGCCCCAGCCCGAACCTATGTCGAGCACGGTCTGGCCGGGCCGCACTTTCAGCTTGGCGGCGATATGCCGTTTCTTGGCAAGCTGCGCTTCCTCCAGCGTCATGTCCGGCCGTTCGAAATAGGCGCAGGAATACTGCATGTCCGTATCGAGGAAGAGTTTGTAGAGATCACCCGACAGGTCGTAGTGGTGCGCGACGTTCCGGCGCGACTGGCGGGCATTGTTGAGCTGCTGCAGCGGCCGGATGGTCAGCCTCGCCGAGTTGACCAGCTTGCCCCAGGTCGACTCGATCCAGGAAATGCCAGTGTTTTGATACACGAGATGGAGGAACGAGAGCACGTCGCCTTCAACGAAGTCGAGTTCTTCTTCCATGAAGGCTTCGGGAATGGCCAGGGATGGGTGCAGGGTGATGGCGCGCTCCGCGTGGCGCGTATGGATCACCATATGCACTTTCGGGCCGCTGCCGTCGCCGAAAGTCCGGGTCGCCCCATTTGGCCCGGTGATGGTCAGATTGCCTCTGCGAACAACGCGTTCGGCAATGCGTTCCAGAAAAACATTCATGACGTGCCCTCAAAGAACGATAGTGACAGCAGTGCTGTCCAATCCCTCAAAAAAGGCGGAAGCGTCGAAAAGTTCCGTTGGCATAAAAAAACCGGGCGCCAGGCCCGGTTTCTTGATCCAGTAGCAAGACTGGCTTTATGACAGGTCTCTAAAAGATCAGGCGTTCTCTTCTTCGCCTTCGAAATCGGCGTTCGGATCGAAGAAGCTGTCCGGACGGGCGTTTTCGTTGATGTCGTCGCCATAGATGGCTTCGGCAGTGGTGAGCGTCTCGCCCTTGGACTGACGCTCGGCCTCTTCGGACGAACGGGCGATGTTGAGCGTCACGGTGACTTCGACTTCCGGATGCAGCGCGATCGCCACATTGGTCAGGCCGATGGTCTTGATCGGGTGGTTCAGCTCGACCTGGTTGCGGGCAACCGAGAAGCCTTCGGCGGTCAGCAGATCGGCGATATCGCGGGTCGAGACCGAGCCATAGAGCTGACCGGTTTCGCCGGCCGAGCGCACGATGATGAAGCTCTTGCCGTCGAGCTTGTCGGCGATCTGCTGGGCTTCGGACTTGCGCTCGAGGTTGCGGGCTTCCAACTGGGCGCGCTGACCTTCGAACTTCTTCTTGTTGGCTTCGTTGGCGCGCAGCGCCTTGCCCTGCGGCAGCAGGAAGTTGCGGGCGAAGCCGTCCTTGACCTTGACGGTGTCACCCATCTGGCCGAGGCGGGAAATACGTTCGAGAAGAATGACTTCCATTGTTTTCTCCATCTGCGTCGCGATCGACGCTGTTCGGGAGACAGTCAGGAAGAGAAGGACGCCTTGGCGCCGGTTTCGCTGTCCTGCCTGTCGAGGCAGTTAGGGCCAGGCCCAACTTGGGATTTGGATATCACCGGCTGTGCCCATCACTGCCGGAGAAAACCCGCGGGCATTGCTGCCCGCGGGTAAGCTGTTTAGCGGACCACGTAGGGCAGCAGGCCGAGGAAGCGGGCGCGCTTGATCGCCTGGGCGAGTTCGCGCTGCTTCTTCTGGCTGACGGCGGTGATGCGCGACGGCACGATCTTGCCGCGCTCGGAAATGTAGCGCTGCAGCAGACGCACGTCCTTGTAGTCGATCTTCGGGGCATTGGCGCCGGAGAACGGGCAGGTCTTGCGGCGACGATGGAACGGGCGCCGGGTCGGGATCTGGTTGATGTCGACCATTATTCTGCACCCCCTTCAAAGCTGCGCTGCGGACGCGGGCCACGATCGCCACCGTCACGGTCGCCGAACGAGCGCGGACCACGATCGCCGCGGTCGCCGAACGAACGTGGACCACGGTCACCGCGGTCACGGTCGCCGAAGCCGCCACGCTCGGAGCGCTCTTCGCGCTTCTGCATCATTGCCGAAACGCCTTCCTCGTGCTTCTCGACCTTGATGGTCAGGAAGCGCAGGACGTCTTCCGACAGACCCATCTGGCGTTCCATTTCGCTGAGCGCTGCCGGTGGGCAGGTCAGGTCCATAAGCGTGTAGTAAGCCTTCCGGTTCTTCTTGACCCGGTAGGTGAGGGACTTCAGTCCCCAGTTCTCGACCCGGCCAACCGAGCCGCCGCCTGCGGTGATGACGCCCTTGAAACGTTCAACGAGCTCATCGACCTGCTGCTGCGACAGATCCTGCCGGGCAAGGAACACATGTTCGTAAAGAGCCATTTGTCTTGCCTTTCTTCGTTTCTCTCCCGGTTCCCGGCGGCTAAAGCCTCTGCAACTTCTCTTTATCCGCGACGCGGAGAAGAAAGGAGCACGACGAGACGGTCGAGAGCGGAGACACGGGAGGCGGAAGCGTTTTCGCTCCACACGGCGGTTCTCTGAAGAACCTCCGGCCCTCCGTTCAGCCCCCAGCTGGGACCGGCAGATTGCGCGCGTCTATACAGCAATCTGGCAGGAACACAACCCTGGCAGGCTATGCAGCGGCAATCCGTCGCCGAAATCGCACCGAGCCGCGATTTAGGCGGCTTTAGGATCGCGGGCGTTGCGGCAGACTGGCGAACGCCTCATATTCCGGCCTCTCAACAACCGGAGAATTTCATGTCTTTCCAGGCCTATCTCGATACGATCAAGAACAAGACGGGCCAGGGACCGGACGATCTGATGCGCCTCGCCGACGCCAGAGGCTTTTCGGAAGGCGGGAAGCTGAAGCCGGGCATCAAGGCCGGACAGATCATCGAATGGTTGAAGACGGATTATGATCTCGGTCACGGTCACTCGATGGCGGTCTACGCCCTGCTGACCGGCAAGAAGAAACCCGGCGATTGAGAGACCGCCGTCGGCTCGCAAGTACGAAGTGCCGCTTCCCGAATTGCGCATCGCTCGATGGCTGGAACATGAACGGGCCCGAGTTGGACATTGTACGAGCCCGGTGAATGAGCCATCAGGCCCGTTTCGTTTCGAAACACGGAGCCCGCCATGTCCGGCACCAGGAGAGACCACGATCATTGGTCCGATGTCGCTTCCGAGTGGATCGAGTGGGCCCGCGCACCCAGCCATGATGCCTTCTGGGCCTATCGGCCTGCCTTGTCCGAATTTGTTGGCAAAGGCACCGGCGATGCGCTGGAGGTCGGCTGCGGCGAGGGCAGGGTTTCGCGCTTGCTCAAGGAACGCGGCTATCGCGTGACCGCGACGGATACGGTCGAAGTTTTCGTTGCCGCCGCCAGGGAGGTCGATTCGGCAGACCGCTATGAGGTCGCGCCTGCCACGGCTCTGCCTTTCGAAGCGGCCAGCTTCGACTTCGTCATGGCCTACAACGTTTTGATGGATCTTGACGATGTGCCCGTCGCCGTGAAGGAAATGCGGCGTGTTCTGCGTCCGTCCGGCACGCTGTTTGTCTCGATCGTGCATCCCTTTGCCGATCGCGGCCGTTTCGACCGCGAGCGTCCGCAAGCACCGTTCGTGGTCGACGGCAGCTATTTCGGCCGCGAGCGCTTTGAAGGCACTGAGGAGCGCGACGGCTTGCGCATGCGTTTCGCCGGCTGGTCGCAACCGTTGCAGAACTATGTAGCGGCGCTGGAAGGTGCCGGGCTCGCCATCACCTCGTTGCTGGAACCGAAGCCTGACACCGGGCCGCAATGGGCTACCATGCGCAACTGGGATCGCATTCCGTTGTTCCTGTGGCTGAAGGCGCGGCCGCTTGCGGCCTGAGATGCGTCAGCCTCTGCCTGATTTGAGGACAAGGCGTCCGACCGCCAGGAGGATGTAGGCGCCGAAGAACAGGGACAGCGCACCGCCGAAGCCGGACGGCCCGAAGGCATCCATGCCGAGGCCGATGGCCTGCGGGCCGAGCACCATGCCGACGCCGTAGCAGAGGACGAAGGCGGCATTGGCCGAGGCCAGCTCGTGGCCTGAAAGCTGCGAACCGAGATGGGCGAGGCCAACAGTATAGAGCGCGGCCACCACACCGCCCCATACGAAAAGAAGTCCTGCCATGAGGTGCCAGTTCGAGGCCAGGTGGGGCATCACCAGCGTTCCGATCAATCCGACGGCGGCGCAGGCCAGTAGCAGGTAGCGACGGTCACCGACACGATCGCTCACCATGCCGATGGGGATCTGCAACAGCACGTTGCCGAGGCCGATCATGGTAAGCAGCAGCGCCGCGTCGGCCTCCGAATAGCCGATGCGGTTGCCATAGATCGGAAAAAGCGCAAAGCCACCGGTCTCGACCGCACCGAACACCAGGACGGCAGCCGTGGCGGTCGGAACCAGCCAGATGTATTGCAGGAAGCCGCTGGTTTCTTCGCCCTCCGGCCGGATCGGCGGGCTTTCCTTGCGCGCGGCGAGAACCGGGATGGCTGCCACGGCGACCAGCACGATGATGACGCCGAAAGGCAGGAAGCCAGTACTGCCGATGCGAGAAAACAGCCACGGCCCGGCGGCGAAACCCAGTGAAAGCACTGTGGCATAGATGCCGAGTACCAGCCCGCGGCGCTTTGGCGGGGCGGACGTGCTGATCCAGAATTCCGACAGGATGAAAAGCACCGTCAGCGCGATGTGAAGCACGATACGCAATGGAAACCACATCCAGAACGACGGCGCGAAATGGAAGCCGACGAAGGCCAGCGCGCCTGCCGCGATCATGATCAGCATGGCCCAGGCGACGCCGAGGCGGGTGGCGATCGGCGTCGCCAAGGGTGCTCCAGCGATCGACGCGAGACCGGCGACCGCCGTGTTCAGGCCGATCATCGAAGCTGAATGGCCACGTGATTCCAGGATGACGCTGAGCAGCGGCATGCCGAGACCGATGGCAATGCCCACGACGCTGATCGAGGAAATGGCTGCTATCATCGGCAGCCAATGTACGCGCTCCTCGTCTTGCGCCATGGTTTCGTCCGTCATGCCAACCTGATTTTGTCTTAGAGAACGTCGCGCACGAAGCGGTTGTGGAGCATCCGATAGAAAGGCACCGCCCCGCCGGGGCGCAGCAGCGGATCGTCACTGAGCCGCTTTTCCAGCTCGTCCAGGATCGTTCGCGTAATCGTCGGGATATCGGCTTTCCTTGCCTCGGCCAGTGGCAGCCAGACAAGTTCTTCAAGCTCGTTGGTCGGGCCGTTGGGCAAAGCAACCGCGACGTCGTCGCGCCAGGCCGCGAGAAAACGGGTATCGAAGCGGCGGACGCGCCCGGGCGGGGTGATTGCGCGGGCAATGAAGCGCACGGCTTCCAGCGAAGGCTGCACGCCATGTTCGACGAACCCCTGCCAGTCGCGCTTGCCTGTGGCGAGGGAACCCTTCCGGCCGATCAGCAGTCCGGCCTCTTCATAGGTTTCGCGGATCGCAGACAAGGCAATGGCGCGGGCGCGGGTGGGGCCGGTGCGGCCGGCGCGAGCCGTCAGTTTGGTTTCGTCTTCGGGATGCAGGCCGGTCGCAACTGGAACGCGGCTGTCGGCAGGGTCGGTGCGGCCCCCGGGGAAGACGAATTTACCGGGCATGAAGGCGTGTGCCGCGTGGCGCCGGCCCATGAGCACGCGAAAGTCGTCGCCCTTACGGTCGAGCAGAATGAGCGTCGCGGCGTCGCGCGGACGTTTTGGCCCATCTCCGAGCGCGGATTCGTTGCGCTCAGCCTTGTCGACTTCCGCCTTGGTCATCCCTTGCATGTGACCCACCTAGCGGAAACTCATGTCAAATTAAAGGGGTGGTCTGGGCCGGTGCATTGCACCAGCCGCAAGGTCAGGTCTCGGGATGACCTTCGATGTGATCGACCTCACCGCCGAAACCATGCATGTAGTATGCCCACTGCAGACCGATCACGGCGCCCTTGATCGGCTGCAAAAGCGCCAGCGACATGATGATCGTGAGTGGCGCCCAGATCGCGAGGTGCTGCCACATGGTCAGCGTCGAGGTCGCTTCGACGCCCATGAAACCGCCGAGGATGACATGGCCGATGATCACGATCACCAGATAGGCCGGCAGGTCGTCGGCGCGGTGATGGTGGAATTCCTCACCACAGGCCTCGCAATGGTCGAAGGTCTTGGTGTAAGCGCGGAACAGCTTGCCTTCGCCGCAGTTGGGGCAGCGGCACAGGAAACCACGCTTCATCGCTGTCCACAGCGGGCGCGTTGCCCTGCCGGAATGCTGTTCGCCGCCGAAAACCTGCTGTTGCATCATCGTCTCCTGCCGCGCGGTCCAGAACGCGATTGCGAGGCTCGGGCGCGGCCCTTTGCCTTGTGAAACGACCGTTTCGAGCCAGGCAGTGGTTTCGGTGCGCTCAGCATTTCGAAGCGCATTGCGCCAGCCAGCGGCGCCACTTCGACAAGACGGACCTCAACACGGTCCGCAAGCTGATATCCCTTGCCGCTGCGTTCCCCGAAAAGCGAACGCGCCGTTTCATCAAATATATAATAATCGTCACCCAGTGATGACACCGGGATAAAACCATCTGCGCCAAATTGTGGCAATTGGACAAAAAGTCCTGCCTTCGCGACACCGGAGATGCGGGCGTCGAAGCGCTCGTCGACGCGCTCGGCCAGATAGGCTGCGATGAGGCGGTCGACGGTTTCGCGTTCCGCGGCCATGGCGCGGCGTTCCGCCGCCGAGATCAACGCTCCGGTTTCGGCAAGCCTTTCTTCTTCGCCATGGGTCAGGCCGTCCGGCCCCAGGCCAAGCGCCGCGATCAGCCCGCGGTGCACGATCAGATCGGCATAACGACGGATCGGTGAGGTGAAATGCGCGTAGCGGCGCAGATTCAGCCCGAAATGGCCGATGTTGTCGGGGTTGTATTCGGCCTGGCTCTGCGAGCGCAGCACAACCTCGTTGACGAGTGCCTCGTTGTCGGCGCCGCGCACGCGTTCGAGGATCGCGTTGAACTGGCTCGGACGCATCTGCGCGCCACGCGCCAGCGACAGGCCGAGCGTCTGCAGGAATTCGCGCAGCGATTCCTGCTTGGCCAGTGTCGGGCCATCGTGGATGCGGTAGATCAGGGGCTGCTTCTTGGCTTCCAGCGTTTCGGCAGCCGCGACATTGGCCTGGATCATGAACTCTTCGATCAGCTTGTGCGCATCCAGCCGCTCCGGGACGATGACGCGGTCGACCGTGCCGTCCTCCTTGAGCAGGATCTTGCGCTCCGGCAGGTCGAGTTCCAGCGGCTGGCGGGCATCGCGGCCACGCTTCAGCACCGCATAGGCATCCCATAGCGGTTTCAGCACGCTGTCCAGGAGCGGGCCTGTCTTGTCGTCGGGCGCTCCGTCGATGGCAGCCTGTGCTTGCGGATAGGCAAGCTTGGCAGCCGACTTCATCATGACGCGGTGGAAGCTGTGACGGATCTTGCGTCCTTCCGCCGAAAAGGTCATGCGCGTGGCGATAGCCGGGCGATCCTCGCCCTCGCGCAATGAACAGAGATTGTTCGAAATGCGCTCTGGCAGCATCGGCACGACGCGATCCGGGAAATAGACGGAGTTGCCGCGCTTCAGGGCTTCGCGATCGAGCGCCGAATTCGGCCGTACATAGGTCGCGACATCGGCGATGGCGACCGTCACCACCACGCCGCCAGGATTGTTTTCGTCCGTGTCCGGTAACGCGTAGACCGCGTCGTCATGATCCTTGGCGTCCGCCGGATCGATGGTGACCAGAGGCAAGTCTCGCCAGTCTTCGCGTCCCTGCAAGGTCACCGGCTTCAAGGCCTCGGCCTCGGCCAGCACGTCGGGCGGGAAGATATGCGGGATGTCGTGCGCGTGGATGGCGATCATCGAGACCGCTTTTTCGCTGGTCAGCGAACCCAGGACGGCCAGCACTTTCGCCCGCGGCAGGCCGTAGCGGCCGGCACGCGACGGTTCGACCTCGACAAGGTCGCCATTGCGGGCGCCGTTCTGGAATTCCTGGTCGACGATGAGTTCGGGTTGCCGCCGCTCCACCGGCTCGATACGGAATGTGCCATCCTTCAAGATACGGAAGACACCGAGCACGGCGTCCTTGCGTTTCTCGAACACTTTCATGATGCGCGCGGTGTAGGCGGGGCCAGCCGGATCGTCGGTCGGGAAGGTCTTGGCAAGCACCCGGTCACCAATGCCGGCTACGGGACCGCTACGTGAGACGCGGATCGAAACCACCGGCGGCTCGCCATTGCCCTGATGCTCCGCAGGCCGGCCGACGAGACCGCCTTCACTGTCACGTCCGATCACGTCGAGCACGGCGACATGAGGCAGCGCTCCGGGGCGAATATGTCGCTTGCGCGTCTTTTCCAGCAGGCCCTCATCCTGCAGGTCGCGAAGCAGGTCCTTCAGCCAGGCGCGATCGTCGCCGCGCAAGGCAAAGGCCTTGGCGATTTCGCGCTTGCCGGAGCGATCTGGGTTTTCCGCGATGTAACGCAGAATCTCGTCACGCGAGGGGCGATACTGATCGCGTGTCCCCCGGCGGGTATCGGCAGCGCGGGGATCGCCATGGCTTCGTCCGGAGATCCTGCGCGCCAATGCCCTATCCCTTCTTCTTGCCGCGGAACGGCTTCTTGCCGCCACCGCCCTTGGCTTCCTTCTCGGCGATCAGCGCGACGGCTTCGTCCACCGTCACTGTCTGCGGGTCCTTGCCCTTGGGCAGGGTCGCGTTGATCTTGCCGAAATTGACATAGGCACCGTAGCGGCCGTCACGCACCGTGATCTTGCCGCCGCCAGCAGGGTGTTCGCCTAGATCCTTCAGCGCTGCCGGCGTGCCGCCATTGCGTCCGCCTGGTCCCTTCGACTGCTTTTCAGCGAGCACCGATACGGCGCGGTTGAGGCCGATGGAGAACACGTCCTCGATGCTTTCAACGTTGGCATAGGTGCCGTCATGCAGCACGAACGGGCCGTAACGGCCAAGGCCGGCCGAGATCATCTTGCCGGTCTCCGGATGCTGGCCGACATCGCGCGGCAGCGACAGCAGGGCCAGCGCCTTCTCGTGATCGATCGTCGCTGCCGTCCAGCCCTTGGGCAGGCTGGAGCGCTTGGCATCCTTGCCTTCGCCGCGCTGCACGTAGGGGCCGAAACGCCCCGAGCGCAGCGTGATTTCCTCAGCGGTATACGGATCCTTGCCGAGCAGCTTGGTGCCGTCTTCGACCGCGCCATTCTCGCCATTGCCGTTCTGGCCATCGAGCTGGCGGGTGTAGCCGCATTCGGGATAGTTCGAACAACCGACGAATGCACCGAATTTGCCGAGCTTCAGCGAAAGGTTGCCGTTGCCGCATTTCGGGCAGATGCGCGGATTGGAGCCGTCCTCGCGCTCGGGGAAGACCAGCGGCGCCAGTTCTTCGTTGAGCGCGTCGAGCACGTCGGTGACGCGCAATTCCTTGATGCCGTCGACAGCGCCGGAGAAATCCTTCCAGAAATCGCGCAGCACGTCCTTCCAGGCGAGCTTGCCGTCGGAAATCTCGTCGAGTTTCTCCTCGAGCGAGGCGGTGAAGTCATACTCCACATAATGCTCGAAGAAGCCCTCCATGAAGGCGGTAACCAGCCGGCCCTTGGACTGAGGCATCAGCTTGCGATTCTCGATCTTGATGTAGTCGCGGTCTTCCAGCGTCTTCAACGTCGCGACATAGGTCGAGGGACGGCCGATGCCGAGCTCTTCCATCTTCTTGATGAACGATGCTTCGGAGTAGCGGGGCGGCGGCTCGGTCGTGTGCTGCGTGGCGCTGATCTGCTCGCGCTTCAGCGTCTCCTCGGCGCGGATTTCCGGCAGACGGCGGTTTTCCTCGTCTTCCGAATCCTCGTCCTTCTGGTCGGTATAGGCTGCGATGAAGCCATCGAAGCGGGTGACGGAACCCACCGCGCGCAGGCCGGCGACCTTCGCGCCATTGCGTGCTTCGATCTCGACCGTGGTGCGCTCGATCTCGGCCGGCTGCATCTGGCTGGCGATCGCCCGCTGCCAGATGATTTCGTAGAGCCGCGCCTGGTCGGCATCGAGATACTTGCGCATCTCTGCCGGCGTGCGGTTGAAATCGGTCGGGCGGATCGCTTCGTGGGCTTCCTGCGCGTTCTTGGCCTTGGTCGTGTAGTGACGCGGCTTTTCGGGCAGATATCTGGCGCCGAATTCCTTGGCGATGGTGTCGCGGGCTCCCGAGATCGCCTCGGGCGCCATCTGGACGCCGTCGGTACGCATATAGGTGATCAGGCCGGCCGTCTCGCCGCCAATGTCCATGCCTTCGTAGAGGCGCTGGGCAACCTGCATGGTACGCTGGGCCGAGAAGCCGAGGCGTGACGAGGCGGCCTGCTGCAGCGTCGAGGTGGTGAACGGCGGTCCAGGATTGCGTTTGGTCGGCTTGGCTTCGACCGAGAGCGCGCGGAAGGATGCGCCTTCCAGCATCGCCTTGATGTCGTCGGCCATGACTTGCGAGGAAATGTCGAGCTTCTGCAGCTTCTTGCCTTCATAGACCGTCAGCCTGGCTTCGAAGCTATCATTGCGCGGCGTGCCGAGAATGGCGGCGATCTGCCAGTATTCCTCGCGAACGAAGCGTTCGATTTCAGCCTCGCGATCGCAGACGAAACGCAGCGCCACCGACTGCACGCGTCCGGCGGAACGGGCGCCCGGCAGTTTGCGCCACAAGACCGGTGAAAGCGTGAAGCCGACCAGATAGTCCAGGGCACGACGCGCCAGATAGGCGTCCACCAGCGGCGGATCGATCTCACGCGGGCTGGCGATCGCATCGAGCACTGCCTGTTTGGTGATGGAGTTGAAGGCGACGCGCCTGACCGGCTTGTCCTTCAGCACTTTCTTCTGCTTCAGGACTTCCAGAACGTGCCAGGCAATGGCTTCTCCTTCGCGATCCGGATCGGTTGCGAGGATCAGGCCGTCGGCTTCTTTCACGGCCTTGGCGATATCGGTCAGTCGTTTGGCCGAAGCCGTGTCGACTGCCCAGGACATGGCGAAATCCTCGTCGGGCTTCACCGAACCATCCTTGGCGGGCAGGTCACGGACATGACCAAAGGAGGCCAGAACCTTGTAGTTCCGGCCAAGATACTTGTTGATGCTTTTAACCTTGTTCGGCGACTCGACGACGACGATGTCCATGAGCGGCTGCGTTCCCGTGCGGCGTCAAACCAGAAAATGGAGCGCCGGAAGCTGAAAAATCCGCCCGTCACATGGCCGTGCTTTTCGGTCCGGTCAAGAGGTCGCCTCAAATTGCATATGTCGAGCAGGGCGTAACTCACGTATTTGAAGGGCGATCTTCTGCTACCCGAGGTGCGCATGGACAGTCCGTCAATATGGCGACTTTGGTCCTGTCGACTCGGGGCCGCGATCTTGCGACGGACAGAACTGCAACAGGAACTGTTGTCCATTGCGAGTTCGAAGTCCCGACCCGAGGGGTATGCCAAAGGCGCCGGCAGGCAGAGAGCATCTGCAATCCGCTTTCTCACGGTTTCCTTGCCTCACGATTTCGTCATCGCTGACAAAACCGTTCTGCGCTGACTTGCCACACAATGGTGATTGGAGCCCTGGCCCTGGCGAGGCTATATCCTGCTGCGCAACGGACGGAGCATTAAACATGGCGTTGGATGTCGGCTATCTCAGCGCGATCGGGGCAGGGGCCATCTCCTTCCTGTCGCCATGCGTGCTTCCGCTCGTCCCGCCTTACCTGTGTTACATGGCCGGCGTTTCCGTTGACGATTTCCGCGGCAATGCCGGTGTCGCGGCCAAGGCCGGAGCCCGCGGCGCGTTGATCGCTGCCTCCGTCGCCTTCGTCCTTGGCTTCTCCACCGTCTTTATCGCATTGGGCGCCGGCGCTTCGACGATCGGACGGCTGCTGCGCGTCTACCAGGAGCCATTGGCGATGATCGCCGGCGCCCTCATTATTCTGATGGGCCTGAATTTCCTGGGTGTCCTGCGCATTCCGCTCCTGTCGCGCGAAGCGCGTTTCCAGTCGCAGGGCAAGCCGGCCAGCGCGGTCGCCGCCTATGTCATGGGCCTTGCCTTCGCCTTTGGCTGGACGCCTTGCATCGGCCCAGTGCTCGGCCCG
This sequence comes from Mesorhizobium sp. NPDC059025, assembly GCF_042739655.1. Classification (NCBI taxonomy): domain Bacteria; kingdom Pseudomonadati; phylum Pseudomonadota; class Alphaproteobacteria; order Hyphomicrobiales; family Phyllobacteriaceae; genus Mesorhizobium; species Mesorhizobium sp. NPDC059025. The sequence goes on along the minus strand of NZ_JBHYIM010000002.1, from coordinate 598,723 downwards.
ATCCTGACGCTGGCGGGTGGACGCGAGACCGTGAGCGAAGGCGCGTTGCTGCTCGCCGCCTATTCGCTCGGCCTAGGCATTCCGTTCCTGATTGCCGCGCTGTTTTCCGGGGCGTTCATGCGCTTCCTGGGCAGGTTCCGTGTTCATCTGGGTAGGGTCGAGAAGGTAATCGGGGCGCTGCTGGTTGTTGCCGGCGTCTTTTTCCTGACCGGTGGCGTGCAGGTGATGGCCTACTGGCTGCTCGAAAACTTTCCAGCACTCGGGCGTCTCGGATAGCAGCCCGAAATTTAACCGTATTGGTACCATAATGCGCCGATGCTAGAAGCCATTCGTCTTTCCCGCATCGGTAGCCGCTCATGACATCCAGAACCTGCCTGTCCATCATCCTCGCCGCCGGCGAAGGCACGCGTATGAAAAGCGCGCTGCCCAAGGTCCTGCACCAGATTGCCGGCCTGCCGATGGTGGCGCATGTGGTGAAGGCTGCGGAGACCGCCGGTGCCACCGACATCGCTCTGGTGATCGGCCATGGCGCCGAGGAGATGCGCAAGGCAGCGGAAAAGTTTGCGCCGCGGGCCGGCACCTTCGTCCAGGAACAGCGCCTGGGCACCGCGCATGCCGTGTTGGCTGCACGCGAAGCCATCGCCAAGGGGTATGATGACGTCCTCGTCATGTTTGGAGACACCCCCTTGATCGATGCCGGGGCTCTCGGTGAGGCGCGGGCCAGGCTCGCCGAAGGAGCTGCCGTGGTGGTCATCGGCTTCCGCCCGCCAAGCCCTGCCGGCTATGGCAGGCTGCTTGAAAAGGGAGGCAAACTGATCGCGATCCGCGAGGAAAAGGATTGCACCGATGAGGAGCGCAAGATCGGTTTTTGCAATGCCGGCATGATGGCTGTCTCCGGCAAGCACGCGCTCGACCTGCTTGACGGCGTCGGCAATGCCAACGCCAAGGGTGAATACTACCTGACCGATATCGTCGAGATCGCCAACGGCAAGGGGCTGGATGTCGTTGCAACCGAGGCAGGCTACGAGAACGCGCTCGGCATCAACAATCGCGCCGAGCTCGCCGAAGCGGAGGCCATCTGGCAGAAGCGCCGGCGCAAGGAGGCAATGCTTGCCGGCGTTACGCTGATCGCGCCGGAGACGGTCTACTTCTCATATGACACTGAGATCGGTCAGGATACGGTGGTCGAGCCCAATGTGTTCTTTGGTCCGGGCGTGACCATCGCCGGCGGCGTGAAGATCCACGCGTTCAGTCACCTGGAAGGTGCTACCGTTGCGGCCAATGCCGACATCGGCCCCTACGCGCGCCTACGCCCAGGCTCCGATCTCGCGGCCAAGGCCAAGGTCGGAAACTTCGTAGAGGTCAAGAACGCCCGGATCGAGGCCGGCGCCAAGGTCAACCATCTGACCTATATCGGCGACGCGCGCGTCGGCGCCGGTGCCAACATCGGCGCGGGCACCATCACCTGCAATTATGACGGCTATTCCAAGTTCTTCACCGACATCGGGGCCGGCGCTTTTGTTGGCTCGAACTCGTCGCTGGTGGCGCCGATCAAGCTTGGCGACGGCGCATACATCGCTTCCGGCAGTGTGATTACGGAAGATGTTCCGGAAGATGCTTTGGCATTCGGTCGCGCACGCCAGAAAACCTTGCCTGGCAAGGGCAAGGAACTGCGCGAGCGCCGAGCTTCTGCTGTCAAGAAATAGGAAGTTGTTGCGGCTGGACTTCGCCAAGAGCTTGTCATACGAGGCACCGGAGCAGGTCTAGAGCAATTCCAGGAAAAGTGCGTGGCGGTTTTCCATTCGGAATTGCGCAAAAAGTTAGAGCGTTTCAGTGTTTCCGGAAAAACCGGAAACGCTCTAAGTCAAAAGACTGGACGAAACGCAATGTGATTGTCGTGGGCGACAGCGGTCAATTAAACAGCGGCCGGGTGATCGCCAAGAGGAATCGGGGCAACTTTTTATGTGCGGAATTGTGGGAATTGTCGGCCATTCGCCGGTTGCACCGCTGATCGTCGACGCGCTGAAGCGGCTCGAATACCGTGGCTACGATTCAGCCGGTGTCGCCACGATCGAACATGGCGAACTGTCGCGACGCCGCGCCGAGGGCAAGCTGGTCAATCTGGAGCGTCGGCTGCAGGCCGAGCCGCTCGATGGCACCATCGGCATCGGTCACACGCGCTGGGCGACGCACGGCGTTCCCAATGAAACCAACGCACATCCGCATTTCTCCAATGGCGTGGCGATCGTCCACAACGGCATCATCGAGAATTTTGCCGAGCTGCGCACCGAGCTTTCGGCGGATGGCTATGAATTCTCCTCGCAGACCGACACCGAAGTCGTCGCTCATCTGGTCTCGCGCGAAACGGCGCGCGGCGCCAAGCCCGTGGAGGCCGCTCACAACGCGCTGAAGCGCCTTGAAGGCGCTTTTGCACTCGCCATCATGTTCAAGGGCGACGAAGACCTCATCGTCGGTGCCCGCAACGGCCCGCCGCTCGCGGTCGGCCATGGCGAGGGCGAAATGTATCTCGGTTCGGACGCCATCGCGCTGGCGCCGTTCACCAATTCCATCACTTACCTTGAAGACGGCGACTGGGCGGTGGTGCGCCGCAACGAAATCACCATCTTCGACATGGATGGCAACAAGGTCGAGCGCAAGCGCCAGCAGTCGATCGGCACCTCGTTCCTGGTCGACAAGGGCAACCATCGCCACTTCATGCACAAGGAAATCCACGAGCAGCCGGAAGTCATTTCCCACACGCTCGGCAACTACATCGATTTTACCAATGGCAAGGCCAAGGCGCTGGACCTGCCGTGGGATTTCGCCAAGATCGACCGCCTTGCGATCTCTGCCTGCGGCACCGCTTATCTTGCCGGCCTCGTCGGCAAATACTGGTTCGAGCGCCTGGCGAGGCTTCCGGTTGATATCGATATCGCCTCGGAGTTCCGCTACCGCGAAATGCCGCTGTCGAAGAACAGCGCCGCGCTCTTCATTTCCCAGTCCGGCGAGACGGCCGACACGCTGGCCTCGTTGCGCTACTGCCGCAAGGAAGGCGTGCCGATCGGCGTCGTCGTCAATGTGCGCGAATCGACCATGGCGCGCGAAGCCGATATCGTTCTGCCGATCCTCGCCGGGCCGGAGATCGGCGTTGCTTCCACCAAGGCTTTCACCTGTCAGCTTTCGGTGATGGCGGCGCTGGCCGTGCGCGCTGGTGTTGCTCGTGGCTTCATCTCGCCCGATGACGAGGCGAGGCTGGTCAAGCAGCTCGCCGAGGCGCCGCGTCTGGCCAGCCAGGTCATCAAGCTGGAAGAGCAGATCGAGAAGGTCTCGCGCGATCTCGCCCATCACCGCGATGTGCTTTATCTCGGCCGCGACACCAATTTCCCGCTGGCGCTCGAGGGCGCGCTGAAGCTCAAGGAACTATCCTACATCCACGCGGAAGGCTACGCAGCGGGTGAGCTCAAGCATGGACCGATCGCACTGATCGACGAAAACATGCCGGTCGTCGTCATCGCTCCGTTCGACCGCATCTTCGAGAAGACCGTTTCGAACATGCAGGAGGTTGCAGCGCGTGGCGGCAAGATCATCCTGATCACCGACAAGAAGGGCGCCGAGAAGTCGACAGTCAAGACCATCGACACCATCGTGCTGCCGGATGTGCCGGAAATCATCGCGCCCATACTCTACGCGCTGCCGGTCCAGATGCTGGCCTATTTCACGGCGGTGTTCATGGGCACCGACGTCGATCAGCCGCGTAACCTGGCCAAATCAGTCACGGTGGAGTAACTGCCAGCCTGTCGCGTTGGTCCTGTCGCGATAGTGATTGTCGCCCATTCGTGTTGATGCTCTAAGATAGGTGCAGCGCACAATCTTAGAGCATGGCCAAGCACGGAATGTCGGATACACCCAGAACATCAGCGATAACCCGGCTGAGGAACTATTTCCTCGCGGGCTTCGTCGTCTGCGCACCGCTGGCGATCACCGCCTATATTGCGTGGTCGTTCGTCGGCTGGGTCGATTCCTGGGTCAAACCCTACATTCCGGGGCGCTACAATCCCGACACCTACCTGCCGTTTCCGGTTCCTGGTTTCGGGCTCATCGTCGCGCTGGTGCTGATCACGCTGATCGGTTTCCTTGCCGCCAACATCGTCGGCCGCGCCATCGTCACCTTCGGCGAACGCCTGCTCGGACGAATGCCGCTGGTACGCGGCATCTATGGTTCCCTGAAGCAGATTTTCGAGACCGTTCTTTCAAACAAGAGCGAAATGTTCCGCCAGGTCGGGCTGGTCGAATATCCACGCAAGGATGTCTGGTCGCTGGTCTTCGTCGCCGGCGAAAAGCACACCGAGATCAACGAGAAGCTGGATGTCGCCGGCGATCCTCTGATCGGCGTGTTCATGCCATGTACGCCGAACCCGACCACCGGCTTCCTGATGTATGTGCGCAAGTCCGAGATCGTCATGCTCGACATGACCATCGAGGAGGGCGCCCGCCTGATCGTCTCGGCCGGTCTCGTCGCGCCGGATCCGAGGAAAAAGGTCAAGGGACCGGATGGGCAACTGATCGATCTCGGCAATCCGTCTGCCGGTACGTTGAGCAATTCCAGGAAAAGTGCATAGCGGTTTTCCGTTCGGAATTGCGGAAAAACAAGGAGTTAGAGCGTTTCCACGTTCCCGCAAGAACGGAAACGCTCTAGCCTCAGCCGGCCCGCAAGAGCCGCACCGCCTCATCGCGCCCGAACAAATAAAGCAGCAGCCTCAGCGCCTCGCCGCGGTCGTCCTGAAGTTCAGGGTCGCGCGAAAGGATCAGCCTTGCATCGTCGCGCGCTGCCTCCAGCAAGTCGGCGTGCACATCGATGCGCGCCACCTGGAAACCAGGCGTGCCTGACTGGCGGGTGCCGAGAAGCTCGCCTTCGCCGCGCAGCTTCAGATCCTCTTCAGCGATGACGAAGCCGTCCTCGGTCTCGCGCATCACCGAGAGCCGTCGCTTTGCCGTTTCACCGAGGGGATCCTTGTAGAGCAACACGCAGCTCGACGGCTTCGAGCCGCGACCGACGCGACCGCGCAGCTGATGCAATTGCGCCAGGCCGAAGCGCTCGGCATGTTCGATCACCATGATCGTGGCGTCCGGCACGTCGACGCCCACTTCAATGACCGTGGTGGCGATCAGCACGCGGGTCTCGCCTTCCTTGAAGGCGCGCATGGCCTCGTCTTTTTCGGCGCCTTTCATGCGGCCGTGCACGAACCCGAGACGATCGCCGAACACCGGTTTCAGCGAAGCGAAACGATCTTCCGCAGACATCAGCCTGATCTCTTCGGACTCCTCGACCAGCGGGCATATCCAGTAGATCTTCTGGCCTTCCGCTGCCGCGTCGCGGATGCGGCCGACCAGTTCGTCCAACCGTTCCAGCGGCAAGGTGACGGTCCGGATCGGCTGCCGCCCGGCCGGTTTTTCGGTGAGTTTGGAGACGTCCATGTCGCCGAACGCAGTGAGCACCAGCGTGCGTGGGATCGGCGTCGCCGTCATCACCAGCATGTCGGGGGCATCGCCCTTGGCGGTGATGGCGAGCCGCTGATGCACACCGAAACGGTGTTGCTCATCGATCACCGCAAAGACCAGGTTCTTGAAAGCCACGCTCTCCTGGAACAGCGCATGGGTGCCGACGACGATGTCGATCGATCCATCGGCTAGCCTGGCCAGCGTCTCGGTGCGTTCGCGCCCCTTTTCGCGGCCGGTGAGGATGGCTGTCGTGAGCCCGGCTTTTTCGGCCAGCGGTGCGATGGTGGCGAGATGTTGGCGCGCCAGGATTTCGGTCGGCGCCATCAGTGCTGCCTGACCGCCCGCCTCGACCGCGCGCGCCATGGCCAGCAATGCAACCACTGTCTTGCCGGAGCCGACATCGCCCTGCAGCAGGCGCAGCATGCGTTCGGGCGTTGCAAGATCGGTGAGGATCTCGGCAAGTGCTGCTTCCTGCGAAACCGTCAGCGAATAGGGCAGGGCCGTGCGCAGCCGTTCGATGATGCGGCCGTCACCGTTCAACGGCCTGCCTGATAACTTGCGGATTCGAGAGCGCACCAGCGCCAGCGACAGCTGGCCTGCCAGGAATTCGTCATAGGCGACCCTGCGCCAGGCCGCACTTTCCGGCTGGGCATCGATCGGGCTTTCCGGATTATGCACCCGGCTAAGCGCTGCCGCGAATGATGGAAAGGTATGACGCCGCATGAAACCGGCGTCCTGCCATTCCGAAAGCGCGGGCACACGCTCCAGCGCCTGGCCGATGGCACGCCGCAGCACTTTCGAGGATAGCCCTGCCGTGAGCGGATACACCGGTTCGACCAGCGGCAGGTTGCCTGCATCGCTTGCCAGCGCGATATGGTCGGGGTGCACCATGCTCGGCCGGCCGTTGAACCACTCCATGCGGCCGGACACCACGACCAGCTCGCCCTCGGGCATTGCCTTTTCGAGATAGCTGGCATGGGCGTGGAAGAAGGTCAGCGTGATCTCGCTGGTGTCATCATGCGCGTAGACCCGGTAGGGCACAGACCGGTTGCCGCGTGGTGGCGGCTGGTGTCGATCGATCCGCACCTCCAGCGTGACGATCGCACCTTCGATCGCATTGGCTATGCCCGGCCGATTGCGGCGGTCGATGACCGAGTTCGGCAGCACGAACAGAAGATCGCCGACACGCGCCTCCCGGTCGCCGAGATCCACCGGCAGAACCCGCTCGATGAGTGTTGCCACCTTTGATCCGACACCGGCCAGCGTCGTGATGGATGAGAACAGCGGGTCGAGCAGGGAAGGGCGCATCGTTGCAATAAGCGCGGAAGCGGCCGCATGCGCAAGGCATATGCGGCCGGTTCCTGTCGCTTCAGATTTGCGGTTGTCAGGCGCTGGCGGTTTTCAGGGAGTGAGTGCTCGCTGATCCAGCTGCGTGCCGATCCAACCCGGCTGCATGGTTGCGGGGTGTCTCGAACCTCTCGAGCAGATGTTCGGTTGCCGTCGCCAGTGGCAACAGCAGCCCATAGTCATCATGCAGGTAGCCCCGATCGAGCCCGCGTCGCAGTACCGTTTGGTCGCCGATACCGGAAAGATAGGCCGACATTGTCGCTTCGTTGAGGATTTCGGCATCCACATCGGCGCAGGCACGCGTGTCCGCCAGCAGGTAACGGCCGGGTGAGAGGTCGAGCACGCACAGGACCGGCATGACGCGGTCCGGCGCCCAGGCCGCTTTCCAGGCCTCGACACCGTCACCCAGCCGGCGCGCCAGGTCCGGTCTGCGGCGAAGGCTGGAATCGTAGTCGCCAGTGAAGTGATAGGCGATGTCGTCGGCTCGTTCGATCGTCGGGAACGCCAGACCATAGGCCGGAATCGGCCGGACGTTGGTGATCTTGTAGTCGTCCTTCCTGTCGAAATACGGGCTGAACCGTTCGATGCTGAGCTGGCCGACCCCGACTGGTGGCTGCAGGTGCTGCAGCAGCGGGATCAGGCGTGCCGTGACCTCATAGGCAATGTCTTCGTCGCCGGGAAAATCGGTCAGCAGATTCCAGGCGGCTTCGATGCCGAGCGCCCTGGCGAAACGCAGGCAGTCGAGATTGATCTTCAGCGTGCTCCCCTTGCGCATCAGTTTCAGCACCGAGGTCGCGAGTGACTCGATGCCGGGCTGGATGCGCTCGACCCCGGCCGACTTCAGCAGCTTCATCTTCTGGAAGGAGAGATTGGCCTTCTGTTCGTAGAAGATGCCAACCTTGTTCTCGGCCTTGGCCAGTTCCGGAAGCAGGGTCGAGAAGTAGGAGTGCGGCATGATGTTGTCGACCATCATGATCCTCGTCGACTTGTGTCGCGCAACGAGGTCATTGAGTTCGGTGAATGCTTTTTCCGCCGATTTCTGCCGATGCTGCATGCCGTTGGCGTTGAGACCACAGAAGGTGCAATGCTGCTTGGCTCCCCACCAGCAGCCGCGGCTTGTTTCATAAGGCAGCCAGATTTCTTCCGGACGCAGTCCGTCGGGGTGAATGTCGCAGCCTACCGTCTGCGCCAGTTGCGCGAAATAATCATCGTAGTCGGGCATCGGCGAGTCATCGAGGGCCTCGAGCGGTTCGCCACGGATGATCTTGCCATTACCCGGTTTTTGATCGCGCAGATTGGTCAGGAAATCGACGAAGGAGACGTCGCTTTCGCCCGAGAAGATGTGATCGATCGAGCCGGCCAGTGGCTGGATGCCTTCCGACATGATGCCGTCGACATTGGCGCCGCCGAGCAGGAAGATCTTGTCCGGTGCCGCTTTCTTGGTTCGTTTTGCGATGGATAGCGCAGCCAGGGTTTGCTCGAAGACGGTGCTGAAACCGATAATGGTTGCGGGCATCGCTGCGAGTGCGGCGGAGAAATCATCGGCCCATTGCCTGGCGGTTTGCTGGAGCCAGTCGAGCGTGACGCTTGATGGGGCGGTCGCGGCGGCAATGGCGCGTGCGACTTCGGGTTCCATGCGCCCATGCGCCTTGGTTCCGAACATGGCGCGCGCGAAAATCCGTTCCCCGATCAGCAGTCCGGTCGGTGTTCCGCAGAGCTTCTGGTAACGGCGAACGCCGATCCTGCTGGCGAAGGAGAGGTTGGCATAAAGCACTCGGGCTTCGTAGCCGGCCTGCGCTGCGCGCGCGGCAATCACGTGCGGACCGAGAGCCGGTCGATCCGGGCTGGCGAAAGGCGGTACGACCACAAGGATGTCGGCTGTATTGTAGTCTGCGTCGAACATGGTGCACCTCTGTTTTTTGTCGGGGAAACTCCCTCCGCGTCGGTACGCATGGCGCGGAGGGCTCTGCACGATGAACGCATGGCTGGATCGACGGCGGTTTACCGCCGTCGATCTCCCAGTCTTCGTCAGAATTTGACGCCGACGGATACTGTGACTTCGGTTTCCGCGGCCTCGGAGCCGGTGAGCGCGCCGCCGGGGCGCGTTCTCAGCTTGGCGACTTCGCGGGAGAGCCGGGTGGCCTCGGCGTCTGAAATGACCAGGCCCTTGGCTTTCAAGGCTTTCGACGGATCGCTGAGAAAACTGTCGCCGAACTTTACATCGGTGCTTTTCAGGCTGGCGGCAGTGGTCTTGACGGGACTTTTGGTGACTGCTTTGACCATAATCATGCTCCCTCATGTGACCAGGTGCTTGAGTGCACCGGAAATCTGATCACGAAGCCGGGCAGGTGACTGTGAGATCGATCACAGTCGAGGAGACCGGCGACCGAGCTGCGTTCGTCGGGGAACAGGCTGACACCGCCGCCTATCCACGCTATATGCGCCCTGCAAGTAAGGGATGCCGCCGCCATGACCGCAACGACACGATCGAACGCAAGATTGGCGAACAATGAACTGGACCCGCATCGCAAGAAGCTCCTGTTCCGTTCCTGGCATCGCGGCATGAAGGAGATGGATCTCATCCTTGGCAATTTCGCGGAGCGCGAGATCGCCAGCTTGACCGCCGCCGAGATCCATCAATATGAAAAGCTCCTCGAAATTTCCGACACCGTGCTGATGCCCTGGCTGACCGGAGGCGAACCGGTTCCCGGTGACATCGATCTGCCGATCCTGCACAAGATCCTGGCGTCGCGCGAAACGCTTGAATTCTGAAACGACCATGAGCCTGATACCCAAAATCGGCCTGCCCAAGGGCCGCGCAGCCTCCTGTATCGTCGACGGTGTCGCCGATGGCTTTGAAGCCTTTGCACTGGTTCAGGCGGCGAACGAGATCGCACCCGACGGGCCTCTGCTGTTCGTCGCTCGTGACGGCCAGCGTCTGCCTGCCATCGTCGAGGCGCTTGCCTTTGTCGCGCCCGGACTGCCGGTGCTGGAACTCCCAGCCTGGGATTGCCTGCCTTACGACCGTGTTTCGCCGGGTTCGGATGCCGCCGGGCGGCGGCTGGATGCGCTGGCGGCGATGATCGCTCTGGCCAGGAAGCCGCACCGGGCCATCGTGCTGACCACTGTCAACGCTCTGTTGCAGCGCATGCCGCCCGCCGAATTGCTGGAGGGCCAGACGTTCCACGCCAGGCCTGGCAATCAGGTCGACATGAACAAGCTGATTTCGCGGCTGGAGAATTCCGGCTTCGAGCGCGTGCCGACGGTGCGCGATATCGGTGAATTCGCCGTGCGTGGCGGCATCCTCGATCTCTACGCCCCGGGTTGGAGCGAAGGCCTGCGCCTCGACTTCTTTGGTGACACGCTGGAATCGATCCGCAGTTTCGACGTCGCCAGCCAGCGCACGACCGGCCAGCGCAAGGCGATGACACTGCAGGCGATGAGCGAGGTGGCGCTGACGCCGGAAACCATCAGCCGCTTTCGCCGCTCCTACATCGAGGCCTTCGGTGCGCCGTCGCGCGATGATGGCCTCTATGCTGCGGTCTCCGAAGGGCGTCGCTTCGCCGGCATGGAACACTGGTTGCCGTTCTTCTACGAGCGGCTGGAAACGGTTTTCGACTACCTGCCGGAAGCGCCGGTGGTATTTGATCACCTGTCGCATGAGGCGTTGACCGAGCGGCACGATCTCATCCTCGACCACTATGAGGCACGGCGCAAACAGGCGGATGCGGCGCTCAAGGATGCCGTGCCCTACAAGCCGGTGGCGCCGGCGCTGATGTATCTGGCGCCGGATGATGTAAAGGCGGCAACCGGAGAACGCGAGCAGATCGAATTCACGCCGTTCGATGCACCGGACGCCGGGGGGCGCAAGGTTTTCCACGCCGGTTCCCGTGCCGGTCGCTCTTTCGCCGAGGAACGCGCCGACCCGAATGCAAACGTCTTCGACGTGGCGGTCAAACACATCGCCGAAGAGCGTGCCGCCAGGCGCCGGGTCATCGTCGCCGGCTGGACCGAAGGTTCGCTCGATCGTCTCGGCCAGATCCTGGCTGAACACCACCTCGGCAACATCAAGCAGGTCACGTCGCTCGCCGACGCTGAAAAGCTGGCGCCGGGCGAGGCGGGTCTGGCGGTCCTGCCTCTGGAAACCGGCTTCGAGACCGACGCACTGGTCGTCGTGGCCGAACAGGATATTCTGGGCGACCGGCTGGTGCGCCGTTCCAAGCGCAAGAAGCGCGCTGCCGATTTCATCGCCGAGGCAGCTTCGCTGTCGCATGGCGACATCGTCGTTCACGCCGATCATGGCATCGGCCGGTTCGTCGGCCTGAAAACCATCGAGGCCGCCGGCGCACCGCACGACTGCCTGGAAATCCGCTATGCTGGCGATGACCGGCTGTTCCTGCCGGTCGAGAACATCGAACTGCTGTCCCGCTACGGATCGGACTCGGCCGAAGCCACGCTCGATAAGCTGGGCGGCGGTGCCTGGCAGGCACGCAAGGCCAGGCTGAAGCGCCGGCTGCTCGACATGGCCGGCCAGTTGATCCGCATCGCTGCCGAGCGTCAGATGCGTGCAGCGCCCGCCATGGTGCCCGCCGACGGGCTTTACGGCGAGTTCGCCGCACGCTTCCCTTACGAAGAGACCGACGACCAGCAGTCGGCAATCGATGCGGTGACCGAGGACCTTTCCGCCGGCCGGCCGATGGATCGCCTGATCTGCGGCGACGTCGGCTTCGGCAAGACCGAAGTGGCGCTGCGGGCCGCCTTCATCGCGGCCATGGAAGGTTTCCAGGTCGCCGTGGTGGTGCCGACGACGCTGCTGTCGCGCCAGCATTTCAAGACCTTTTCGCAGCGCTTTTCAGGTCTGCCGATCCGCGTGCGCCAGGCATCGCGGCTGGTCGGCGCCAAGGAACTTGCTGAAACCAAGAAAGGCATTGCCGATGGCACGGTCGATATCGTCGTCGGCACCCACGCGCTGCTGGGTTCCTCCATCTCCTTCAAGAACCTCGGCCTGCTGATCATCGATGAGGAGCAGCATTTCGGCGTCAAGCACAAGGAGCGCCTGAAGGAGCTGAAGAGCGACGTGCACGTGCTGACACTGTCGGCGACGCCGATTCCGCGCACGCTGCAATTGGCGCTGACCGGTGTGCGCGAACTGTCGCTGATCGCCACGCCGCCGGTCGACCGCATGGCGGTGCGCACCTTCATCTCGCCGTTTGATCCGCTGGTCATCCGTGAAACGCTGCTGCGCGAGCGTTATCGCGGCGGCCATTCATTCTACGTCGTGCCGCGGATCTCGGACCTATCGGAAATCCACGATTTCCTGAAGGCAGAAGTACCCGAGCTCAAAGTGGCAGTTGCCCATGGCCAGATGCCGCCGGGCGAGCTCGACGACATCATGAATGCTTTCTATGACGGTCAGTACGACGTTCTGCTCTCCACCACGATCGTGGAGTCCGGTCTCGACATTCCGACGGCCAATACGCTGATCGTGCATCGCGCCGACATGTTTGGCCTGGCCCAGCTCTATCAGTTGCGCGGCCGGGTCGGTCGCTCGAAGGTGCGTGCCTATGCGCTGTTCTCGCTGCCGGCCAACAAGAAACTCACCGACACCGCCGATCGCCGCCTGAAGGTGCTGCAGTCGCTGGACACGCTGGGGGCGGGCTTCCAGCTCGCCAGCCATGACCTCGACATCCGCGGCGCCGGCAATCTGCTCGGCGAGGAGCAATCCGGCCACATCAAGGAGGTCGGCTTCGAACTTTACCAGCAGATGCTGGAAGAGGCTGTCGCAGAGGTGAAGGATTCCGGCGAGGTTGCCGACACCGGCTGGTCGCCGCAGATCACCGTCGGCACCGCCGTCATGATCCCCGAAGGCTACGTGCCGGACCTGCAGCTCAGGCTGGCGCTCTACCGGCGCCTTGGCGACCTGGAGACCACCGAGGAGATCGATGCCTTCGGTGCGGAACTGATCGATCGCTTCGGTCCATTGCCGGAGGAAGTGAAGCACCTGCTGAAGATCGTCTTCATCAAGGCATTGTGCCGCAAGGCCAATGTCGAGAAACTCGACGCAGGTCCGAAGGGCGTCGTGATCCAGTTCCGCAAAAAGGAATTCTCCAATCCCGTGGCCCTGGTCAAGTTCATCGGCGAACAGGGATCCCTGGCCAAGATCAGGCCGGATCAAAGCGTGGTCTTCACCCGCGATTGGCCGACGGCGGAAAAGCGGCTGGCAGGTTCAGCCGTGGTGATGACGCAGCTCGCGAAACTGGCGGTGTAGGTCCTCTAGACCGCCTTTTCCAGTTCTCCGCGCGCCTTGGCTTCGGCCACCTGACGGATGGCGTCGGCGAGCGTGTCGGTGTCCTGTGCGCCCATCACCGCATAGCGCCCCTCGATCAGGAAGCATGGAACGCCGGTGATGCCCATGCGTGCGGCGGTCGCGATCTCGGCCTTCACGGCTTCCACGTCCGCGTCGGTCGGCAGCAAGGTCTCGACGATGGAGACATCCATGCCGGCCTCGCGCGCGGCCTCGATCAGCACATGGGGGGCGCCGGTGTTTTCCCCGCGTTCGAAGTAGGCGCTGAACAAGCGATCGACCAGCTTGTTCTGGACGGCAATACCGGCAGTCCCTGCCCAGCGGATGACGCGATGTGCGTCCAAGGTGTTGGGAGCCACCTTGATGGCGTCGAAGTCGAAGGAAATGCCTTCCGCGGCGCCCAGCGACACCAGGTTGGCGTGGATCTGCTTCAAGCGGTCACCGTCGCCGAACTTGGCCTGCATATAGGCCTTGCGGTCCTTGCCCTCCGGCGGAATGCTCGGGTCGAGCTGGAATGGCCGCCAGCGCATCTCGACGCTTACGTCCTTCAGGCTTGCAATCGCATGCTGCAGCCGCTTCTCGCCGAGGAAGCACCAGGGGCAGACGACATCCGACACCACGTCGATGCTCAGGGTCTCGCTCATCGCTTCGTCCTTTCGCGGTAGGGCAATTCCAGGAGAAGTGAAGCGGTTTCTGTCCGGAATCGCGTACAAACAAAGTGTCAGAGCATTTCCGCGGTGCGCGGAGAAAATCGCTCTGGGGTTCAGTCCGGTTTGCGCCACCATACCGGCAACTGGTAGCCGAACAGCGGCGTTACCTTGGGATGCTCCAGATAGCTCCAGTATGCGACCCACTGGTCGGGATTGTACTGCATCGGCACCATATAGTTGCCCGAGATGAGCAACCTGTCGAGCACGCGTACCGCGGCAACGAAATCTTCCTTGGTGCGCGCGTTGAGCATGGCGTTGATTGCAGCATCCACGGCCGGTTCGGCAACGCCGGCCAGATTGAACGAGCCGTCGACCTTGGCCGCTTCCGATCCCCAGCGCCCTCGCTGCTCGATACCGGGCGAGAGCGAATTGTTGAAGCCGCTGGCGCCGATCAGAACGTCGAAATCGTAACGCTGCTTGCGCGACTGGATCTGGTCGCCATCGAGCGAACGGATCGAAACGGTGATGCCGATCTTGGCCAGCGTGCGCTGATAGAGCGATGCGAGCCGTTCTTCATCCTGCGACGAGGTGAGGATTTCGAATGTAAAGGGCTGGCCCTGTTTGTCGAGCAACTGGCCGTTTTCAATATGATAGCCTTGACCCTTGAGGATCTCGAAGGCCGCCTTCAGTACCTTGCGGTCCTGGCCGCTGCCATCCGTGACGGGAGGCAGCCAGGTGCCGTCCATGACGTCGGCGGGCACGCGGCCTGGATACGGTGCCAGAAGCGCCTTTTCCTTGTCGCTGGCTGGATGACCGAGGGCCGAAAGCTCCGAATCCTGCCAGAAGCTCTTCAGGCGCGCGTAGCGGTTGTTGAACAGGTTCTTGTTCGCCCATTCGAAGTCGTAAAGCATGCCGAGCGCGTGGCGCACCTCGGCATTGGCGAATTTCGGCAGGCGAGTGTTGAAAAGAAAACCGGTGACCACTGGCGGAATACCGCTCTTGAACGTTTCCGCCACCACCTCGCCGCGCTTGAAGGCCGGGAAGTCCATGTCGCGCTCGCGCTTGACCGGATCGGTCTCCATGTTGACGGCGCAGATACCCTTCTTGAATGCTTCAAGCTGTGCGTTCGAATTCAGGAAATATTCGATCGTGATGCGGTCGTAATTGTCAAAGCCGCGCTTGGAAGGGATATCCCTGGCCCAGTAGTCGGGATTGCGCTTGAAGATGATGCGCTGGCCCGGAGCAACCTTGTCGACCGTGTAGGGGCCTGAACCGATCAGCGGCTTCAGGGTCGTCTTGTCGAAGGTCTCCTTGTCGAAGGCGTGTTTCGGGATAATCGGCGTCATCGCGATGATCAGCGGAAATTCCCGGTCCGACAGCTCGTTGAAGGTGAAACGCACGCTGCGCTCGCCGGTCTTTTCCAGCTTCTCCACCCGCTTCATGCGATCGGAATAGGGCGGCCGACCCTTTTCGGTGAAGACGTCATAGGTGAACAGGACATCCTCCGGCGTTACCGGTTGCCCGTCCGACCACCTGGCCTTGGGATCGATGTGGAACTCGATCCATTTGCGCTCCGGATCCATGTCGACGCTATCGGCAAGCAGGCCGTAGAGACCAAACGGCTCGTCGTAGTTGCGCTGCATCAACGGCTCGAAGACGAGGTTGCCATAGATCGTGTCGATCATGCCGCGCGCTGTGGTGCGCAGGCTCTTGATGATGAAGGGATTGAGATTGTCGAACGAGCCGACCACGCAATAGGTGACGTTTCCGCCCTTCGGCGCATCGGGATTGGCGTAGCGGAAATGGCTGAACCCGGCCGGCAGTTCCGGCTCGCCCTGCATGGCGATGCCGTATTTCGGCTCAGCCAGGGTCGAGGCGCTGCCAATCAGAAGAAACGCGGCGGTCAGCCAGTAAAAAGAGCGGCTCATGCCGTATCCTCGAACGGAACGTGTGATTCGAGACGCAACCTAGCATGAGCTGTGGCCGTACCGTGGCCATAGTCAACAAATGGTCGGGCAACTGGCGCAAGCCGACTGACGAAGCTGGCAAAGAACAGAACGGCCAAACTGGGCAGGAAATGCGCTGGTGGGCTGGATTCGGGAACAATGCCGGTGTAACACGCCGGGCGAAGTCATTCTGTTGCCTCATTTGGGCAAGAGGTAGCACGCCAAGGTCTGAAGGCCGCTACGGGGATCAAGGTAGAGGAAGTTCATCATATGAAGAGCCTGAACAGCAAAGCTCATCGTCTTTCGCTCATGGCCGCTGGCGTCGTCGGCATCCTGGGTGCGGGCGTTCCGGCTGCTTCCGCTCAGCAGCAGATCCCGCAGGGCTGGTTCAAGGCCTGCACCAAGCAGGAAGATGTCGACATCTGCAACGTGCAGAACATCCAGACCGCCGGCAACGGCCAGTTGATCACCGGCGTCAGCCTGATCGACCTGCGCGGCAAGGTGAACCGCAAGGTGTTCCAGGTCACCGTACCGAGCGGCCGTCTGGTTCCTCCCGGCATCGCACTCCAGATCGACAACAACAAGGCGCAGAAGCTCGACTATGTCATCTGCTTCCCGGATCGCTGCGTTGCCGAGGTGCCGCTGACCGACCAGCTCGTCACCTCCTTCAAGAAGGGCCAGCAGATCACGCTGACCTCGATCAATTTCCAGGCACAGCCGAACCCGATCAAGATTCCGCTGACAGGTTTCGGCACCGCCTTCGACGGCCCGGCCATGCAGCAGTCTGACATCGAAGACCGTCAGAAGAAGCTGCAGGAGTTCGTTAACAAGAACAACCAGGACTTCTCCAAGAAGCTCAAGGAAGAGCAGGAGAAGGCCAAGACGGCACAGTAATTGCCACTCGAGGGCCATGAAGCACTTGAAACCCCGGCTCAGGCCGGGGTTTTTTGTTGGCGGGATGCCTCGCCCGTCAGATAGCGTTCACGCAGCATGGTCTGGCCCTTGGCGGGCTTGTCTTCTCCATTGCGACGGGAGGAACTGCAATGAAACGCGAAACGCTTCTGACAGCACTGACCGTGACCAATCTTGCCTTGCTTTTCGGGATGGGACTGGACCGGGTGTTGCCCGCACGAGCCCTAAGCGAGCCAGGTATCTTGCGAGGCAATGGACTGGAGATTATCGACAAGGAGGGGCGGCTGCGTGCCACCATCACCATCCAGCCTCCAGCCGAGGGCGCTACTGAAACAACCTTGTTGCGGCTGATCCAACCCGACGGCCAGCCTGCGGTAAAGATTGGCGCTTCTCTCACGGGTGCGGGACTGAGCTTTGTCGGCGGTGACGACCAAAGTTATGTCATCCTTGATGCGGATGGGGCTGAAACCAGGCTCAAAATGATGGAGCCCGGTGGTCGCGAGCGGCTTCTCACGCCCTGAGCGTTCCTCTTGCAAGCCGGCTTCGTTCACGCCGTCGTCATGCCGGGCCGCTATGAGCGGCGCCGATCCCGGCGATTTTCAAATCGCCTTTTCCGGCACGGAGCGATTCTTTATGCGGATGGCACGGCTCGGGGCGGCACTGGCCGCCATGCTGACGATGACGTTCGGATCTGCCGCGGGGCAGGATCGCGCTGCACTCGTCCTCGAGCGCCTGCAGCATGCAAACCAATGGCGTGATCATGTCATGGTCGTGGCGCATCGCGCCGGTGGCCTGCAGGGCGGCAAGGCACGCTTCCCCGAGAACTCGCTGGCTGCCATCGAGGATGCCATCTCGGCGGGTGCGGAAATGATCGAGGTCGATGTGCGCCGTTCGAAGGACGGCACCTTCATCATCATGCATGACAGCTGGCTCGACCGTACCACGACCTGCAAAGGCGAGGCTGCGGAACGCTCCGTTCTGGAGCTCAAAAGCTGCCGGCTGGTCATCGAGGCGGGACGCGTCGAAACGAACGAAACTGTCTCGACACTCTCCGAATTGCTTGCTGTCACGCGCGGGCGCATCCTGGTCAATGTCGACAACAAGCTTGGCACTGACGCATTGCCCGGAATCATTGCCGAGGCGAAGGCGCTTGGCATGGCCGAACAGGTCGTGGTCAAGGAGAACATCTGGAGCGACGCACGCATCACCGAGGTGGGGGCCGCTCTGAAGGCCGCGGGCAGGGGCTTCCAGTTCATGCCGATCATTGCCGACGATGCCGTGCGCGATGCGGCTTTTGTCGAGAAGGTTGCCCGGACCTTCAATTCCCATGCGATGGAATTGATCAACTGGCGCAATGGTGCCGAGACGCTGACCGAAACCGGTGGTGCGCTGTTCTCAACCCGAATGCGTGCAACTGCCGTGCGTGGCGGCTGGCATCTGTGGGCGAACACCTATGCCATCCTCAACAAACCTGGCGGGTTCCTAGCGGGGGGGCGCGGTGATGAATTGGCCGTAGCGGCGGCCATGCCTGCCGAAAGCTGGGGTTTCTGGGCCGAGCGCGGCGCCACCATCATCCAGACGGATGAGCCGCGGGCTGCGATCGAGTGGCTGGCGGCCAAGGGCTATCGTGTGCCCTATGGTGAAAGGCGGCCTGAAGTGCCGACGACAACAGCCAGCATCAATTGACCCTGCAAGGGCAGCGGGACAGCTTCTGCCCTCAGGCAAGCAAAAAGGCCGCCCGAAGGCGGCCTTTTCGATCGATTCCGTGAAACGCTTAGCGCTTCGAGAACTGGAAGCTGCGGCGGGCCTTGGCCTTGCCGTACTTCTTACGCTCGACGGTACGGCTGTCGCGGGTCAGGAAGCCGCCCTTCTTGAGAACGGCGCGCAGCGCCGGCTCGTAGTAGGTGAGCGCCTTGGAGATGCCGTGGCGCACGGCACCGGCCTGGCCGGAGAGACCACCGCCGGTAACAGTGGCGACGATGTCGTACTGGCCGGCGCGGTTTGCCGCGATGATCGGCTGGTTGAGGATCATCTGCAGGACCGGACGCGCGAAATAAGCGCCGAATTCCTTGTCGTTGACAGTGATCTTGCCGGAGCCGGGCTTCACCCAGACGCGGGCGATGGCGTCCTTGCGCTTGCCAGTGGCATAGGCGCGGCCCGACTTGTCGAGCTTCTGGACGTGGACCGGAGCGGCCGGCTGCGCGGTCTGCGCGACCGAGCCGAGTTCTGCGAGCGAGGAAAGCTCAGCCATTATCAAGCCCTCTTGTTCTTGGCGTTCAGCGCGCCGACGTCGAGCGTCACAGGCTGCTGGGCGGTGTGCGGGTGCTCAGCGCCGGCATAGACGCGGAGGTTCTTCATCTGGCGACGGCCGAGCGGGCCGCGCGGGATCATGCGTTCAACGGCCTTCTCGACAACGCGCTCCGGGAAGCGGCCTTCGAGCAGCTGGCGCGCAGTGCGCTCCTTGATGCCGCCGGGGTGACCGGTGTGCCAGTAGTAGACCTTGTCGGTGTACTTCTTGCCGGTGAAAACGACCTTGTCGGCGTTGATGATGATGACATTGTCACCGTCGTCGACGTGGGGCGTGAAGGTGGGCTTGTTCTTGCCGCGCAGGATGTTGGCGACGAGCGATGCCAGACGACCGACGACGAGACCCTCGGCGTCGATCAGCACCCACTTCTTCACCACGTCCGCAGGCTTCTGCGAAAAGGTTGCCATGGTTACATGCTTTCGTTTCGGACCTTCAAAAGAAGGCGTTTCTTGTTGCTTTCATTGGCAGCCGGCATCGGCCCGTTGCCAATAACAAAACGGCGGCCTTTGCAGGCCGCTGCTTTGCGTCGGCTTATAGGAGAGGCCATTGCTGTCGTCAAGCGATCGAAAATCAAGGGTTTTTCAAAAAATAGTTTAAAAACAATATGTTAAAAGTGAGGTATTATTTTACCGCATTCCGGCCGCCTGAATAAGGCCGCGTTTCTCGCCATTCACAGCCTCGGGGCCGTCTGCACAGACACAATCACGATCGAAGCGTTCCTGGGCTGCAATCACCGCTTCGATATTGGCTTCGGCCCACTCCGTGATGGCCGAGAGTTTCTCGGCGAGCGTGTTGCCCAGCGGGGTGATCGAATATTCCACGGTAACCGGTACGGTGGCGAAGACCTTGCGCGCGATCAACCCGTCGCGGCCGAGCCGTTTCAGGGTCTGCGACAACACTTTTGTCGAGATGCCTTCGACGTCGCGGCGCAATTGGTTGAAGCGCACCGGTCCGTCCGAGATTTTCCACAAGACCAGCGCAGTCCATTTGTCCGCTATATGATCGAGCAGCAGCCTTGTCGGGCAATTCTCGGCATAGACGTCATAGTTGCGCATGGCTGCTTGTCCGTCGGGGCGATTACCTGCCGGTAACTTGGGTGCGGCACGCACCACCTTGTAACCGGACAGTGCCTTCTTTTTATCTACGTTTCCCATGGCTAACAAGCTTCTGTTTGAAACCCGCTTTCGAAAAGAAAGCGTCAGGAGTTTGATATGTCCAAAGGAAAGATCCTGGTTCTGGCGGCGACAGGCAATGTCGGAGCACCGCTGGTCGCCGAATTGTTGCGTAAGGGAGAGCAGGTCAAGGCGGCAAGTCGTGCTGCCTCCCCGAGCCTGCCGGCCGGTGCCGAACCCGTCCGGCTCGACTTGTCCAATCCGCACAGTCTTGAGCCGGCGCTGGACGGCGTCGATCGCATCTATGGCGTTTCCCCGGCGGGTTACCTCGACCAGCTCGGCCTGTTGGGGCCGGTGGTGAGGGCCGCAGCGTCACGCAAGATCAAGGTGGTTCTCCAGACGGCGATCGGCGTCGACGCCAGCGATGCCATTCCGTTCCGGCAACTGGAACTGCAGCTTGAACGCTCCGGCACGCCTTTCGTGATCCTGCGCCCCAACTGGTTCAGCGACAATTTCGCGACTTATTGGGCGAGGGGCGTGCAGGCCGGTGAAATTCGCGTGCCGGCGGGTGAGGGGAAGACAAGTTTCATTGATGCCCGTGACATCGCCGCTGCTGCCGCCGGCGCGCTGGTGACGAGCCGCCATGACGGCAAGGCGTTCGCGCTGACCGGTTCCAGGGCGTACAGCTATGCCGAGGCAGCTGCGCTGTTGTCGGAGGCGCTCGGCCGGACAATCCGCTACAGTTCGATAGACGACCGCACCTTCATCGCCGAAACGGTGGCCGGCGGACTGTCTCAGGGCTATGCCGAACTTCTGGCGGCAATCTTCCATCCCGTCGCCGAGGGATGGGTGGCTGCGACGACCGACGCAGTCGAGACCCTTTCAGGAAACAGACCCCGCTCGCTCGAAGAATCGATTGGCGACGTCGTTCGCCGGCTCCAGGCTCAGCCAGCATAGCAAAAACCGTGTCGAAGGCCGGGTTGCTCCCGGCCCTCGACGTGTTTTTCAATCAATTCCACGCGGCGCCAGCCACCTGCCGCACGCTGGCGTTCAGCCGGTTCCACACGTTGATCTGGGCGATCTGCAACAGCAGCCCGGAGATGGCCTTCTCGTCGTAATGTTTGGCGGCTTCATTCCAGACATCGTCCGGCACTGCGTCGGAGCGGTCGGCAATGCACGTCACGGCCTCGGTGAGTGCAAGCGCCGCGCGCTCGGCCTCATTGAAGAACGGTGTATCGCGCCAGGCCGCCACCGCAAAGATACGGCGGTCGGTCTCTCCCGCCTTCTTCAGTTCCTGCGCATGCATGTCCACGCACACGCTGCATCCATTGATCTGGCTGGCGCGCAGATGGACGAGTTTGGTGGTGACCTCGGAAAGGCCGCTCTTTTCCGTCGCCTTGTTGAGCGCCATCAGCGCCTGCATGGCTTCGGGGATTACAAAGACGGGGTTCTTCATTCGGGCCTGCATGGCTTTCATCTCCGTGTTAGATCGAGGTTCACGACGATTTCCGCGCCCTGTTGGTCACATCGGCCGGATTTCGTTCGTCATCGGCATGACGCACGGCAGACAGGGAATGTGACCGATGGACGAAAAAAAGTTTCTGGCAGGCCAGTTCGAGGCAAGTCGCGCTCATCTGAGAGCCGTTGCCTTCCGCATGCTCGGCTCCCGCACCGAGGCCGAGGACGCCGTGCAGGAAACTTGGCTGCGGCTGAACCGGACCGACGTTGGCGACGTCGAGAACCTCGGTGCCTGGCTGAGGACGGTGACAGCGCGCATCTGCCTCGACATGCTGCGCTCACGCAAACTGCGTCGTGAAGATCCGATCAGTGACGGGGAGCACGATCTGCCGTCCGAAGCCGGCACAGCCTCCTACGATCCCGAGTACCAGCTCGCCATGGCCGATTCAGTTGGTCTTGCCATGCTCATCGTCCTGGAGACGCTTGGGCCGGCCGAGCGGGTCGCTTTCGTCCTGCACGACATGTTCGACCTGCCGTTCGATGACATTGCCCCGATCGTCGGGCGCACGACCGATGCAACGCGCAAGCTGGCCAGCCGCGCCCGCCAGCGCGTGCAGGGCACCTCGGTCTCGCCCGAAGCGGATCGTGCCCGCCAGCGCAAGGTCGTCGAGGCCTTTATCGCCGCGTCGCGTGACGGCAATTTCGAGGCGCTGCTCTCGATCCTGGATCCGGAGGTCGTGTTCCGGGCCGATGAGGCCGCGATGCGATTGGGCTCCGAGGCCGAATTGCGTGGGCCGACGGCCGTTGCCAATGCGTTCAACGGCCGCGCCCGTGGGGCAAAACCGGCCATGCTCGACGGTGCGCTCGGCGTGGTGGTCGAGGCCGGTGGCCGGACGCTGCTTGTCCTGCGCGTCGCACTGAAAGGTGATCGCATTGCCGGCATCGAGGCTGTGGCGGATCGCGAAAGCCTGGCCGGGTTGGACGTGACGGTGCTCGACTGACCGTGATCAGCGCTTCGGTGGGATCGAATACGTGCCGGTGGCCTGGGCGACGGTGTGGCCCGTTGCTCCGGCGACGATATCGATGTCGTAGACCATGAGGCTCCGGCCTAGTTTCAGGATGCGGCAGTGGCCGAGAACCGGCCCAGCATCGGCCTTGCGCATGAAGTTGATGTTGAGATTGGTGGTGACGGACAGCGCATCCGGGCCGGCGTGGGAAAGCACGCAGACATACCCGCCGATATCGGCCAGCGTGAACAGGCAGGGGCCTGACACGGTGCCACCGGGACGCAGGTGCCGCTCGTCGGCATTGAGACGAACCGTGCAGCCGCCCGGGAAGATGTCGACGGCCTCATAGGCGAGATAATCGTCGTTGAGCTGCGGGTAGACGGATTTCAGGAGGGCGTTTGCCTCGCCTGCGGTCAGCACCGGCCTGAGATCGTCCTGCATCGGCATGGCATCGTCCGTTCATTGTCGTGGCGCTTCGGTCTTTGCCCGACGCCTGTTATGATCCCAGGGCAACTCCAGGGAAACTGTGTAATGGTCTTCCGTCCGGAATTGCGAAAGAACAAGGAGTTAGAGCGCTTCCGCGTTTCCGTAGAAAACGGAAACGCTCTAAAGTTCAGAAAGCATGCTCAAAGCCTTTCCTTCAATCGGCAGCGTGCTAGTTCTTTTGTTCCATACTGAACGAATCCGACGGCGGGGTCGTCGAGCAGCGGAGATCAAGACGTGGCCGAAATCGTCGCCATCAAGTCCGAACCCGTCGGGCCGGTACTGGTCGAACAGGCCAATGGCATCGCACGGATCACGCTCGTCAGCCCACCAGCCAATGCGCTGTCCCTGGCCGTCATGGCAGCCTTGCAGGCGGAGTTCGACCGGTTGCGCGACAACCGTTCCGTGCGGGTCATCGTGCTTGCGGCATCGGGCAAGGTGTTCTGTGCTGGACACGATCTCAAGGAACTCACCGCGCATCGCAACGAGGAGGACCGCGGCAGGGCCTTCTTCGAGAAGACCTTCGCCGCCTGCTCGGCCTTGATGCAGACCATCGTGCGTCATCCGAAACCGGTGATCGCGGCGGTCGACGGGCTGGCGACGGCCGCCGGCCTGCAACTTGTCGCCAGCTGTGATCTGGCGATTGCCTCGCATGAGGCGACATTCTGCACTCCGGGTGTCAACATAGGCCTGTTCTGCTCGACACCGATGGTGGCCCTGTCGCGCAATGTCCCGCGCAAGCAGGCGATGGAGATGCTGTTGACCGGCGAAACCGTCGACGCTGCGACCGCCAAGGAATTCGGCCTGATCAACCGTATCGTGCCACGCGAGTACTTGAATCAGGTCGTGACCAAATACGCGCAAACCATTGCTTCGAAATCGCCTTTGACGATCCGCGCCGGCAAGGAAGCCTTTTATGCGCAGGCAGAGATGGGGCTCTCGGACGCTTACGACTATGCCGGGCGTGTGATGGTTGACAACATGCTGGCGCGAGACGCCGAGGAAGGTATCGGCGCCTTCATCGGCAAGCGGCAGCCTGAATGGAAGGGCGAGTGACACCGCTTTCGGCCATGTCGCGCACACCGAAACACCCGGCATTTTCCCGCCAATGAGCCAAAGCCTCGTTTTCGACATCCGGCCCAACACCGTCTGGCACGTCGAAGAGGCCTGCCGGCAGGCCTGGCCAGCAGCGGTGGAGCAGGTTGCCGACGGCTGGTTGTTGCGCCGTTCAGGCGGCGGCATCCGCAGGACCAACGCTGCCAATCCGTTGGCGGGCGAGCGCCATTGTGGTGCCGCGCTCATCGATAGGGTCGAAGCTTTCTATCGTGGTTTCGGTCAGGTGCCGGTCTTCCGCCTCACCGATTTCACGCGCGAGATTTCGTCGGAACTCGACCGGCGTGGCTACACGACGCAGGCAAGCACGCTGACCTTGCTGGCTTCGCTGGCGGCCCCGCCCGGATCCGGCGCCAACGGGCCGACGGTGACGACCGAGCCGACAGGGAACTGGTTCGAACTGCGGGATCGTCTGGCGAAGGATCCACTGATCTTTCGCGATATGGTGACTTCTATCGACCTGCCGAAGGCTTTTGCGTCGTCGCGGGCCGGTGGCCGCACCGCCTCGATCGCTTACGGTGTGATCTGCCACGGCATGCTTGTGGTGGAATCGGTCGCCACCCACCCCGACCATCGCGGCAAGGGACTGGCCAAACAGACCGTCGGCGCCCTGATGAACTGGGCGCGCGGAGCCGGAGCCGACAAGGCATGCCTGCAGGTGGTGGCTGACAACCATCCGGCCCTTGCGGTTTACCGGGCTTTGGGCTTCAACACCTCGCTCTACAGCTATCACTATCGTTTCGCACCGGATGCCGCATGAACCACGACTCCTATGACAACGCCTACATCGCCGGCATCCTCAATTCGGTGAAGACCATCGCCATCGTCGGTGCTTCCGCCAATGACGTGCGGCCGAGCTGGTTCGTGCTGAAATACATGCTGGACAAGGGATTTTCGGTGTTTCCAATCAATCCCGGCCATGCTGGCAGGGAAATCCTCGGGCGCATGACCTATGCCAGGCTGGCGGATATCCCCCAGCCGATCGATATGGTCGACATCTTCCGTGCGCCGGCCGCGGTGCCAGGCATCGTCGACGAGGTGCTGGCGCTCGATCCTTTGCCTAAGGTGGTCTGGATGCAGCTCGGCGTGCGTCACGACGAGGCGGCCGCGAAGGCGGAGGCCGCCGGCATCAAGGTGGTGATGAATCGCTGCCCAAAGATCGAATATGGTCGCCTCTCCGGCGAGATCGGCTGGAACGGCGTCAATTCGGGGGTGCTGTCCTCCAAGAAGCCCATCATGCGTCAGGGTTTCCAGAGTTTCGGCGTTCGCCAGAGGTAGCCAGCAACAATTTTCCGCGGTTTTGCCAAAACGCTGGCAGCAGCACTGAAAAATAGCACTCGCCGGGCAAAATCTTCTTTGCATTCGCTACGCGGCTCGCCCAAGAATGCCCGGCGATTTTTTGGGGCGATTTGAGGAGGTTTTCGATGAGCCAGCGCGCACCAGGTTTCAACACGCTCGCGGTTCACGCCGGCGCCAAACCCGATCCGGCCACGGGCGCTCGCGCCACGCCGATCTACCAGACTACATCCTATGTCTTCGACGACGCAGATCACGCTGCCTCGCTGTTCGGCCTGAAGGCGTTCGGCAACATCTACACACGCATCATGAACCCGACACAGGCGGTGCTCGAAGAGCGCGTAGCAGCGCTTGAGGGCGGCACGGCAGCACTTGCGGTGGCGTCCGGTCACGCCGCGCAGCTCCTGGTAGCGCACACGCTGCTGAAATCCGGCGAGAACTTCGTCGCGGCGCGTCGGCTCTACGGCGGTTCGATCAACCAGTTCGGCCATGCCTTCAAGAACTTCGGCTGGGAAGTGCGCTGGGGCGACACCAACGACGTGTCGACCTTCGAGAAGCAGATCGACGAAAACACCAAGTTCATCTTCGCCGAGAGCCTGGCCAATCCGAACGGCGAGTTCGTCGACATTGAAAAGCTGGGCGATATCGCCCGCAAGCACGGCATTCCGCTGGTCGTCGACAACACCCTGGCGACGCCCTATCTGGTGCGCCCGATCGAGCACGGCGCCGATATCGTCGTGCATTCGCTGACCAAGTTCATCGGCGGCCATGGCAATTCGATTGGTGGCGTCATTGTCGACGGCGGCACCTTCGATTGGTCGAAATCCGGCAAGTATCCGATGCTGTCCGAACCGCGTCCCGAATATGGCGGCGTTGTGCTGCACGAGACCTTCGGCAATTTCGCCTTTGCCATCGCGACCCGCGTACTCGGCCTGCGCGATTTCGGCCCGGCGATCTCGCCCTTCAATGCCTTCCTGATCCTGACCGGTCTGGAAACGCTGCCGCTGCGCATGCAGCGCCATTGCGACAATGCTTCGACCGTGGCGGCCTGGCTCGCCAATCATCCGAAAGTGTCCTGGGTGTCCTACCCCGGCCTGCCGACGGACAAGAACAATGCGTTGCACAAGAAGTACTCGCCGCTGGGCGCGGGCGCTGTCTTCACGTTCGGTCTCAAGGGGGGCTACGAGGCCGGCGTGAAGTTCGTCGAGGCGCTGGAACTGTTCTCGCATCTGGCCAATGTCGGCGACACCAAGTCGCTGGTCATTCATCCGGCATCGACCACGCATCGCCAGCTTTCCGACGAGCAGAAGGTTGCGGCGGGTGCAGGTCCGGACACGGTGCGTCTCTCGGTCGGTATCGAGGACGTGAACGATATCGTCGCGGATCTCGAACAGGCGCTCGCCAAAGTCTGATCGGCATGGCACAGAAGGCTCCGGATCAGACCGGAGCCTTTTTCATGAGCCAGCCGAAATTCCTCACCGTTTCCATTGACGGCATCGAGCCGGAGCATGGCGCGCCGGCTGCGGACCGCCTGGTTTCCGGCGACCCGAAATTCCGCACCTGGAATGCCGAGGAGCGCGATGGCGGTCTCTACGCCGGCATATGGGAATCGACGCCGGGAAAATGGCGCATCGTCTACGACGAGTGGGAATTCTGTCACATCCTCTCAGGTGTCTCCGTGATCGCGGAGGAGGGTGGTGAGGCGCGCACCGTGCGATCTGGCGACAGTTTCGTGCTCAGGCCCGGCTTCAGGGGAAGCTGGGAAGTGCTTGAAACGACTCGCAAGGAATACGTCATCAAGCTCTGACGGCATGCCTATCCTGGCACCCGACCCGAGACCCTGAAGAAGGTGTGCGAGGTCACCAGAACGTCGGGATCCGCCAGGTGGATTTCGAGTGCGGCCATGTCCGTTTCGAGGTCGTCCCGCGTGATGAAGCCCTGATCGATCATCTTTTCGCGCACATTGTTGACGAACTCATAGAGCATCGGCCGCCGATCATGCCCGAGCGGGTAGACATGGTAGACCGCGTCGACATGGACATCGATCATGCCAGCTTCACGAAACAGGCGATGCGTGCGCCGGCCGATGAAAAGGTCGATCCCTTGAGCCGCCGAGTAGGCGATGTAGGCATCGAGCAGACGATTCCAGGCCGGCAGCGCCGGGTCGCAGAAATGGGCGCCGAAATCGGCCTCGAAACTCGCAATCCAGCCTCCAGGTCGTACCAGTGCCACCATCTCGCGCACGATGCGCTGGGGCTCCGGTACATTGACCAGGACCAGCCGCATATGCGCACCGTCGAAAGACCCGCGTTCCAGTCCGGTATCGTAGGCGTCCCCCTCGCGCACCTCGACTTGCGGCAGCGCATGATCGGCGACGAAACGGCGTGCCATTTCGACGAAATGCGGGCTGCGCTCGAGGCCGAGCACCGAGCCGGTCACGCCGACGCGCTTGCCTAGCAAGTGCAACACTCCGCCTGGCCCGCAACCCAGGTCGATGACCCGTTCGCCCGGCTTGATGCCGATGCGCTCGAATTGAACATCGGAGTCTGGCGCCAGATTGGCGATCTGCCGTTTCAGCCTTGCTTCCTCGGCCGGGCCACGGCCGAGCAGATATTTGTCCTGCCGCATGGTGCACGCTCCCCCTCATCGAGACGTGAACTGCGAAAAACCTAGATTAGCACGGAACGACTCTGTGGGGCGGAGGATTTCGCAAAACGCCATTGCTCGGATTTGCCGTGCGTATGATCAGGCTTTTATCGCCAGCACATGCAGCCAGATGGCGGGAAGGTTGTAGTAACCGGAGCCTTCGCGCTGGGATATTTCGACCGATGACCAGTTCCCGAACTCGAGCGCCTGCCGCAAGTACGCTTCGTCGGGATAGTTATAGTAGCGGCCAAACTGATCTATCCGTTCCTCGCCTCCGGTCTTGAAACTCGCGTAGAGTACGCCGCCGGATCGCAACGCCTTGTGGATATTTTCGAAGATCGTGGGCAGTGACGACTTGGGCGCGTGCAGGAGGCAAGCATTTGCCCAGATGCCGTCGAATTCGTTGACGAAGTCGATGTCCTCGAACAGCAGCACCTCCACCCGTCGGTCCAGCCGCTTTTCGGCCTCCCTGGCCAACTCTGCCGAGCCGTCGGTTGGGATGGCGTCGAATCCGGCAGCAAGCATTGCCTCGCTGTCCTGTCCTCCGCCGCAGCCGAGTTCCAGTATCCGGCCGCCGGCCGGAACGAGTGCAAGGAAAGGTCCCAACTCCTCCGATACCCGGTAGCGCGTCGCGTAGGCCTCGGCCTCGCGTGCATAGAAATCCAGTGTCGGCTGATCCTTCAAGCTACAACCTCTAACCTCTCCAGCCCGTGAAAGTGATAGGTATCACGAAATTGTGGTTCCACGGCGAAATGCAGCGTTGGCAGGCGCTCGAACAGAGCCTTCAGCGACACCTGCAATTCCAGCCTGGCCAATGGGGCTCCAATGCAGAAGTGTATGCCGGCGCCGAAGGAGACATTTTTCTGGTCGGTGCGCTGCGGGTTGAAGAGATCTGCCTCCGCAAAAGCTGAGGGATCGCGGTTGGCCATTCCAAGCAGGAGGCCGAGCTGCTCGTTCGGCTTTATGGTCACACCCGGTACGACCTCGATCTCCTGATAGGCGTAGCGGGTGAACATGTGCAGCGGTGCGTCGTAGCGCAGGCATTCCTCGACCGTAGCGGCGGTTGCCTCCGGCGAAGTGAAGAAACGTCGCGGATCGCCGCCCTGCGCGAGCACTGAGCGCACCGCATTGCCGGTCTGGTGCACCGTTGCCTCATGACCGGCATTGAGCAGCAGGATTGTCGAGGAAACCAGCTCGTCTTCCGAGAGCTTCTGTCCATCTTCCTGGGCGGAGATCAGCAGCGACAGCAGGTCATCGCCTGGCTGCTTGCGCCGTTGGGCGACATAGCCGCGCAGGAAATCGCCGAATTCGCGTGCCGCGCGGTTGGCCGTATCCTCAGTCTCGCGGGTGCGGCCGTGCATGTACATCGCCACCATCTGGTGAGACCAGTCGAGCAACTGCGGCCCCATTTCGACTGGGACGCCGAGCATCTCGGCGATGATGGTGATTGGCAGTGGCGCCGCGTAGGCAGGCAGCAGGTCCACGGGTTTGCCTGGCTCGAAGCGATCGATCAGTTCGTTGGCGAGCGCTTCCACGCGGGGGCGCAGCCTTTCCACCTGGCGAGAGACAAAGGCGCGGTTGACCAGTGTTCGCAGCCGGGTGTGCACCGGCGGCTCGAGCTCCAGCATGGAATTGGCTTCGATCGCGTCGAACGCGGCCAGATGGCTGCGATCCTGGTCGAGACCGCGGCTGTCCGGGATACCGGTCGGGTTCTGTCGACCGAAGCGGCGGTCGCGGAGCAAGCCGTTGACCGTGTCGTAACCGCCCAGGCACCAGAAGCCGAATTCCTTCCAGAAGAAGGCCGGACTGTTGGCGTGCAGCCAGGCATAGGCGTCATAGGGATCCTGAACGAAAGCAGGCTCGTGCGGGTCGAGGCTGACATGCCGGCTCGCCGGGTCGAAGGAGAGGTAGGCTGGCTTGGTCGGCATAAGTCGCTCTCAGCTTGCGAAGGAAAGGCACAGGATCGGGCCGGAGCCGGCCTCGATGCGTCGCCAGTTCACGAAGGCCGCACTTTCGCACAATGCGGCGAGCAGATCCGGCCGGCTGCGCTTGAGCGCTTCAGCCTGCTCCAGCTGAATGACAACGATGCCGCCTTTTTCCACATGGATGGTCGAAAGGCCAGCATCCGGTTCGTCCAGATGCGACATGCAGTCGATCCAGGCGTCCCAGTTGCGGCCATAAAAAACCGGGAAGCCGAAAGCGTCGGCAAAAAGGGCATGCATGTCGGTGACTTCGGAGCAGTCGATGCGCACAAGACGATATTGCAAGAAACGCCCCGGGGTTGTGAATTGATATGACTTTCCCGCATCA
Source organism: Mesorhizobium sp. NPDC059025 (assembly GCF_042739655.1). NCBI lineage: Bacteria > Pseudomonadati > Pseudomonadota > Alphaproteobacteria > Hyphomicrobiales > Phyllobacteriaceae > Mesorhizobium > Mesorhizobium sp. NPDC059025. The sequence goes on along the minus strand of NZ_JBHYIM010000002.1, from coordinate 568,332 downwards.
GAGGGCTGTTGCCAATATGAACGTCATCGTCGTCGGCGCCGGCATCGCCGGCCTCTCCACCGCATGGTCGCTGATCAAGGCCGGACACAGCGTCTCCATTCTGGAGCAGGGGCCGATTCCCAATCCCCTGGCTGCCTCGGGAGACCATCATCGGATCATCCGTCGTGCCTATCGCGCGGGGAGCGGTTATGGCCAATTGATCAGCGAGGCCTATGCCGCCTGGGAAGAATTGTGGAGTGACCTTGGCGAGGATCATCTCGATCAGCGCGGTTTCCTGTGCGTGTCGCGTGAACCAGGCGATGAGGCGGAGGAATATCGCGAGGGCATGGAGGCGGGCGGGTGGCCTATTGAGCTGCTGATGCCCGAGGCCGCGGTTGAACGCTGGCCTTTCCTGGAGGCTGGAAGCTTTCGCTACGCGTATTTTTCGCCGGATGGCGGCGCGTTGCATTGCCGCAAGATCGCGGAGGGACTGGCGAAATGGCTGCGCGCGCACGGCGCTGACGTGCGTGAAAACTGCAGGGCAACCGCAATCGACGCCGCGGCTGGGCGAGTGACGTTTGCCAATGGCGATAGCCTCCAGGCCGATCGCGTGGTGGTTACCGCGGGCGCCTGGGTGCTGAAGCTGTTTCCGGAACTGGGCGACGAGCTGAAGACCTATCGTACTGCGCTTGCCTATGTCGAACCGCCGGTCGATCTGCGCTCTGCCTGGGAAGCTGCCCCTGTCATCCTCGATATCGGCGGCAAGACCGACGGCTACGTGATCCCACTGACCCGTGGGGCCGGGATGAAGCTCGGCTCGGGCCTGCACAAGGTGCCGGCCGCCGATGCCGACTGGAACCGCGTACCGGTACCAGGTGAGGGGGAGCGGATCCGCGACCTGTTCTCGCCACCGATTGCCCGCATCGACGAATACCGGGTGACCGATGTGGTGACCTGTGCCTACACATTCACCGCCGATGAGAAGTTTCTGGCGCGCGAAAAGGGCAAGTGCCTGATTGTTTCGCCCTGTTCGGGCCATGGTTACAAATTTGGCGCCTCGGTCGGTCGTCGTGTCGCCCGTGCTGTCGGTGACGGTGATGTCGAAGGTCTCAAGCGCTGGCTTCGAGCCGAACAGGTTTGACTGCCGCACAACAAGAAGCCGGATCTACCACCCGGCTTCTTGTTGTTGAGCTGTCGCCCGATATCGAAAGCAGACGGAATTCGCCTTCACATCATCCGCTTGCTCAAGCGGGGTTCATCGCTGCGAAGATAGCCCCATAGCTGCCATCGCGTTCGGCCCAACGCCGGGCCTGATCCCGTTCGACCAGCACCTCGCCTCCGGGATGCTCCTGTTGCTCCAGTAATTGCATGACTTCCGCGACGAAGGCATCGACAGGCATCGCGCGTGGATCCGACGCCTGGTCAACACTTGTGAGTTCCGTCTGCACATAGGGCGGCGCGAGTTCGAGCACTTCGACGGGCATGTTGCGAAGCTGGTGCCGCAGCGATTGCAGCCAGGAATGCAGGAATGCCTTGCTTGCACAATAGGCGGGAAAATCAGCGCGCGGCACGAAGGCCAGGTTCGAACTGGTGGCGACGATTGTCGCATCGGCCTGTCTCTTCAGCGTTGGCAGAAGGGCTGCTGTGATACGCAGTACGCCCAGTATGTTGGTTTCGACAATTGCCTCGGCGTCGGAAGTATCCCAATTGTCGCAAGTCATGTCTTCCGCTCGTGAAATGCCGGCGTTGGCAACGAGCACGTTGAGTTCGGGGAAATGCAGCCGGATGTCGGCTGTGGCGCGGGAGAGCGAGGCCGGATCGGCCAGATCGAGCAGCATGCCGTGGAGGTCAGGCTGTCCCGCCGTGATCTCATCGAGCAGTGACTGTCGCCGTCCTGTGACGACGACGCGGTTGCCACGGGCGTGGAAAGCCTCGGCCAGCGCGCGACCGATGCCGCTCGTTCCGCCTGTGATGAGGATGGTGTTTCCAGTCATTTTCATGGGTTTGCCTTTCAGGTGCTTGTCGGGAAAGGCGGACGGTGGGCCAGGCTGTGCAGGGCGGGACAGCATGCATCCCGGCAAGAGTGCTCTTGCCAAGGCATGTGTCGAGCGGGCTAACAGCCGCTGAGCAGGAAAAATGGACATACCGTTGCGCCTTCGTGATCGAGATCTCCCAGCCGGGACCTTCTCGAAAGGCGCGTTGGATGACGGTAACGCCTACGGCAGCGCCATTCAGGCAACTGCGGGCGGAGAACTAACGCGACGAGTCGCCGACGTCAATCGATTGATTGGTGCGGAAACTGGTAGTCGATAGAGCCGTTTTCGTGCACACGACGCTCTAGCACGACTGTGGACCCACTAGGATAGAGCACGATGGGTGGGCCCGGTATGATGATGGTTTGAGAGCCATCCAGTCGAATGAAATATCGGTTACTTGACCTGGCTGAGGCCACCGAGATCACCGTGCCCGAGACTTGAACCTTTCTGATGACGCGGCTGTAGCCTGAATACGTCCAAAACCCGGTACCAACGATGAGAATCCCGACGATGGCGAAAACCACTCGGCGGGTCACGTCCGATTTGGTTGGTGATGAAAAATCCACCGTCTCCATCAGCCACATATAGAGGCTCGGCCGCCCAACCAAAAGCTGGCGGGCGCGCCTGGATTGGTTCATTCTTTCAGCGGGAAACCCAAGATCGCTCGCCAATGCCCTCGACGACGATGCGGATAAGTCGACGTACCTGACTGTGATCGAATGCTTCTCCCACAAGGGAGTTCAGCATCGCCTGGCCATAGATCCCAAGCAGCACCAGCGCCATGTAATTTGCTTCCTCGTCGCTGCGGACGAGGCCCTGCTGCTGGCCAAGAGCAAGAATGTCCCGGACGAGCCCCTGAAAAGACGGGCGTTCGGACGGCGGCTCCAGGGACGGTCTTATGGAAGGCGCAAGCGCCAGGCGTGCCAGCGATGGGTTGGCGATGCACCAGCGCGCACTGTCCGTCAGAACCAGCTCCAGCAATTCTGTGACGTTCATGTTGCGCGCCATCAATTCACGGTAACCGGCATCGTTCGCTTCCACGCGGGCGATGAGGTTCAAGGCGATGTCTTCCTTCGAGCGGAACAGGTTGTAGACGGTCTTGCGGGTCAATCCGGCGTGCGCGGCGATTTCCTCGACCGAGGTGTTTTCAAACCCTAGTTCCCGGAACGCCTCATCGGCAGCGTCGAGGATCAGATTTCTGGATCGCTCAGTACGTTTCAAGCTTGGCATTTTTATACATATGTGTAAATTTACTCATCTGTAAATATTGGTGGTGACGTGATTTCCATCCTGACGCAGTTCGGGCCTGAGATCTGGCTTGCCGAAGGCCGGACCGTAACAGCCGCGGCCGGTTTTCACTATCCGACGCGCATGGCTGTCATTCGTCTGTCCGGAAACCGACTGTTCATCTGGTCGCCGGTAGCCCTTACAGCCGACTTGCAAGCGGCGGTCAGCGCGTTGGGCGAGGTGGGCTATCTCATCCCACCCAATTCACTGCATCACCTGTTCCTGCGTGACTGGCAGCGCGCTTTTCCACAAGCGAAGACCTTTGCCCCGCCAGGGTTACTCGAGAAACGACCTGATATCCCGTTCGATGGTGACCTCGCCGGCATCGCCCAGCCGGCCTGGAACACGGATGTGAAGCAGGTCGTCATGGGCGGAAACCTCATCACAACCGAAGTCGTGTTTTTCCACCTGGCGAGCCGTACCGCTCTCTTCTGCGATCTGATCCAGCAATTCAAACCCGGCTGGTTCTCTGGCTGGCGAGCGGTCGTCGCGCGGCTTGACCTGATGATCGGCGCCGAGGCGTCCGTGCCCCGCAAATTCCGGATCGCGTTCACGGACAGGCGGGCCGCACGTGCCTCAATCGAGAAAGTCCTGGCCTGGCCTGCGGACAAGGTTTTGATGGCTCATGGCGACCCGATAACGCGGGACGGGCAGGCGTTCTTGCGTCGCGCGTTCCGTTGGCTGATTTGAGCGTGGCCATCCAGTCGGTATCGGCAAAAAGCCGGAGCAAATGCCCCGGCTTTGTCAGCAGGCTGTCTGCTCAGTATTGGCAGTGCCGCGGAATGTGCACGCGGCGCCAGCCGGTCTGGCCTTCGGAGACCATCACGCGGCGGGCGACCTGTCGATAGGTCGGCGGCACCTCCAGCACGCGCTCCGATCCCGGCTGCACGACCACCTGTTCGGTTTCGTAGCCATATTCCGCGGGGATGACGACGCGGCGGCGCGATTCCGGCTGGATCACGACGGTTTCTGCCACCCTCTCATAGCGTGGCTTGTATTTGATCTTGCACAGTACACGGCGGCCGTTGATCCAGCGCCATTCCCAGCCATAGCCGCCATCCGAGACCTGCACGGTGCGGTAACGCGTATCGACGACCGCAGGGATCACCTCATAGGTGACACGTTCCGGTCGGATCAGCACGGCACGCTGGCGCGTACCATAGATCGGAGGCGTCCTGACCACGCGGCTGTAGCCGGGACTGACCTGCTCCTCGCCATAGATGGTGTCGTAGACCGGACGTGTCCGGTACGGCTCGTAACATTCGACCGCGCGGCCGCCGGCCACTGTTTCCGAGGCGGTACCGAGCATGATCAGCGCGGACACGGCCAGCGAAAGCTGCTTCTTCAACATATGCCACCCCTTTTTACGCGAACTGACGCCGCTCGCTTCAACTTTAACGGACGGTAGTGCGCGGGAAAGTGAATTCTTTAAAATTCGTTAACGGCGGCAAGGCCATAAAATGCGCTGGCCGGATGGCTAGGCGGCACGGTCTTGCGCTAGGGTGAGCCGGCATCCTATCTACGGAAACGACCGTCAGCATCGATTCCGCCCGTTCGGCGCGGAAACCCATCCAGGCAAGGGACCATTTATGAAGAGCCCCATCGAAACCTACATGAACCTCGTTCCGATGGTGGTCGAACAGACCAATCGCGGCGAACGAGCATATGACATCTTCTCGCGTCTTCTCAAGGAACGCATCATCTTCATCACCGGCCCGGTCGAGGACGGCATGGCGACGCTGGTTTGCGCGCAGCTGCTTTTCCTGGAAGCAGAGAACCCGAAGAAGGAAATCAACCTCTACATCAATTCGCCAGGTGGCGTGGTGACGTCTGGCATGGCGATCTATGACACGATGCAGTTCATCAAGCCGGCGGTTTCGACGCTCTGTATCGGCCAGGCCGCATCGATGGGCTCGTTGCTGCTCTGCGCCGGCCACAAGGACATGCGCTTTGCCACGCCGAACGCCCGCATCATGGTGCATCAGCCATCGGGTGGCTTCCAGGGCCAGGCCTCCGACATCGAACGCCACGCCCAGGACATCATCAAGCTCAAGCGTCGTCTGAACGAGGTCTATGTCAAGCACACCGGCAAGGACTACGAGACCATTGAAAAGACGCTCGACCGCGACCATTTCATGACCGCCGACGAGGCCCGGGATTTCGGCCTTATCGACAAGGTCATCGAGAGCCGTGAGCCAGCGGAAACGGCCGCAAGCTGATAGTCGGCCCGACTAAAATTGTCAGTTGTCGGCGGCAGACCACGCTTTTGGTGTGGTTTGCGGCATTTCAGCCACAATTGGCTGTTTCCTCGACGACGACGATTGCCTACGTTAAGGCTATGTTGATTTTCGGCGGCTTAGCTTTCCGTGGGGCTGCAGGAATCATTGCCACGTTTTCTGATTTGTGTTTCGTACGGAATGCGTTGCAGGAGCCAGACCACTGGCCGGCGCGGATTCCCGCGATAGATATGTAGGTGTGCCATACGCCAAACCATCGGCGGGTGCCCATGAAAGGACTGGGACGATGAGTAAGGTCAGCAACAGCGGCGGTGACTCCAAGAACACCCTGTATTGCTCCTTCTGTGGCAAGAGCCAGCACGAGGTGCGCAAGCTGATCGCCGGACCGACGGTGTTCATCTGCGATGAATGCGTCGAATTGTGCATGGACATCATCCGCGAGGAGAACAAGACCTCGATGGTGAAGTCGCGCGAAGGCGTGCCGACACCGCAGGAAATCCTGAAGGTTCTGGACGACTATGTCATTGGTCAGCCTTACGCCAAGCGCGTGCTGTCGGTGGCCGTCCACAATCACTACAAGCGCCTCGCGCACGCCGGCAAGAACAACGACGTCGAGCTGGCGAAGTCGAACATCCTTCTGATCGGCCCGACCGGCTGCGGCAAGACGTTGCTCGCCCAGACCCTGGCCCGCATCATCGACGTGCCGTTCACCATGGCTGACGCCACGACGCTGACCGAAGCCGGCTATGTCGGCGAGGATGTCGAGAACATCATCCTGAAGCTGCTGCAGTCGGCTGATTACAATGTCGAGCGCGCGCAGCGCGGCATCGTCTACATCGACGAGATCGACAAGATCAGCCGCAAGTCGGACAATCCTTCGATCACCCGCGACGTGTCGGGCGAGGGCGTCCAGCAGGCGCTTCTGAAGATCATGGAAGGCACGGTTGCCTCGGTGCCGCCGCAGGGTGGCCGCAAGCATCCGCAGCAGGAGTTCCTGCAGGTCGACACCGCGAACATCCTGTTCATTTGCGGTGGTGCGTTTGCCGGGCTGGACAAGATCATCTCCGACCGTGGCCGCAAGACCTCGATCGGTTTCGGTGCGACGGTCGCCTCGCCGGAAGATCGCCGCACCGGTGATCTGTTCCGCCAGGTCGAACCCGAGGATCTGCTGAAGTTCGGCCTGATCCCGGAATTCGTCGGTCGTCTGCCGGTTCTGGCGACGCTCGAGGATCTCGATGAGCCTGCGCTGATCCAGATCCTGACCGAGCCGAAGAACGCGCTGGTCAAGCAGTACCAGCGCCTGTTCGAGATGGAGAGCGTGGATCTCACCTTCCATGAGAATGCGCTGTCGGCGATCGCCAAGCGCGCCATCGAGCGCAAGACCGGCGCTCGCGGCCTGCGTTCGATCATGGAAGCCATTTTGCTCGACACCATGTTCGAGCTGCCGGCGCTCGAAGGCGTCCGCGAAGTCGTGATCTCGGAAGAAGTCGTTTCGGGCAACGCCCGGCCGCTCTACATCTATTCCGAGCAGAAGGAAAAGAAGGGCAACGTCAGCGCCTGACAAGTCCTTTTTCAAGATCGAAGCGGCGCCGTTCGGCGCCGTTTTCGTTTCGCGGATAAGGTTCTGCTGGCGGGTTACCTAGCACTAAAGGTAGGTGAAGGTGGACCTTGATCTTTGCCGGTGACTTATCCACTTAACATGCGAAGGCCACGGGCCGAATTCTGTGCTGCAAAACTCCCGTCACAATCGGTGGTAGGCGGAATGGTCCGCGGTCGTTAATATGAGATTCGCGATTGGCCAAAGGCGATCGCGAAGGAAAGGTTGGACAATGGCCAAAATATCCAAGGCTACCGGTGACGGCGCCTTTGCGGTTCTTCCGCTTCGCGACATCGTGGTGTTCCCACACATGATCGTTCCGCTCTTCGTCGGGCGCGAGAAATCGATCAAGGCGCTCGAAGAAGTGATGGGCCAGGAAAAGCAGATCCTGCTTGCCACCCAGATGAACGCCGCCGATGACGATCCCGAGCCCGATGCGATCTACGATATCGGCACGCTGGCCAATGTGTTGCAGCTGCTGAAGCTTCCCGATGGCACCGTGAAGGTGCTGGTCGAGGGCGTGGCACGCGCCAAGATCGTGACCTTTACCGACCGCACCGACTATCATGAGGCCAAGGCCGGTGTTCTGGCCGAACCCGAGGAGGAAGAGGTCGAGGTTGAGGCGCTGGCTCGTTCCGTGGTTTCGGACTTCGAGAACTACGTCAAGCTGAACAAGAAGATCTCTCCTGAGGTGGTCGGCGCGGCCAGCCAGATTGACGACTATTCCAAGCTCGCCGACACGGTTGCCTCGCATCTCGCCATCAAGATCCCCGAGAAGCAGGAGATGCTCGCCACGCTTTCCGTCAAGGAGCGTCTCGAGAAGGCGATGGGCTTCATGGAAGCCGAGATCTCCGTCCTGCAGGTGGAGAAGCGCATCCGCTCGCGCGTCAAGCGCCAGATGGAGAAGACACAGCGCGAGTACTACCTCAATGAGCAGATGAAGGCGATCCAGAAGGAGCTGGGCGAAGGCGAGGACGGTCGCGACGAGGCCGCCGAGATCGAGGCGCGCATCAAGAAGACCAAGCTGACCAAGGAGGCCAGGGAAAAGGCGGAGGCGGAGCTCAAGAAGCTGCGCACCATGTCGCCGATGTCCGCCGAGGCCACGGTCGTGCGCAACTATCTCGACTGGATCCTGTCCATTCCGTGGGGCAGGAACTCCAAGGTCAAGCAGGACCTGAACTTCGCGCAGGACGTGCTCGATACCGATCACTATGGCCTGGACAAGGTCAAGGACCGCATTGTCGAGTACCTCGCCGTGCAGAGCCGCCAGAAGAAGCTGAAGGGGCCGATCCTGTGCCTCGTCGGCCCTCCCGGCGTCGGCAAGACCTCGCTCGGCAAGTCGATCGCCAAGGCGACCGGTCGCGAATTCATCCGCATGGCGCTTGGCGGCGTGCGTGACGAGGCCGAGATCCGCGGTCACCGCCGCACTTATATCGGTTCGATGCCCGGCAAGGTCATCCAGTCGATGAAGAAAGCGAAGAAGTCCAACCCGCTCTTCCTGCTCGATGAGATCGACAAGATGGGCCAGGACTTCCGTGGTGACCCGTCTTCGGCGCTGCTCGAGGTGCTCGATCCGGAACAGAATGCGACGTTCATGGATCACTATCTGGAGGTCGAATACGACCTCTCGAGCGTGATGTTCGTGACGACGGCCAATACGCTGAACATCCCTGCGCCTTTGATGGATCGCATGGAGATCATTCGTATCGCCGGCTACACCGAGGACGAGAAGATCGAGATCGCCAAGCGGCACCTGCTGCCCAAGGTGGTGCGTGACCACGCGCTGCAGCCGAAGGAGTTCTCGGTTTCCGAGGACGCCATCCGTGCTGTCATCCAGACCTACACCCGCGAGGCCGGCGTCCGCAGCCTCGAGCGTGAGCTGATGAAGCTTGGCCGCAAGGCGGTGACCGAGATCCTCAAGACCAAGAAGAAGTCGGTGAAGATCACGGCTGCCAATCTGGCGGACTATCTCGGTGTCGAGCGGTATCGTTTCGGCCGTGCGGAGTCCGACGATCAGGTCGGTGTCGTTACTGGTCTGGCCTGGACGGAAGTCGGTGGCGAGTTGCTGACCGTGGAAGGCGTCATGATGCCCGGTAAGGGCAAGATGACGGTGACCGGCAACCTGCGCGACGTCATGAAGGAATCGATCTCGGCGGCGGCGTCCTACGTCCGCAGCAGGGCGCTCGATTTCGGTGTCGAGCCGCCGCTGTTCGACAAGCGTGACATCCACGTGCACCTGCCGGAAGGCGCCACGCCGAAGGACGGTCCGTCCGCCGGTGCGGCCATGGCCACCGCCATTGTGTCGATCCTGACCGGTATTCCGGTCCGGGCTGATGTGGCGATGACCGGCGAGATCACGCTTCGTGGTCGCATCCTGCCGATTGGCGGCCTCAAGGAGAAGCTGCTTGCAGCACTGCGTGGCGGCATCAAGAAGGTGCTGATCCCGGAAGACAACGCCAAGGACCTGGCGGAGATTCCGGACAATGTGAAGAACGGGATGGAGATCATTCCGGTCTCGCGTGTCGGCGAAGTGCTGCGGCACGCGCTGGTCAGGATGCCTGAGCCGATCGAGTGGGTGGAGCCGGTTAACGCCCCGGCAAACGCCGATGTCGATGACGCTGGAAAGTCGCTTGCTCACTAGAGCTTCGCGCGTCCGTTAGGGCGCGCGAAGGCTGCTCTGAGGTTCTGGAGCCGTGCTTTGTGCTTGCCGAGAATCGATTTCGGTTTTCGGGTTGCTAAGTGAGCGTCGGCTAAGAGTGCAATGCACAAATGAAAAGCCGGGCCCTGTGCCCGGCTTTTTTGTGAAAAAGCCCGGTTTTCCGGGCTTTTTTCGTTCTTTTGTCGGTCTTTTGGCTTGGTTGTCGGAACGCTTCTTTCTAAAGTCCAATCCCTGCCGGATGAGTCGTAAGTTCCGGTGTTCTCATGGAAGGGAATTTTGATGAACAAGAACGAACTGGTGTCCGCTGTCGCCGATGCCGCGAAGATCTCGAAGGGTGACGCGCAGTCGGCGGTGGATGCGGTGTTTGCCGTTATCACCGGCGAGTTGAAGAAGGGTGGCGATGTCCGTCTGGTTGGCTTCGGCAATTTCTCGGTTTCGAAGCGCGCTGCCTCGACCGGCCGCAACCCGCAGACCGGCGCGGAAGTGAAGATCCCGGCCCGCACGGTGCCGAAGTTCACCGCCGGCAAGGGCCTGAAGGACGCCGTCAACTAAGGCGCGCTGTTTGTTCAGAACTGCGAAAAGCCGGGCCTAGCGCCCGGCTTTTTTGTTGGGTGCCTGCCCGGGAGGGGAGCCCCCGACCCGGACTAGAAATATGTCTGTGGTTGAACCTGCCTGGCGCGCTGGCGCAGGTAGAAACAATAGAAGCCGAAAGCTGCCGCGAACCACATGTAACCCTCGCCGATCGCCAATCGGTTGTTGGAGTTGCTGAGCAGTGTGATGGCGAAGAAGATCAGCGTTGAAATGTAGCAATGCCATGCGGTTGGTTCGATGAGCTTCGTCCGTGCGGCTTGCTGCACCTGCCTTGCCGACCAGATGAAGAGAAACGCATAGAACGTCAGCCCGGCGATGCCGTAGCGGACGGCGATCTCAAGATAGCCGTTGTGGAAGACATCGTAGATCTGGGTGTGATAGGCCCTGTTCTGCCATTCGGTGAGCCAGGCTGAGCTGGCGCCGAAAATCGGATGATGTTTCCAGATTTCAAGCGCGTTGGACCACAACATCAAGCGCTCCTTGGCCGATACAGGCGTCAGGTCGCTCTTGATGGCGTGTTCGAGGGCACTGCCTACACCGTTTGTGGTCGCGTCAGTTATGGACCTTCCGACGAAGGCAAGCGTGTCGCCCGCAGTCGATGACAGGATGCCGTAAGAGAAGAAAAGGCCAACAAGGATCAGGACCAGCGCGCCCATGCCCACGAGGACGTAGCGCCGACTTCCCCGCAGCACGGTCAAGACAACCAGCAGGAGCAGCGCTGCAGCCAGAGCAAGCCACACGCCCTTCGACCGCAGTGCGACGATGTTGACGACGGCAAAAATCAGCACGGCTGCCGAGAGCAGCCAGAACAGTACCTTGCCTCCTGCTCCCTGATCGCTGCGCTGCGTGGTGTAAATCGCAAACTGCAGCGCACACAGGAAGATGAAACCAGCGCCGATCGCCGCATGGATAGGATTGTTGAACAGCACCGTCTCGGGTTTCAAGCCTTGAAGTATTGCCTCGTAGCCGGTGCTCGCTGAAAGAAAGGCCAGGCTCGCAACCATAAAACATGCAGCCACGATCGACGGGCGCCTGACATAGGCCAGCAGTGTGAAACCCGTCGTCGCATAGAGAGCGGGAAACAAGTAGATGCCTTCAGACGCGCCGAGTTGGCCGGTGGTGAAATAGACCGCTGCAAGGCGGGCGAACACATAGAAGGTCCAGGCAAAACAGAGATATCCAACCCCACCGATCAACGGTTTGCCGTATGTCCACAAATCCTTGCCCAGCCAGCGGAAGATGCCCACCAGGAAAAGGAGAACCCCGGCGTAGCGATAGGTGTCAGCCTCCCGCCAGACTGGTGAGACGAAAGCCAGCACGAGAAGTGTTGCGAGCATCTGCCACAACAGAGGCTGTCTGGGCGCTGTGAAATCCGCCGCATCGCTGTCCAGCGGCGGGCGTAGAAAAACGTGATGCAAACGTCGAAACTGATCCTTGGCGCGGAAGGAGGCCGTTCCCAGCCGTTTCCACCACGAGAATCTGGCGCCCTTGTAGCTTCCGGAAGGCCCCGCGATGCTGGAAACAGCGCTGCGGGATGTGAAGCTCAACACGTTCTTTCGGGTCGAATAGACTTCGAGGCCGGAATCCCAGAACCTTTCCAGAGCAATGTCCCAAGGCAAGGTCATGGTGGCAAGTTTCGAGATCAGCCTCTGCGCGCCTTGTCTTGTAACGAGATAGGCGGCTGCGGAGCCCTGCGGACCATGGAGCGCCCGCCCGATCTCATCGCCTCGCGAGGTTGTAACCGCTCGGATGAACAGCCCGGTTCTGTGAGTGGTGAGCTTGATGGCGTCGAAATTCGGTACGGCGGCGATAATCGCTTCGATCCGGCTCAGAGTGTCCTCGTTGAAGGCGACGTCGTCCTCGATGATCAAACCGTATGGCTTGCCTTCGTCCAGGAATGTCTGCAACGCAGTCAGATGGCTCTGGTAGCAGGCATATTCAGTCGGCAGGATCTCTCGCCCGCTCCGTGCCCTGGCGGTTGCCAGGTCCACGCCGTCCCAATTCTCAACCGGCAGACCTCTGCCGTCGATCGCCGATACACGGCGCAAGGAAAGTCCCGCGGAACTGGCATTGCCCGCCAGTTCCTCCCAGCGGTCGACTTCGGTGTCGAGATTGATGGCGAAGATGGGCAGGTCCATGTTGCGGTTCTGACGTTCCGGTTGAAGCACGCTTTATATGCAGAATCACCAGCTTGGCCAGCGCGCGGCAACGCCAGTCTTTAAATTGTAGAGATTTTGGAGGTGTTGATAAGCGTGCCGACTTTTTGCCGGGCTGTTTCGCGGCTGACGATCGGCTTGGCCAGAGGCGTTGTCCTGCTGAAAGAACAATAGTGCCAGGGACACAACCGACCATGCCATATCTTCATGCAGGCAAAGCCGCATGAAGATTGAAAAACAACAGCTTTCTGCTGAAAACTAGAATGGCGCGAGTGACGGGGCTCGAACCCGCGACCTCCGGCGTGACAGGCCGGCACTCTAACCGACTGAGCTACACCCGCGCACCGACGACACGTGTCTGTGTCGTCGTTGGCGGCTGGATAAGGGGTTCACCGGCAGGTGTCAAGCGGCCCGTCACGGCTAATTGCAGTTCATGCGAAGGTTTTTTGACAAGCCGTTGGAAAGCCGCGAAAGCGCGAGCTTAACATCCCTTCAATCTTGTCATTTGGTCTTGCGAAGCGTTCGCTAACTGCTTAAAGGTCCGCGCCGGAGCGGGCGATTAGCTCAGTTGGTAGAGCGCTTCGTTTACACCGAAGATGTCGGCGGTTCGAGCCCGTCATCGCCCACCAGATTCCTCAAGACGACGATCCGAATTTGACCGGCAGCCTGAGCCGCCGGCGTTCGATGCAGACGCCCTTATGCCCCGGCAATTGAAAACGCCGCACCGGACCCGGTGCGGCGCGATAACTGTCCCGGGAGGAGACGGCTCAGGCCTTCTTGCGGCGGTTCTGACGCTGCTGGTCGATGATCACGGCGGCTACGATGATCATGCCCTTGATGATTTCCTGGTAGTAGGCGCCTACTTTCAGGAAGGTGAATCCCGAGGTCAGCACACCCAGAATGATGGTTCCGATCAGGGTTCCGGATATTCGTCCAACGCCGCCGGAAAGGGACGTGCCGCCGATCACTGCTGCAGCAATCGCATCGAGCTCGTAGGCGACACCCATATTGGGCTGACCGGACGCGGCGCGCGCAGCCGTGACAACACCGGCTAGGCCTGAGAGCAGGCCGGCGATGGCATAGACCTTGATCAGATGGTTGCCGATATTGATTCCCGATACGCGCGCTGCCTGTGGATTGGCGCCGATCGCGTAGGTGAATTTGCCGTAGCGCGTGTAGCCAAGCGCCACATGGAAGACCGCCGCAACCAGCAGGAAGATGATCACTGGCAGCGGCAGTGGGAAGCCGAAGATATCGAAGCTCTTGCCGAACCAGGTGAACTCATCCGATAGCAAGGCTACAGGCTGGCCCTGCGTGTACCATTTGGCGAGACCGCGTGCCGACACCATCATGCCGAGCGTGGCGATGAAAGGCGGTATCTTGGTTTTTGCTATGATGAAGCCGTTCACCCAGCCTGCGAGCAGGCCGACGGCAAGGCCGGCCAAAATGGCAAAGATTGGCGAGATGTCGGTCAGCGATGGATAGACAGCGCGTGGGTTGACTGACGTTTGCGCCAGACTGGCCGCGACCATGGCAACGAGACCGACAACCGAACCGGAAGACAGGTCGACACCACCGGTGATGATGACCTGTGTGACACCGACTGCAATGATGCCGATGACCGACACCTGCAGGATAATGATGGAGAGGCGCTGCTTGTTCATCAGGAAGCTGTCGCCAACCAGAATCCAGCCCAGGATCTCGAACACGAGCGCAATCCCTATGAGAACGGCGAGGATCGAAACTTCCGGAGGGAGGCGTTTCTTTGCCCCTATCATGCGTGTGGGGCCCGCAACATCGTTCGTAGTCATGTTTGTCTCCACCAAGGTGGGGCAGCAAATCTCAGTGAGATGCCAGCTCCATGATTTTCACTTGATTGGCTTCTTCGCGGTCCAGAAATCCGGTCACCCGACCTTCGTGAACCACCATGATGCGGTCGCTCATGCCGAGCACCTCCGGCATTTCGGATGAGATCATGATCACTGCGACGCCTTCGCCCGCCAGTTTGGAGATCAGGCGATGGATCTCCGCCTTGGCGCCGACATCGATGCCCCGCGTCGGTTCGTCGAGAATCAGGATCTTCGGCTTGGTCAGCAACCAGCGTCCGATGAGAACCTTCTGCTGATTGCCGCCGGACAGGTTGTTGATCGGCTCCGACATGTCGGGTGTCTTGACGCGCAGGGCGTTGCTGATGTCGATCGAATCCTTGGCAAGACGCTTTTGCTCGACGAAGCCATTCTTGACATAGCCCGACTGCAGCACGGCGATTTGGGTGTTCTCCTGAATGTCGAGCAGGAGGAAACAGCCCGTGTCCTTGCGGTCTTCCGTGAGGAAGGCCATGCCATGACGCATTGCGGTGGCGGGGTTGTCGACGCGTATCGTCTTGCCGAACAGCTCGATCGTGCCTGAATCGGCTGGCGTAACGCCGAAGATCGTTTCGGCGATGTTGGAACGGCCCGAGCCGACAAGTCCTGCGATGCCCAGAATTTCACCGGAGCGCACCTCGAAGGTGACATCCTTGAAGATGCCGTTCAGAGCGAGGTCCTTCACGGAAAGCACCACCTCTCCGATTGGTACCGTTTCCTTCGGGAACATCTGGGTGATCTCGCGCCCGACCATCATGCGGATGATGTCGTCGCGGGTCACCTCGGTCGATTTTCTGGTCGCGATGTATCTGCCGTCGCGGAACACCGAGAATTCGTCCGCGATCTCGAACAGCTCATTCATCTTGTGCGTGATGTAGATGATGCCTTTGCCTTGTTCGCGCAGGCTGCGGATGATCTTGAAAAGGTGCTCGACCTCGCGTTCGGTCAAGGCTGACGTCGGTTCGTCCATGATCAGCACGTCGGATTCATAAGACACCGCCTTAGCGATTTCGACCATCTGTCGATTGGCAACGCTCAGTGTGCCGACCTGGGCATCCGGATCGAGGTCGATGTTGAGTCGCTTGAACAGCGCAGCGGTTTGGGCGTGCATCCGCGCATGGTCGATGAAACCGAAACGGTTGGTCGGTTCGCGCCGGATCCAGATGTTTTCGGCCACCGTCATCGGCGCCATCAGGTTGAGTTCCTGATGGATCATGGCAATGCCTTTTTCCAAGGCGTCGAGCGGGCTCCTGAGGCGGATATCTTTGTCGTGAAAGCGGAACGAACCGGAGTCGGGGGTGTAGATTCCGGCGATGATCTTCATCAGCGTCGACTTGCCAGCACCATTTTCGCCCATCAGGGCATGAACACTGCCGCGACGCAGGCGGAATTGTACATTGTCGAGGGCAAGGACCCCCGGAAACTCCTTACGCACACCCTCAACCTCGAGGATGTAGTTGTCGATGGGAACGATGCCTGTGTCGTGCGTTGTGGCTGCCAAAGGGCTCTGCATGCCGATCAGTCCTCCCAGACCCGGTTCAGATGCACGGCTGATGAAATGAAGGGAGAGACGCGCCGCGCATGCGGCGCGCTCCTGGCCCCGGTCAGTTCTTCGAGATGTACTGATCCATGTTGGCTGGGGTCACCAGTTCGAACGGCACCCATACCGGTGACTGCACGGCTTCACCCTTCGCCAGTTTCATTGCGGTTTCGATTGCGCCGCCGCCCTGAGCTGCCGCATTCTGGAAGACCGTCACATCAAGATCCCCGGCCTTCATGTAGGCGAGCGCTTCCTGCGTGGCGTCGACGCCGCCGACGATCACTGTTTTCATGTCCCAGCCCGCGGCCTTCATCGCGTTGATGGCGCCGATGGCCATATTGTCATTGTTGGAAATGACAGCATCCGGCTTGTGACCTGCCGCGATCCAGTTGGTCATCAGATCCTGAGCCTTGACCGGATCCCAGCCGGCGGTCTGTTCGTCGATGATCTTGATGAATGAGCAGTCCGGAGTTGCAATCACGTCATGCACGTCCTTGGTGCGCATGACCGCCGCCTGGTTGGCCAGGTCGCCCTGCATCACCAGGATGCCGGCTTCCGTCTTGCCGGCTTCCTTGAGCTGGCGGCAGACTTCCTTTGTCTCCAACGTGCCGGAATCGACTTCGTTCGAGCCAACGAACGCGCCTTTGCCCAGCTTGTCCATGTCGATTGGCTGGCGATTGACGTAGACGATCGGGATTCCGGCGTCGTTGGCGAGCTTGGTCATGCTCGCGGTGGCCGAGGTGTCGACGGGATTGACGATGACCGCATCTACCTTGGCGGCGATGAAGTTCTGCACCTGGCTGAGTTGCTTGTTGACATCGTCGTCGGCGATTTCGATCTGGACCGGCTGCTTGGCGTCGGATGCTGCTTTTTCGATGCCTTTCCGAAGCACCGTCAGGAATGTATCCGAATTCGCCATCGACACACCGATGTCGCCAGCAAAGGCTGTACCAGTCATAAGCGCTGTAACAATTGCGCCCAGCAAAAGCTTCTTCATTTCAGTTCTCCTCCACAGATGGTGTCCGGTCGCACCTGACAATCCGGATTCCTGCTCCCAAACCTGCCGGCCCGATGTTCCTCCTGGGACGGCATGGAAATTCACTTGACGGACCTCCAGAGCATTAATTGGAATGCTTGAAGCGTATTAACTCTTTATGGAATGTTTGTTCCATTTTATGGCGCATTCGTCAATATGGAATTTTTGCGGCGGCAGTCGCGCTATGCGGGCTTTAGGAAATTGCGGGCTTTAGGAAATGGAAGGCTGAGCACGGGCAGGGCGCGCGGGTGCCTCGCCCGGGCCTGCCTGAGGACCGATCGGTTTTGCGCGACTATCCGGTGTTGTGGCCTTGACCTGGAGAATCTCGAAACGAGAGAATTGACGACGGCCTTCGCGCCATCCGAGAATATTTACAGGTACTTCTCGACTTTCTTGCCGATCCTCAGGAAGCGCAACGGATCGATGGCATCACCGTCGTGCCGGACCTCATAGTGCAGATGCGGACCGGTCGAGCGACCCGACGAGCCGGTCTGGCCGACGACGTCGCCGGCTTTGACGGCCTGGCCGATGGCGACATCGACGCGGCTGAGATGGGCATAACGGGTTGTGTAGCCTTGACCATGATCGACTTCGACCATGCGGCCATAGCCACCGTTCCAGCCTGCCTTGGTGATTACGCCGGGTGCCGTGGCCCGGGCAGGAGAACCAAGCGGAATACGGAAGTCCATGCCTGAATGCAGCGCCGCGGTGCCCAGCAGGGGATCCGTGCGTACGCCGAACGGGCTGGTCACGGCGCGTCCCGGGGCGGGATTGGCGAGTGGCAACCGCCTCGCTTCCTTGCGCAGATGGTCGAGCTGGTCGAGGGCTTCGTCCAGTTCCTTGACCTTGGTGTCAAACAATGTCGCGCGATCAATCGGCACAAGCGGGCCACCGACATCGGTCTCATCCTTGCCGAAATCGGCGTCCACAGGCAGTCCGGCTGCTTGCAGCGCATCCTTGATGGCATCCGCATTCTGATAGGTTGTATCGGCAAGTCGGGTTATGCGCTGCAACTGCTCCGTCTCTATCGCCTGCAGCGATTGATTGATGGCCCCAAACAACTTGTCGGCGCGGTCTGCGGAAGACGCGTCCACAGGCAGGTCGGCGCGAGTTGACCAGCGTGAAAATGCCGGAGCCTCGGAACTGCCGCCCATGCTGGCCAGCGCGGCAAGCTCCGGCATCGCTTTGTTGCCGATGAGCGCAGCGTGGTCTTCAGGCTTGGTTCGATCGGCCGGAGCGGTCGGCGTTGGATTTTGCAGTTCCGGGCTGATCCCTTCGAGAGTTTCTGCGCGTTCGAGGATAGGTCCAAGCCGGCCATGACGCTGGCTGAGCTGGGTCTGACGCGCCAGCAATTCACCGACCTTGGTCTCCATCAATTGCTGGTCGAGCAATTGCCGGCTGGTGATCCGGTCCACCTGCGCACGCAGTGCGGAGATGCGGTCCTCGTAAGCCTGCTGCATGCGGGCCTGGCGAGCGGTCGTTGCGCCGATAAGGTCGTCGCGGAAAACAAGATAGGATGTGGCCAGCAGGTAACCGACGACGACGGCGGCAACGACTGAACCCAGACACGCAATCATCCAGGGACGCACCGTGAAGTGCCGGATTTCATCGCCACGGGCGATGATGACCGTATGCGGCTCCTTGCGCCTGCCGAACACTGCCGACTGACCGTTTGCGTTCACCGGACCAGGCTTTCGTTTGCTACCCCAACAATGCCCATTAGGCACTTGTTATGGTTAACAAAGGCTTGCCCTGCACGATCCGCGCAGCTTTAAGGTCCGTAAATCCGAGCCGATGTCTGACTACAAGGCTCGAACCGCTTCGAGAACCGCTTCTGCGTGGCCCTTGACCCGTACCTTGCGCCAGACGCGGGCGATATGGCCGTCGCGCCCGATCAGGAAAGTGGCCCGTTCCACTCCCATATAGGTGCGTCCATACATCTTCTTTTCCACCCACAGGTGATAGGCTTCGATTACCTTGCGCTCTTCGTCGGAGGCGAGGGCGATATCCAGGGCATGCTTGGCCTTGAATTTGTCGTGCTTCCTTACGCTGTCGGGCGAGAGTCCGATCACCACTGCGCCGGCCTTTTCGAAATCGGATTTGAGCTGCGAGAAGCTGATTGCCTCATTGGTGCAGCTTGGGGTGTCGTCCTCCGGATAGAAATAAAGAACCACCGGCTTGCCGACAAAGGAAGCGAGTTTAAGGCTGCCGCCGCCATCGGCTGGGAGAGTGAAATCAGGTGCAACATCACCCACATCAAGATCGGCCATAACCACGCCTTTGTTTGAGCCTAAGCGCCGAACCTATGATGCCGGTGAGGGTATAGCCTCGGCTGGCATCGTGCGTGATCCTCAATAAATCGGCGCGCGACGGAAGGCAAAGCACGATTCTGCTTTTGCCGTTCGCGCTTTGGATTGGCTCGATATAGGCAATTTAAGCAAAAGCGCGCCGCGGTTTTGCATCCGGAATTACGCAAGATAACGAGTTGGAGCGTTTCAGCGTTTCCGCTCGGGGAGGAAACGCTCTAGTGTCGGCGTGGAATCGTCGGCCAACGAGGGCTGAAGACGGAAGACCAGGTGAATCAGGAACTCCCGAGGCACGAGAAGATCCGGTTCAGGCGCGACGAGATTGCTGATCTCCGCACCCTGCCTTCTGCCAATGCCGTGCCGCCGCTTGGGCGCGCCAGGTTTCGCCGCGGTGCGCGTCTTCTGACGCGTGTTTTGTTCGGCGTCGGTGTACTGGTTATGTTGGCGGTCGGCGGAGTTTATGCCATCGGCGCCAGTGGGATAGGCTCGGAACGATTACGGCAGGCCGCCGAGCAAGCCATCGAGGGGATGGTCGGCGTCGATATTCGCGTTGCTGTAGGGCCAGCCAGCATCACGCTCGACAAAGCGAGTTTCCTGGCGCTGCAGGTGCGCGATGTGAAACTGACCGCCGGCGATGGCAAGCCAATGGTGCAAGCCGGCCTTATGCGATTTGGCGTGCGCCTGCTGCCGCTCCTGTCGGGCGAGGTGCAGCTTACCAGCGCCAGGGTTTCCGATGCGAGCCTCTTCGCCGATGCGATGCCCTCGCAGGGGAGCAGCGATTGGGCTGCTTCTCTGCGCAACACGGACGGACTGATTGACCCCGACAAGATCGTCGATGCGGTCTTCGGCGCGGTCCACCAGTCGCTTGACGCGATCCGGCTCGATTCGATCCGTTCAATCGATCTCGATAATGTTGCGGTGGCTCTGTCTCCAACAGGTGATGTGCGGCTTGTGACAATTGCCGACGCGACCGTTTCGCAATCCGGTCCCGCTGCGCTGCGATTTTCCTCCAAGCTCGATGTCGACGGCCGCAAGCTTGCAGTGGAGGCTTCCGCGGGTCGCGATCCTGCCGCGCGCAAGGTAACGGCTCTCAGGGCTGATATTACGGTGGAGCCGATCGAGGTCGACACCAAGGCAACCGGGCAGGCCGGCGGCAATGTCGGAGCGGTGACGTTGCATCTGGAGGGAACGGAGGGAGAGGGCGATGCGCAGCCGCGGCTCAGCCTCTCCGGTTCCTTGGCCGGTGCCGTACTGGATCTCGGTGCACGTGGAATGTTGCCGGTCGACGCGAAGCTGAAGGCGACCCTACTAAGGGGTGCCAACAAGATCGGCATCGACGGCCTCGATCTGCGGGTTGGCCGGTCGGATTTCGACATCGAAGGGTCGCTTGGCCCTAAACCGGCGCAGGGTGTTGCTGGCGATGAACCGTCCTATCGTTTCGACCTCGTCAGCAACAAGGCGACGCTGGCGCCGATCGATTCGTCGGAACCAGCACTCGACTTCGTCGGACGCGTCGCCGGCGACTATCGGACTGTGAGCCGCAAACTTGTCGTTCCGACCATCGCGGTCCGATCGGGGGCGTCGGGCGAGGTGCTGGGCAATGCAGCCCTGGAGTTCGTTGCCGGCAAGGCGCCGGGTGTCTCGATGGCTCTGAACGTTCACGACATGCCCGTCTCGCATGTCAAGCAGCTCTGGCCCTGGTTCTCTGCGCACGGGGCCCGCGAATGGGTGCTGGAGAACCTGTTCGGCGGCAAGGTCGTCGAAGCCAGCTTGCAGTATCAGGTGGCGCCCGGACGGGCAGGAAACGGCGTCCCGCTTGACCGCAACGAAGTGTTCGGCCGCTTTCAGCTTGAGGGATCACGCTTCGATACCGCAGGCCAGATTCCACCCATCCGCGATGCCAATGGCGTGGTCGAATTCCACGGCAACGATGTCGACATCTCGCTGTCCAGCGGTACGGTCTACATGCCGAGCGGCCG
The DNA here is from genome assembly GCF_042739655.1 of Mesorhizobium sp. NPDC059025. Taxonomy (NCBI): domain Bacteria; kingdom Pseudomonadati; phylum Pseudomonadota; class Alphaproteobacteria; order Hyphomicrobiales; family Phyllobacteriaceae; genus Mesorhizobium; species Mesorhizobium sp. NPDC059025. The sequence continues at coordinate 547,064 of NZ_JBHYIM010000002.1, read as the reverse complement.
TCTGGTGGCAGCAAGCAACGGCACGCTCAGCGTCAAGAATGCCAATATCCCGCCGGTCATCGGCGCATTGAACATCGATGTCGCGGGCAATGCCGATGCCATCGCCGAACTGGCTTCTTATGAACCGATCAACGCCATGCGACACGTCGGCTTGAAGCCGGACGAGCTGTCCGGAACCGTTACCGGCAACGTCAGGGCGGATATTCCGCTGCAGAAAGGCATCGATACATCCAAGCTCGGTTGGCTGGTATCGCTGGATTACCAGGATCTCGCCATCTCCAAGCCGATCGACGACCAGATGGTCACCGGTGCCGACGGCAGCATCGTCGTTGATCCCAAGAGCGCTATCGTCAAGGCGCACGCATTGCTCAACGATATCCCCGCCGAGATCATGCTGGCTGAACCGCTTGAAGCAGATGGGCCGCCACGCTCCCGTCAGGTGACGCTGACGGTCGATGACAAGATTCGGCAGAGTTTGATGCCAGGCCTCTCTGCCATGCTTTCAGGCACGATGAAAATCGCGCTCGACAAGAGCGACAATGCCAATCAGGACGTCGTTGCCGACCTGACCAGCGCCAAGCTGAGTATTCCCTGGGCCGGGTGGAGCAAGGGGCCTGGTGTGCCGGCAACAGTCTCTTTCACCATGGAGAAAACCGGATCGACTACCCGGCTCACCAATTTCGATCTCGATGGCAAGACGTTCGAGGCTCGTGGTGCGGTCGAACTGTCGAACGGTGACCTGGTTTCCGCGAATTTGTCTCATGTGCAGCTCAACCGCGGCGATGACGTCGCCGTTTCGATCAAACGCTCCGGCAAGGGTTATGCCGTCAAAATCAATGGTGACGCACTCGATGCTCGCGCGCTTCTCAAGCAGTTCACCTCCGACACCGACAGCGCCACAAAGGGCGCAGGCGGTGACGCAATCTCGGTAACTGCCGATGTGAAGGCGCTGACAGGTTTCAATGATGAAGTCGTGTCGAATTTCACGCTCGACTACAGCGGCGCGGGATCAAAAGTGAACGGACTGACGGTGAGGGCGCAGGCCCGCTCCGGCGCATCCATCGACGTTTCCAACAACACCGTTGGCGGCCGGCATACGCTGGATATGAAGTCAGCGGATGCGGGCGCGGTGCTTCGTTTCCTCGACATTTACAAGCACATGGAAGGAGGCGCGATCGCCGTGGCGCTGGCCGGCGCGGCGGATGGGCCTATGCGCGGGACGGTGGATGCCCGTAACTTCCAGATCGTCAATGAGCCGAAGCTGGCGTCGATCGTCTCGACGACGCCGACCGGCGACAAGCGCTCGCTCAACCAGGCCGTGAAGGCCGATATCGATACCTCACGCGTTCAGTTCGAGCGAGGTTATGCCGAGATCGTCAAGGGAAATGGCTCTCTCAAGGTGGCAAATGGTGTGCTGCGTGGTCCGCTGATCGGGACCACGTTCCAGGGCACACTCTATGACCAGAACGATAATATGGACATGACCGGCACTTTCATGCCGGCCTACGGCATCAACCGCATCTTCGGCGAGTTGCCGCTGGTCGGCGCGCTGCTGGGCAACGGACGCGACCGCGGCCTGATCGGGGTGACCTACCGGTTGAGGGGGAGCGCCAAAAAACCCGACCTGCAGATCAACCCGCTGTCGGTCATCGCGCCTGGCATCTTCCGCTCGATCTTCGAATTCCGGTGACGCCGATCGCCTTAGGCCGGCCGCACCAGAATGTGTTTTTTCTTGCCGAGTGAAAGCTTTGCAACCTTTTCCGGACTCAGATCCTGGGATGTGACAGAGCGCCGTTCGTCGGTGATCGCTTCATCGTTCAGCCGCACCGCGCCGCCCTGGACGTGGCGGCGCGCTTCGCCGTTGGAAGCGGCAAGTCCGGCCCGCACCAGCAGGGCGAGAAGACCAACCCCGGCCTCCAGCTCGGCGCCAGATACCTCGATCGACGGCAGATTGTCGGCTAGCGCGCCTTCTTCGAAAGTTTTGCGCGCGGTCTCGGCAGCCTCTTGTGCGGCAGCGCGTCCATGCACGACTGCCGTCACTTCCGTGGCGAGAATCTTCTTGGCTTCGTTCAGCTCGGAACCACCCAGGGCTTCCAGCTTGGCAATCTCGTCGAGCGGCAGGCGCGTGAAGATCTTCAGGAAGCGACCGACATCGGCATCTTCCGTGTTGCGGAAATACTGCCAGAAATCATAGGGGCTGAAGAGATCACCATTCAGCCAGACCGCCCCCGAGGCGGACTTGCCCATCTTCTCGCCGGAGGATTTTGTGAGCAGCGGCGTGGTCAGTGCGTAGAGCTGCGGGCCGCCCATGCGATGGCTCAGATCGACGCCATTGATGATGTTGCCCCACTGATCGGAGCCGCCCATCTGCAGCACCGTACCATGGCGCCGGCTGAGCTCGGTGAAGTCGTAGCCCTGCATGATCATGTAGTTGAATTCAAGGAACGACAGCGACTGCTCGCGGTCCAGCCGGAGCTTCACGCTGTCGAACGACAGCATGCGGTTGACCGAGAAATGGCGGCCGACGTCACGCAGGAACTCGACATAGTTCAGTTTCAGCAACCAGTCGGCGTTGTTGACCATGATGGCCGGGTTCGAGCCGTCATAGCGCAGGATATTGCCGTAGACTTTCTTGATGCTCTCGATATTGCTCTCGATCTGCTCGACGGTCAGCAGCTTGCGCTGCTCGTCGCGGAAGGAAGGGTCGCCTACCATCGACGTGCCACCCCCCATCAGGGTGATCGCCTTGTGGCCCGTCTCCTGCAGCCAGTAGAGCATTGTGACAGTGATCAGATTGCCGATATGGATCGACGTAGCCGTAGCATCGTAGCCGACATAGCCGCAGATCGGGCCCTTCATGGCCAATGCGTCGAGCCCTTCCGGGTCGGAGATCTGATGGATGAAGCCACGTTCGTCGAGAACGCGCAGAAAGTCGGACTTGAAGGCGGGCATGACTGGATTCCGGAAACAACGAGAAATCAGCGCAGCCCTTGGCGTGCGCTGCTCCGGGCCTTTAGCATCGCCGAGCCTGGAATCACAAGAATATAGGTCAGGAATGCCTCAATTCTGCGCAATCGGCTTGATGAGCGGTACCTCGATGGACGGCATCGACCTCGCCATGCTGCGTAGCGACGGCGAAAATGCACTCAAGCGCGGTCCATCCTTCTTCGTGCCTTACGAGGCGGCCTTCCGTCAGCGCATCGCGGCTGGGCTGGAGGAGGCCAAGGCGATCGTCCAGCGCGAGGAGCGCCCGGGAACACTTGCCGAACTCGAGAGGGAGATCACGGAGAGGCATGCGGATGCCGTGACGCGGTTTCTGGCTGGGGAAGCCGGGAAATGGGGACAGCCCGATCTGATCGGCTTCCACGGCCAGACTGTGCTGCACCGGCCACATCTGGGGCTGACGGTCCAGCTCGGTGATGGGCCGTTGCTGGCACTACGCACCGGTTTGCCAGTGGTCTATGACATGCGCGCCAACGACATGCTGCACGGCGGTCAGGGAGCGCCACTGGTTCCCGCCTATCATGCCGCGCTGGCCAGAACACTGCCTCAGCCGTTTGCGGACGATTATCCGGTCGTGTTCGTCAACATTGGCGGTATTTCCAACATCACCTATGTCGGGGAAAGCGGCGATCCCATCGCCTTCGATACGGGGCCTGGCAATACGCTGATCGATCAATGGGTGTCGCGCGAAGGCGGAGTGCCTTTCGATGCCGGCGGTGCGATCGCCAGCGAAGGTGGCGTGATCGTCTCGGTTGTCGAACGTTATCTCGATAGTCCCTTTTTCGCGAAATCCGGTCCGAAGTCCCTGGATCGCAACGATTTCACGCTTGGTGAAGTCGAAGGTCTGGAACTCGCCGATGGTGCCCGCACGCTAGCCAGCGTTTCGGCTGAAGCCATCCTCAAATCCGCCGACCATATGCCGGAAGCGCCGCGACTGTGGATCGTATGCGGTGGCGGTCGCAAGAACCCGCATATCGTCGGCGACCTGCGCACCGGTGCGCTGAAGGCCGGTGCGCAGGTGATCCTGGCCGAGGATGCCGGCTTCAATGGTGACTCCACTGAAGCAGAGGCCTGGGCCTACCTCGCCGTGCGCGCGGAACGCGGTCTTCCGTTGACGTTTCCAACCACGACCGGCTGCAGCGAGGCTGTGACGGGCGGGCTGATCACGCGTCCGTGAATGGGATTGCCCTATCCCGGATGCTTGCCACGATCTGGCCTCTGGCGTAAGGAAAGCCCGCGTTCCGGTGGACGCGCCGCCATTCCAGAGACGCGTCGGGCCGACCGCGTCGCTCGACATTCGTGAAGTTGTTCGGTCGATCTGATTGCCATGGCGGACACCTTGATCTCCATCGTCATACCAGGCCGCAACGAGGCGGCTAACCTGCCTCTGCTGATCGACGAGATCGCTGCGGCCATGAGTGGGCGCGACTTCGAGGTCATAGTCGTTGACGACGGTTCTACCGACGACACAGCGGCGGTGCTTGCCACCCTGGATGCCGCGCAGCCGTTTCCGGTTCGCCACATCCGCCATGAGAAGTCGTCCGGTCAAAGCCTTGCCGTGCGTTCCGGCGTCTGGGCGGCGCGTGGCGATATCGTCGCAACCATCGACGGTGATGGCCAGAACGACCCGCAGTATATCCCGGTCTTGGTCGATGCGCTGCGCGAGGCTGGTCCGGAGGTCGGCGCAGCCCAGGGGCAGCGGCTGAAGCGGCGCGACAGCAAGGCCAAGCAGCTTGCCTCACGTTTCGCCAACTGGTTGCGCAACGCAATCCTGCATGACCAGACCCGCGACACCGGATGCGGGCTGAAGGCCGTGCGTACCGAGATCTTCCGCAAGCTTCCGTTCTTCGACGGCACGCACCGTTTCGTGCCGGCGCTCATTATCCAGGAAGGCTTCGGAGTGGTGCATCGCGACGTGGTCGACCGCTCGCGCCGCCACGGCAAGTCCAATTACGGCATCTTCGATCGAGGGCTGCAGGGAGCCGCCGATCTGCTCGGAGTCTGGTGGCTGCGGCGTCGGCGCCGGCGTATGCCAAGGGCAAGGGAAATCACGCATGGATAGTGTGTTCCAGGAATTGGTGACCTGGCTGCATGAAGTCTTCGTGCAGCAGTTCGATGGCTGGGTGCTGCTCGGCTTCATCGCGCAGTTCTTCTTCACCATGCGCTTCGTGGTGCAATGGGTTGCCTCCGAACGGGCCAAGCGTTCGGTGGTGCCGATTGCCTTCTGGTTTTTTTCGCTCGGCGGTGGCGGGCTGCTCCTGGTCTACGCAATACAGCGCCGTGACCCGGTCTTTATCGCGGGGCAGGGCCTGGGCCTCTTCATCTACATCCGCAATCTCTGGCTGATCGCCAATGAGCGCAAGGCTGCCATGAGCAAGGTCGACTGATTAGGCGATTTCGGAGAGTTATCGCATCGATTTTGGAGCAAAAGTCGCGCTCGACCGACGGTCGGCCATGACCGCCAGAGGCAATAATTCTTCGAGATCGCCCCGGATGGCACAGTCGTCCGCGGCGGATCAATCTTTCGGTAGGAGATCAGGCGCGTGGAGATGACCAGGAAATATCTGTTTCTGTTTCTCTTCAGTCTCGTGCTCTCTGCGTCGGGGCTCGCCAGTCTGCCGGTGGTGGACCGCGATGAAGCGCGTTTTGTGCAAGCCACCAAGCAGATGGCCGAGAGCGGGGACTATATGGACATCCGCTTCCAGGAGGCCTCGCGCTACAAGAAACCGATCGGCATCTACTGGCTGCAGTCAGCGGCAGTGGGATTGAGCGGCGAGGGGGCCGGCGCTCCGATCTGGATCTATCGTCTCGTATCGGCCCTGGGCATCGCCATCGCGGTGGTTGCAACGGCATGGACGGCGACTGTTCTATTTGGTGCAAATGCCGGCTTGGCCGCCGGTCTGGTGATCGCAGCCATCTTCGCCACGGCCTTCGAGGGGCGTATCGCCAAGACCGATGCGTTCCTCCTGGCCTGTTGTGTGCTCGCGCAGGGTACATTGGCGCAGATCTACGTTGCGGCACGCCGCGACGAGCCCTCGGCCTCATATCTGCCGTGGCTGTTCTGGATCGCGCAAGGGGTCGGTATCCTCATCAAGGGACCGATCACGCCAGCATTGTCGCTTGTCACCATCCTGATCCTGCTCGCTTTCGAGCGCGACGCACGCTGGCTGTCGCGGCTGAAGGCCGGACGAGGCTTGCTGCTGACGGCTCTTATCGTCGTGCCCTGGCTTGCGGTCATCACCTGGAAGAGTGGTGGTGCATTCTGGCAGGAAGCCGTCGGCAAGGATCTGGTCGGCAAGGTCGCCGACGGTCAGGAATCGCATGGCATGCCCCCGGGCTATTATTCGCTGACCTATTCGCTGTTCATGTGGCCATTCAGCCTGATCGCGCTCGGAGCAGGGCTGGCAGCTCTCAATCATGTGCGCAGTGACCCACGGCTGCGCTTCTGCCTTGCGTGGTACATACCGTTCTGGATCCTTCTCGAGCTGGTGCCCACCAAGCTGCCGCATTACGTACTGCCGGCCTACCCCGCTGTTGCGCTGCTCGTCGGCTGGCTGCTTACTGCGTCGCCGGAACAGGCGGCCCTGAAACGCTGGCAGACCTGGCTCTATTGGGCGACTGCCTTCGGTCTTGTCGTCGTCACGCTTGGGATCGCGGCGATCGCAGTTGGCGCGCCGCTTTATTTGACCGGCGCGTTCAATCCGTGGAGCATTCCTGCGGCCATTTTTGCGCTCGCCGCAGGTTATCTGGCATTCCCACGCCAATCGCAGCTTTCGTTGAATCGCATCGGTGCCGCTGCTGCTGCTGCTGGCGCGACCTATGCGGTGCTGATCGGTCTTATCGTGCCGACGCTGGCGCCGATCTGGTTGACACCACGCATCGTCGCCGCGATCCAGGAAAACAAGCCTTGCGAGAATTCGGTTCTGGCATCGTCTCGATACCATGAGCCGAGCCTGATCTTTATGGCCGGCACCAATACCCAGCTGACCGATACGCAAGGGGCCGCCGCCCATCTGGCGGTGGATCCGGCTTGCGCGCTCGCACTGGTTCCTGTTGCCGACGAGCCAGCACTTCAATCCGCACTGGCAAGTTCGGGCAAGACGGCAACGCGCCTGAAGGAAATCGACGGCACCAATTATTCATCGGGCGACAAACTGGCACTCGGGCTCTACAGGGTCGCCAAGCCTTGACCGTTCGTTAGCCAGACCTTGATGATCTGTCATGATAGCGTCACTGTACCGATGTGTTGCTGCCGCTGATTGGCGGAACTGGGGTAAGGGGCTTTGGGTATGAAGGATGCTGGCGCGCCGTCACGGCCGCTGCTGCAGCGCATGTTTGCGCGCAGCCGGACGAACATGGTCACCACCTTTGCTGTCATTGGTCGCCGTTTTCGCCAACGCCCGGCTCAATATGACCGGATATTCTGGCTGTCCTGGACGATAGGCTGTGTTCTTCTGGCAGGACTGGCGGCCATCTATCTGGATCGAGCTTCAGTGCGCGACTGGCATCCGGTTTTTGGCGCGCTGGCCGAAATGTCCACGCCACTGGGGTTGGGGGAGTGGTACCTCTGGCCCGCTGCGGCATGGGTGTTGGTGGCCAACCAGATCGACTGGTCGCGTCTGGGACGCAAGCAGCTTGTTGCCGCCTACAACCGCACCTCCATTGCGCTTTTCGTACTTGTGGCGGTCGGTTTGCCCGGATTGCTGACCATCGTCCTGAAGATCCTGTTCGGTCGCGCGCGCCCGGCGCTTTACGAAGAGTATGGAGCGTTCTCGTTTCATCCGGTCACGGTGAAAGCCATCTTCGCTTCCTTTCCGTCCGGGCATGCCACGACGATCGGATCGGTCGTGGCCGTGCTGGTGCTTTTGTTTCCGCGCGGAAAATACTGGTTCCTGGTCGTTGGTCTATGGTTGGCCGCAACGCGCATCTTCGTTGGCGCCCATTATCCCAGCGATACCATCGTCGGCTTCGGCCTCGGCTTCGGCCTTGCGGTGGTGGCCGCGATCGTCTGCGCTCGCCTGGGCTTCCTGTTCCGTTCAAACCCGGTCGGCCTGCCCCGCCCCAGACGGACCCTCTGGCGCACGCCAGGAAGCGATGGAGCGTCCGGGGGCCAAATCGTCCACAACGAGCCTGCGTCCTAGCACCAGGCTGATCAGTCGAGCCCGCCATAGCGGCGCACCAGCGCCGCCATATTTGGCGAGTGCGGCGAGGTTTCATGGTCGAGACCGCTCGCCACGCCTTCACGGTCGGCAACAGGCCGGTTCTGGCTGACTTTCCATTTGCCGGTGATGTCTTCGATCGTGATTTCCAGGCCAATGATGCCCTTGATCTGAGCCTGGATGAATTCCGGCGGGGCATCGGTAACCGCCCAGGAATGTTCGCGCCCGTCTTCCTGCTTGCCGGTGAGGTCGTTTATCTGCCGCGCAAGCCACGCGTTGTCGGCTACGATTTTTGCCGTTCCACGCACCTGCACGGTGGCATAGTTCCACGTCGGTACCACCTTGCCGGTTTCACGCTTGGTTTCGTACCAGGACGGCGTGACATAGGCATCGCTGCCCTGGAAGACGACCAGAACCCTGGCTGATGGATTGTCCGCAATCAGCCGCCAGTGTGGATTGGCCTTGGCCAGGTGCGCTCTCAGCACGCCGTGCTTGTCGGTTCCTGCGTCGAGCAGGAACGGGATCGGGTCGGCGACCGGCCCGTCTACGCCATTGGAAATCAACAACCCCAGCGGATGCGCGCGGATCAGTGCGTGCAGGACCTCGAGGCGCGTCTCATTGAAATGCGGCGGCTGATACAAGGGTAAAATCCTTCTGCTCGAGGACTACCCTGAAATCAACGCGGCCCTGAGGCAATACACCTGTTGAGGTTTACGACTGTCTCAGCCTAATTGCGCGAGATGCAATAGCGGAAAAGGCTTTCCGGAGCCGTCCAGTTCGGAACGACCGACCTGCGTGAAGCCGCATTTGAGGTAAAAGGCCAGGGCGCCTGGATTCTGTTCGTTGACGTCCACCTTCAGGCGTCCCTTGAGCGCGACGGCATGGTTGACCAGCTGTTTGCCGATGCCGTGTCCATGATGATCGGGTTCGATGAACAGCATTTCCAGATTTGCGCCGTCCAACCCGGCGAAACCCAGCAATTGGCCATCATCGCCTTCCGCCACGTAGACCTCCAGTGCCGGTATGTGCAGATCGCGCAGCCGTGGCTCGAAAAACCGGATGTCGTCCTCGGTCAGGAAATGATGCGTGGCGCGCACCGCGGCAAGCCAGATGTCGACCAGGCGCGCAGTATCGCGCTCGGCATAGGGTCTTATCTTCATGTGTAGTCCTGCTGCCGGCGGGCCGGCATGAGCGCGTTCTAACGCAGTCGTTTCGGGCGCGGGTCGGCCAGTTCACCGGCGAGACGGCGATCAAGATAATCCGCGCATTCTTCGATCAGAAGTTCGGCGTCATTGGCGAAGAAGTGGTTTGCACCCGGAAGCGTCTTCTGGGTGATGGTGATGCCCTTCTGGGTATGCAGCTTGTCGACCAGCCCCTGAACGTCCTTGGCTGGCGCCACCTTGTCGGCGTCGCCGTGGATGATCAGGCCCGACGATGGGCAAGGCGCCAGGAAGGAGAAATCATAGGTGTTGGGCTGTGGCGCCACCGAGATGAAGCCTTCGATCTCCGGACGACGCATCAGCAACTGCATGCCGATCCAGGCGCCGAACGAATAGCCTGCCACCCAGCAGCTCTTGGAATCGGGATGCAGCGACTGCACCCAGTCGAGCGCCGCGGCGGCATCCGAAAGTTCGCCCGTGCCGTGGTCGAATTCGCCCTGACTGCGGCCGATGCTGCGGAAATTGAAGCGCAGAGTGGTGAAGTTACGCTTCTGGAACATATAGAAGAGGTCGTAGACGATCTTGTTGTTCATCGTACCGCCGAACTGCGGGTGCGGATGCAGAACGATGGCGATCGGTGCGCTCTTTTCCTTGGAAGGCTGGTAGCGACCTTCAAGGCGACCGGCCGGACCGGCGAAAATGACCTCTGGCATGAACAACTCCTGGTGTACGCTCTAGAGCACCGCGCGTTCTCTTTGACGCGCAAAGGGCACTCCAACACTTTGCTAAGGCGTCCGAACAATTCCAACTCCGGCCCTAATCCAAGCTTGACGCAAGGCGAGCGCCTACCTAGAAGCTAGTTTAGAACTGTTCAAAACTGCATGGCCGAGATGTAAGGCTCTGCCATTGCTGCCGCAAGCCGCGTAATAGGACGGCTGGCCTTGGAATTTCAAGGAAATAACGCTTCTCGTTGCGAGAGCGGGTTTTGAAGGGAAAATACCGGGTAAATGGCCGAACATCGCGCCTATCTCGACTACAATGCCAGTGCACCGCTGCTTCCGGCGGCGCGCGCGGCTGTGGTCGCGGCGTTGGATGCGGCAAATCCCTCCTCGGTGCATGCCGAAGGCCGCGCGGCGCGGCGGCTGATCGAAGATGCTCGCCGCGATGTGGCCGCATTGGTCACCGCCAAGCCGGATCATGTCTTCTTCACCTCAGGCGCCACAGAAGCGGCTGTAACATTGCTGTCTCCCGATTGGCGCATGGGCCGTGCGGCACTGCGCATGGGGCGCCTCTACGTTTCCGCAGCTGACCATCCTTGCGTACTGAACGGTGGCCGTTTCGCGCCTGAGAAGGTGGTGCGCATCGGCGTGACAGCCGATGGCATTCTCGACCTCGAAGCCTTCGACCTGGCGCTTGCCGGCCACGACAAAACCGAAGGCCTGCCTCTGGTGGCCATCCACGCAGCCAACAATGAGACCGGCGTCATTCAGCCGATTGCCGAGATTGCCGCAGCCGTGAAAGCGGCCGGCGGTGTCCTTGTGGTGGACGCGGTGCAGGCAGCAGGGCGCATTTCGCTCGACATGTCAGCGCCTTACGCCGACTATTTGATTCTCTCCTCCCACAAGCTCGGCGGCCCCAAAGGCATAGGGGCGATCGTTGCTGCCTCTGATTTGATGATGCCGGCGCCTTTGGTTACCGGCGGCGGCCAGGAGAAGGGTCATCGCGGCGGTACGGAAAACCTGGCCGCAATTGCCGGTTTTGGTGCGGCCGCGCGCGAAGCGCTGGCTGGACTTGCCGATATCGAGGCTGTCCGGCAGCGGCGTGACACCATTGAGGCGATCGTGATCGAATTGGTGCCTGACGCCGAAATTTTCGGAAAGCGCGTCGAACGCCTTGCCAACACGACGTTCTTCGCTATTCCAGCCACCAAGGCCGAGACGGCGCAGATTGCTTTCGATCTCGCTGGTGTCGCGCTGTCGGCAGGCTCGGCCTGTTCGTCGGGCAAGGTCGGCCCGAGCCACGTGCTGAAAGCGATGGGCCATGGCGAGGAGGGCGGGGCACTGCGGGTGTCGATCGGTGCTGCCACGACCGCCGAGGATGTCGAACGGTTTCGCAAGGCGCTGGCTGGCATCGTCGCCCGCCGCGCAGCGCGGGAAAGAGCCGCCTGAAAAAGGCGGAAAGAATTCAGGCTTCGGCCTGGTAGAGCCGTGTGTTCCGATTGGCCGGGTGTTTTCTTGGCCGGAGCGCACTATATGGAACTTACGCCGCCAAGCACGGCCCGCATAGGGCCGGCGGTGCCATAGTTTGAAAACGGCCGGGCCTTGACCTCGGCATGGATGGAGAACGCTTATGCCTGCCGTGCAGGAGACGATCGATCGAGTCCGAAAGATCGACGTCGACCAATATAAATATGGCTTTGAAACGACGATCGAGACCGACAAGGCTCCCAAGGGCCTTTCGGAAGACATTATCCGTTTCATTTCCGAAAAGAAGAATGAGCCGGAGTGGATGCTGGAATGGCGTCTGGAGGCGTATCGCCGCTGGTTGACGCTGGACGAGCCGACCTGGGCGCGCGTCGAGTATCCCAAGATCGACTTCCAGGACCTCCACTATTACGCGGCACCGAAGAACCAGTCCGGTCCCAAGTCGTTGGACGAGGTCGATCCGGAACTGCTCAAGGTCTACGAGAAGCTCGGCATTCCGCTGAAAGAACAGGAAATCCTCGCCGGCGTGCAGAAGGAAAAGGCGCCGGTCGACGGACTGTCGGACGAAGATGCCAGCGATAACGTCTACAAATCCGGTCGCGTCGCCGTTGATGCCGTCTTCGACTCGGTTTCCGTTGTCACCACCTTCAAGGAAGAGCTGGCCAAGGCCGGCGTCATCTTTTGCTCGATCTCGGAAGCCATCCGCGAACATCCGGAACTGGTGAAGAAATATCTCGGCTCGGTCGTGCCGACCTCCGACAATTTCTATGCCACGCTGAACTCGGCGGTCTTCACCGACGGCTCCTTCGTCTTCGTACCGAAGGGTGTTCGCTGTCCGATGGAACTCTCGACCTATTTCCGCATCAACGAGAAGAATACCGGCCAGTTCGAACGCACGCTGATCATCGCGGAAGAGGGAGCCTACGTTTCCTATCTGGAAGGCTGTACCGCGCCGCAGCGCGACGAGAACCAGCTTCACGCCGCAGTGGTCGAGCTGGTTGCTCTCGACGATGCCGAGATCAAATATTCGACCGTGCAGAACTGGTATCCCGGTGACGCGCAGGGCAAAGGTGGCATCTACAACTTCGTCACCAAGCGCGGCGACTGCCGTGGCCATCGCTCGAAGATCTCGTGGACGCAGGTCGAGACCGGTTCGGCGATCACCTGGAAGTACCCGTCCTGTATTTTGCGCGGCGACGAGAGCCAGGGCAATTTCTACTCGATCGCGGTGTCGAATGGCTATCAGCAGATCGATAGCGGTACCAAGATGATCCATCTCGGCAAGAACACCCGCAGCCGGATCATCTCCAAGGGTATTGCTGCCGGTTTCAGCCAGAACACCTATCGCGGCCAGGTTTCAGCTCACCGCAAGGCAACCAACGCGCGCAACTTCACCAACTGCGACTCGCTGCTGATCGGCGACCAGTGCGGCGCGCACACGGTTCCTTACATGGAAGCCAAGAACTCGACCGCCAAGTTCGAGCACGAGGCGACGACGTCGAAGATTTCCGAGGACCAGAAATTCTACGTCATGCAGCGCGGCATCCCGGAAGAGGAAGCCATCGCGCTGATCGTCAACGGCTTCGTCAAGGATGTCATCCAGGAGCTGCCGATGGAGTTCGCCGTCGAGGCGCAGAAACTCATCGGTATCAGCCTGGAGGGAAGTGTGGGGTAGTGAGTGCTGGTCCAAAACTTGGCCGGATTGCTACCGTAACTCAGTGGGCAATGATCGGTGTTTTGGGCTTGTTTCTCACAATCGCAATTGGCGGAGCCGTCCTTGCATTAGTTGGTGCGATGGGCGGCTGGCCAGGACTTAAAGCACTAGGCGGTTATGCAGCCGGAATTGGTGCTGGTGGTTTTTTTCTTGGGTTGTTTGTGATGCCGCCGTTTTTCAGGCTCGTGTCCGAGCTCTCGAGAGTGAATGACCGCGATAACGCGCGGTGAAGAAATTGAATTTTGAAGGTATGAACGATGCTTGAGATCAAGAACCTGCATGCCCGCATCGCCGATGACGGCACCGAGATCATCCGTGGCCTGAACCTGACGGTGAACAAGGGCGAAGTCGCCGCCATCATGGGTCCGAACGGCTCCGGCAAGTCGACGCTGTCCTACATCCTCGCCGGTCGCGAGGACTACGAGGTCACCGAAGGCGACATCCTCTACAATGGCGAGTCGATCCTGGAGATGGATCCGGCCGAGCGCGCGGCATCCGGCATCTTCCTCGCGTTCCAGTATCCTATGGAGATACCGGGTGTCGCGACGATGGAGTTCCTGAAGGTTGCCATGAATGCCCAGCGCAAGGCGCGTGGCGAAGAGCCGCTGAAGGTGCCCGAATTCCTCAAGCGGGTGAAGGAAGCTGCAGCCTCGCTGAACATGGACATCGCCATGCTGAAGCGTCCGCTCAATGTCGGCTTCTCCGGCGGCGAGAAGAAGCGCGCCGAGATCCTGCAGATGAAGCTGCTCGAGCCGAAGCTGTGCGTGCTCGACGAAACCGACTCCGGCCTTGACATCGACGCGCTGAAGATCGTCTCCGACGGGGTCAACGCGTTGCGTTCGCCGGACCGCGCCTTCCTCGTCATCACCCACTACCAGCGCCTGCTCGAGCACATCGTGCCGGACAGCGTGCACGTGCTCTACAAGGGCCAGGTCATCAAGTCGGGCGACAAGTCGCTGGCGCTCGATCTGGAAGCCAACGGTTACGCCGGTGTGATCGGCGAGGCTGCGTGAGGGAACTGTCATGAATGCACATGTTCAACCGCAGCTGACACAGGCCGAGACGGCGCTGATCGATGCCTTCGGCGAGCGGCAGTCGTCGTTGCCGGGCGATGGCGAGGTCATGGTTCGCCGTGACAATGCCATCGAGGCGTTGAAGGGCGGCCTGCCGACCAAGCGTGTCGAAAGCTGGCACTACACCAACCTGCGCACCTTGCTGCCGGCCGTTCCGGCTTTCGATCCATCGGCAAAGGCCAAGGCGATTGCCCCGGTCATCGAGGGTTCGACCGTGGTTTCGGTGCTGAATGGCGCATCCACGGCCAAGTTCCCGACGGTCGAAGGCGTCTCGTTCGCTCGCCTGTCGGACAAGCTGACTGACGGCAGCTTCGCGCCGGCGCTCGATCTTTATGGTGCTGATGATGCCATCGGCGCGCTGAACACCGCTTTCGTTGCCGATGGCGTGTTCGTTGAAATCGCCGATGAGGTCGAACTGGAAAAGCCGATCGAACTGCAGAATGTGCAGGCCGGTGGCCAGAGCCATGTCCGGCTGCCGGTTCGTATCGGCAAAGGCGCCAAGGCGATCATCGTCGAGCGCCAGACCGGTGAGGGCGCAGCACTCACCTCGTCCGTCAGCCAGCTGACGCTGGACGAGGGCGCGGAGGCGACCTGGCTGATCGTGCAGGAGCAGCCGGAAACGGCTTCGCATCTCGCCCAGTTCAAGGCCTGGATCGGCAAGGATGCCAAGCTCACCTTGTTCTTCATGAACGCCGGCGGCAAGCTTGTGCGCCAGGAAGTCGTGGTGGCCACCAAGGGCGAAGGCGCGGATTTCAAGCTGCGCGGCGTCAACCTCCTGGCCGGCGACACCCACACCGATGTGACCATGGTGCTCGATCATGCGGTGCCGCACACCACGTCGACGGAAGTGATCCGTAACGTCGTCACCGGCAAGGCGCGTGGTGTCTTCCAGGGCCGCATCAATGTGCATCAGTATGCGCAGAAGACGGACGCCAAGATGGCCTGCAACACCTTGCTGTTGTCGGATGATGGCGAGTTCTCGACCAAGCCGGAGCTGGAGATCTTCGCCGACGATGTCCAGTGCGGCCATGGCGCCACTGTCACCGAGATCGACCACGGCCATCTCTTCTATCTGATGGCGCGCGGCATCGATGAAAAGACCGCGCGTGGTCTGCTGGTGAAGGCCTTTGTCGCGGAAGTGATCGAGGAGCTGGAAGACGAGCAGATCGTCGAGACGCTGGAAGGCAAGCTCGACGAATGGTTCGCGACGCACGGGTAGTGAGTAGCGAATAGTGAGCAGTGAGTGGTGGGGAACGATGCAGTTGCTACTCATGCCCACTGCTGACTGACGACTACTCACCATTCACTTTGGGTAGGAAATGGATCACGTGCTGAACACTACCGCTCCCTACGATGTCGAGGCGATCCGCCGCGACTTCCCGATACTGTCGCGCGAAGTCTACGGCAAACCGCTGGTCTATCTCGACAACGGCGCTTCGGCGCAGAAGCCGCAGGCGGTGCTGGACGCCGTCCAGCACGCCTATTCGCAGGAATATGCCAACGTTCATCGCGGCCTGCACTTCCTGTCGAATGCCGCCACCGATGCCTATGAAAAGGCGCGCGAAACCGTGCGGCGGTTCCTGAACGCGCCAAGCACCGACAACATCGTCTTCACCTCCAACACCACAGCCGCCATCAACACGGTTGCATATGGCTGGGGCATGCCGAACATCGGCGAAGGCGACGAGATCGTGCTCTCCATCATGGAGCACCATTCCAACATCGTGCCGTGGCATTTCATCCGTGAGCGCCAGGGCGCCAGGCTGGTCTGGGTGCCGGTGGACGATTTGGGGGCGTTCCACATCGAGGAATTCGAAAAGCGGCTGACTGATCGCACCAGGCTTGTCGCCATCACCCAGATGTCGAATGCGCTCGGCACGGTGACGCCGATCAAGGAGATCTGCCGCATCGCGCATCAGCGCGGCATTCCGGTCCTGGTCGACGGCAGCCAGAGCGCCGTGCACATGCCCATCGACGTGCAGGATCTCGACTGCGATTTCTTCGTCTTCACCGGTCACAAGGTCTACGGCCCATCCGGCATCGGTGTGCTCTACGGCAAGAAGGAGCGGCTCGAGGCCATGCGGCCCTTCATGGGCGGCGGCGAGATGATCGAAGAGGTGACGGAGGATATCGTCACCTACAATGATCCACCGCACCGTTTCGAGGCCGGCACGCCGCCGATCGTGCAGGCGATCGGCCTCGGTGCCGCGCTCGAATATATGGAATCGGTCGGTCGCGAGCGGATCGCCGCGCACGAAGCCGATTTGAAGGCCTATGCGCATGAGCGGCTGCGCTCCATCAATTCGCTGCGCATTTTCGGCGACGCACCGGACAAGGGTGCCATCATCTCCTTCGAGCTCAAGGGCATTCACGCCCACGACGTCTCGATGGTGATCGACAGGCAGGGTGTAGCCGTGCGCGCAGGCACGCATTGTGCGCAGCCACTGTTGAAACGCTTCGGCGTGACCTCCACATGCAGGGCATCCTTCGGCATGTACAACACGCACGCCGAGGTCGACGCACTTGTCGATGCGCTGGAAAAAGCACGGAAATTCTTCGGGTAAGAGCCATGGAAGACGCCGCGATCACTGAAACAGAGACGCCCCAGGCGGTGCCGGCCGAGACCGCTCCCGTTTCGGCAATTCCCGCAGACGAACTGGCGCGCATCACCGACGACATCGTTTCGGCGCTGAAGACGGTCTACGATCCGGAAATCCCGGCCGACATCTACGAACTCGGTCTGGTCTACAAGATCGACATCGAGGACGACCGCACGGTCAAGATCGACATGACATTGACCGCGCCCGGCTGCCCGGTGGCCGGCGAGATGCCTGGCTGGGTGGAAAATGCCGTCGGCACGGTGGAAGGCGTTTCGGGCGTCGAGGTCAAGATGGTGTTCGATCCGCCCTGGACACCCGACCGTATGTCGGAAGAGGCTCAGGTTGCGGTGGGGTGGTACTAGAGGGCCGCGCGTCTGTCGCACGCGCGAAGGACGCTCCAGCACTTTTGCGGGCCGTCTTGCGCGCCTGCGAAAACTTCACCATCTTATAGCTAGAGCAATTCTAGGAAAAGTGCACAGCGGTTTTCCGTCCGGAATTGCGTAGAAACAAAGCCAGAGTGTTTCCGCGTTTCCGAGAAAAACGGAAACGCTCTGGCCTCGTTCCGCGGGCCTTGAACCCGTGTGAAACTGGAGAATGACATGGGACGCTTCGCCGTCATCTCAATGACCGACAAGGCCGCAGAGCGCGTGCGCGAGATCATGGCCACGCGCGAGAACGCGCAGGGCATCCGTCTCGGCATCAAGAAGGGCGGCTGCGCGGGCATGGAATACACGGTCGACCTGGTGACCGAGCCGAACGCCAAGGATGACCATGTCGAGCGCGAGGGCGCACACGTCTATGTCGCGCCGGAAGCTGCGCTGTTCCTGTTCGGCACCGAGATGGATTTCGAGCGCACCACGCTGCGCACGGGTTTCACGTTCCGCAACCCGAACCAGTCCTCGGCCTGCGGCTGCGGCGAATCGGTGGAGCTGAAGCCTGCCGACCTCAAGGCGCTGGCCGAGGCCCGTGCCCAAAGCGCTGCATGAGATTTCGCTTCAGTGAAAGCGGCTGAGGCGGGTGTGACCTCTGTCCGGCCGCATTGTCCTGCCGACCACGCGCAGCTTGCTGTCCTCTTCGAGGCAATGCAACAGCACTATGGCGTCTCGTGCCCTGCGAGGGAGATCATCCTGGCGGACCTCGCCAGCCTTCCGGCCGGCGTCGAGATCCTCGTCGCCGAAGCCGATCGTCTGATCGGTTTCGCCACCTTCTCCACCATCTATCCCGGTCCGGGATTGAAGGGCGGGCTGTTTCTCAAGGATCTGTTCGTCTTGGAAGCCATGCGCGGCAGCGGCGCTGGCAGGTCGCTTTTGCGGGCGCTTGCCCGCCTTGCCGCGGCGCGTGGTCTTTCGCGCGTCGACTGGACTGCGGACAGGAGCAATGCCCGGCTGCTCGCTTTCTACGACGAAACCGGTGCCTCGCGAGAGGAAGAAAAGGTGTTCTTTCGCCTCAAAGGACAGGCACTGGAGGATTTCGCCAGCGAAGACTGACGGTACCCGGGCGGCGTACAGGGAGAGCCGTTCGGTTCGCTGCCCAACCGCAGGTATCTCACTCCACCCACATTCCCGTTCTTCGATGCCAGTCGGCGATTGATTCCTCGGGATAGAGATCGAAGACCTTGTCGCCGTCGCGGATGTCGGGCTCGACCCAGCCGCTCTTGTATTTCAGCATCAGATGGGTGCGCTCCGGCGGCTCAGGCAACTCCGTATCGACGGCCGATGCGAATGGATGCACGAGTTCCGGCCAGGTCGGATCGTAGAGCCACAGTGCCGAACCGCAGTTCCTGCAGAAATTGCGTTCGCCCGTGGAGGTCTCGCATACAGGACGTTCGTCGTCCTGGATCTCTGCGCGATAGACCCCGAGGTTCTCCTCGCCTGTTATCGTCAGCGTTGCCGAAGTGGCCCCGAGGTTGATCGCGTATCCGCCGCCGCCCTGCTGCTTGCGGCAGATCGAGCAATAGCAGAGCTGGTAGGGGGCCGGTGTGTGGCTTTCGACTTCGAAGCGGACGGCACCGCAACGACAGGAGCCTTGAAGTAGCATGGGCATGGCGGTCTCCTCGATTGGACCGGACAATATTGTACAGCCCTGAGCCGAAACCTGTCAGCAGAGCTTTGGTTTCATCGTGACGATGGTCAGGCGCCATGCAATGATCGCGCCATGGACAATGACGCGATCACCGACCTTTTCGCTGGCCTGGGCCCGGTCAGCATCCGTCGTCTGTTTGGCGGCAAGGGCATTTATTTCGACGGTGTCATCGTCGCCATCGAACTGCGCGGCGAACTGCTGCTGAAGGCCGATGCCGAACTCGGCCATGAATTCGCAGCGGCCGGCTGCACGCAATGGACCTATGTCGGTTCGCGTCATGGCAAGCAGGTGGCGATGCCGTATTGGACCTTGCCGGACGGCGCCGCCGACGATCCCGACGACATGGCTGCCTGGGCAAGGAAATCCTACGAGGCTGGCCTGCGTTTGGGAAAGTAAAATTACCGCAAGCCAGCGTCTGAAATCAGCCGCAGGAAAAGGCGTTCATTTTCTTTTCGAAATCGATGTCGACATCGGATGTAAGCTTGCCGTTGAGGGCATAGCCTTGAAACACGGAATAAGCGGCTGACGCCGTAAAGCCGTGGTTTTCAAGGAATTTGACGTTCTCCGTTTCCGCTCCCATCGAACCCAGTCTGTCGAACCGGGCGTACCATTTGCTGTAGGCGGTGTAGGGTTTCTTGTTGTAGGGGGCTTTGCTCTGCAGGCCGTCGTCGATCCACTTCCTGAAGCTTTCCTGCTTCAGGAAAGCCTTGCCTTCCGGCCACCTGCTGCTCGTAGGCCGTGCATTTGGTCGCTGCCTGGCTGTTCGCCACGCCCACGAGCAGCGTCGCGACGCCCAACGCCACGACGGTCAATTTTCCCTTGATCGGCATTCTGTCCTCATTCCTGCGCTGCCCGCCCAGGACATCGTCATCACACTTGCATGCCGGAGGGAAGCAAGGGCGCGGAAGCCGATGACCTTTTCTACAGGGCCTTGGCAACCCTGGCCGCGACTCGGGCGTTGTTTTCGACCAGCGCGATGTTGGTCTTCAGGCTGCGGCCGTTGGTGAGTTCCAGGATCTTGCCGAGCAGGAACGGCGTGACGGCTTTGCCGGTCACGTTCTGCGCTTCCGCCGCCTTCTGCGCGGCCTCGATATAGCCGGCCATCTCGGCCGCGGGGATCTCGTCGGTCACCGGCACCGGATTGGCCACCAGCACACCGCCATCGATGCCAAGCGCCTGGCGGGTCTTGAACAGTTTGGCGATCTTTTCGGGTGCATCCAGCGTCAGCGGCGCCCGGAAGGGTGATTGCCGCGACCAGAAGGCCGGCATCGTCTCGCAGCCATGACCGATCACCGGCACGCCGCGCGTTTCCAGGACTTCCAGCGTCTTTTCGATGTCGAGGATGGCCTTGGCGCCTGCCGACACCACGATCACCGGCGTGCGTGCCAGCTCGTCGAGATCGGCCGAGATGTCGAAGCTTTTTTCGGCGCCCTTGTGCACCCCGCCGATGCCGCCGGTGGCAAACACCCTGATGCCGGCCATATGCGCGGCGATCATGGTGGCGGCCACGGTCGTGCCGCCCGTGCGGCCTTCGGCGAC
Organism: Mesorhizobium sp. NPDC059025; assembly: GCF_042739655.1. Lineage (NCBI taxonomy): Bacteria > Pseudomonadati > Pseudomonadota > Alphaproteobacteria > Hyphomicrobiales > Phyllobacteriaceae > Mesorhizobium > Mesorhizobium sp. NPDC059025. Next base: position 526,530 of record NZ_JBHYIM010000002.1, on the reverse strand, counting down.
GGCGAAGGCGAAGTCGGCGCGCGACAGCTTCATGGCGTCGCCGGTCATGGCAAGCGACTCCCGTTCGCCGTCGGACAGGCCGATCTTGATGCGGCCGTTGACGACCGCGATCGTTGCCGGCACTGCGCCTTCATCCGAAATGATCTTTTCGACATTGGCCGCCATCGCGCCATTGTCGGGGTAGGGCATGCCGTGGGTAATGATGGTCGATTCCAGCGCCACCACCGGACGGCCCGCTTTCAGTGCCTCGGCGACGGGAGCGTGGATGTCGATGTAAGGGCGGGCGGTTTCGAGGATCATGAGATGTCTCCGGTTGGCGTCACGCGGTTCGCGAACAGCCGTTCAAGAATGGGATTTGCCGTCCTCATGCCACTTCCCGCGCTTCCGGCACAAGCGTCAGGGCTGCGGCAAAGGATGCCTGCGTGAATTCGGGTACCGCGAGCGGGCTTTCGATAGCGAGTGCTGCTGCTGCGACACCTTCGCGCAATGCGACGCGCAGCGGCAGCCCGCGCAGCAGCGCTGCGGTGGTGGCTCCCGCCAGCGCATCGCCTGCGCCGGTCACGTCGACCACGGCCCTCGGCGGAGGCGGCGAGATTGCAAAGGCGCCGTCCATGTCAAAACCGAGCGCAGGGCGGTCTCCTGCCGTCACGACGCCGCCGCGCATGCCAATGCCACGCAGGCCCATTACCAGATCTTTCTCGGTCGCCTCGCGCGAAAGGCCGGTCAGCGCTGCTGCCTCGCGACGGTTCATGAACACAAGCGTCGGCCGTTCGAACAGCGAGGCGAGGCGAACCACCTTGGCCGGTGAAATGGCGATGACGAAGATTGGTCGGTCTGCGGCCAGCACCATGAGACGCTCGAGCGCCGCGGTCGGCAGGTTCGCATCGCAGAGCACCGCATCCGATGCCTCAACCGCGCCGCGAATGTTGGCGCGGCGCATCTGCTTTGGGAAAGCCAGATCATAGAGCCCCATGTCGGCAAAGCCGACCATAAGCTCGCCCTCGCTGTCGAGGATGGCCGTGTAACTCGGCGTGGCACGGTCAAGGAAGGTGACCGAGAGATCCTTGATGCCGGCCTGCGTGATTGTCCGCGCGACCGTTTCGCCCGCGGTGTCGCCGCCGCGCACCGACATCAGTGCGGCGGAGACACCACGTCGCACGACTGTGCGCAGTGCATTGAAGACGCCGCCGCCGACATCCTCGCGCATCGTTCCGGGATTGGACGCCGCCGGCACATAGGGGCCGCTCACCTGACCGCGTCGGTCGATATGCGCGCCACCAGCGGCGAAAAGCTTCGGCATGGGGCTCATGCACGCACCGCGATGCTAGGGGTCGCGTTATGGTTCGTTGCTGTGGCCTTGCCGAATCGGCGACCGCCGCATCGCGCCAATGTGATCTGCGCGCGTGAGGACGCCTCACGGCCGCCTGCTGCAAAACAAAAAAAGAACAAATTGGAGTTTAACATACTTTTCAAGGTTTTACGGTGTCTTGCCAAAACGGAACAAAAAGGGTACATAATAACAAGGGATCCCGGACTGTCCGGCCTTCATTGACGACCAAGGGGTGATGTATCATGGCTCAGAATAGCTTGAGGCTTGTAGAGGACAATTCGGTGGACAAAACAAAAGCGCTCGACGCTGCGCTGTCGCAGATCGAACGGGCATTCGGCAAGGGCTCGATCATGCGGCTCGGTGCCAATGAGCAGGCGGTCGAGATCGAGACGGTGCCGACAGGCTCGCTGGGCCTCGACATCGCGCTCGGCGTCGGCGGTTTGCCGCGTGGCCGTATCGTTGAAATTTACGGGCCGGAAAGCTCGGGCAAGACCACGCTGGCGCTGCACACGGTGGCGGAAGCGCAGAAGAAGGGCGGCATCTGCGCCTTCGTCGATGCCGAACATGCGCTCGATCCGGTCTATGCCCGCAAGCTGGGCGTCGATCTCGAAAACCTGCTGATCTCGCAGCCGGACACCGGCGAGCAGGCGCTGGAGATCTGCGACACGCTGGTTCGCTCAGGCGCCATCGACGTTCTGGTGGTCGATTCGGTCGCAGCGCTCACTCCGCGCGCCGAAATCGAGGGCGAGATGGGTGATGCGTTGCCGGGCCTGCAGGCTCGCCTGATGAGCCAGGCGCTACGCAAGCTCACCGCCTCGATCTCGCGTTCCAACACCATGGTCATCTTCATCAACCAGATCCGCATGAAGATCGGCGTCATGTTCGGTTCGCCCGAGACGACCACCGGTGGTAACGCGCTGAAGTTCTACGCTTCGGTGCGCCTCGACATCCGCCGCATCGGTTCGATCAAGGATCGGGACGAGGTCGTCGGCAACCAGACCCGCGTCAAGGTGGTCAAGAACAAGCTGGCCCCACCCTTCAAGGTCATCGAATTCGACATCATGTATGGCGAAGGCGTGTCCAAGACCGGCGAGTTGATCGATCTCGGTGTCAAGGCCGGCATCGTCGAGAAGTCGGGAGCCTGGTTCTCCTACAATTCGCAGCGTCTCGGCCAGGGACGTGAAAACGCCAAGCAGTTCCTGCGCGACAATCCGGATCTTGCCCGCGAGGTCGAGCAGGCGCTGAGACAGAATGCCGGGCTGATCGCGGAGAAATTCCTCGACAATGGCGGCGACAGCGACAACGATCTCGACGACGCCGCAGAAGGCTAACGGTTGGTTCTCCCCTGAGAGCCAGTTCAGCGCCTGATGACAATGGTTTAACCGCCGGCCTTGCGCCGGCGGTTTGCGTTTCTGGCGATGGCTTTGGGTCTGCGCGCATGGGTCTTGCCTGTTTCTGGACAGGCTGGAAGGCTGCCGCTAAAAGGCCTATTCCATTTTCCACCGGCCTTGGCTGGGGGCTTCACCATAAAGGCAGTTTCGATGAGTGGCGTGAATGATATCCGGTCGACCTTTCTCGACTATTTCCGCAAGGAAGGCCACGAGATCGTCGCCTCCAGCCCGCTGGTGCCGCGCAACGACCCGACGCTGATGTTCACCAACGCCGGTATGGTACAGTTCAAGAACGTTTTCACCGGCCTGGAGAAGCGGCCCTATTCGCGCGCCGCAACCGCGCAGAAGAGCGTGCGTGCCGGCGGCAAGCACAACGATCTCGACAATGTCGGCTACACCGCCCGCCATCTCACCTTTTTCGAGATGCTCGGCAATTTCTCGTTCGGCGATTATTTCAAGGAACGCGCGATCGAACTCGCCTGGAACCTGATCACCAAGGGTTTCGGGCTGAAGAAGGACAAGCTGCTCGTCACCGTCTATCACACCGACGAAGAGGCGGCCGGCTACTGGAAGAAGATCGCCGGCTTTTCGGATGACCGCATCATCCGCATCGCGACCTCGGACAATTTCTGGGCCATGGGCGACACTGGTCCCTGCGGGCCGTGTTCCGAGATATTCATCGATCGCGGCGAGCACATCTGGGGCGGCCCTCCCGGCAGCCCGGAAGAGGATGGCGACCGCTTCCTCGAATTCTGGAACCTGGTCTTCATGCAGTATGAGCAGGTCACCAAGGAGGAGCGCATCGACCTGCCGCGCCCGTCGATCGATACGGGCATGGGCCTGGAGCGCATGGCCTCCATCCTGCAGGGGGTGGAAAGCGTTTTCGAAACCGATCTTTTCCGTCACCTGATCGACGCGGCTTCGTCCGCGCTCGGACAAGGCCCGAACACCGAGAATGTCGCGTCCTACCGCGTGATCGCCGACCACCTGCGCTCGTCATCCTTCCTGGTGGCCGATGGCGTGCTGCCTTCCAACGAGGGCCGTGGCTATGTGCTTCGCCGCATCATGCGCCGTGCCATGCGTCATGCGCAGCTGCTCGGCGCCAATGAGCCTTTGATGTGGAAGCTGGTGCCGGCGCTGGTGCGCGAGATGGGGCAGGCCTATCCCGAGCTCGTGCGCAGCGAAGCACTGCTCACCGAAACGCTGAAGCTTGAGGAAACCCGCTTCCGCAAGACGCTGGTGCGCGGTCTCGGCCTGCTCGCCGATGCCACTGACAGGCTCGGTACCGGCGACATGCTGGACGGCGAGACTGCCTTCAAGCTCTACGATACCTACGGTTTCCCGCTGGATCTGACGCAGGACGCCCTGCGCCAGCGCAGCATCTCGGTCGACCTTGCCGGTTTCACCGACGCGATGGAACGGCAGAAGGCGGAAGCGCGCGCCAGTTGGGCCGGTTCCGGCGAAGCTGCCACCGAGACCGTGTGGTTCTCCGTGCGCGACAAGACAGGCGCGACCGAGTTCCTCGGCTACGAGACCGAGAAGGCAGAAGGCATCGTCACGGCGATCCTGCGCGACGGCAAGGTCGTTGACGACGCCAAGGAAGGCGACAGCGTGGCGATCATCGTCAACCAGACGCCTTTCTACGGCGAGTCCGGCGGCCAGATGGGCGACACCGGAACGATCTCCGGCGAGGGTTTCCGGATCGACGTCACCGACACTCTGAAGAAGGCCGATGGCCTCTTTGTTCATCAGGGCAAGGTAACCAGGGGTTCGCTGAAGACAGGCGCTGCCGTCGAGCTCGAGGTCGACCATGCTCGCAGGACGCGCCTGCGCTCCAACCACTCGGCGACGCACCTCATCCATGAGGCGCTGCGCGAAGTGCTGGGCACCCACGTCGCCCAGAAGGGTTCGCTGGTTGCGCCGGAGCGGCTGCGCTTCGACATCTCGCACAACAAGCCGATCTCACCAGAAGAGCTGGAAGAGGTCGAGCGTATGGCCAACGAGATCGTTGTCCAGAACAGCCCGGTCACGACCCGGCTGATGTCGGTGGATGACGCCCGTGCGGAAGGCGCGATGGCGCTGTTCGGCGAGAAATATGGTGACGAGGTCCGTGTCGTCTCGATGGGCACCGCCTTGCATGGCGACAAGGCCAACCGGCCATATTCCATCGAGCTTTGCGGCGGCACGCATGTAAAGGCGACCGGCGACATCGGCCTGGTGCGCATCGTTTCCGACAGCCCGGTGGCGGCGGGTGTTCGTCGCATCGAGGCGCTGACCGGCGAGGCGGCACGCCGTCATCTCGATGAACAGGACCGGCGCCTCAAGGCGGTCGCGGCGATGTTGAAGATTTCCCCGGCCGATGTGCTCGCACGGGTGGAAACCCTGCTTGACGAACGCAAGAAACTGGAGCGTGACCTGACCGATGCGCGCAAGAAGCTCGCCATGGGTGGCGGCTCCGCCGGCGCGGCCGAAAACGCCACCGAGACCGTGGCGGGTGTCGGTTTCCTCGGTAAGTCGGTCAGCGGTGTCTCGCCGAAGGACCTGAAGCCGCTCGCCGACGAGGGCAAGAAGGCGCTGGGTTCCGGTGTTGTCGTGCTGGTCGGCGAGGCCGAGGGCAAAGCAAGTGTCGTCGTTGCGGTCACCGACGACCTGATCGGTCGCTTCAGCGCCGTCGACCTGGTGCGCGTCGCATCCGCCGCGCTCGGCGGTCAGGGCGGTGGCGGTCGGCCTGATATGGCGCAGGCTGGCGGTCCCGACGCCTCCAAGGCCAACGATGCCATCGCCGCGGTCAAGGCGGCGCTCGCCGCATAGCAGTCGAGCCAGGTTTCAGTCTGAGCAAACCTCCAGTGCCGGGTGCAATATCCGGCATTGGCTATTCCGGGGCAGCCACCGCAGGCCCGATGCGGTCAACGCGGTTGGTCCAGATCGCACCGTCGAAACGGGCAGGCAGTTTCCTGAACGTCGCGATGTCGTCGACGCCGGTCGAATGTTTCGAACCGTCATTGTCGCCCAGGATCACCAGCGTCGAGCCGTTGGCGTCCAGCCGCTCGCTCAGCCGGTTTGGAAAACCCCAGGCGAAGGGTGCGTAGTTGGCCGGCAGCATGAACAGCGTCTTGCGGCAATCCTCTGGAACATAACCGCTCCAGCCGAGCGCGGCATAACGCATCAGACAGGGGACGACGCGGTCGGTCCCCAGCACGACGGCGTCGGGCAGGGCGGCTCGGTAGGCGTCGATCGCCTTGCCGCCGCCATAGACCATGATGAGCTTCCGCCGCTCCGATGGCAGCGCGCCGATCGTCCTTGCCAGCAGTCGGCCCTCGGCTATGTCGTCGCTCTTGATGTTGATCAGCAAACGTTTGGTCGGAAATGCGCTGAGCACCTCGCCAAGGCTCGGCATCTGGCCGATGCCCTTGCCCCGGAACGGGAAGGTCTTGCCACCATCGGCGGTATAGCCATAACCGATGTCGAGCGCCTTCAGCTCCTTAAGGCTCTTTTCGCGCGTTATCCCTTTGCCATCGGTGCGGCAATCCACCGTCCAGTCATGGAACACCGCGAAGTCACCATCGGTGGTCGGATGGACGTCGAGCTCAACAATGTCGGCGCCGGCTGCAAACGCCGCCCGAAAACCCTCGATGGTGTTTTCGAGATAGGGATGCTCCGGCGAATAGATGCGGTCGGCCGTGCAGATGTCGTTGCCGATGCCGACAGGGGAGAAGGTCTGGCCCAGCCCGCGATGCGCGATCAGCATCGGTCGTCGCTCTGAATTGCCGGCGAGCAGGCTGCTGTTGAATGCCCATATGGCGCAGCCAGCGGCAAGTGCCCCAAGCAGGGCGACGGTTCGTTTGCGCATGATTCCCCCGAATTTGACGCGAGGCTACGCGCTGAACCGGGACAAAATCTGGACGAAGCTGCGCCGCTTTGAAGGCAACCGAGAAAAGTCGAAGCCGGAACGAGGGCGCGTTCCCGGGGAACGCGCCCTCGTTCTGGACTATCCCATGGCGAATGTATCGGGGTCCGGCCCGATCTTGCCCTTGGCGCTGTCGAGCTTCTCGATCTCGGCGATGTCTTCCGGCGCCAGCTTGAAGTCGAACAGCTGGAAATTCTCGACGATGCGCGATGGCGTCACCGACTTGGGGATGACGATGTTGCCGATGTCGAGATGCCAGCGCAGGATCGCCTGGGCGGCGGTCTTGCCGTGTTTCTTCGCCAGCGCGGCGAGCACCGGATCATGCAGCAGCGTGCCCTGGCCGAGCGGGCTCCACGCCTCGGTCACGATGCCTTCCCTGGCGTGGTAGGCGCGCAGCTCCTTCTGCTGGAAGTGCGGGTGCAGTTCCACCTGGTTGATCGCCGGAACCACACCGGTTTCCGCCTTCAACCGTTCGAGATGGGCGATCTGGAAATTGGAAACGCCGATCGAGGCGACGCGGCCTTCCTCGCGCAGCCTGATAAGGGCCTTCCAGCTGTCGACATAACGATCGCGCGATGGCACCGGCCAATGGATGAGATAGAGGTCGATCTTGTCGCGGCGCAGCTTCCCGAGGCTGGTATCGAAGGCCCTGAGCGCCGAATCGTAGCCCTGTTCGGAATTCCAGAGCTTGGTGGTGAGAAAGATGCCGGAAGTGCTTGAAGCGGCAAGCGCATCGCCGACACCTTCTTCGTTGCCATAGATGGCGGCGGTGTCGATCGAGCGGTAGCCAGCCTCGATGGCAGCGGTCACAGCCGCATTGGCGCCTTCGTTCGGCACCTGCCAGACGCCGAAGCCGAGTTGCGGGATAGCCTTGCCGTCGTTGAAACGGATTGTCGGGCTCATGGGTCTCTTTCCTGGAAATGTCTTGAAAGGACAGTGATTGAAGGCGTCCTCGCCAGGCGATTGCGGGCGGACGTGGAAGGACGCTCGCGGCAAGAAGAGCCGCAGCTCCTATTTGGGGCACCTGATTGCCGAGGACAAGAAAACAGTCTCCCGTTTTGCAAGGGGTAGCAAAAAACTCTTCCGAATTCCCGGTTAGCCGGTCGGCCTGGTGGCCAGAAAGCTCGCGCGCGCCAGCATCGATTGCCACCAGTCAGACAGCGCAGGATACCTGGCCAGCATCGCAGCCGACATCTCGGCCTGCATGAAATAGCCGAACATTGGGGCTGCATGCAGGTCAGCCAAGGTCAGTTGTCCGCCAAGCAGCCACGGACCCGGCAATTTCAGCCCGGCCAGGGTGGCGATGCAGGTTTCGGCGCGCGGTAGCGCAGCCGAGACGACAGTTTCGTTCACTGCATTACCCTCGCGCGGCTTGGAGACGGTCTCGACATAGATGTCCCAGACGAGCGTTCGGTAGGCATAGGCATCGAGCATGCCGACGATCTGGTTCATCACCGCGCGTTCGCGAGGCTGCCCGGGTTGCAGAGCAGGGCCCTCGAAGGCTTCGTCGACATAGCGGGCGATAGCCGTTGTCTCGAAGAGTTTCAGCCCATCATGTTCGAACGCCGGTATCCTGGAGAAGGGATGCAACGCGCGATACCACTCGGGCGGTCCGCCTGCGGCGAAGATGTCGACCGGCACAAGTTCATGATCGACATGTTTCTCCAGCAATGCCAGCCGTGCAATGCGCACATAGACGCTGTAATCCGCACCGTAGAGCGTTGGTCTGTGGTTCATGATCAGGTTTCTCCCTGTCGGCCTGCATAGCACGGGGAAACGGCTTGTTTCTTCGTCTTGCAAGTCAGCAGGATTTGTCAAAAGCGGCTATGGTTGTTTCCAGCCGATCGATTTGCATGAGGCCTGACATGAATGGCGAAACGGCATGGGCAGTCTACGAAACGCGTCTGAGACGGGTTTCGAACCACATCCACGAGCACCTCGACGAGGAGCTGGACATGGATGGCCTGGCCGAAATCGCCTGCCTGTCACCCTATCACTGGCATCGGATCTATCGCGCCATCTACGGCGAAACCGCGGCGGCGACAGTCAAGCGACTGCGGTTGCATCGGGCGGCCGGCGACATCGTGGAGACGGATCTCGGCATCAGCGAAATTGCGAAACGGTCTGGCTATCCCAACGTCCAGTCGTTCAACCGCATTTTCAAGGCGGTCTACGGAATGCCGCCGGCGCGCTACCGGAAAGAGGGAAGCCACACACTCTTTGAAAGCAAGCAGAGAAAGGCTTCCATCATGTTTGACATCTCCATCCGCACGCTCAAGCCCACCGAGGTGGTCGGCGTTTCCCACCAGGGTTCCTACATGGGCATCGGCAAGGCGTTCGAACAATTGTTCGGGACGCTTTACGCCCGCGGCCAGGGGCAACCCGGGCAACGCATGATCGGCATCTATCTCGACGATCCCGACGTCGTGGCGGTCGACAAGCTGCGCTCCTATGCCTGCGTCGAGACGGATGCCGCGCAGCCTGTCCAGGCGCCGCTGGAGCGCCGCACGCTCGAAGGCGGCGACTATGCCGTGCTGCGCCACAAGGGACCCTATGCGGAGATGCACAAGGCCTACACCTGGCTCTATGGCGAATGGCTGCCGATGTCGGGGCGCAAGCTGCGCGACACGGTGATGTTCGAGGAGTATCTCAACAACCCGCGTGATGTGGCGCCGGCCGAGCTCCTGACCGACATCAACCTGCCGCTGGTGTGACACGCCGATACCTTTCCAGGGGAAGGGCGACCCAACAAAAAAAGCCCCGGATCGCTCCGGGGCTTTTTCAGTTTCCATCCTGCCAGGATCAGGCCATGGCCTTCTGCAGGTTCTCGTCGATCTTGTCGAGGAAACCGGTGGTCGACAGCCAGGGCTGGTCGGGACCGATCAGCAGCGACAGATCCTTGGTCATGTAGCCGCCCTCGACGGTCTGGATGCAGACCCTCTCCAGCGTCTCGGCGAAACGCTTCAGTTCGGCATTGTCGTCCAGCTTGGCGCGGTGCGCGAGACCGCGGGTCCAGGCAAAGATCGAGGCGATCGAGTTGGTCGAGGTCTCCTCGCCCTTCTGATGCTGGCGGTAGTGGCGGGTGACGGTGCCGTGTGCGGCTTCCGCTTCCACAGTCTTGCCATCCGGCGTCATCAGCACCGAAGTCATCAGGCCGAGTGAGCCGAAGCCCTGTGCAACGGTGTCGGACTGCACGTCGCCGTCATAGTTCTTGCAGGCCCAGACATAACCGCCGGACCACTTGAGCGAAGAGGCGACCATGTCGTCGATCAGGCGGTGTTCGTACCAGATCTTCTTCTCCTTGAGGGCGGCCTCGAATTCCTTCTCATAGACTTCCTGGAAGATATCCTTGAAGCGGCCGTCATAGGCCTTGAGGATGGTGTTCTTGGTCGAGAGATAGACCGGATAGCCGCGCAGCAGGCCGTAGTTCAGGGATGCGCGGGCGAATTCGCGGATCGATTCGTCGAGATTGTACATGGCCATCGCCACACCGGCGCCGGGCGCATCGAACACGTCGTGCTCAATCACCTGGCCGTCATCGCCGACGAACTTGATCGAAAGCTTGCCCTTGCCGGGGAACTTGAAGTCGGTCGCCTTGTACTGGTCGCCGAAGGCATGACGGCCGACGATGATCGGCTTGGTCCAGCCCGGCACCAGGCGCGGCACGTTCTTCATGATGATCGGCTCACGGAAGATGACGCCGCCCAGGATGTTGCGGATCGTGCCGTTCGGGCTCTTCCACATCTTCTTGAGCTTGAACTCTTCGACGCGGGCTTCGTCGGGCGTGATGGTCGCGCACTTAACGCCCACGCCATACTTGTTGATGGCGTTGGCGGCGTCGATGGTTACCTGGTCGTTGGTGGCGTCGCGATGCTCGATGCCAAGGTCGTAATAGTCGAGGTTGAGGTCGAGATAGGGGTGGATCAGCTTGTCCTTGATGAACTGCCAGATGATGCGGGTCATCTCGTCGCCGTCGAGTTCGACGACGGGGTTAGCCACCTTGATCTTCGCCATGGAAAGAAGCCTCGCTGCTGGTCGGGAAGGGCCTCGCGCACGGCTCGGCCAGGAGATGCGGCCCCTATATCAAAGCACGATTGGGGGTGCAAACGCTCAGAATGCGAGATTGAACCTCGGCGACAATCAAATACGCGCCAATGAACAAGCCCCACTGCCGGCAGAACATTGCTTTTCGGTCGAAACGGTGATGCTGTCGGCAGCTGTCGATCGGGAGCTCACGCATGATTGATCTGGCCACACTGATTTCTTATGTCGCGATCGTGTTCGGCTTCGTCTTCATTCCGGGGCCAGCAACGCTTCTCACTGTCGCACGCTCGACCAGCTCGGGAACGAAGGTGGGTGTTGCCACCGGTGCCGGCATCGCTGCCGGCGACATGATCCACACCGTGCTGGCCATCGTCGGCATCTCGGCCATCATTGCTGCATCGGCCATGTTGTTCTCGGTCGTCAAATATCTCGGCGCCGGCTACCTCGTTTACCTCGGTATCCGCGCGATCCTGGCCAAAGCGCCGACGGAGCTGGCCGCGAATACGTTGCCGATCAGCGCCGGAAAAGCTTTTCGGCAGGCAATCGTGGCCGAAGTCCTCAACCCCAAGACGGCATTGTTTTTCCTCGCCTTCCTGCCTCAGTTCGTGCGGCCGGAGAATGGGCCGGTTCCTGTCCAATTGCTCAGCCTTGGCGTCATCTTCGTCGTGCTCGGACTGGTGAGCACGCTGGTTTTCGCGTTCGGCGCCGGCGCGCTCGGCAACCTTCTGCGCCGCAATCCGACGATCCTGAAATGGCAGGGCAAGGTCGTTGGCGGCATTTATTGTGCGCTTGGGGTACGCCTGGCGCTGCAGCATCGCTGAACCGTAGGCCGAAAAAGCCAAAGCTTCATTTTCGCGGCCGAATATGGCAGGGGTCGCGACAGTGTCGCAAATGAGCGTTTTGTCATGACGAATTCACCTGAACAGGCCGCCGGGCCCGCCATCATCCTTGTCGAGCCGCAGCTTGGCGAAAACATCGGCATGGTCGCGCGCGCCATGGCGAATTTCGGCTTGAGCGAGCTGAGGCTGGTCAATCCGCGCGACGGCTGGCCAAGCGAGAAGGCCCGAGCCGCCGCCAGCAGGGCCGATCACGTCATCGATGCGGTCAAGCTTTACGACGATCTGCCTTCAGCCATCGCCGACCTCAATTTCATCTTCGCCACCACGGCGCGCGAGCGCGATGGCTTCAAGCCGGTGCGCGGACCGGTGGAGGCAGGAAGGACACTGCGGGCCCGAACGCGTGACGGCCTGAAGACCGGCATCCTGTTCGGGCGCGAGCGCTTCGGGCTCTACAATGACGAGGTCGGTCTTGCTGACGAGATCGTCACTTTTCCGGTCGACCCTGCCTTCTCCTCGCTCAACATCGCCCAGGCGGTGCTTCTGATGTCCTATGAATGGATGAAGTCCGGCCTCGAGAACGAGACCGATACCAACTTCTCCAGCGCGGAAATGCTGCCGGCGACCAAGCAACAGCTGCACGGCTTGTTCGGACATCTGGAAGCGGCGCTTGAGGCGCGCGGTTATTTCCGGCCTGCCGCAAAGAAGCCCAAGATGGTCGACAATCTGCGCGCCGTGTTGACCCGCGCCGGCTTCGCCGAGCCGGAGCTGAAGGTGCTGCGTGGTGTCGTTGCGTCGCTTGACTATTTCTCCCCGAAGGAGCCGCGCGGCGCCGGCTATCCTGAGCGCAAGGCCAAGGCTGATCGTGCAGCGCACCCGTCGGAGGACGGCGACGACGCTGACATGCTGCCGCCGGTCGGCGGCAAGGGGCTGGACAACGACTGAGGGCACGAAATGACCGAGCAGCCGATCCTGATCTTCGATTCCGGTGTCGGCGGGCTCACCGTGCTGCGCGAGGCGCGCGTGCTGATGCCCGACCGCCGCTTCATCTACATCGCCGACGATGCTGCTTTTCCCTACGGCAATTGGGAGGAGCCGGCATTGAATGCGCATCTCCTGGCGCTGTTCGGGCAATTGCTGGAACGCTACCAGCCGGCGATTTCAGTCATCGCCTGCAACACCGCCTCGACACTGGTCATCGACGCGCTGCGTGAGGCTTTTCCCGCCCATCTTTTCGTCGGTACCGTACCCGCGATCAAGCCGGCGGCCGAACGCACGCGCTCAGGCCTTGTTTCTGTGCTGGCCACGCCGGGTACAGTGAAGCGGCAATACACGCGCGATCTTATCGGCAGATGGGCGCAGAAATGTCATGTGCGGTTGGTCGGCTCCACCGCGCTGGCAGGCCTCGCCGAGATCTACATGCGCGACGGTTTCGTCGACGAAGAGGCTGTGCGTGCCGAGATCTCCCCCTGTTTCATCGAACAGGACGGCCGCTTCACCGACATCGTCGTGCTGGCCTGCACCCATTATCCCTTCCTGGTCAACCGCATGCGCAAGACCGCACCGTGGCCGGTTGACTGGATCGACCCGGCCGAAGCGATCGCGCGACGGGCGCTGTCGTTGTTGCAGGATGGAAGGCCGATGGAACCAGCCGAGCTTTCGAGCAACGGCACCGATTTCGCCGTCTTCACCTCGGGCAAGACCAATTTCGCGACGCGGCGCCTGATGCAGGGCTTTGGTCTGACCGCAAGCTGAATTTACCGGAACGCATGGCCCGGCAGGCCGTTTCCCGATCAGGCGGAAACAGGAGATGCGACTATGCCGGCCACCTCAAAAGCGCAGCAGCGCGCTGCGGGCGCGGCGCTCGCCGCCAAACGCGGCGAGATCAAGAAGAGCGAGCTCATCGGTGCGTCGAAACAGATGTATCAGTCGATGACCGAGACGGAGCTTGAAGAATTGGCAGAAACCAAGCTCGACGGCCTGCCGGAGAAGAAATCCGAGGACTAGCCGCATCCGGCAGGTCAATTCGAGCGTTTCACCATTTCCATGAAACGGTGAAAACGCTCTCCCTGTTATTACGCAACTCCAGACGGAAAACCGCTGCACGGTTTTCCCGGAATTGCTCCAGTGGTCAGTAGCCGAGCGTGAAACGCTTGCCAGTGTGCTTCGGCTTTTCCGCCTCGTCGAGGACTGCGTAGGCGAGGTCCTCGACCGAGACATGGCTTTCGCCCTTGGCATCGAGCACCGGCTCATCGCCGCCGAGGCGGAACTTTCCGGTGCGTTCGCCCGGCGCGATGTGGGCTGCCGGCGACACGAACGACCACTCAAGGCCGCTATCCTTGCGCAGTTCGGCAAGCGCATCACGGGCAGCGCGAGCGCCATCCCTGTAGGCGGCGGGGAAGTTGGGCGAATCGACGATCTGGCTGCCGTCCGGCGCCAGCAGGCTGCCGGCGCCGCCTACAACGATCAGGCGCACGCCGGCCTGTTTGGCAGCGGCCGCGATGGCGCGCGAGCCGGTGATATGCTTGTTGTAGATGTCGGGGTCGCCCCAGCCGCCATTGAAAGCGGAGATGACGACGTCATGGCCGGCAAGCAATGCTGCGAGCTGCTTGACGTCGTTGACGTCGCCCTTGACGGCGGTAACACCAGAGGCTGCCGCGATCTTCTCGGGATTGCGGACAATGGCTGTGACGCTGTGGCCGCGCTGGGTGGCTTCCTTGAGCAGCGCGCTGCCGACGAAGCCGGAGGCGCCGATAAGGGCGATCTTCATGATTGGTCTCCTTGTCTGTCCCTTTCCCTGATTGGGAAAGCCGGATATTTCTGGTAATCAGGTTATCACCAGTAACTAGATAGCTGTGACGAGGGGCGCCGAAAAGAACGCATGATTTCGTGCCCAGGTTACATGGAAGGAACTGCATGAACGCCAGGACGAACGAAGTGGGCGTGCCACTGCTGCACACCACGCCGGGTTTTGCCACCGACGCCGATGGCAACTGCCCGATCCGCGAGGTGCTCGACCGCGTCGGCGACACCTGGAGCATTCTCGTCATCCTCAACCTGCAGCCGGCATCGATGCGCTTCAATGCGCTGAAACGTGCGATCGAGGGCATCTCCCAGCGCATGCTGACCGTCACATTGCGTTCGCTGGAGCGTGATGGTCTTGTCAGCCGTACCGTGCGGCCAACGACGCCACCGGAAGTGGAGTATGCGCTGACGGAACTCGGCCAGTCGCTTGCCGTGCCGATTGCGGCGCTCGGCGCCTGGGCTGCCGGCAACCGTGACACTCTGCGTTCCGCACGGGCGGCTTTCGACGCCGCCGCTTGAGCCGGGTAACGCCTCCCCGCACAGGACATCGACAACACATGCCTGCTTTGCGCTGGGGAAAATCGCTCCTTTCTCCTCATGGCCATTGCCAGATTTCATTAGCGGGCTAATCATTGCCTCGCGGTGGGGTCATTCTGCGGAGGAAGGAATGAAACGCTACTGGAAGGATTTTGCTCGACCTGCCCTGTTCGTACTGGCTGGCGTCGTGGCTGCGACCGGCGTTCGCGCCGAGGATGCCAGGCTGGTGCAGGGCGACGACCCTTACTACAAACAGGCCGACGGCGCGCTCAACCAGATACTGAAGCGCCAGAAGAACACCAACCGCGCCAAGAACGTCATCCTGGTCGTAGGTGACGGCATGGGTTTCTCCACCGTTACCGCAGCCCGTATCTTCGAGGGGCAGCAGCGCGGGGTCGACGGCGAATCCAACGTGCTCGCCTGGGAGGCATTCCCTTATCTTGCGGCCTCCAAGACCTACTCTGCCGATGCTCAGATCACCGACTCCGCTCCGAGCGCGGTTGCCATGACGACGGGCGTGAAAACCATCAACGACCTGATGGGTCTCAACCACACCGCCAGGCTGGATTCCTGCGAGGACCAGAAAACCAAGGCGGTGACAACCTTGTGGGAAATGGCCGAAACGCTCGGCCTGTCGACAGGAGCGATCACCACGGCGCGGCTTACGCATGCCACGCCGGGCGCCACCTACTCCCATATCGCCAACCGCGATTGGGAATCGGATGCCGACATGCCGGCCGAGGCGGTATCCGCCGGCTGTGCCGACATCGCGCAGCAATTGGTCGACATGCGCTACGGCAACGGTCTCGAGGTGGCGATGGGCGGCGGCCGTGATCGCTTCCTGCCGGCCACGGCAGCCGATCCGGAATATGCCGACAAGAAAGGCAAGCGCAAGGACGGCAAGGACCTGACGCAGGCCTGGCTCAGCCGCTATGGCGACAAAGGTGCCTTCGTGTGGAATGCCGAGCAGTTCAAGGCGATCGATCCTACCAGGACTGATCATCTGCTTGGCCTGTTCGAGCCGTCCCATATGCAATACGAACATGACCGTCCGGGCGACAAGGCGGGCGAGCCTTCGCTGGCGGAAATGGCGGAGAAATCGATCGATATCCTGTCGCGCAATCCGGAGGGCTATGTGCTTCTGGTCGAGGGCGGGCGCATCGACCATGCCAGCCATGAATCCAACGCCTATCGCACGCTTTCGGATGCAGCGGCGATGAACGAGGCGGTCAAGGCGATCCTGCGCAAGGTGGACCTCGACGAGACGCTGATCGTTGTCACCGGCGACCACAGCCACACACTGACGATCGCCGGCTATGCCAAGCGCGGCAATCCCATCCTTGGCATTTCGGTCGGTGTCGATGATGAACCGATCTACGGCAAGGATGGGAAGACCTACACCACAATCGGCTTTGCCAACGGGCCGGGGGGCGCGGAAAAACCATCCGAGCGCCCCATGCTGACCTCGGAGGAGACAATGAAGCCGGACTTCGTGCAGCACTCGCTGGTGCCGCTCTCCAGCGAAACGCATGGCGGCGAAGACCTTGGCATCTATGCCATCGGGCCGTGGGCGCATCTGTTCCAGGGTACTGTGGAGGAAAACTACACCTTCCACGTCATGAACTATGCGTCCGGCATAGGTGACAGGCTTCAGAAGAAGCAATAGCTGTAAGGCGTCGGTTCTGTCCCGCCGTTGACAAGGCGGGACTCTTCAATTAGGTAGCCGCCCAAGCACCGGGCCACGCGTCCGGTGTTTGGTTTTCCGTGGCTGCGAGACCGGACGGAAAACAGCGTACATTTTTCTGGCCCCGCAAACTGACGTGTCCCGTGGGTTTTCCATCGCTTTGCGCGGAAAACCCTGTCAGGTCTCGAAAAAGGAGGCCAGAGGAGGGCGCGTTTCCTTCGCCCGAACCGTGGTGGTTCGGGTCTGTTGTTTTGAAAGGGAATGCGATGAGCAAACGCGAATCCGCTAAGTACAAGATCGATCGCCGTCTTGGTGAAAACATCTGGGGCCGCCCGAAGTCCCCGGTCAACAAGCGCGAATACGGCCCCGGCCAGCACGGCCAGCGCCGCAAGGGCAAGCTTTCCGACTTCGGCCTGCAGCTGCGCGCCAAGCAGAAGCTGAAGGGTCACTATGGTGACGTTTCGGAAAAGCAGTTCCGCAAGACCTATGAAGAGGCCAACCGCCGCAAGGGCGACACCTCCGAGAATCTGATCGGCCTGCTCGAGTCGCGCCTGGACGCCGTCGTCTATCGCGCCAAGTTCGTGCCGACCATCTTCGCTGCACGCCAGTTCGTGAACCACGGCCACATCAATGTGAACGGTAAGCGCACCAACATCGGTTCTTACCGTTGCAAGCCGGGCGATGTCATCGAGGTGCGCGAGAAGTCGAAGCAGCTCGTCATCGTTCTGGAGTCCGTCGGCCTCGCCGAGCGCGACGTGCCGGACTACATCGAAGCCGACCACAACAAGATGGTCGCGACCTTTGCCCGCGTTCCGGGCCTGGCGGACGTTCCGTTCGCCGTCCAGATGGAACCGAACCTGGTCGTCGAATATTATTCGCGCTAATCAGTTCGTGAATTCGAATGCAAAAGGCCGCCTTCGGGCGGCCTTTTTTGTTGCGGGCATTTGTTTGGTGAAGCGAGCCTCGTTATAAGGCGCGGCATCAACTGCGGAACGCAACGCCATGAACGCACCAGCAGACCCGATCCCCGATCTCGATGGTGGTTGCCATCCACTGTTTCGCGACGTGCCGTCGTCGGTCGAATTCAACAAGCTGCGCAAGCGCCTGCTCAGGCTGTCGCGCCAGGCCATGGATGATTTCGCCATGGTGAAACCGGGCGAACGCTGGCTGGTCGCCTTGTCGGGCGGCAAGGATTCCTACGGATTGCTGGCGCTTCTGCTCGACCTGAAATGGCGCGGTCTGCTGCCGGTCGACCTCATCGCCTGCAATCTCGACCAGGGCCAGCCGAACTTTCCCAAGCACATCCTGCCGGACTACCTGACGGCCAACGGTGTCGCGCACCGCATCGAGTACCAGGACACCTATTCGATCGTCACCGACAAGCTGCCCGAGAACTCGACTTACTGCTCGCTCTGTTCGCGGCTGCGGCGCGGCCATCTCTACCGTGTGGCGCGCGAGGAGGGCTGTTCGGCGCTGGTGCTGGGCCATCACCGCGAGGACATCCTCGAAACCTTCTTCATGAACCTCTTCCACGGGGGGCGCCTGGCTGCCATGCCGCCGAAGCTTCTCAACGACGAGGGCGACATGATGGTGCTGCGGCCGCTGGCCTATTGCGCCGAGGAGGATCTGGAGAAGTTCGCCAACGCCATGGCCTTTCCGATCATCCCTTGCGACCTCTGCGGCAGCCAGGAAGGACTGCAGCGCAACGCCATGAAGGCGATGCTCGACGATATCGAAAAACGCATGCCCGGCCGCAAGGACACCATGATCCGCGCCATGACCAATGTGCGGCCTTCGCATCTGCTTGACCGCAAGCTGTTCGATTTCGCTGCTTTGGCTCCTGCTTCCGGAAATACAAATGCGCTTTGACGACCGCGACATCGAATGGCTGACCGGGGTTCTGGCCGACGCGGCGGAGCGTGAGATCATGCCGCGCTTTCGCCGCCTTGGCGCAGGAGACGTGCAGCAGAAGAAATCGGCTGCCGACCTCGTCACCCAGGCGGATATCAATGCGGAGCGGGTGATCGCCCAGGCCCTGGCCGAAAAATATCCGGATGCGCTGATTGTCGGCGAAGAAGCGTGCGAGGCCGACAGGACATTGCTGGCGAAGCTCGGCGGCAGCAAGCTGGCCTTTGTCATCGATCCGGTCGACGGCACCTACAACTTCGCTTCCGGCGTACCCGTGTTCGGCGTGATCCTGGCCGTGGTCAAGGACGGCGAGACCGTTGCCGGCATCATCTATGATCCGGTTGGCAAGGATGCCCTGGTCGGCGTTCGCGGGGCGGGAAGCCACATGGTGAGCGGGCAGGGCAGAGAGCGTGTCGCCGTGGCCGAACCGGTGCCGTTCTCGTTGATGACCGGCGCGCTGGGCTGGCAGGCTTTCGATGAACCCGAGCGTTCGCTGCTTGCAAGGAACCAGGCGAAATGCCTGTCTTACATCGGCTATCGCTGCTCGGCGCATGAGTATCGCGTGCTCGCCGCCGGGCACGCGCATTTCATCGTCCAGAACGTGATGATGCCATGGGACCATCTGGCCGGTGTGCTGATACATCAGGAGGCCGGTGGCTATGCCGCGCGGTTCGACGGCAGCGCCTACCTGCCATCCCATGTTGCGGGTGGCCTGATCGTGGCGCCGGACAAGGCAAGCTGGGCCGAGATCAAGCGCGAACTCTGGGCTTAGAACGGTTCCGCTTTTGGCGGAAACACTCCAGCTCTTTTGCCGGAATTGCTCTCGTAAAAGCCGGCAGGCCCTGCTGCCGGCTTTTATTAGTGGGAAATATCCGCACTGACCGTGTGTGGTGCATTGGGCGCCGTAAACAGCCTGCCCCGCTCAGCGATCAGCACGAAGACCAATCCCAGGATTCCCACGCCGCAGAAGCCGGCGGCCAGCGGTGTCACCGTACCGTCGAAGGCCTGGCCGATGCCTGCGCCGATCAGTCCGCCGCCCAGCGTCTGGATGAAACCCTGGATCGATGCCGCCGTGCCGGCGATATGGCCGAGCGGTTCCATTGCGATGGCGTTGAAGTTGGAGCCGATCCAGCCGAACTGGAACATCGCCAGGGCGAACATGAGCACGAACAGCGGCAGCGGTATTGGTCCGATCAGGGACAGAACGAACCATATCGTCGAGACGATGGTGAAGCCGATCAGCGCGCCGTGCGACAGGCGACGCATGCCGAGCCGCATGACAAGGCGCGAATTCACGAACGAGGATACGGCCATCATGCCGGCGATCGCTGCGAACAGCACCGGAAACCAGTAACCGAGATGGTAGATGTCGAGATAGATCTGCGGTGCGGAGTTGATGAAGCCGAACAGCGCGGCGAACACGGACGTTGAAGCCAGTGTATAGCCGAGCGACAGCCGGTTCGACAGCACGATCCCGAAACCCTGTGCAACGGAACCGAGATCGATCTGCCGACGGTCTTCCGGATGCTGTGTTTCGGGCATCCGGATGAAGGTCCACAGAGCGATTGCCGTGGCGATCAGGGCCATCGCCATGAAGATCATGTGCCAGTTGGCAAAGATCATCACCACTTGTCCGATCGATGGCGCCACCACCGGAACCACCATGAAGACCATGAAGATCAACGACATGACTTCGGCCATGGCGCGGCCGCCGAAACGGTCGCGCACCATCGAGACCGCGATGACACGCGTCGAGGCGGCACCGATGCCCTGGATGAAACGCAGCAGCAGCAGTGTTTCGAAGCTCGGCGCGAACACCGCGCTGGCAGCGGCACAGATATAGATGACGAGACCGACCAGCAGCGGCTTGCGGCGGCCGAAGCGGTCCGACAGCGGCCCATAGAAGATCAGTGCGGCGGCTAGTCCGCCGAAATAGGCGGAGATCACATATTGCCGGTGGTTCTCGTTGGCGACGCCGAGGCTGGAACCGATCTCCTGCAGCCCGGGCAGCATGATGTCGATGGCAAGCGCGTTCAGAGCCATCAGCGCGGCGCAGATGGAGATGAATTCCCAGCGCGGAATTGCGAAGGCCGGTTGTCGGGCGTCTTGCTGGGTTTGCGTGTCCATGAGGATCCCCCAAATGCCAAAATGCCGATGCGCTATCGGGGCGCATCGGCCTTATGTCCTGAAACGGACGATTTTAGTTCAGCCGGGCAGGGGGCTGCCTGGCAAGGATCAGGTCAGGCGGCGCCTTTGACCTTGATACCCTTCTCGTCGAGGAAGGCCTGCAATTCACCGGCCTGGAACATCTCGCGGATGATGTCGCAACCGCCCACGAACTCACCCTTCACATAAAGCTGCGGGATGGTCGGCCAGTTGGAATAATCCTTGATGCCCTGGCGAAGATCGTTGGAAGTCAACACGTTGACGCCCTTGTAGTCCACGCCGATATAGTCGAGGATCTGCACGACCTGACCCGAGAAGCCGCACTGCGGGAAGCCCGGCGTGCCCTTCATGAACAGGACGACGTCGTTGCTCTTCACTTCGCTGTCGATGTAGTCGTTGATTCCGCTCATGGGCCAAAATCCTTCTGCGCCCGCGGGAGTCGGGCCTGTAACATCATCATGAGATAACCCCGACAGCGAGCTGAAACAAGATGTTTGCCGATCACCATGCTGAAATGGCGCAAGCAACAGTCGGTTGCTGGGCCAAGCAGAGCGCGGTCTCAGGTCGCCGATGACGCACCGAACCTGGCTGGTTTTGCTGGTTCTGCTGCTCGCTGGAGCCTGTCTGGTGACATGGCTTGCCGTGCGATCGCAACAGGCTTCGCCTCAACAGTCCACGACATCGGCGCCCCCGCCATCATCTCCGATGCCGCCGCAACCGGCGTCGCCGGTGCCGCAGCCTGCACAATTGCCGGCAGGGAGTGCGTTGCCGGAACCTTGCCGTGACCTCACGTTCGAAACGGTCGCTTATGTCGTGTGCGAGGTGGACTTGCGCCGATACGCGGTATCGCTTCACAGGCAGGATGCGGCAGCCAAACCGTACGGTTCCGTAGCGAAATTCACCGAAGCCATGCGCACTGCCGGTTCACCGGTGTTGCTCGCCATGAATGCCGGCATGTACCACAAGGACCTGTCGCCGGTCGGCCTGTTCGTCGAGAATGCCCACGAAGAAGCACCGCTCAACCGCGAAGACGCGGAGGGCAATTTCTTTCTCAAGCCGAACGGGGTTTTCTACATCGGTATCGATGGCAAGGCAGGTGTTCAGGAAACCGGCGCCTTCGCGGCTGTCGGACCTGCGGTGACCTATGCCACGCAATCCGGTCCGATGCTGGTGATCGACGGAGCCGTGCACCCACGCTTCGAACCGAATGGCACGTCGCGCTACATCCGCAACGGTGTCGGCGTTCGCGATCCCGATACGGTGGTGCTGGCGATCTCGCGCGGCGAAGTCAGCCTTGGCGGTTTCGCCAGGTTGTTTCGCGATGCGCTGGGCTGCCGCAATGCGCTGTTTTTTGACGGCGCGGTCTCGACGCTCTCCAGCGGAACCGACGCGGTTGTCGGTGGCTCGTTTCCCGCCGGACCGATTCTGGCGGTGACGACGCGGTAGTTCACACTCTTGCCGGCAACTTGTTCAGCTGAGCCGTGCTGCGATCCACGGATGACACGTGAAATCCTCGAGATCGTGATAGAGGACAGCCTCCCAACCATGCTGCTGCGCGGCCGCGACAACCCTGGCGGAATCGTCGAAGAAAAGCGGGGGCTGGGCTTGCTGTCCGATCAACTGCTCGACGTTTTCATAGAAGCGGCCGCTGTTCTTGCCGACGCCGAAGCGTGCGGCGTAGAACATCTCGTCGAAATAATGCCGCAGCCCGACGTCGTTCCACAGGTGGAAGGCGCGGATGTGTTCCTGGTTGGTGGCGACGAACAGGCGTGTGTCGCCGGAACGGCGCAGCTTCTTGATGAGATCGAGGAGCGGCAGGTTCAGGCTGACGTCGCGTGTCAGCCAATAGGTCAGGAAATCGAGCGAGGAACCGCGAAAGCCGATCGTCGGCAGGAACACGTCAAGCTTGTTGACGAGCGAGACCCGACCCTCGATCACGTCATTGAATTCCGGTCCGAAGAGAGGGGCGATATCCTCCCTGGCCACTCCCAGATCCTCCAGGAGATGCTGATCCCAGCGTCGGCGACGCGTCGGGTCAGGGTGGAAAAGGCTGTGGATCAGAACGCCGTCAACGTCGAAGAAGACGGCCCGCATCACTCCGGTACGCTGGTCTGCAGGGCAAGGGCATGTAGCACGCCGCCCATGTTGCCTTTCAGCGCGTCGTAGACCATCTGGTGCTGCTGCACGCGGTTCTTGCCGCGGAAGCTCTCGGCCACGACTTCGGCAGCGTAATGATCGCCGTCGCCTGCCAGATCGCGGATCGTCACCTTGGCGTCCGGAATGCCTTCCTTGATCAGCCGTTCGATGTCGCGGGAGTCCATAGCCATGGGACGTTCCTTCTTCTTCAGTTCCCCATGAAGCGAGGAAACCAGGATTCGTGCGCCGCTTTCAAGTCCTTGATTGATATGGCGCGCGCGGAGCCCAGTTTCAATTCGCTGCCGCCGGTGTTGCCGATCCATGGCGCGAAGATGCCGAGTGCCTTGGCCTCGTTCCACAGCGCCTGCAACTCTTCCGACTGGCCGGCGAATTTCACCGTGACAAGATAGCGACCCTGGTCTTCGCCGAAGAAGACGGGGATCGGGTTGGCGTCGCTCAGGCCGGGCACCGTCGCGCCGATGCCGGATGCCATCGCCATTTCGGCAAGCGCCACGGCAAGGCCGCCATCCGACAGGTCATGCACGGCGGTTGCCGCGCCGGCGCGGATCAGCTTGCGCACGAAATCGCCGACCTTCTTCTCATGTGCGAGGTCGACCGGCGGCGGCGGGCCGTCGCTGCGGTTGTGGATGTCACGCATGTAGATCGACTGGGCAAGATGGCTGCCCCAGCCGGCCGGGCCGCCGATGAGCAGGATGACTTCGCCTTCGCCGGCGAAGCCGACCTTGGCCATCTTCGACCAGTCATCGATCAGGCCGACGCCGCCGATGGTCGGTGTCGGCAGGATGCCTTGCCCGTTGGTTTCGTTGTAGAGCGAGACATTGCCCGACACGATCGGGAAGTCGAGCGCGCGGCAGGCATCGCCAATGCCGGTGACGGCCTTGGCGAACTGCCCCATGATCTCGGGGCGCTCCGGATTGCCGAAATTGAGGTTGTCGGTCGCAGCGAGCGGCAAGGAGCCGGTCGCAGTCAGGTTGCGCCAGCATTCGGCCACCGCCTGCTTGCCGCCCTCATACGGATCGGCCTCGCAGTAGCGCGGGGTCACATCGGAGGAGAAGGCGAGTGCCTTGGTGGCATGGCCGTCGACGCGCACGACGCCGGCATCACCGCCCGGGATCTGCAGCGAATTGCCCTGGATCAGCGTATCATACTGCTCCCACACCCAGCGGCGAGAGGAGAGGTCAGGGCCGCCGAGCATCTTCAACAATGCGTCGGCAACATCTGCCTGCGGGATGTCGTTGGCCGCCAGCGGTGCGCGCTTTGCCGGCTCAACCCATGGCCGGTCATATTCCGGCGCCTGGTCACCCAGTTCCTTGATCGGCAGGTTGGCGACTTCCTCGCCCTGGTGCAGGACGCGGAAGCGCAGGTCGTCGGTGGTCTTGCCGACGATGGCGAAATCAAGACCCCATTTGCGGAAGATCGCTTCGGCTTCCTGTTCTTTTTCGGGGCGCAGCACCATCAGCATGCGCTCCTGGCTCTCGGAGAGCATCATTTCGTAGGCGCTCATGCGCTCTTCGCGCACTGGCACCTTGTCGAGTTCGAGTTCGATGCCGAGGTCACCCTTGGCTCCCATCTCTACGGCCGAGCAGGTGAGGCCGGCGGCACCCATGTCCTGGATGGCGATGACAGCGCCGGATGCCATCAACTCCAGGCAGGCTTCCAGCAGGCACTTCTCGGTGAACGGATCGCCGACCTGCACGGTCGGGCGCTTCTCGTCGATCTTGTCGTCGAATTCGGCCGAAGCCATGGTGGCGCCGCCGACGCCGTCACGACCGGTCTTGGCGCCGAGATAGACCACCGGCAGGCCGACGCCCTTGGCTTGCGACAGGAAGATGCCGTCGGCCTTGGCGAGGCCGGCCGCGAACGCGTTGACCAGGATGTTGCCGTTGTAGCGGGTGTCGAAATTGACCTCGCCGCCAACAGTCGGCACGCCGAAGGAATTGCCGTAGCCGCCGACACCGGCGACCACGCCTGCCACCAGGTGACGGGTCTTGGGGTGGTCCGGCGCGCCGAAGCGCAGCGCATTCATCGCCGCGACGGGCCGCGCACCCATGGTGAAGACGTCGCGCAGGATGCCGCCGACACCGGTGGCCGCGCCCTGATAGGGCTCGATGAAGGAGGGGTGGTTGTGGCTCTCCATCTTGAAGACCACGACATCGCCGTCGCCGATATCGACCACGCCGGCATTTTCGCCGGGGCCCTGAATGACCCGAGGGCCCTTCGTCGGCAAGGTGCGCAGCCATTTCTTGGAGGATTTGTACGAGCAGTGCTCGTTCCACATCGCCGAGAAGATACCGAGCTCGGTAAAGGTCGGTTCGCGCCCGACCAGTTCGAGGATGCGCTGGTATTCGTCAGGCTTCAGCCCGTGAGAGGCAATCAGTTCCGGCGTGATCTTCACGGTGTTGGAGATGGTCATGGTGCAGCGGGCAACTCCGAGAGCGTGTTGCGGCCCCTATAGCCGAACGGGCGGCGCTGCGACACTGCCGATTTCAGAAAAATGGCCGCATGCCACAGGCAGTTTGCCAGTGATCAGGCCCTGGCTGCCTGTGCGAGACGTTTTGCCAGCACCATCGTGCCGGGCAGGGCGGCACCGCCGGGGCCAGGCACGGCGCTCACATCAGCTGCCGTCACGTCTTCACCGCATGCAGAACAGGCGATTTTCGAGATGAGTGTGCAGCCGCAGGCCTTGTGCAGGAATCGGATCGGCTGCCCTTCCCGTGGTTGCGCCCAGCGATCACCCCAGGCCGTCAGGGCAAGGATGACGGGAACCAGTTCTTCTCCAGCTTCGGTGAGCTGGTAGTCGAAACGGAGAGGCCGTTTCTGGTAGGCCGAGCGTTTCAGCACACCGCCCTCGACAAGATGCCGGAGTCGCAGCGTCAGCAGGTTGCGCGAGATGCCGAGATTGAGTGCGATGTCGTCAAAGCGCACGAGGCCGAGATAGACATCGCGGATGATGAGAGGGGACCACCAGTCGCCGATGATCTCCAGGGATCGCGCCAGGGAACAGCGCATTTCGCCAAAGCTGACCTTCTTCATCTGTCCAGGCTAGTGGGTTGCGTGATTGAACTCAAGCCAGTAGGTTCAATCATTGAACTTGGAGGGGTGGCATGTACCATGCAGTTGTCCGCGCAAGAATCCGCTCCCTGTTCGACAGCGTGAACAGGGGCGATGCCGGCCCTGTGCTCGCAGGCTTCGCATCGCGTTTCGAGCATCGTTTCCTTGGCGAGGGGCACGCGCTTTCCGGTGTGCGCACGTCTTTGCCGAAGACGAAGGAATGGTATGAGCGCCTTTATAGGTTGCTGCCGGACCTGCATTTCGAGCTGGATCGGATCGCCGTCAGCGGGCCGCCATGGAATACACTGGCCATAGTCACCTGGCTGGAAACCAACAGCGGCACCGATGGCGTGCGCACCTGCAATCGCGGCATACACGCCGTGCATCTGGCATGGGGCAAGATGACGTCGTTGCATATCTGCCCTGATACGGCGGGGCTGGTTGCAACGCTGGATCGCTTGGCAGCCGCCGGCAATGCAGAAGCACATGCGGCACCGATCACGGATTGAAGTTCAACCGAAGGAATCGTAACCGGCGCGGCCTTCTTCAAGCAGCCGGCGGATGATCTCGACGCCGCGCGCGACATCGGAGCGCGGTCCTGGCGCCGAGATGCCAAACCGCACGGCATGGAAGACCTGTTCCGATCGGCCGGCCTTGAACTCGTCCTCGTCGTCGAGCAGCACGCCGTTCTCGAACGATGCGTTCTTGAACGTGCCGGAAAGCCAGGGGTCCGGCAGAGTCAGCCAGACGAAGGGGACATTGTCGCGAGCCTGGAAAGTGAAGCCAGCCAGTTTTTCGCGCACGATGGCGATGCGGGCATTGATTTCGGCAATGCTGTTGCGGCGAATTTCATGCGCCTTGCCGGAATGCACCAGCCTCGAGCCGACTTCGGCGAGCAGGAAGGGTATGCCGCCGGTCAGCATCTTGTGTGCCACCTGGATGCGGTGCCGGTAGGCAGGCGGGCAGGACAGCCAACCGCCACGAACCCCCGCCGACACGGATTTGGACAGGCCGCTGGCGACGATCGTGCGTTCGGGAGCGAATTCGGCAAGCAGCGGTGTCTTGTCGTCGGTAAGGCCGCCATAGAGATCGTCTTCGACCAGCAGCACATTGTATTCGCGTGCGATCAGCGCGATGTCGCGGCGGCGGCCGACGTCGATCGTTGCCAGTGTGGGGTTCTGCACGGTTGGCATCAGGAACATCATCCTGGGATGCTTTTGTGCGCAGACGCGCTCGAAATCCTCGGGATCGATGCCCTCGGCGTCGGAGCCGACCAGCGCGATGCGTCGCCCGACAAGTCCTGCGCTGCGCGACACTTGTGAATAGGTGAGATGCTCGAAAGCGATATAGTCGCCGGGCGCGGTCAGCGCAGCGATAGCGGCCATCACCGCCGCATGCGTGCCGAGTGTCGGCACGATGCTGTCAGGGGCAGGGCGAAAGCCGTTGCGGGCAAGCCACAGGCTGCCGGCATCCATCCAGCGCTGTGGGAAATCACGCGTGTAGCTGGCGATCTCATAGGCGTGGTCGCGTGTGATCTGCGCCAGGAGATCGGTGATGGCACCACCCTGGCCTGTGTCGGGGGCTGCCGTACTGTCGAGGCGTAGCTTGCCAGCCGGCGCCACGGTCAGGCGCGTTCCTTCCGGATGCGTGGGCAGGGGATTTGCATCGCCTTGCTGCATGTTGTCGGAGTGTCGCTTGAGCACATAGGTGCCGCGACCGACCTCACCGCTGACAAGACCGCGCTCGCGCAGCAACTGATAGGCGCGACCGATCGTGCCGACTGTGGCGCCGATGTCGTAGGCGAGGTCGCGCTGAGGAGGCAATTTGGTGCCGGCACCGAGCACGCCACGGTCGATATCGGCTTCTATGCGATCGGCAAGGCGCTGATAGAGCGGGCCATTGCCGGAGGACAGGTCGGGGAGCCAATTTGTCATGGTGGCAATTTAGTATATTGTATCAATCTGAGAGTCAATACATATGCATTGCACCGCGATTGTCGCGGTAATTGTGACAATGGTGCTGTTATGGCAAGTGCAATAGAGACAATTTATCGGAGACAATCGTCTTCGATCATCCAGATCGAGCAGCCGTCTGGCTTCTCGGGATTTTGCCGCCGTGTGACGATGATGATGACTTCGTCGCCAACCTGGCTGGGCAGGGCGCTCGAGCGCCGCCGCAGCCGCCTGGCGCTGCTGGAAATGACCGACGAACAGCTGAAAGACATCGGGGTTTCCCGCTCCGACGCCTATCGCGAAGGTATGCGCTCGTTCTTCGATTGAGCATGCGGTCCGCTTGAAGGGCATTTCGATGCAACGGAAGAAGAGATATCCCGCGCCGATACACTCCACCGAACCGGCGCGGCCGCCTCTTGCAAGGTTGTTCGAAAGGCTGACGCGTGGCTGGAGCGCGCTGCCGCAACATCAGCTTACCCGCCGGGGGCTGATGGAACTCGACGATGAAAAGCTTGCCGAACTCGGCATGCCGAGACGCACGCGAGCGAAAATGAAGTCGTCCTGATCGGCCGGGAACCTGGGGGCGGTCGAACCCGGAAGAGTGGTGCGCTCTGGTGATTAAGCCTTGGCGCCGCAGTCACTGTTGCCGGTCTGCCAGCGAGCAATGTCGGAGCCGATGCGACCGGAGAGCGGCTCGCTCATCAGCGGGCCGAACACTTCGACGCGGCTGGAGGCACCCTGCGCCTGCACCACCAGAAGCGGCTTGCCGCCGTAGTGCTTGGCCGGCACAAGCAGGAAGCGCGGCGTTCCGCCGAAATTGTTGAGTTCATTGGCCATCTGGTAGGATTTGAAAGCCGGATCCTTGGATGCGATCCAGCATTTGTGCGCGGCGATCGCCACCTGTTCCATGGCGCGCAGCGATGCGCTCTTGCCGCCGCCGCTTGGTGCGGAATTGTAGGACTTCGACTGGCAGGCGACCAGCGCGAGGCCCGCCAGGGCGACGAAACCGAAACGGACGGCCATCTTTGCTGCATTCATCGTTTCGGCTTCCCCAAGTCGAGATGAGATCTGGTCGGTGTCGGAAGAAGAGATGGTTCAGGCTGCGATGCCAAGCGCGCCTTCGAAAAGCGCGCGGCCATCAACGCCGCCATGTGCCGCCTCGATCAGGTTTTCGGGATGCGGCATCAGGCCCAGCACATTGCCCTTGTCATTGATGACGCCGGCGATGTCATTGATCGAGCCGTTCGGGTTGGTGCCTTCGGCATAACGGAACACGACGCGGCCTTCGCCCTCGATGCGGGCAAGTGTCTCGGCTTCGGCGAAATAGTTGCCGTCATGATGCGCAACCGGGCAACGGATGATCTGGTTCGGCTGGTAGCCGCGGGTAAACGCCGTATTGGCGTTGGTCACCTGCAGCTTCACTTCGCGGCAGACGAATTTCAGCGAGGCATTGCGCATCAGCGCGCCCGGCAGAAGACCGGCTTCGACAAGGATCTGGAAGCCGTTGCAGACGCCCACCACCATCACGCCTTTTGCAGCCTTCTCCGCCACCGCACGCATCACCGGCGAGCGTGCCGCGATCGCGCCGCAACGCAGATAGTCGCCGAACGAGAAGCCGCCCGGAATGGCGATCAGGTCGACATCGGGGATTTCCGTGTCGGTCTGCCAGACGGTAGCCGGCGCGGTGCCCGAAATCTTGGTCAGCGCCGCGATCATGTCGCGGTCGCGATTGAGGCCGGGGAGGAGGACGACAGCGGTTTTCATGACACTTCCTGCTCGGTCAGCTGTTTGAGGTATCGAGATGGAACATGGTTGGTCAGCCACACACCATTTTCGGAAAGAAAGAACAAGATTCCATCTTTCGCCATTGTGCCGCTATCAACGGCCAGGATCGCATCCTGACCCTTGCGGCGCGCAGCAACCACCTTTGCCGTGGTGATGTCCTTTGACAGATGGACATGCTGGCGCGACTGGCTCTTCAAGCCTTGTTCGAAGATCGAACCCATAAAGTCCGCTTTCGTACCGTGATAAAGCGTATCAGGCGGCGTGGAGGGAGAAAGACCAAGATCGATCTCGACACTATGTCCCTGGGCGGCTCGGATGAGGTTGCCCTCGAGCACGAACCGTTTCTTCGGATTTTCTGCGACGATCCGTTCCACATCCGGCTTCTGCGCGTGGAAACGCGCCTCAAGGACCTCGCAGAGCCGATCGAAGTCCGTCCAGCCGTTCGCGTCCAGCGTCAAGCCTGCCTCTTCGGGCGCATGCCGAAGAACGAGGCTCATGAATTTCGATATCTGGACGTCCTTGGACACCCTTCAGGCGATCTCCACCGCGTAGTTCTCGATCACCGTATTCGCCAGCAGCTTGTCGCACATCGCCTTGAGCGCGGTCTCTGCCTTGGCCTTGTCGGTGCCATCGAGCTCGATGTCGAACACCTTGCCCTGGCGCACCTGGCCGACGCCGTCGAAGCCGAGGCCGCCCAGCGCATGTTCGATCGCCTTGCCCTGCGGGTCTAGCACGCCATTCTTCAGGGTTACGGTGACACGGGCCTTAATCACGCTATGCAATCCTCGTTGTGGTCGTTGATCGGCTCCGCGAAAGCTGCCTCCGGGAACCAGATGCGCCGACCTCTGAAGGAAGTCGGCGCGGCAATCGTCTCAGTGCTTGGTGTCCTTTGGACCGGTCGACGCGACCAGGACTGGTCCGGTCGGACGCTGCGGCTCGTTCTCGTTCATGATGCCGAGGCGGCGCGCCACTTCCTGGTAGGCCTCAACCAGCCCGCCCATGTCGCGACGGAAGCGGTCCTTGTCGAGCTTGTCCTGGGTGGCGACATCCCACAGGCGGCAGGAGTCGGGCGAAATCTCGTCGGCCACGACGATGCGCATCATGTCGCCCTCGAACAGGCGGCCGCATTCGATCTTGAAATCGACAAGCTGGATGCCGACGCCGAGGAAAAGGCCAGAGAGGAAGTCGTTGACGCGGATGGCAAGTGCCATGATGTCGTCGATTTCCTGCGGGCTTGCCCAGCCAAAGGCCGTGATATGTTCTTCCGACACCATCGGATCGTCCAGCGCGTCGGCCTTGTAGTAGAACTCGATGATCGAGCGCGGCAGCACGGTGCCTTCCTCGATGCCGAGCCGCTTGGACAGCGAGCCGGCGGCAACGTTGCGCACCACCACTTCCAGCGGAATGATTTCGACTTCCTTGATCAACTGCTCGCGCATGTTGAGCCGGCGGATGAAGTGGGTCGGGATACCCATGCGGTTCAGATGGTTGAAGATGTGCTCGGAAATGCGGTTGTTGAGCACGCCCTTGCCGTCGACCACTTCATGCTTCTTCTTGTTGAACGCGGTTGCGTCATCCTTGAAGAACTGGATCAGCGTTCCGGGCTCCGGTCCTTCATAAAGGATCTTGGCCTTGCCTTCATAAATGCGGCGGCGTGACTTCATCGGATTTTTTCTCTGGTTGGAAGGGCAGGTGACAACGACCGGTCCCTTTCTTTCGCGGCACATTGGCGCGTCTATGGTCTCAATCGCGGTCTCTACCGCAATCGTGGACGTCGCTCAATCGGCAAATCGGTTGAATCACCGCTTTCCGGGCCGAAATGCCGCAACGCAACAAGCGGGCGCCAGACAAGATCGCATATTGACCGCGCGCCAGCCATTTGGTTTGAGAAAACCAGACAGGCATCTATCGACCACCAACCGAATCGGTTCCACCGGAGGATTTGCGATGAGCAGCATGAAGGACCGCGAAGAGGGCTTCGAGCGCAAGTTCGTCTTTGACGAGGAACTGCGCTTCAAGGCGAACGCGCGTCGCAACAAGGCGCTGGGCCTGTGGGCGGCCGAGAAACTGGGCAAGACCGGCGCCGACGCCGACGCCTATGCCAAGGAAGTCGTGGTTTCAGACATCGAGGAAGCGGGTGACCATGATGTCTTCCGCAAGATCCGCAAGGATTTCGATGCCGCCAATATCGACCAGTCCGATCATCAGATCCGTCGCACCATGGACGAGCTCATGGCTCAGGCCATTGAGCAGATCAAGAACACCTGATCGTCTAGTGCCGGCAAGGCTGGACCAATGGACCGCCCGGTTTCGCCGGGCGGTTTTTCTTTGCCTTTTCCGTCGTTTCCGGCTGAAACTGGATTCAATTCGAGCGTTTCCGTTTTCGCGGAAACGCTCCTGCTTTATGTGTTAAGCAATTCCGGACGCAAACCGCTGCGCACTTTTGCTGGAATGTATCTTGAGAGGAAATAGCCGATGTCCCTGAAAGCCCGTCTGGAAGCCGATGAAACGCTGTGCACCGCCTGGTCGGGCGTGCCGGATGCGTTGACCGTCGAGATCGTCGCCAGGCAGGGCTTCGACGCGGTAACGCTCGACATGCAGCATGGCGGCCACAATGAGGACAGTGTCCTGCGCTCGATCGCGCCGATACAGTCGGTCGGCAAGCCCGCGCTCGTGCGCATTCCGGTCGGCCGTTTCGACATGGCCAGCCGCGCGCTGGATTTCGGCGCCGAGGCGGTTATCGCGCCGATGGTCAATTCGGTGGCCGACGCCAGGGCTTTTGCCGCGGCCATGAAGTATCCGCCGCTTGGCGAGCGCTCCTGGGGCCCGACCTATGCCTTGCCGCGCTACGGCAAAGGCACACAGGCCGACTGGCTGAAAGAGAGCAACCAGCGCACCCTGGCTTTCGCCATGGTCGAGACACGTGCGGCGCTGGCGGCACTGGACGGCATTCTCGAAACGCCCGGTATCGACGGTATTTTTGTCGGACCGTCGGATTTCTCGATTGCCTGGAGCAATGGCGCTGTCGTGGACTCGACGCTTGAGGACATGATGGAGACGATCGCCCTGATCGCCGAGCGCAGCCGCAAGGCGGGCAAGCATGCGGCGATCTATGTCCTGGATGCCAGCCTCGGCGGCCGTCTGGTCAAGATGGGCTACAGGCTTCTTGCCATGGGCTCCGAACAGGCATTGGTCGGCCTGGGCGCCAAGACGCTGCTGGCAAGCGTGAAAGCGTCGATTGGACAGTGAGTGGTGAGTGGACAAAACCACCACTCGCTACTCGCTGCCTACTATAATCGTGACAGGAAATGGGCGAAGGTCATCGAACCCTCCGGCCATGGCCCGTGGCCGGATTCTGAATTGAGATGGCCGGTTTCACCGGCGTCGATGAACAGCGAGCCCCATGCGTTGGCTAGGTCTTCTGCGATTTCGAAATCACAGAACGGGTCGTTGCGGCTGGCAACCACCATCGAGGGGAACGGCAGCGGGTCGCGAGGGTAGGGGCCGAAGGTCATCAGGTGTTTCGGCTTGATCTTCGGATTGGCCACATCCGGCGGCGCCACGAAAAATCCGCCGACAATCGGCTTCTTGCACAGCGGCAGTGCCTGGATGGCGGTGGGCACGCCGAGCGAATGTGCGACGAGCACGACCGGCTTGGTCGCTTCGTTGACGGCTTCGGCGACGCGTGCCGTCCAATCTTCGCGCACGGGCTTTGACCATTCGGCCTGTTCGACGCGGCGTGCTGTCGACAGTTTTGCCTCCCAGCGGCTCTGCCAGTGGTCAGGCCCCGAATTGGTGTAGCCGGGTACGATGAGGATGTCGGCGTCCTTGACTTTCATGGCCCCGATGTAGCGAGCGCCGTCGCCGGGCGCAATGGTGTGGCATCGTCGTCGTCATGTGAACGACGTGTTCGATTTTTGCTGTCTTGTGTGAACGATGGAAATCTTCCATTTGCTGGGTGACACAATCACCGCCGCGTGCCTTCGGAGATAGGACTTTGCGACTGACGCGACGTACAATGATGGGTGCAACCGGTGCGTTGGCTCTCGGAGCCATGACAGGTGCGACCCGCTCGGAGACCAGGATGAGCACTTTACCCTTTGCCGCCACCACACCGGTCAGCGTTGCTCGTGTCGGTTTGAAAGCTCGCGACGCCGACAAGCTTGCCGCGTATTATGGCGCGGTCGTCGGTCTGCAGGAACTTGCCCGCGATGGCGAGACGATTACGCTCGGCGCGGCCAATCGCCCGCTTCTCGTGCTGGAGCGTGACACTGCTGCCAAGCCGGATGATCCGCGCAGCGCCGGTCTGTTCCACACGGCTTTTCTTCTGCCCAGCCGTGCCGATCTCGGTCGCTGGATCAACCACGCCATCGAAAACAAGATCGCGGTCGAGGGCGCTTCGGATCATCTGGTCTCTGAAGCCGCTTATCTCACCGATCCCGAAGGCAATGGCATCGAGATCTACGCCGATCGTCCGCGCGACACCTGGAAGTGGAATGGCCCGACCGTCGAAATGGCGACGGTCCGCATGGATATCCCCGGTGTGATCGGTTCCGTGCCCGCCGGTGACGCCGGCTGGAAAGGCGCCCCGGAAAACACGGTGGTCGGCCACGTTCATCTGCGGGTCGGCGACCCAAACCAGGCCGAGGCCTGGTGGAATACCGAATTCGGCTTCGACACGGTCACCAAATACGGTACGCAGGCAGTGTTCCTGTCGTCTGGCGGCTATCACCACCATATCGGCGCCAACACCTGGCAGAGCGCGGGCGCTGGCAAGCGCGACGCTGGCCGTTCGGGTCTGTCATGGGTCGAGATGCGCTCGTCGCAGGCTTCGGCATCGTCAACCTATATCGATCCTTGGGGGACCGAAATCCGTGCGGTGCCTGGACAGCCCGGCTGAGTGGCGTTGGCCGAGCCATCTGGTGATCCAGAAGCAATCCTGACACCGTCGAGCTCTCAGCGATGCTAGATATCTGCAGCCGAGTCCGCGTCGAGCGGGCTCGGCTGTTGGCATTTCGCAAGAAGGCACGCTCATGCTCAAAGTCATCGCCGAGGACTTCATCAGGCCAGAAGCCATCGACACGGTGAGACCGCTCTACGCTGAACTTGTCGAGAAGACGCGGCAGGAGCCGCTTTGCATCTCCTATGAGCTTTTTGTCGACCAGAAGGATCCAGGGCATTTCGTCTTCGTCGAGAAATGGCCGGATAGCGCCGCGCTGGACACCCATTGCCGGACCGAACATTTCCGCCGGCTGGTGCCGCTGATCAATGCGCACAAGGCGAAGGATGGAACGGTCGTCCTGACGGACCCGTTCGCTGCCTGAACGCGTCAGGTGCCGATGGCGTCGGCGGCAAAGCCTGTCGAGAGTCCGTGCACCCAATTGGCAAAACCGCTGGCTTCCGCGCGGTGGGCGGCCTCTGCCCAGTCATAGCCTATGGCGCGCAGGTCGAACGACCATCTGCCGTCCTGGCGCGTGGCGATCGCATAGCGTGCGTGCGGGCTGCCCGTCACGGTAAGACCAGGAAACGCCTGCACCCCAACGCTGCCTGGATTGAGAACGATCTGGCGTTCGGAGACCTGGACGACGCGGGGCGTATGCGAGTGGCCGCACAGCACGAGCCCCGCGGTGACGTTGCTGAGCTTGCGCCGAACCGCGCTCTCGGTTGACGGGAAGAAGTGGTTGCCGCCGTCTTCCTCCAGCAGGAAGATCTCGTCGCTCGACGGGCTGCCGTGGCAAAGGAAGATTTCCGGTTCCAGGCTCATCGTGGCGGGCAACGCCGCGATCCATTCCTTCGAGGCCCTGGAAAGATGCCGGTGGGAGAAGGCGTCGGACTCGCCGAGCTCGGCGGTCGGCGTCTCGGCAAGCTCCCGATCATGATTGCCACGCACGGTCGGCCAGCCGTGCGCGGCCAGATACTGCGCGGTTTCTTCCGGCCAGAGCGGACCCGACAGGCAGTCGCCCAGATTGACGATCAGGTCGGGTGCTGCCGCCTTGATCTCGCGATGCACCGTCTCCAGTGCGCGCAGATTGCCATGGATGTCGGAAATGACCGCCAGCCGCATGAGAGCTTATCCGAACACCCGCTTGAAGATCGTGTCGACATGCTTGGTATGGTAGCCGAGATCGAACTTCTCGCGGATCTCGGCTTCCGAGAGTGCGGCGGTCACTTCCTTGTCGCCAAGCAGTTCCTCAAGGAAATCAGCGCCCTGTTCCCAGACCTTCATGGCGTTGCGCTGGACAAGCCTGTAGGCATCCTCGCGGGAAACGCCGGCCTGCGTCAGGGCCAGCAGCACGCGCTGCGAGTGGACCAGGCCGCGGAACTTGTTGAGGTTCCTGTCCATGTTTTCGGGATAGACAAGCAGCTTGTCGACAACGCCGGTAAGGCGCGCCAGGGCAAAGTCGAGCGTAATGGTCGCATCCGGCCCGATCATGCGCTCGACCGAAGAGTGCGAGATGTCGCGCTCGTGCCAGAGTGCCACATTTTCCATGGCCGGCAGCGCCATGCCGCGCACCAGCCGGGCGAGACCGGTGAGGTTCTCGGTCAGCACGGGATTGCGCTTGTGCGGCATCGCCGACGAACCCTTCTGGCCGGGCGAGAAGTACTCCTCCGCTTCCAGCACTTCGGTGCGCTGCAGGTGGCGGATCTCGGTCGCGAGCCGTTCCACCGACGAGGCGATGACGCCGAGTGTCGCGAAGAACATGGCATGACGGTCGCGCGGAATAACCTGCGTCGACACCGGCTCCGGCTTCAGGCCAAGCTTCCTGGCGACATGTTCTTCGACATAAGGCTCGATGTTGGCGAAAGTGCCGACAGCGCCGGAAATCGCACAGGTGGCGATATCTTCGCGCGCATGGACGAGGCGTTCGCGGCAACGGCTGAATTCAGCATAGGCTTGCGCCAGCTTGACGCCGAATGTGGTCGGCTCGGCATGGATGCCATGGCTGCGGCCGATGGTGACGGTGTTCTTGTGTTCGAAGGCGCGTCGCTTCAGCGCCGCCAGCAAGGCGTCGATGTCGGCGAGCAGAATGTCGCTGGCCCGGGTGAGCTGCACAGCGAGGCAGGTGTCGAGCACGTCGGAGGAGGTCATGCCCTGGTGGATGAAGCGCGAATCCGGACCGACGAATTCGGCAAGATGCGTCAGGAAAGCGATGACGTCATGTTTGGTGACGCGTTCGATCTCATCGATCTTGTCGACATCGAACTTGGCGGCGCCGCCTTTTTCCCAGATGGTCCTCGCCGCTTCCTTCGGAATGACGCCGAGCTCGGCCAATGCGTCGCAGGCATACGCCTCGATTTCGAACCAGATGCGGAAGCGTGTTTCCGGTGACCAGATGGCGACCATTTCCGGCCGGGAGTAGCGTGGGAT
The DNA here is from genome assembly GCF_042739655.1 of Mesorhizobium sp. NPDC059025. NCBI lineage: Bacteria > Pseudomonadati > Pseudomonadota > Alphaproteobacteria > Hyphomicrobiales > Phyllobacteriaceae > Mesorhizobium > Mesorhizobium sp. NPDC059025. The sequence goes on along the minus strand of NZ_JBHYIM010000002.1, from coordinate 489,608 downwards.
CATCGGTCCGTCCTGATGTCTCGGGAAAACTTACGCCGCGTCCTAACAGAGCGCGAGAAAATGCTCAACGCGGCTGGCGGACAAACCACAGCGCAGCGGCAAACAGCGCGACGAATCCAAGCGGGAAATAGAAGCGAATACCGAGCATCGCGAACTGATAGAGTGCGCCCGCACTGGTGAAGGCGAACTGGAAGAACCAGCGCAGGCTGAACGGTGTACCGTGCCACTCGGCATAGTAGCTACGGTACTGCAGTGCGTAGAGCCCACCGGTGACCGCGATCGTCATGGCGATCAGACAGGCTAGAAAGGCGGCGAAAGCCACTTCGCCGGACCGGCCAAGCGAAACGAGCCGCGCAGCGTAGAGACCAAGCGGAAAGGCGAGAGCCCCTCCGGCGGCAAACACCACCACCACCGTCACGATGCTTCCCGGCGTCTGCCAGCCGGCCAGAAACAGTCTGACGTAGGCGCTGGCACCCATCGAAAGGGCCCAGATGAGGGTGCCGGCGATTGTCGTATGCAGCGCAGGCAAAGCCTGATGCAGCCGGGTCGCCATCGCGCCACTTACCGGAGCTGGCGAGGCAGACGCGATCACAGCCGCCCGGTCACTGCGATCCAGCGGTATTCCGGACCTTCAAAGCCGTAGCCGCGTGTCCAGATCAGAACGGCAAATGCAGACAGGCTGTCGCCGCCATAAGTCTGCACTGCGCCGATCCCGTAACCGGCCGGGCAGCCACGGCTCTTCGGGATGGATTTGTCCTCATGCAGCAGTTTCGTCGCACCATTGGGCGTTGCCTCGATGCGCAGGAGGCGAAACCCTTTTGTCTCGCCCTGGCTGGCGCAGACATCATCGCCGCTCGCCACGAACTCATTCAGCCTGAACTCCAGCGGCTCGTCGATGGCCGGAAAGACGGGGCGCGGATTGACGACCATGCGCTGCGGGTCGGCGGAAAGTTCGGTCACAGGATTGCTGCCGGCCGTAAACCCTTGGTTGGCGTCGAGTTCGGCCTGCTTGACGATAGCCTCGCCCTGTTCGCGCGCCTTGTTGCGGGCAGCCTGCAGGGAGGCGCTCTCATCATCGATCCGTACACGCACCGGTGTACCTTTGACGAATGTGTCCGTCGCCGTATCGATGTAGTAGCGATTGGCGTAGGGAAAGCCGGAGCCATCCTGCACGCCATATTCTTCGAAAGCGAAGACACCGCCGCCCTTGCTGAAGCCGAGGACCTGCAGCTGTGCAACGTCGCCTGCCCATGCAGTGCTTGCCGTCAGCCATAACGCGCCTGCCAGGCTTACGAATTTTGCCAACCGCATTTGCATCATTCGCCCTCTCGAACTCTCTCTAGTATGCCTAGTATGCCCGCCGCAGGTGCTCGCTGTACACTCAGCCTTTCAGCGAGGACCACGTTGGGAAAAGATCGCTTTCCGATGGTGTCGCGCTGAATACCGCGCGTGCGATCGCCCGTGCCATGGTGGCGCCGGCCGCGGCATAAAGGTCGATGGCTTCTACCGGCGAGGGCACCATACCGCTCCTGCCTGTCGAGAGGCCGAAGACGAGATCTCCGTCCACCGGGGTATGGGTCGGCCAGATGGCGCGCGTGAAGCCGTCATGCGCCGCGATCGCCAGCCGTTTGGCGGCGGCCTTGGTCAGCACCGCGTCGGTGGCGATGATTGCAATGGTCGTGTTGGCGCCGACCGGGTTGTCGCGGAATTTCAACCGGACCTGCCGGCTGTCGGCTGGGAGAGGGGAAGGATAGCCCAGGCCGCCGAACTCAGCACCGATCTCGAAGGGGGCCGCCCAGAAATGGCGGCTGCCGCCGAGCGTCACCGAGCCGGTTGGATTGGCGGCGACGAGGGCGCCAATAGTGATGCCATTGTCCAATACGGTCGAAGCGGAGCCGAGGCCGCCCTTCAGGCCGGAAGACAGGGCGCCGGTGCCTGCACCGGCGGTGCCGATCTCGAAATTCGTCGAAGCGGCAAGTGTCGCCTCGTATCCGAACTCACGATACGGCGGATACCGGCCCCAGTTCTTGTCGCCATTGTTGGGAAGGTCGAACAGGATGGCCGCCGGCACGATCGGCACGCGAAAGCCCGCGACCTCGAAGCCGACGCCCAGTTCGCGCAGTGCCGCTTGCACGCCGGAGGCAGCGTCGAGGCCAAAGGCGGAACCGCCTGAAAGCACCAGTGCATTGATGGTTTCGACCGAATTGTGCGGCTCGAGCAGGTCGGTCTCGCGTGTACCAGGGGCACCGCCCAGTACCTGCACACCAGCCACCGCGGGCTCGTCACAAACGAGAACAGTGGTTCCCGACTTCAGCCGCGCGTCGCCGGCGTTGCCGACACGCAGGCCGGCAACATCGGTGATCAGGTTGTGTTGGCCGGTACGGAACATCACTGCTCCTCAAGTGGCGTGAAACGCGTGCCGTCGAAGCGGAAGCCGCGATAGGGGTTCCGGGTCAGGTCGCCTTTCGCGTCGAAGGTTATCTGGCCAATCGAAGTCGTGAAAGTCCGGCCCGACAGCACGGTTGCCAATGGCTTCCCGTCTGCCTCGGACGCTTTCCTGGCCGCATCGGCGATCTCGACCGCGGCAAAGGCCGGCAGCGCGTAGCCCTCGGGCAAGACTTTGCCGGCAGAAAACAGGTCGAGCGTCTTCTTGTCCGCGACATCCGCCCATTCCGGCATCGCGATCATCAAGGTGCCTGTCGCGTAAGGCACATCGCTTGCTGCCGCGCGCAACGACTCGCCGCCGGCAAACGCCATTACGGAGCCCTGTTTGGCCGCGTCGCGCGCCATGATGGCGACATCGCGGCCGTCGCCGCCGACAAAGACGGCGTCTGCACCGGCTTTGCGCAGCCGCCCGACAAGGCCGACCTGATTGTCGAGTTCGGGGCGGAATGTGTCGGTGAACACCGGTTTCAGCGCTGCCTGCTGGGTCGCGACCCGCACCGCCTCCGCCAGTTCGCGCCCGTAAATGGTGCCGTCGTCGACGATGGCAAACGAAACATCGCGCCACAGCTTCGACAGGATCGTGCCCGCGGCGTCCCGTTCGGCATCGCCGCGCGGACCCAATCGGAACACCGGCCAGCCCGTCCTGGCACGCCTGTCCGTGAGGCCTTCACTGCGCACGCCGAGCGTTATCACCGGGATGCCGGCCTGTTTCAGGATCGGCATCGCGGCCTCGATCGCGTCGGTGCAAAGGAAGCCGACGACAACGTCAACCTTGGACGATACGAGTTGGGCAGCAGCAGCAGCACCTCCGTCCGCGCTGCATTTGTCATCGACAAAGGTGGTCTCAGCGCCACGGGATCCAGCGCCCAGCCGCGCGCCATACTCGATCTGCCTGCCGAGGATCGCGGACGGACCCGACAGTGGCGCCGCGATACCGATGTTGAGCGGCGCCGCGGCGGCGGCACCGGTCAGCAGCAGCCCGCCAAGCAGGCCTATGAGTGCGTTCGGCAGTCGCATTCCGATAAACTGCTCCCCCATCGGTTTTCGAACCGGTGCCGGTCCAGACCTAAAGGCTGGCAGCTTTCGGTGCAACAAGGCAATTTCGGCGGCTGCATCAACCACTTCGCTTGTCGTGCGCAGGTTGCGGTCATATATAGCGCTAGGGGTTTGGTGTCTGGAAAATCGCCCGTGCTGATGAAGAATGATGTCGAGCCGCAGGCCTATCGCGACGCGATGAGCCATTTTGCCGGCCATGTCCACGTGATCACCACTGACGGTGTCGCGGGGAGACGTGGTGCTACCGTCATTGCGGCCTGTTCCGTGTCGGACACGCCGCCAATGGTTCTGGTCTGCCTCAATCGGGTCAATCCCAAGAACGAAGCGTTTATCCAGAACGGCAATTTTGCCCTGAACACGTTGTCTTCGCACCATCAGCCCTTGTCCGTTGGTTTTTCCGGCATCACCGGCCTGTCGCTCGATGAGCGTTTCGCGCTCGGGCAATGGGACACGTTGTCGACCGGCGCGCCGACGCTGTCCGACGCGCTGGCTGTTTTCGACTGTGAGTTGTTCGATACCAAGGACTTGGCCACCCACCGTGTGCTTTTTGGCAAGGTGACAGGTCTGCGCATCGGCGATAATTTGAAGCCGTTGATCTATCACGACCGCGGCTACCGCATACTGCAGGACTAGGACGCGGGCATTCACGGAGCCAGGATGACCGAGCTGAAACCGTGCCCCGTGCCGGCGACGATCGACGAGACGCTCGATCTCCTGACCGGCGCGGACTATGTGGCCGACCGGTCGCTGGCGACGGTGCTGTTCCTGTCGCTCCGCATGAAGCGGCCTCTGTTCCTCGAAGGCGAAGCCGGTGTCGGCAAGACCGAGATCGCCAAGGTGCTGGCGTCTGCGCTTGGCCGGCGTCTGATCCGCCTTCAGTGCTATGAGGGGCTCGACGTTTCCTCGGCGGTCTATGAGTGGAATTATGCCGCCCAGATGATCGAGATCCGCATGGAAGAGGCGGCGGGCAAGGTCGAGCGCTCGACCATGGAGCGCAATGTCTTCTCGGAAAAATATCTGATCCGCCGCCCTGTGCTCGATGCGCTGACCGGCAAGGAAGGGGCCGCCCCTGTCTTCCTGATCGACGAACTCGACCGTACCGACGAGGCTTTCGAAGCCTTCCTCCTCGAGATCCTGTCCGACTTCCAGGTCACGGTGCCCGAACTGGGAACGATCAAGGCTGAAGAGCCTCCGATCGTCATCATCACCACCAACCGCACCCGTGAAATCCACGACGCGCTGAAGCGTCGCTGCCTTTATCACTGGGTCGACTATCCGAATGCGGCACGCGAGCTGGAGATTGTCCGGCGCAAGGTGCCGGGTGCCAACAGGCGCCTGTCGTCCGAGGTCGTCGCATTCATCCAGAAGCTGAGACAGATCGAATTGTTCAAGGCCCCTGGCGTGGCGGAAACCATAGATTGGGCTGGCGCGTTGACTGAGCTCGACAAGGTGGCGCTCGACCCGGAAACCGTTTCGGACACGATCGGTGTCCTCTTGAAATACCAGGACGACATTGCCCGCATCGAACAGGGCGAAGGACGGCGCATTCTCCAGGAAGTCCAGGCGGAACTTGCCTCGGCGGCGGAGTAGGGTGAGATGACAGGCAGCCAACCGGAAGGCCGGATCGCTGACAACATCGTCTATTTCGCGCGCGCGCTGCGCAAGGCGGGCATGCGGGTCGGGCCTGCCTCGGTGAAGGACGCGATCGAGGCGGTGCTCACGGCCGGTATCGGCAGCCGTGACGACTTCTACTGGACGCTGCATGCGGTGCTTGTCACCCGCCACGAGGATCATGCCACCTTCGACGAGGCATTTCGCCTGTTCTGGAAGTCGCGCGAGCTTGTCGAGAAACTGCTTGCCATGTTCTCGCCGGTGGCGCTTGAGAACCGCGAGCGGCAGAAGCCACGCGCCGCCGAGAGCCGGGTCAGCGATGCGATGTTCGAAGGGCATCAGAACGCGGCGCCGCCGCGCGAGATTCCGGATATCGAAATCGACGCGCGTTTCACCGTTTCCGGCAATGAAATGCTGCGCGGCAAGGATTTTGCCCAGATGAGCGCGGCGGAACTGACCGATGCCCGCCGGGCTATCTCGGAACTGCGCTTGCCGTTCGACATGGTAACGACACGGCGCTTCAAGGCCGACGCGTCCGGCCGACGCATCGATCCGCGCGCCATGATGCGGGCATCGGCCCGCACCGGCGGGGCGCTGATCCTGCCGAAATTCCGGTCGCCGCGCGAGATCCACCCGCCGCTGGTGGTGCTGGCCGATATTTCTGGCTCGATGAGCCAGTACACGCGCATCTTCCTGCATTTCCTGCATGCGCTGACGGAGAAACGCCGGCGCGTGCATGCCTTCGTGTTCGGCACGCGGCTCACCAATCTGACGCGCCAGATGCGGCACCGCGATCCGGACCAGGCCCTGGCCGATGCTTCCGCTGTCGTGAAGGACTGGTCGGGCGGCACGCGCATTGGCGAGACGCTTGCCGAATTCAATCGGCTGTGGTCGCGACGTGTTCTGGGGCAGGGCGCGGTTGTGCTGCTGATCACCGACGGGCTGGAGCGCGACCATGTCGACGGGCTCGCCAGCGAGATGGAGCGCCTGCACAAATCCTGCCGGCGCCTGATCTGGCTGAACCCGTTGCTGCGCTTTGACGGGTTCGAGCCGCGCGCGCGCGGCGTGCGGGCGATGCTGCCGCATGTCGATGAATTCCGGCCCGTACACAATCTGAACGCGCTTGCCGATCTCTGTGTGTCGCTAGGTCGTGGTCCGAAGCGCGAGAATGATCCGCGCCGCTGGCTCGATGCTGTCACGGCAAGGGCGGCCTAGCCAATGTCTGGAGGAACGGCCATGCAGAACAGCGCCTATCTCGACGAGGCCCGCGATCCGTTGCTCATCGCGGAAGACTGGATGAAAAACGGCAAGGATGTCGCCATCGCCACGGTTGTCGAAACCTGGGGCTCGGCGCCGCGCCAGGCCGGCAGCCATCTGGTGATCGATGCGGACGGCAGTTTCCATGGTTCGGTTTCCGGAGGCTGTGTCGAGGGCGCCGTGGTGGCCGAGGCGCTGGACGTCATCAGTTCCGGCAAGGCCAGGATGCTCGAATTCGGCGTGGCGGATGAGACGGCATGGCAGGTTGGCCTTTCCTGCGGCGGCCGCATCAAGGTCTATGTCGAACGGCTAGGATAGGAACGGGGCATCATGGATCCCTATGTCCTCAAGACATTGAACGCAGAGCGCCGCGCACGCCGCGCGGCGGTGCTGGTGACCGATCTTGGCGATGGGCGCGACCGCGTCGTGCGCGAAGGCGATACAGTGGCAGGAGAACTCGGCGCTGCCATCGAAAGGGCTTTCCGCACCGGATTGTCCGGCTCTGTCGAGGCCGAGGGCCGCACCTTCTTCCTCAACGCCCATCTGCCGCAACCGCGTCTGGTGGTGATCGGCGCCGTCCATATCAGCCAGGCGCTTGCGCCGATGGCCAGGATTGCCGGCTATCCGGTCGAGATCATCGATCCGCGCACTGCATTCGCCACGCCGGATCGCTTTCCCGACGTTTCGCTGCATGCCGAGTGGCCGCAGGATGTTCTGGCGCGGCAGCCGCTTGATGGCTACACGGCGCTCGCCGCCGTCACACATGACCCCAAGATCGACGATTTCGCATTGAAGGCCGCGCTCGATGCGCGCTGCTTCTATGTCGGTGCTCTCGGCAGCCGCAAGACGCACGCCAAACGTGTAGAGCGCCTTTTGGCCTTGGGAGCGGCTTTAGACGATATCGCACGCATCCATTCGCCGATCGGCGTCGACATCGGGGCGGCGAGCCCGGCCGAAATCGCGGTGGCGGTCCTGGCCGAGGTGATCGACGCTTTCCGGTCGCGTGGCCTTCAGCGCAAGGGCGAAGCAGCGTGAAATTCGGTCCGGTGCCGCTGGAGGAAGCCGAGGGTGCCATCCTGGCGCATTCGACGATGATCGGTGACAGGCGCTTGCGCAAGGCCCGCGTGCTCTCCGCCGAAGACATCGCCGCGATGCGGGCTGCCGGGTTGCGCGACGTAATCGTCGCGGTCCTCGCTGCCGATGACGTCGAGGAAAATGCCGCGGCCGAACGACTGGCGTCAGGACTTTCCTTCGCCGGCATCGAGGCGAAACCTGCCGCCACCGGCCGCGTCAATCTTCATGCCACCGTCTCCGGGGTCTTCACGGTCGACAGGCAATTGATCGATGCCATCAACCTGGTCGATCCCGACATTACCATCGCCACCATGCCGCCCTTCGCGCCGATGCTGGAGGGGCAGATGGTGGCGACGATCAAGATCATCCCCTTTGCCGTCCCGGAAAGTATGCTGGAGCGTGCTCTGGAACTGGGGCGCGGGCGAGAAGCCTTCCGCATGCATTCCTACACACCCCTCAGGGTGGGGGTGGTGCAGACAGTCCTCCCTTCGATCAAGAGCAGCGTGCTGGACAAGACCCTTCAGGTCACGGAGGAACGCCTGGAGCGAACCGGCAGTTCGATCTCCGGCGAGATTCGCACGCCGCATGCTGCTCCGGATGTCGCTCGCGCCATTGAGCAACTGTCGGACGCCAGCGATATGGTGCTGGTATTCGGCGCTTCGGCGATGAGTGATCCCAATGAGGACGTTATCCCGGCGGCGATCCGCGCTGCCGGCGGCATTGTCCACCGCTCCGGTATGCCGGTCGACCCGGGCAATCTTTTCGTGCTGGGCGAGCGGCATGGAAAACCCGTACTCGGCGCGCCGGGCTGTGCGCGCAGCCCGAAGCTGAACGGTTTCGACTGGGTGCTGGATCGACTGATGACCGGCATTCCGGTGACGAACGAGGACATCGCCGGCATGGGTGTTGGTGGGCTCTTGATGGAGATCCCGACCCGGCCGCAGCCACGCGAACTTGCCACCGGCAAGGGCGATGCGAAAGAGGTGGCGCTGAAGGTGCCGGTTGTGCTGCTGGCTGCCGGCCGCTCCAGCCGCATGGATGGGCCGAACAAACTGCTCGCGCTGTTCGGCGGCAAGCCGCTGGTGCGGCAGAGTGCGGAACGAGCCTTGGCCTCGAAGGCAAACGGCGTCATCGTGGTCACTGGGCATCAGGCCGAGCGGGTGAAAAATGCGCTCGCGGGTCTCAAAGCCTCTTTTGTCGAAAATGCGCATTTCAGGGAAGGCCTGTCGACCTCGCTAAGGGCTGGTGTCGCCGCGCTCGCCGATGACGCCGCCGGCGTACTGGTGATGCTTGGCGACATGCCTGGCGTATCGCCTGTGGATCTCGACCGGCTGATCGATGCCTTTCGCACCTCCGGTGGCCGTTCAGTGGTCCGCGCCTCGCATGACGGGCGCCGCGGCAACCCCGTGATCCTGCCGCGCTCCCTGTTCGCTGCCGTCGGTCATCTCGAGGGCGACACCGGTGCGCGCCATCTGGTTGAAGCGGAGGGACTGGACGTCATCGATGTCGAGATCGGTGCCGCTGCCTTCGTTGACGTCGACACGCGCGAGGCGCTCGCCGAGGCCGGCGGCGTGTTGCAGGATTGACAAGGGGGCCTGCGGCAACGCAACCCTCTCGCATGAACGTGACCGTCTTCTCTTCTCTCACGCCAGGTCTTGCGAGGGGACTTTGCCTTGCGCTGGCGGTTATGCTGTTTTCCGCTTCGACGGTGGTTTTTGCGCACGCGCAAACGCTGAAGCCGTTCAAGGATGAGCTGTTTGCCTATCCCGGTATTCTTTCCGCGGAGAAGGGCGACGTCTATCGTGTGATCGACTATCGCGAGATGCGCGATATCAATGAGCGCGACGCGGTGCCGGAACGACGCGTACATCCCCAATACACGTCGACCGATGTGCGCAATGTGCAGCAGGATCTGGCGCTAAAGACCGACATGGGCACGCTGCGCCACGTCGCGGTTGGCAAGACAGAACAGGCCGCCATCATCGTGCTTTACCTGCATGGGCAAGGCGGCAGCCGCAAGCAGGGCGTCGATGATTTCACCTTCGGCGGCAACTTCAATCGTCTCAAGAACCTGATGGCCAACAATGGCGGCCTCTATCTGTCGCCGGATTTCACCGACTTTGGAGACAAGGGGGCGGGGCAGGTGGCTGCGCTGATCGACTACTACGCCGAGCGTTCGCCCGGCGCGAAGATATTCGTCGCCTGCGGCTCGATGGGCGGAGCGTTGTGCTGGAAGCTGGCGGGCCGCCCGGATACCGGCAACCGCATCGACGGGCTGCTGTTGCTTGGATCGCTGTGGGACGAGAGTTTCTTCGCCAGTCCCGCCTTCAAGCGACGTGTGCCGGTGTTTTTTGGACAGGGCAGCAAGGATCCGGTCTTTCCCGTTGAAAACCAGGAAGCTTTCTTCCGTTCGATCCTTGCCAGGTCGAAGGCCTACCCGACCCGCTTCGTGCGCTTCGAAACCGGTACGCATGGCACGCCGATCCGCATGACCGACTGGCGCGAGACGCTGAACTGGATGCTGTCGCGCACCAGATAGACCGGACCGATGGTTGGTCAGGGCGCGGTGTTGTAGTCGATCACCGTTTCCGGGTTGACCTCGCCGTCGTAGCTCGCGTCGACGTCATACTGGACCAGGGCGAACGCCCCGTTGCGAAACAGGTAGGTGCCGCTCGATGAGGCATCGCCGACACCACGCCATTTGTCGTGAGAGACGAGCGTGTGAGCATTTTCATCGTAGCCGGAGTTGATGAGTCGGTCGACGGTGCGAAACCCGATGACGCCGATATGCTCGACCTTGCCTTCCGTGTTGCCGTTTTCATAACGGATGTCGAGCTCCGGCACCGCGAACTGTAGCTGGTTCACGCTCTGCTCTGCATCCGAGAAATAGTAGATGGAACTCTCATTGTAGGCAGCCATCGAGCAGAAGAACTGAAACAGCCGCACCGTCCTGTCCGGCTGATCGTCCGAAGGCTTGTAGCTGATGCTGTAGATGGTGGGGTCGCCGATCTGGCGGCCAGCAGGCCCTTCCTGATCGCACTCCTCGGCATAGCTCGCGAGAAAAGCTCGTTTTGCCTGATCCAGCTCCGCATCCTTTTTCGGGATTGGCGGGCTGTCGCCGCAACTTTCCGGCAGCGCCTCGCCGAACTCCTTGTCGGAAGGCTTGAGGTCGCCTTTCTCGATGCGGATCGGGCTGAAAGGCGGAGCCTGAATCTCTGCATTAACCTGCCGCAATGTGTAGCAGCCGGCGAAGATCTTGCCGTTGCCGGCCTTGTCTACGGCGCGGATGGCGACCGGAATGGTGTAGTAGATGCTGCCGGCAGCACCCTCACTGCCTGCGTTGCCGGTAACCACATCGACTGTTTCGGTACCTTCGTATCCTTTGGCGAAACCGTCGAAATCCTTGGCCGGTTTGGTGTCGCCGAAATAGTCCCAGGCGCGCGCGTATTCGTGGCGGTTGATCGCATTGTAAAGCGACCGGATGACGGCGGCGGCGTCGCTGCGGTCGTCAAGATAGGTTGGCTCCGCGGCTCTTGCGACCTGACCGAACAGGACGAGGCCGATGGCTGCGGTCGCTGTGAAAAAAGCGCTTTTCATCGGAGAATCTCCACTCTACGCGAGCAGCTTCGATGTCGAATGAGGCAGGCACGTGACGGCCAGACGACACTTGAAGAATCGTCGCTGGAAGCGCTACGTCTTGGCCTGGGCAGAAGGGAAGATGGCCATGGCGATATCCATGTATGATGCATCGGTCGCGGTGTTCCAAGCCAGGCTGAAGGCATTGGCCGGCGTATTGAACGCCGCCGAACAGAACGCGGCCGAACGCAAGATCGATCCGGAAGTCCTTCTTTTTGCACGTCTGGCGCCGGACATGTACCCGCTGACCCGGCAGGTGCAGATCGCAACCGATCATGCCAAGGGCGCAAGCTCAAGGCTGGCCGGACGTGATGCGCCGCGCTTCGAGGACGACGAGCAGACTTTCGACGACCTGCACGCCCGCATCGGCCGCACCACGGATTATCTGGCGACGTTCACGACGCAGGACATCGCGGGCTCCGAGGAAAAGACGGTCGAGCTTCGCCTGGGTGGCCGGCAGCTTTCAATGCCTGGCCTGCAATATCTGCTGCATTTCGCCATGCCCAACTTCTATTTCCACGTCACCACCGCTTACGACATCCTGCGCCACAATGGGGTACCCCTGGGCAAGGTCACCTTCATCAGCGGGGGGCAATCGCGAGAATGAAGTGTCGGGTCGCCGTTCCTATTGATGGCGACGGTCAGCGAAGCGCGGGGATACGGGCGATGCGCGGAAAGTCCGCCGGCTTGATGCCGGCTTCGGCACGGTCGGCGCGGCTCATTGCATAGATAAGCGCCAACGAGGCGCGATAGCGCACCTGCTCCTGCGGGCGCGGGCGGGCGAACATCTCGGTGAAGAACCCCATGGTTCTTGGCTCCGGTTGGTCCTCCCATCCTTCATATAGGTGATTCATGACCATTGTTGCAGTGCAGCATTGCCGCAGTATCTGGTTTTATGTTGCGTTGCACAATATGTCGCAGCCTGCCGCACGGCACCTTGGGGATGCCTTCGCTGTGGCTTCGACCCGGCGAGCCGGCCGCTAAAAATCCCGCCGCCGATGGCATGCATTTTTAACGAGCCGGATGTATCGTCCGCGCACGTTCGGTTGGGCGCGCATTGCTGGGAGGCTGACATCGCTACCGGAGCCAAGCAGGATTTCGCTTCCTTGCTCGACGATCTCTTTGTCGCTTCCAGTGAAGCAGACGAAGTCGGCGCCAAGCCGTCCATTCCCTTCGACTATCTTTCCGTCGTCGATGAACTGCATTCCGGCCGTATCAAGGTGTCGGGCGAGGCAGCGGCAGCCGAATATCGTGAGAGCGGCGCTGACCTGGCCGCCGAGTTCTCGGCTCTGCTCGACCAGGCACGCGTCGCGCTGGCAGACGAACATCCCAAGGCGGAGGAGATCCTCCCGCCGATCGATCCCGAGGCAATTGCTTCAGAACTCGGGCTCGGCCGCATTGCGAAGGCCGCTGATCTCGCACGCCTGCGTCGCGACTTCGCTTTCACCAATCATCCGGATCGCGTCGCGCCGCACCTGCGGCAACGCGCCATGATCCGCATGCAGGTGGCCAATATGCTCATCGACGACGCCAAGAAAAAAGCCCTGGCTGCCACGCGTCGCCGTTAATACGCTTCGTCTCACGCCTTTCCTGAAGCCTCGCAGGGCTTGGCCTGCAAGTCGGGCCTGCCTATGCTGGGCTTCCCCCATCCACGCATTGCCGCATACTTTGCGGCTGCAGACCCTCTCCGGAGAAAAAATGCAGAAAAGCCGTCTCGGCCGGACAGATATTCTTGTCTCAAGGATCTGCCTGGGTTCCATGACCTGGGGCCAGCAGAACACCGAAACCGAAGGGCACGCGCAGCTGGACCTGGCCTTCGCGCATGGCGTCAACTTCATCGATACGGCCGAACTCTATCCGATCCCGCCCAAGGCGGAGACGCAAGGGCGCACCGAAACGATCGTCGGCAGCTGGATGAAGGCGCGTGGCAACCGCGACAAGGTCGTTCTGGCCACCAAGGTGGTTGGCCGTACGGCCAGCGAATGGTTCCGCGGCGGTCGTACCTCCAGGCTGGTGCGCGCGGATATCTTCGACGCCATCGACAAATCGCTGGCCAGGCTCGGCACCGACCATGTCGACCTCTACCAGATCCACTGGCCGGATCGCGATGTGCCGTGGGGCGCCAATCCCACGCGGATTGGCGGTACGTCGCCGCGCGCGGATTCTCCCGGCGGCGGGGAAACCCCGATCGGCGAGACGCTGGCCGTCTTCGACGAGCTCGTGAAAGCCGGGAAGATCCGTCATTTCGGCCTGTCGAACGAAAGTTCCTGGGGCACGATGCGTTTCCTCGCCGAAAGCGACAGCGGCTTGGGGCCTCGCGTCGTCTCGCTGCAGAATGCCTACAACCTCGTCAACCGCACCTTCGAGGTGAACCTCGCCGAAGTCTGCGCCCGCGAAGATGTCTCGTTGTTGGCCTACTCGCCGCTGGCGCAGGGCTATCTCACCGGCAAATATGACCATGGTGCGCTTCCGGCAGGCTCACGCTCGCAACTGTTCAACCGCGGCCAACGCTACCAGACACCGAACGCCGCCGCTGTGCTGCTGGAATACAATGAACTGGCCCGTTCGTTCGGCATGGAGCCGGCGCTCTTTGCAGGCGCATATGTGATCAGCCGTCCCTTCGTCACGTCGAGCATCATCGGTGCAACCAGCATCGCCCAGCTCGAGACGGCGCTCGGCTGCGCCGATATGGCCTGGACAGAAGAGATGCAGAAAGCCGTCGATGCCGTGCATCAGCGCGTCGGCAATCCCTGTCCCTAGCGTTTCCGCCTTAGCGGAAGCACGGAAACATTGTGCCTCTTTGTTTATACGCAATTCCGGACGTAAAACCGCTGCACACTTTTGCTGGGATTGCTCTAGTCGCATGTTTTCGGATGCAGCATGAAGGTCCGACAGATTGAGCGAGGACAGGATGGATTTTCCGATTGAAGCCGTGCGTGCTGCATTCCCGGCACTTTCGCTGACCGATAGCGGCCGCCGACGCATCTATCTCGACAATCCGGCCGGCACACAAGTGCCGAAATCGGTCGCTGATGCGGTGTCACAATGCCTGCTCAGCACCAATGCCAATCTCGGTGGTTTCTTCGAGACGACCCTGGCCGCACAGAAGGTGGTGGATGATGCCCACGCCGCGATGGCGGATTTCCTCGGCGCGGAAACGGCACAGGAGATCATCGTCGGCGCCAACATGACGACGCTGACCTATCACCTGTCACGCACGCTTGGCCGAGACTTCGCGCCGGGCGACGAAATCATCCTCACGCGCATGGATCATGAGGGCAATGTCTCGCCCTGGCTGCAATTGGCTGAGGACCGCGGCCTTGTCGTGCGCTGGCTGCCTTTTGATCAGGAAAGCTGGCAGGTAGAACCGGCCGCCTTGGCAGCACTGCTCAACGATCGCACGCGGCTGGTGGCATTGAACTACGCCTCCAATCTCACCGGTTCGATCAACCGGGTGCGGGAGCTCAGCCGGATTGCCAGGGACGCCGGCGCGCTTGTCTATGTCGATGCCGTACAGTTCGCGCCGCATGGGCTTGTCGATGTCAGCGAAATCGGCTGCGACTTCCTGGTGTGCTCGGCTTACAAGTTCTTCGGCCCGCATATGGGCATCCTGTGGGGCAGGCGCACGGTCATCGAGGCCCTGAAGCCCTACAAATGCCGGTGCTCTTCCAATGATCTGCCCGAGCGCTTCGAGCTCGGCACACCGCAGATCGAGCTGATGGCGGGATTGACCGCAACGATCGATCATTTCGAGCGGCTGGGCGAACAGACCGGCTCGAGGGGCTCACGGCGCGAGAAGGTCGCGGCCGCATTCGACGCATCCATAGCCTATGAAAACGCCCTCGCGCTGCAGTTGATCGACGGGCTTTCCACGATCGATGGGCTGACCATCCACGGCATCACCGACAAGGCACGCGCGCATGAGCGGGTTCCGACCGTTTCATTCACGGTCGAAGGGATCGTGCCGGAAAGCATCGTCAGACCCATGAACGCCGAAGGCATCTTCCTGTGGTCGGGCCACAACTACGCCTGGGAGATCGTCCACCAGCTTGGCATTCCTGCCGACCAGGGCGTCGTGCGCATCGGCATCGCACACTACAACACCGCAGCCGAAATCGAC
Organism: Mesorhizobium sp. NPDC059025; assembly: GCF_042739655.1. Taxonomy (NCBI): domain Bacteria; kingdom Pseudomonadati; phylum Pseudomonadota; class Alphaproteobacteria; order Hyphomicrobiales; family Phyllobacteriaceae; genus Mesorhizobium; species Mesorhizobium sp. NPDC059025. Next base: position 474,409 of record NZ_JBHYIM010000002.1, on the reverse strand, counting down.
GAGACGGTTGATAGCGTGACACGCACCATCGCCATGCTGCGGCAGCAGCGCTGACTGCTATCGCCGATGGCTGCTGCCGAAGCCGGTGAGGAAGCTGGTCAGGTTGGCGCCGAGCGCATCGCACAGATAGCCGCCCTCCTGCACGATCACCGTCGGCAAGCCGAGCCTGGCGATCGCCTCGCCAATACGTGCGAAGCCAGGCGTCGAGACCGACAGGCCGCCGAAGGGATCGCCTTCGAAAGCGTCGAGACCGAGTGCGATGACAAGGGCATCGGGCGCAAAGCTGCGGATTCGGCGGAAGGCAGCCTGAAGTACCTCGAGGAAAGCCTCGTCGCGGGATTTGCGGGGCAGGGGCAGGTTGAGGTTGTAGCCCAGGCCCGGACCTTCGCCGCGTTCATCGGCATGCCCCCAGAAGAATGGATAGAAGCGCACCGGGTCGGCGTGGATCGAGACTGTCAGGACGTCGGGCCGGGCGTAGAAGATCCCTTGCGTGCCGTTGCCATGATGCAGGTCGACATCGAGGATCGCCACCCGTGCCGCCTGCCTGCGCAGCACCTGTGCGGCCACGGCCGAATTGTTGACGAAACAGAAGCCTCCGGCCACATCGGCGAAAGCATGGTGGCCAGGCGGTCGGCAAAGCGCGTAGGCGGCGGGCTCGCCCGAAAGCACCGCTTCAGCCGCATCCACGGCACTCCAGGCGCTCCACAGCGCGCTGTTCCAGGTATCCTTTGAGATCGGGCAGGCGGTGTCGGCCATATGGTAGCCAGCCTGACCGACAGCCGAGGCAGGATAGGAGCCGGTGCGCGCGAGCGGGTGGATGTTCGGGATCACTTCCGCGGAGGCGCCCTCGATGCGTTGCCAGCGCTCGAAAATGTGCTCGAGGAAATCGAGATATTCCGGCGTGTGGACGGCAGCTATCGGTCCAAGCCCGTGATCGCGCGACCGTTCGACCGAGCATCCGGCGGCGATCGCGCCAGTCCTCAGGCGCTCGACACGTTCCGGTTGTTCCGGATTGGGCTGCGGTGCGCCGCTGGAAAGAAAGGCCTTCGGATCATGACGTTTCTGTTCGTCGGCGTAAAAAGCTCTCACGTCTCGTCCCCGAAATCCTTGGCTGTGGCAAAGGCGATGAACGCATCGCCGATGATCCTGTGGACCTGGTCGTCGTCCTGATGGGTGATGCCGATGCGATCATAGAAGCGCTGGGCACCGAAATTGCCGGTATCGACCGCGAGCTCCAGATAGACGCCACCGTCGTCATTGACCTGTCGCGCCAGACGTCGCAGCAGCTTCTCGCCAACCTTCTTGCCGCGGAAAGCCTCACCGACAAAAAGATCCTGGACAAAGGCGCCGGGCCGTCCCCTCCAGGTGGAGTAGATAGGAAAATACAGGCACATGCCGGCGAATTCTGAATCGATTTCTGCGATCAGGACCTGGAAATGCGGCCTGTCGCCAAAACCATCGCGGCGGATGTCGTCGGGCGTCGAGCGCACCTTGTGCAGTTCGCCGACCGTCTCGGCGATGCCCAGCAGGCCCGCATGGATATTGTCGGTATCCTCGGGACGAGCAGGGCGGATGTGAACTGTCGCTTGTTTCATATTGCTCATCAGAACGCCACCCGGTCACCACCCTTGAGCGCCAGCATCTGGCGCGCTTCGGCGGGAGTTGCGACTTCCAGCGACAGGCCTTCGAGTATTCCACGGATGCGCCTGACCTGATCGGCATTGGATTTTGCCAGCGCGCGGCCATCGTAGAGACTATCCTCGAGGCCGACACGGACATTGCCGCCCATGGCGGCTGCCATCGAGATCAGCGGCATCTGCTGGCGTCCGGCCGCGAGCACGGAGAACCTGTAGTCGCTGCCGAACAGCTTGTCGGCAATCCGCTTCATGTGGAGGAGGTTTTCAGGATCGGCACCGATCCCACCGAGAATGCCCAGCACGAACTGAATGAAGAGAGGACCTTGCGCCAGCCCCCGGTCCCTGAAATGGGCGAGCGAATAGAGGTGGCCGACATCGTAGCATTCGAATTCGAAGCGTGTGCCGCATCCTTTGCCGAGTTTGTCGAGGATGGTCTCCATGTCGGCGAAAGTGTTCTTGAAAATGGTATGCCGGGTCGCCTCCAGCAGCTTCGGTTCCCATTCGTGCTGCCAGTCACGTGGCTTGTCGAGCATCGGGAACAAGGCGAAATTCATCGATCCCATATTGAGCGAACACATTTCCGGCTCGGCCTGCAAAGGCGCCGCCAGGCGTTCGTCCAGACCCATCAGCGAGGAGCCGCCGGTGGTGATGTTCACCACTGCCTCGGTCGCCTGCTTGATGCGGGGCAGGAACTGCATGAACACGGCCGGATCCGCAGTCGGACGACCATCTTTCGGATCGCGCGCATGCAGATGCAGGATCGACGCGCCGGCCTCGGCCGCGGCAATGGCATCCGCAGCGATCTGGTCTGGCGTGATTGGCAGGTACGGCGACATGGTCGGTGTATGCACCGAACCGGTGACGGCACAGGTGATGATGACTTTGTTCGACGCCATGGCGATCCTCAGGAATTGACCGGCAGGCCGAGTTCATCGGCCAGGGCTTGCAGGCTGCCGCCCAGCACATCGACGATCTCGCCGATCTGTTCTTGCGTGACGATCAGGGGCGGGCAGACCATGAAATTGTCGCTCTCCGGCCCACCACGCACCCGGCGCGAATAGATGATCAGCCCGCGTTCGAAGGCAAGGTCGATGAGGCGCATATTGGCATTGTGCTCGCGCGGCAGCGGTGTTTTCGCGATCGCGTCGGCATAAAGCTCGGCGCCGAGCAACAGGCCTTTGCCGCGCACGTCGGCCACGAAGGGGAAACGCTTCGTCAAGGCCTGTAGTTCCCCTTTCAGGACCTCGCCCATGGCGGCGGCGTTCCTGGTGAGATCAAGCCTGTCGATCTCGCCAAGCACGGCAAGACCTGCAGCCGTGGCGACGGGATTGCCGCCATAGGTATGGCCATGCAGGAAGCCGCCCATGGCAAGCACCGGGCCGACAATCGCTTCGGTTGCTGCGATCGCACCCAACGGCGCATAGCCTGACGACAGCCCCTTGGAGAGCACGACGATATCCGGCCGGCAGTTCCAGTGATCGCCGCCGAGGAAGCGACCGGTACGGCCAATGCCGGTCATCACCTCGTCGTGGATGAGCAGGATGCCGTGGCGGTCGCAGATTTCACGGATACGGGCGAAATGGCTGTCGGGTGGCACCAGGGCAGCGGTCGCCGCGCCACCGATCGGTTCCATAATGAAGGCGAGCACGCTGTCGGCGCCTTCTTCGATGATCTTGTCCTCGAGCATGTCGGCATAGCGCAGCCCACGCTGCTCAAGCGTCAGGTTATCCTTGTCCCGGTGCACGAAAGGTGCCGGCACCAGCGGCATCGATCTGCCGATGGGCGTGAAGGCAGGTGTCAGGACTTCGTCGCCGGTGACACCAAGCGAACCGATGGTGATGCCGTGATAGGACGGCATGCGTCCGATGATTTTCCAGCGCCTGGGCTGGTTCGTGGCGACGGCCCATTGCCGCGCGAGCTTCAGGCTGGCTTCCACTGCCTCGGAACCGCCGGAAACGAAGTAGATGCGGTCCAGCCCTGTCGGCAGGCGTTGCGCCAGTTCACGCCCCAGCGCGAGTGCCGGTTCGCTTTCGAAATGGATGGTGTAGGCGAAGCTGACGCGATCCATCTGCCGCTTCATCGCGTCGATCACGGCCTGGTTGCCATGACCGACATTGACGTTCACCGCCCCGCTGGAGCCGTCGATGTAGCGGCGGCCTTGCTTGTCCCACAGATAGATGCCGGCTGCGCGATCCACGGTCGGGCGCGGCAGTCGGGTGAAATGGAAGAGGTTGGGTTTTGTCACGGAAGCTCCAGCGGAGGATCTTGTGGGTGTCGCGGTCATGAGGATCGTGCGCCGAGGAAACGGTCAAGCACATTGGCCGTCACGCGCTCGACCATGGCATCCTGGCGCAGCAGTCCGGCCACCCACTCGCAACTACCGGCATGGAAGACCTCGCCCTTGCCGCGCTGGAAGGAGACGATCATGCCGTTCGCGCGCTTGACCTTGTCGAGATTGGCGTCGCTCGCCTCGCCAAAAAGGGTTTCGGCACTGAAGCGCCCGTCTTCGTCGCCGAGAAACTGATCCTCCGGTGCGATATCGGCGCTTTCTTCAACCTGGGACGCCATGCCGACGGCGAGGATCTCCAGGCCGGCTGGCGCGCCGCTGCCGGCGGTCGGGTAGGGCAGCCCGCCACGGATTTCATGCTCCAGGCCATCCACCTCATAACCGAAGATATGACTGTCGGCGCCGAGCAGGTCGCCGTAGTAGAGACCGGTTCCGGCGAAAGCCCAATGCTCGGGCCGATGGATCGGAAAGCCGCGCGCGCCACGGGGTGCGCAGCCGCCCCAGCCGGCATAAAGACCGCGTGTGGCATTCAATCCGAATGTTTCCGCCCCAGGCCTGCCGATTTCCGGAGCTTCCCACGAATGGGTGGCTCGGTGAACGTCGCCACCGTTGTAGATCGGGTCTTCAGCGCGGGCGCGGTACTTGTAGCAGACTTGTCGTCGGCCCTCGTTCTCCAGCCGCGTCTGCCACATGAAATTGCCGGCGAAGCGCGCGGCGTGACCGCCTCCTTCAACATAGGCGTCGACGGCGTCACGCATCTCCCACGTCCAGTATTCGTCGTGCCCGACGAAGACGACACAATCGTAGCCGTCGAGGATCTCGGGGGTGAAGTGCAGATCGTGCTGGCTGGCAAGGTCTATCGCATAGCCGCTGCGTTCCGCGAAACGGAAGAAGTGGCTGTCATAGCTTGCCCAGCCGGACGACGTATACTTCTTTGAGTGACCGGTGGCGTAAGCCCATTCCATATGCGGATAGCGCGGCGCGGTCTTCGGCGGCATGGACACGCCATGCGGCACGCGCGGGGCCTCCGGCGGCAGCGTGACGAAACCGCGGCACCACGGCCGCTCGATCGACACGACCGGCGAATACTGGTTGCCGTTCGGTCCGGTGATGCCTTCGTAGTGATTGGAGCCGCCCCAGGTGTTGTAGGCCAGCCAGGTTCCGGTCGCCGCCACCTGGAGGATCCGACCGCTTCTTTTGCCTGCTTTCGGTGCGACAATGAAGAGATGTCGATACTGGATCGGCTGCTCGTCACGGCCTCGCGCCGTTAGCGTCATCCTGTAGGCGCCGGACGGCCAATCGATACCGACTGCAAACTCGTAGGAGGTCTCCCAGCCGCAGCCTTCCACCGAACAGTGTTCGGGGGTGTCCTGCCAATGGCAGTCGATGTCAGCCTGTTCGAAAACCGCGACTTCCATGCCGCCGTCACGAACGATCTCGATTGAAAAGCGCGCCGCCGTCGCACTGACCTGCAGCCGCACGATCTCTCCCGGACGATAGGACAAGTGATCGGTATAGGCCCAGATCTCGCCGCGGACGCCATCCATGCCCGGTTTCTCATAGTAATGGCTTCTCACGGCGGCGTGGCGCTGCTGCGGGGTCAACCCGAAGTCTGGAAATGTCGAAGGCGATCGATTCATGGCAGGCCCGTGCGTCGCCGCCATTTCGACCATCGCCTCGCGGGGCGTCAAATGGAAAGCATCGGGCCAGCAACTGCTTGGTGCTGGCGTGTAAACCGACTATCTAAGACGGAGAGATGTTTTGCGGGAGCCGCCATGCTGAGAGTGCACAGGGTGAAGATCGACGACATCTATGTGCCGACGGCACGACGCAAGACATTGCACCCTGAAACCGTCCGCCATCTTGCCGAAGACATTCTGGAGAACGGCATGAAAATGCCGATCCAGGTTCGGCACGATGGCAAGCGCCATGTGCTCGTCGAGGGCTTGCATCGGCTGGAAGCGGCGAAGTGGCTTGGTGAGGAAGCGATCGACGCGTATCTGGTGCAGGCGAGAAAGCACTGACGTTTTTGCTAGCAAGCTTCTGAAATGAATCCTGTTTTCGGATTGTTCGCCAATTTTTTCGGCAATGATGTCGGGTTGGGGGCCGGCCGTCCGTCCTCGGTGGGAAGATCGAAATCAACCCATTTAGGAGAGAATGACCATGGCTACCAAACTTGACATTGCACCATCGTCGGAGAACGAACTGGTTCTGGCCCGCATCATCGATGCGCCGCGCGAAGCCGTCTACCGCTGCTGGACCGACCCGAAGCTGATGACGCAGTGGTTCGCCCCGAAACCGTGGACAACGCCGCGTGCCGAAGTGGATCTGCGCGCCGGTGGCGCATCCCTGGTGGTGATGGCAGGCCCGGACGGCAGCGAGTTCCCGAACGCCGGCCAATATCTGGAAGTGGTCCCCGGTAGGAAGCTCGTGTTTACCGATGCCTATATCGGCGACTGGCAGCCTTCACAGAAGCCTTTCATGACCGTCGTGTTGACCTTCGAGGACGAAGGCGCTGGCAAGACCCGCTACATTGCGCGCGTCCGGCACTGGAATGCCGCCGATCGCGAGCAGCATGAGCAGATGGGTTTTCACGAAGGGTGGGGCATCTGTGCGGACCAGCTCGAGGCCTTGGCCGGAACGCTTTGATCGACCGCGCGAATAGGGCACATCACAGCTTTTCATTTGACGGCATGGAGCGGCAGGCTACCGTGCCGTTCCTTTTCTCGAGAAGCCGGAACGATAATGAAATACCAGGGTGGTTGCCTGTGCGGTGCTGTGCGCTATTCGGCCGAAGGCGAACCGATCAATCAGCGCGTCTGCCATTGCCGCCTGTGCCAGAAAGCGATCGGCGCGGCGTTCAATGCACGGCTTCTGTTTCACATCGATGCGGTGACTGTCGAAGGGCCTCTGGCCATGGTCAGCTCTTCTGCGGAGATCAGGCGCGGCTTCTGTCCACATTGCGGCACGACCATGTTCTCGCGTCGCGACAAGGCGGGGGTCATGGGCGTGACTTCGGGGTCGCTCGACGATCCGGCCGTGTTCTCTCCCGACATGCACATCTTCATGGCTTCAAAGCAGCGCTGGCTCGTGATCGATGACGGCTTGCCGCAGTTCGAGGGCGCGCCGCCGCCAGCGTAGACCACGGCTGGACGTGCCTCGAGCGAATGTGAAACACATCGCGGACGCTGCCGCATTTTTTTCTTTAAATTCCTCGAAATAGCCGACGAAGCATCATTGGTCTGCCATGTTTGGCGCCCTATCTATGCATCGCGGGTGGCCTTCGAAGAGGCGAGACATGAGTGAGCGCAAAGAGACACTGGAAGAGCTTTTGGGCGACCAGATCGTGCAGCTCGTGATGGAGCGCGACGGCTGGCGGCCGGAACATGTACGTCTGCTTCTAGAAAGGGCCCGAATGCGTTCGGGCATCGAGCCGTCGGTTCCGCCGGCGCATATCATCGCTAAGGCCTGTCTGCCGCAATGGATGGGCAGCTGAATGAGATTTGCTGGCTAGCCATTCGCGAGTGGCGCGACGAAGCGTCTTTCCCGGTTGGCAGCGAGTCGGAGATTTAACGGCCCCGTCAAAGCACGGGGCCGTTTTTCATAAGAGCATTTTTTCGGGAGTTCCAGGAACAGAAGCGCTCTAGTGGCAGCTGCCACAGCAGCTGACGACAAGCTTCTCATTGGCGTAGCCGGCCTGCAGGATTGCGGCCGCCACGGCGTCTTCGTCGGCAGCGCCTTCCACCGAAACGGTTGATGCGCCGAGGTCGACTGTCACCTTGGCTTTTGGATCGACACCTTTCACCGCCTTCTCGACCGTGCTGGCACAATGGCCGCATGTCATTTCCGGAACTTTCAGGTTCAGCATCGGAACACTCCTTTCGTGGCTGATGAGCCGGTTGTGGGCCTTGCCATGCTGGGAAGGTCAAGCGCCTTCCTGCGCGGGATTTGTGATGCGCGACTTGCGACCCACGCGCCCCGACGAAATTTCAGAAGTTGCGCCTTGACCTTCCAGTAACTGGAAGCCTTATCTGCAGCTGCAACAACCGCAAGGGAGTTGCGAAATCCATGATTATGCCGACCTTTTTCTTCCACCAAAGCAACATCACCCATCCTTGCTGGACGAGGGGCGGCCAATGAACATCGGACAGGCGTCCAGCGCTTCGGGCGTATCGGCCAAGATGATCCGATACTACGAACAGGTCGGATTGATCGCCAGTCCGGCACGCACCGAAGCCGGCTACAGGGACTATTCGGCGGATGAGATACATATGCTGCGCTTCATCCGGCGGGCACGCGATCTCGGCTTTTCTGTCGAACAGATGACCAACCTGCTCGCGCTGTGGAGCGATCGTTCGCGCGCCAGCAGCGACGTGAAGCGTTTTGCGATGGCACATGTCGTCGAGCTGGAGCGCAAGATGCGCGAGCTGCGCGCCATGGCGGAGACGCTGCGGCATCTGGCCAAGACGTGCCACGGCGACGAGCGGCCGAATTGTCCGATCATCGAAGAACTATCGAGCGGCCATGAAGCAGTTCCGCCCAAACCAAAGCGCGCCATCGCCAGACGTTATGGCGGGCATTGAACCGCAACGATCAAGAACAGAGCAACAGGAGTTCCCCATGCATCGGCGCACCTTTCTCACGGCGGGTCTTGCGACACTTGCTGCCGGCAGCCAGGCGTTGGCGCAAATGAAGATGGACGACATGAACGCGATGCCAGGCATGGATCATTCCGCTCACGGCATGCCGGCCCACCCCGCCAAGCCTGCCGCGTCGCTGATGCTGAAGGAGGGCGAAGCGTTGCGTGACTTGCCTCGGTTGGCCAACGAGAGCACCGACGCCGGTCTGTTCCGCGCCAGGCTGGCGGCGGCGCCGGCGACGGCCCGTTTTGCCGAAGGCGTCGAAACGCCCGTGCTTGCCTACAACGGCATGAGCCCAGGGCCGCTGATCGAGGCCTTCGAAGGCGATCGCATCGAGATCGATTTCACCAATGATATTCCAGGCGAGGACAGCACAATCCACTGGCATGGCATGCCGGTGCCGGCAGACCAGGATGGCAATCCGATGGATCCCGTCGTCGCTGGTGCCACCCGCCGTTATGCATTCGATCTGCCGGCCGGGAGTGCTGCTTCGTACTGGTTTCATCCGCATCCGCACGGCAGGACGGCCGAACAGGTTTATCGGGGGCTTGCCGGTATCTTCCTGGTCAAGCCGAAGGCCGATCCGGTGCCTGCGGCATATGGCGATACGGTTCTCGTCTTCACGGACCTGCGTCTTGCGGCTGATGGGTCCATCCCGGAAAATTCGATGATGGATCTGATGAACGGCCGTGTCGGCGATCATGTCCTGGTCAATGGCCAGAAAAACCCGGTCCTCGACGTGCCGCTTGGCGCCAAACGCCGCTTCCGCTTCTTCAATGCCACCAACGCCCGCTTCCTGAAACTCTCCTTCGGCGCGGCGACTATGACCGTGATCGGCACCGACGGTGGTTTGCTGGAGGCTCCGGTCGCGGTCGGCGATGTGTTGCTGGCGCCGGCGGAACGGCTCGAACTGGTGGTTTCGTTCGATAGGCCGGGTGAGGTCAAGCTCGAAACGCTTGCCTATGAGCGTGGTTGGATGGGCCCGGGCAAGCCGGACGATTCCGGGCTGACACTGCTGACCGTCAATGTAGCCAGCGAAGCGGGCGAGCCGATGCCGCCGCTGCCCGAAAAGCTGCGTGCCATTGCGGCCCTCGGCAACGCGACAATCAACCGTCGTTTCGTCTTCACCGAGAAGATGGGCATGGGCGCCAGCGGCATGGAAATGGGCTTTTTCATCAATGACGTCGCCTTTGACATGAAACGCGTCGACGTGACCGCCAGGGTTGGCGAAGTCGAGCTGTGGGAAGTGATCAACAAGGCTGACATGGACCATCCATTCCACGTCCACGGTACCCAGTTCCAGGTGGTTGAGCACGAGCGCGACGGCAAGGTGAGCCCGTCAGCCTATCGGGCTTGGAAAGACACGGTCAACGTCGCAAAGGGTGAAACCGTAAGGCTGCTGCTGAAGCAGGATCTGCCGGGGCAGCGTATGTATCATTGCCACATCCTGGAGCACGAACAGCTTGGCATGATGGGCATTGTCGACGTAACAGTCTGAGCATGAAGGGCGGCGGGTCATATTGGGTTTGATGGACGTACTCGCATCCTATGGCGCGTTGTTCGTCAGCGCGTTTCTCGCCGCAACTCTGCTGCCAGCATCGTCCGAACTGGTTTTGCTCGGATTGCTTGCCGCCGGTCGTGGCGACCCCGTCCTTCTTGTCGTCGTGGCGACGGTCGGCAATACGGCGGGATCGGTGGTGAACTGGGCGATCGGCCGTGGCGTCGAAGTGCTGCATGGCCGTCGCTGGTTTCCCGTATCTCGTGAATATTATGAGAAGGCCGGCAGCCTGTTCAGGCGCTACGGCCTGTGGACGCTGCCTTTCGCCTGGCTGCCGGTCATTGGTGACGCCCTGACGGTCGCTGCGGGTGCGGCACGTGTCAGCCTATGGCGTTTCGTCGTGCTGGTTGGGTTCGGCAAGGCTGCGCGCTATGCGGCAATCGTTGTCGGGCATGCATGGGTGACAGGCTGAGGAGTGGCCGGCAGTCAGGCGTTCGCGCCGGTCAGGATGCGCTCGAGTTGCCCCGGCGTGCTGCCGGTCAGGCGTCGACTTTCCCGCACGAGATGCGCCTGATCCGCATAACCGGCCTCCACCGCCAATACCGCCGTTGATGCCTGCGAGCTTTGCGACAAGCGTCGGAAGCGCTGATAGCGCAGGATCCGGTCGAGCGTTTTGGGGCCGTAGCCGAAGCTGTCGTCGAAACGGCGCCTCAGCGTGCGATCACTCATTGCCAGTGCTCGCCCCAGCCAGGGGATGAACGGCGCATCCTCGGGCGGACCGGCTTCGATCAGGCGGAACGCGGCTCGCATGGCGTAGTCGCCACTATGGCCATGAGCACCATTCGCAATACTCTTCTCGATGGAAGCAATGAGTTCGGCGAGATCGCTCTGGGGGCGGATGTTTGCATCCAGCTGCCGGCCTTTTCGACCGAGCACGGTATCGATCGCCAAGCGCTCGCCAAGCAGTTCAGTGGCAGGAACGCCCAGCCAGGTCGCTGCCGCTGCCGGCTGGAAGCGGAAACCGATCACCGCGGTGCCTGCCGGTATGATCTCTGTTTGCGGGTCCCTGTCAGGGCCGGCAACGCGGAAACGCCCGTCGATCCATTGCAGGTCGATTGTGCCGTCAGGTGTCACGATGACAGGCGGAGCTTCGGCTTCCGGCATCTGGTGAGCCCAGACGGTCGAGAACCAGTCGCGCAGGAAAGGAGCAACCGGACGCTCGTGATAGTGGCCGGTTGCCTGGGCGGGCACCGCCTGCATGATGATCTCCCTGGCCTTTCCACATCGGCCGGTCTCGTTCGCCACAGGTACGCCCGCCAGCAGCGAGGTTCAACCCGCCGGCCGCGTCGGAGAGCGAGATTGGCCGAAATGTTCAAGCAATGCCGTTCATTTGAAGAGAGATAGTACAAGGCCATCACCGCAGCGGAGGTGGCTATGAGACAATCCACTATGAAAGGTCAGAACCATGAAACCGAGGATCAGTGTCATCACACTTGGTGTCGATGATCTCGAGACGTCGCTCAAATTCTACCGCGATGGTCTGGGGCTACCGACGGAAGGCATCATCGGTACCGAATTCGAGCATGGCGCCGTTGTCTTCTTCGATCTGCAGGGTGGGTCGAAATTCGCGCTTTTTGCGCGAGACGACATTGCCCATGATGCAGGGATAGCGAAAACCGGCCGTAGCCCCACCGAACTGACGCTTGGCCACAATGTGGCCAGCGAAGCGGAGGTGGATGCCGTGATGGAAAAAGCCATCGCCGCCGGAGCGAGGCCGGTGAAACCTGCGCAGAAGACGTTCTGGGGCGGTTATGCCGGCTATTTCCAGGACCCGGACGACCATCTCTGGGAAATCGTCTACAATCCTGCCTTTCTCCCCGAGGAATGATGGCAGCGGTCATTCCTGGCAAGCATGGTTCGCGGCAGAGCGCGTGTTCACTCGGAGCTGTTGCCGCGATTCCAATAGGACACCACCAGGTGCTGTTCCTTGTTCAGCCCGAGCTCGCCGCGGCAATAGCTGCGAATCTGCCGGAACGTGGCGAATTCGCAGCCGGCCCAGACGTAGACGGACGATTCATCGTCCGGAAGATTGGTGCCTCGCACTGCATCGATCAGCAGTGATGTCGTGCCCGCGGCGGCACCGTTGCGATGAAGCCAGGTCACCTCGATCCCAGCCTGGAATTTGAGCTGCTGGACTTCGCTCTTGTCAGGGACTTCGATGAATGCCTTGCCACGCGTTTGCGCGGGAAGGCATTCCAGCATACGGGCAATGGCGGGCAGGGCAGTCTCGTCTCCCGCGAAGAGATACCAGTCGGCATCGACAAGGCCGCCGCCGCCCGGGCCGATGACACCGATTTCGGCACCGATCCGTGCGGTCTCGGCGAGCGCCGAACCGGGGCCGGCATCGGCATGGAGCACGAAGTCGATGTCGAGCCTGGCTGCAGCGACATCTAGCGAGCGCACTGTGTATTTTCGAAAGGCCGGGCGTCTTGCCGGATCGCCCCATTGGGCCAGTCCGTTGCTGCCGACCGTCGGCCACTGCGGTGCCGCGAGGTCGGGATGCTGGCAAAGGAGATTGAGATGCAGCGCACTCATTCCCGCGAAGCGGGCTACGTTGTCGCCGTGAAATGAGATGCGGCGCATATGCGGCGTGATGTCCTGTACAGCGGTTATGCGCAGGATCTGGAAATTGGGCGGGCGCGCCAGGTCATCGCCATCGCCGTGCCAGACGATGGTGGGGGCGGCGGGCTCCGCGAATTCCAGGATATGCGAGGCAACTGCAACCCGCACGAAATAGAGGCTCTCCAGGCTGTCTGCCTCGACGTCGACCAATGTTCCGTCATTGGTCAGGCTGAATCGCGCACGCGCACCGGAGAATTCGAGGATACGGACGCCATCCTCCGTGCGCGCGACGCCGCCATGTTCGAGCATGTGTTCGCAGACCGGCGCGATGATTGCTTCAGGATTGGACAGCGCCACACGGGTCTGGGCGGAAAATGTCATCATGATCAAAGCCTTGCGTTCAGCTTGGGTCTCTTCATGCACCGGATGCTCGGTTGGAGGCCTTATTGCGGGGCTGCCGCGGCATCTTCCTTCAAACCGATCCAGAACGTGCCTTCGAGCGGTATGGCCATGAAGCGTTTGTTGATCTCTGCCAGGGTGCGGTCTGGATCGAGATCGCTGAAGAGCTCCGGATGCAGCCATTTGGCGAAGCATTCGAAAACGAGAAAGCTCAGGGCCGAGATCGAGAGTTGATGCGATACAGCGTAGGCACGTCCGTTACGCACCGCCGTCAGCTCGCCGCGGAAATCGCGACCAACCGCTGTGCGCAGCGAGGCTCGAGCCGCTTGCGCGCTCACCCCGCCTCCAACCACCAGGCCGCCCTGTGCGGCAAGGTGCGGGCCGCCGGTCGCGATATAGACCCTGGGGTCTGCGCCGAGGACGAACTCGGCGCTGAGCTGTCCGTCATAGCCAGGAACATCGGCACCGATGCTATGTCCGCCAGCCATTTCGACGGCTTCGGTCATTCGGTTGCTTGCGCCTGGCGACGAACAGCAGACGGCACCGGCGTGGGCGTCTATCAGTACGCTCGGCCGATCTGTCGCGCGCTTCAGCCGTTCTTCGATCAGACGGTAGCGTTCCTTGGCGTACCCGGCATATTCCCCGGCCCTGGCATCCTGGCCGATCGCCCTGCCGAGCAACGTCATCGAGAAGGCGGTAACCTCAGCCGGGCTGAGTGTGCTGTTCTTCGGACTGTCCAGGAAGATCGTCGGGACACCGGCGGATTTCAGGATCTCGACAATGTCGTTCCAGCCGGGATCCCAGATGCTGACGACGAAGATATCCGGACGCGCGCTGAGGATTGCTTCGGCGGAACTCTTGGTTGGCAATACGCCGCCGACCTCGGGAATGTCCATGGACTGTGGAAACCGCTTGCGGAAAGCGGCCAGGACACCGCTGTCGAGGCGTCTGGGTGCGGCCCATCCCACGATCTTTGCGGCCGGATCGGCATCGATCAGCGCCAAGGAAAGCAGAAGCAGGCTCTCGTTCGTCACGATTCGCGTTGCCGGTTTTTCCAGCCTCACTTCGCGGCCGGCTGCATCGATCAGCATGATCTCGGCATGGGCTGACCGCCAGCCGAAGCTGCAGAACAGCAAGGCCAGGCCAAACATCAGGATTGCGGGGCGCAGCAGGATCGGCGCCAAGGCGGCGCGCGTTCCCCGGATATGGTGGCCGGATATCGTCACCATGTGTAGTTGATGCCTGCGGTGATCGTCCGTCCGGCACCGTAATTGCAGCTGCCGCCGGTCAGGTTCAGGCAGTGCGAAACATACTTCTTGTCGAACAGATTGCTGACATTGACCTGCAGCCTGGTGCCTTCGAACGTCTTGTCGACTGCCCCGAAGTCATATTCGGCGCCGATATCGACAAGGGTGCGGGCCGGGATACGCAGTTGCGCCAGGTAGGTGCTGTCGGTCTGGTAGGACGACGTGGCGCGTACGCCCGCGCTGAGGGCAAGGCCGGGCACGTAGGTCGGCCGATAGATTGCCCACAGGCTGGCCTGGTGCTCGGGCAGCCTGAGCATTTCGCGACCGAGTTCGACCGGCCTGTTCGAGCGGAGCACTTCCGAATGCGAATAAGCATAGGCGGCCAACACGTCGAGTTCAGGCGTGAGCTCCATCTTGCCTTCGAGTTCGACGCCGCGCACACGTTGCTTGCCTGCCTGGACGGAGAAGCGCGAGTCTTTCGGGTCGGGGGTCAACGCATTCTCAAGCGTCAGGTCGAACACCGACAGGCCAATCATGCCGCGCGCGCCGACAGGTTCGTATTTGACGCCGACCTCGAATTGCTGGGCGGTCTGCGCGCGGAAGGGATTGTTCGCCTTGTCTGTTCCGAGCGTAGGCAGGAACGATGTGGTGTAGCTGGCGTAGGGCGCCAGGCCGTTGTCGAAGAGGTAGGTGAGGCCGGCACGCCAGGTCACCTGATCGTCCTCGGTCTTGACCGGTTGCGCGTTCGCCAGCATGCGGTTCGTGCTTTCGACCTTGGATCGGTCATAGCGCAATCCGAACGTGCCGACCCAGCGGTCATAGCGGATCTGGTCCTGGGCGTAGAAACCGATCTGGTCCTGTTTCTGAAGGCCCGAGCGCTGGATCGGGGCATTCGGGATGATCCGTCCATAGATCGGATTGAGGAAGTCGAGCGGTGGCACGCTCACACCAGGCCCGGTATTGCCGAAATTGGTGTCGGAGACACTGTGCACATAGTCGAGGCCGAACAGCACGGTGTGGTTGAGCGCCCCGGTGTCGAACACCGCCTCAGCCTGGTTGTCGACCGCAAAGGTGGAAAGGCTGTCGTCGGCTACACCGGAAACCCGGTTCAACTGGCTGGACGGAGCGCCTGTGTAGGCAAAGGCGGGGTTGACGAGGGCCAGGAACATATCCTGTTCGGCGCGGGCGTAACGAAGGTTCTGGCGTAAGGTCCAGGTCTCGCTGAAACGATGCGAGAACTCGTAGCCAGTGGCGAAGAAGTCTCGGTTGAACTGGTTGGCATTGGGGTCGGCCAGGAAGAGGTCGCGAGGAATTTGCCCGGCAGGATTGGGCAGCAATGTGCCGGAAGCCGGATAGAAACGCGGGCTGAAGACGTCGCGGTCGCGCTGGTAGTAGCCATAGAGCGTGAGCGAAGTGTCAGCGGTAGGATTCCAGGTCAGGCTTGGAGCCAGCACGATCTTGCGATCGCGCTCCATGTCGATCTGGGTATGCATGTTCTTGGCAAGGCCGGTGAAGCGGTAGAGCCATTCGCCATCCGGCGTGAGGGGGCCGGTGACATCGATAGCGCCCTCGATACCTCCGAAGCCGCTTGTCTTGATCGACGCTTCGCGGTGTGCGGTCTCCTGGGGACGCTTGCTGACGAGGTTGACCAGCCCGCCGGGCACGGCGCGTCCATAGAGGACCGAGGCCGGCCCCTTGATGACTTCAACGCGTTCGAGGGCATAGGGGTGGACGGTGGGCGTGGCATAGCCGGACGGATCACCGGGCATCACCAGCCCGTCGAGCCACGTCGTGCCATAGGCATTGAACCCGCGAATATAGAGCCAGTCGTAGCGGACGTCGAAGCCGTTCGGGTCAGGGAGAACGCCTGGCGTGTAGCGCAGCGCGTCGGCGACACTGTCGACGCCCTGGGCCTTCATCTGCTCACGCGTGACGACGCTGACGGCCTGCGGCGTTTCCTTCAGCGGCGTGTTGGTCTTCGAAGCGCTGGTGCTTTGCTTGGCAACAATGCCTTTGTCGGGACCACGAGCGCTTTCGCCCTCGAGGGTGATCTTTTCCAGCTGAGTGGATTCTTTCGCATTCTGGGCGCCTGCAGACAACGGCAGTGCCAACACCGCCCCGAAAGCCAGGGTCGAGGTGCGCAACAGGCGGCCATGAACGGCGCCCCATGCTTTGCCTACCTGGTATTCCGTGACACCAATTCGAACCATTCCAAGCCCCAAATAAATTTGACTGCATTTGTCAAGTTAAAGTAGTGGATAGGGCAGCAAAGCATATGTGACAACGCCGGGACCTTTGCCGGACGATCAGACATCTTTGCGCGGGAATGATTCTTCAGCCTTGCGATGCCGGCGGTTGGCATGCGAGCGGAAAGCGATGTCAACGGTGCCACAAACGGACAGAGGTCTCGACCTGCCTGGGCAGGGCAAGCGGGTGCGCGTCCGTGATTTCATGGCCAGGGACGGGGTCGTCCTCGACAGCCCCGACGATCGTCTTGCCGAGGAGGACACGCTGATCGAAGGCAGGATGCTGCATCAGGAACTGCGCAGCGGCCTCTTTCTTCATGGCGGCGATGTTGTCGAGGAACGGATGTTCACCGTGACCTCGCATCTCAAGGAAGGCTTGTCCTGCATCATCTTCCTCGACGGCCAGGTTGACCTCGACATCGGTGACCGCCATTTCGAGTTCAAGGGAGATCCGCGAAGCGCCATGCGGGGCAGTGCCATCATGAGCGTCAACTCCGAAAGTTTCCGGCGAGCATCGCGCGGTCGACAGCATGTGCGTCATCTCGTGGTCTCGGCTACGCCGGAGTGGTTCGACCGCGACGGGCTTGAAGAGATGCAGGACGCGCGACCGGCCAGCCGCTTCCTGAAGGATCATCTTGCGCATCATGCCTGGACATTGACGCCGCGGGTCATCGATCTCGTTCAGCAGGTGATGGCGCCTTCCGGACTCTCGCCGGCATTGCACAAGCTGTATCTTGAGGGCCGTGCCATCGAGATAATCCTCGAGACGCTCGCCGCCGTGACGCAATCCGGGCGAAGGCTTTCGTCGGGTACAGGCATTGCTCGCCAGGACATCGTCCGGCTACAGCGGGCCAAGGAGCTCGTCGACAGTCGGCCAGGCGCAGCGCTGAGTGTGGAAATGATTGCCCGGGCTGCCGGTATCAGCGCCAGTGGCCTGCAGCGACTGTTCCGGCAGGCAGAAGGGACCAGCGTTTTCGAATACATCCGCGACCGCCGGCTGGAGCGCGCATTCCTCGCCCTGCAGGCTGGAGACGTGACCGTGCAAGGAGCCAGTGATATCGCCGGCTATACCAGCCCCGCCAATTTCTCGACTGCGTTCCGGCGCCGTTTCGGCGTGACGCCGCGCGAGATCGCTCCAGCCAGGCAATAAGGGCAGCCGCCCCGGATCAGTCGATGACCGCCTCCGCTTCGATCTCGACCTCGTAGTCGCCGATGAGGGCGCCGGCCGCGATCATGGTGTTCGCCGGCTTGATTTCGCCGAAGACGCGGCCGTGCGCCCGCGATGCCGGCTCCCACAAGGAAGCATCGCGAAGATAGATGCGCGTGCGCACGACATCCTCTGCCCGGCCGCCGAGTGCCGCGATCGAAGCCAGGATCTTGTCGAGGATGTAGGTGGTCTGCGCTCCGACATCGCCGGGCGCGACACAACGGTCTGCGCCATGGGTGGCGGTCGTGCCGGAAACGCGGATCGTATCCTTCACCCGCACGGCGCGGCTGAAGCCGGCGATGGGTTCCCAGACGCTGCCGGACGAGACGCGTGAGCGCCCCGGCCGTCCTGGAACGGGTGCTGCCACATAGATCGAGGGCAGGGCGTCGAGATGATGGCTGAGGTCGCCCGACGCGGTCAGAAAGGGTGGGCGGCGATATTCGTCGCCGCAATCACCAGGGATCGGCTGTGTGCCGGCAAAGGCCGCCTCAAGCCGAGCCAGGTCCTCTTCATCGAGCGCGAACGAGAAGGCTTTCAGATTGTCTTCGCGATGTTCGCTTTCGCCGAGCCGTGCGCCGATGATGGCTGCAGCGACGGACGGATGTTCCAGCACCCAGCGTGTCGCGACGTTGGAGATCGAGACCTTGTGCTTGCGTGCGATTTCGCCTGCCGCGCCGAGCACAGCCTGGAAGGCTTCCCAGCCGCCGGCAGTGTCGATGAAGCGTTTGTATTTCGAGCGGCTCCAGTCGGCGATCGACGCCGGCTCCGGTGCGCCCAGCCATTTGTTCGACAGAAAACCACCGCACAGGGTTCCGTAGGCAAACAGCCTGACTCCGCTACGCATACAGAGTTCGGAGAGCGCTCCGGCAGCACGGCGGTCCACCAGGGAGAAGGAAACCTGATTGGAAGCAAGCGGGATACCGTCGGCAAGAGCCAGACCCAGATGCGCGGCATCGAAGTTGGTGACGCCGATCGCCCCGATCAGGCCTTCCTGCCTGAGCCGCGCCATTTCGTGCAGCGCATCCAGCCATGCCGGATGCTCGAAGCTCCACCAATGGAATTGCAGCAGGTCGACCTTTGCAATGCCGAGCCGGTCGAGCCGCTCCCGCACGCCTTTTCGCACGACATCGGCTGTCATGGGGCCGGGTTCCGGGCACCACTTGGTGAAAGCCAGTGGTCGCTTGCCCTCGGGGTAGCGCGCCAGCAGTCGGCCCGTGATGATTTCGGCGCTGCCGTAATGGTCGGCCATGTCGAACGTGTCGAACCCGGCCGCGGCATAGGCCTGCAAGTCATCGGCACTTCGCTCGGGGTCGAGAGTCGTGCCACCTTTCTCGATGTCCGCGACCTGCCACAGGCCGCACAGCAAGCGGCTGATATCGAGCCCTGCCAACGTCGTGCGTTCAGGAGTGGTTGGCATTTGGGCCTCGCTCGGAAACGGAAGGGCTGGTGTTGGATGTCATCCGGCGTCCCGGCTTCAGGCGGGCGAGATGGCGTGAAACCACGCGTTCCTCGCCGAGGATGCCGCGGGGCCGCAGCAGCAGGATCGCGCACAGGCCGACGCCGATCAGCACGATCCGCAGTGCGGCAGCCCGAGCCTGCTGGTCCGGGGGGAACAGCGAGGCGATGGCGCCGGCTGAAGCCGCCCAGATGCCCCAGACCAAGATGGCCCCAAGGATGGCGCCGCGATTGTTGCCGGAACCGCCGACGATCAGCATGGCCCAGACCTGGAAGGTAAGCAGTGGGACATAATTGTCGGGCGCGATGAAGCCGACGAAATGCGCCTGGGTGGCTCCAGCCAGACCCATGATGGCACCGCCGATGGCGAAGGCCTGCAGGCGGAAGCCGGTCGCGTTCTTGCCCAGCGCCAGCGCTGCTGTTTCCTCTTCCCGGATGGCGCGCAGCACGCGTCCCCACGGGCTGCGCAACAAATGTTCGAGCGCGAAGTAGAGCAGGACGACCACGACAACCAGCACGCCGAGGTTGAGCAGGCTGAAGGCCAGCGGATCGCCGGCCAAATTGGCAAAAGGCCTTGGAATGAAACCGATGCCGAAGGGGCCGCCGGTGATGCTTTGCAGGTTAAGGGCGACGAGTTGCACCGTCACCGCGACGCCGAAGGTGGCGATGGCGAGATAGTCGGCGCGCAGCCTGATCGTCAGCCAGCCGACAAGAAACGAGGCGAAGCCCGTGGCAAGCGCCGCTCCCAGCCAGCCCACCAGTATTGGCAGGCCAAAGCCACCAAAACGGTCCGGCGCATCGGGCGTGGTCAACAGCGCGGAGACGTAGGCGCCGATGGCCACGAAGCCGGCGACGCCGACGTTGAACAGGCCGGTCTGCCCCCACTGCACGTTGAGACCCAGGCACATGACGGCGTAAGTCAGGGCCATGGTCAGGAAGAACGCGATATAGGCGATCAGTTCCACACTCATTCGGCCCTCCCGAACAGCCCTTGCGGACGCAACAACAGGACGAAGACGAGGATCATGAAGGCGACGGCTGCGCGCCATTCCGCGCCGATCAGCTGCACGCCGAGCGCTTCGGCAAGACCAACGATCAGGCCTGCCAGCATGGCACCGGGCACGCTGCCGATGCCACCGAGGATCGCGGCTGCAAACAGCGGCAACAACAGGTCGAAACCCATATAGGGCCGGATCTGCACCAGAAGGCCAGCCATGACGCCTGCAATGCAGGCAAGCCCGGCACCCAGCACCCAGACGGTGCGGATCACCTTGCGGACATCGATGCCGGCAACGCCGGCAAGCTGCTGGTTCTCGCTGACGGCGCGCATGGAACGACCGATCGCCGTGCGCGTCAGCAGGATGTGAACGACCATGACGAGAAGCGCGGCAACGGCCAGCGACAGGAGCTGGTCGGGCGTGGCGCGCAGGCCGCCGCCGAGCGGAAGCGCGATCTGCAGGGCCTTGGAAAAGTAGACGGGTTTTGAGGTGAACAGGAATTCGAGCAGGCTGCGCAAAGCCAGCGAGGCCCCGAAGCTCGCCATCACCATGATGATGATGGCGCTGCGGCGTCGGCGCAAGGGACCGAACAAAAGGGCATCGACCAGCAGCGCCAGTGCCGCCGTCAGCGCTACGGCAGCAAGTATGGCAAGCGGCAGCGACCAGCCGAAGGAAAATGGCCCGATCGGTTTGAACAGCGCTCCCGACAGTGAACCGAGCAGGCTGCTCACGGCGAGCGTGAGATAGGCGCCCCAGCTGATCATTTCGCCATGCGCGAAATTGGCGAAGCGCAGGATCGAATAGGTGAGCGTGATGCCGATGGCGCCGAGCCCGATCATCGCGCCAGCGATAAGGCCATCCATGATCAATTGCGGGTTCATGGCGTGGTCGCCTTTCCGGCGGGGCGGGCGCCGAGATAAAGCTCGGCGACGATCGGGTCCTCGGCGAGTGTCGCTGCCGGTCCCTCATGGCGCAGCTGCCCTTCGACGAGGATCGCCGCGCGATCGGCGATGACGAGGGCCGCCTTCACGTTCTGCTCGACCAGGATGATGGTTACGCCGGTGTCGTTGATCGCTTTCAACTGTGAAAAGACATCCTGTACGATCTTGGGGGAAAGGCCGGCCGACGGTTCGTCCAGGATCAGAACGCTCGGCTCGACGATCAGCGCCCGTGCCACCGCCAGCATCTGGCGCTGGCCTCCCGAGAGCAGGCCGGCGCGCAGCGATGGACGGGCCGCGAGATCGGGGAACATCGCATAGAGGTCCGCCACGCGGCGGCCGCGCTTTTCCCTGGGCAGAACATTTGCAGCCAGCAGGAGATTGTCCTGGATCGACATGGTCGCGAAGATGTTTTCGGTCTGCGGCACGAAGGCCAGCCCGTGCCGGATCTTCTCATGCGTCGGCACGGCGGTGATGTCGAAATCACCAAGCAGGGTGATCCCTGAGTGGATTGGTACCAGCCCGGCGATCGCCTTGACGAAGGTGGATTTACCGGCGCCGTTGGGGCCGAGAACGACGACGAGTTCGCCGCTGCGAACCGAAAAGTCGATGCCACGCACGATCGGCAGGTCGGGCTCGTAGCCTGCCACGAGGGCTTGCGTGGACAGCGCGATGGAGGGTGGCTCTGTCATGCTGCGACCTCGCCGAGATAGGCGTCGATCACGGTGCGGTTGCGCGACACTTCGTCGGGCGTTCCCTCCGTCAGCAATTTTCCTGCAGCCATGACGACGACACGGCCGCATAGCCGGGCGACCATATCCATGTTGTGCTCGATCAGCAGGATCGATCTGCCCTGGCCGTTGAGTTCGAGCACGCGATCGATGATGAGTTCGAGCAGTGTCGGATTGACACCGGCGGCCGGTTCGTCGAGCAGAATCGTCTCGGGGTCCGCCATCAGCACGCGTGCCAGTTCCAGGAGCTTGCGTTGTCCGCCCGATAGAACCCGCGCGGGTTCAGCCTCCAGCCCGGACAGTTTGACGAAGTCCAGCAGCGCACGGGCTTTGTCGACGGCCTGACGCTCTTCGGTTGCGACACGACCCGGCTGGAGAAAGTTCATCCAGATGCGTTCGCCGGACTGCCGCTGGCTGCCGGTCAGGACATTCTCCAGCACTGTCATTTCAGCGAAGGGACGCGGAATCTGAAACGTGCGTCCAATGCCACGTGCGATACGCTGCTCCGACCGCTCCTGTGCGACTTCGACGCCGCCGATGCGGATCGAGCCGGATGTCGGCCTAAGGCTGCCCGCGATGAGGTTGAAGAGGGTCGTCTTGCCGGCGCCATTTGGCCCGATCAGTCCGACCATCTCGCCGCGATGCAGGCTGATAGACATGCTGTCGACAGCGCGGAGGCCGCCAAACTGCTTGACCAGTTCGCGCGCCTCGACCAGCGGACCGCGGGGTATGTCGGAAGGAGCATCTGCGACAGGCTGCATTGTGGCCGATCGATTTTTTTGATCTGTGATGTTTGATCAAACTTTACATCGGAGCAAATTGCAACTACGAAAATGAGCAATGGCTTGAGGGCTTCGAATGGTGGACGAAATGTCTGATCACGAAATCCGTGAAATCTGCCTGAACCGTCGCGGGGGATCTGCGGCATGAGCCGCCGCAGCGCACTTTCGCCGGTCGTACGCGAGACGCTGCATGATCGTGTATATGCCGAACTGCGGCGCTCTCTGATCCACGGCATGTTCGACGCAGGCGAGATGATGCGCATCGTCGACCTTGCCGAAATCCTCGAGACCAGCACCATGCCGGTGCGCGAGGCGCTCGGGCGTCTGGTTTCCGAACAGGCATTGGAGGCGCTCCCCAACCGCTCCGTGCGGGTGCCGCTGATCACGCGGGAGCGATTGGAAGATCTGGCTCGCGCGCGCTGCCTCATCGAAGGGCAGATCACGGCGCTGGCCTTGCCCAATTTGGCCACTGCCGACTTCATCGAGCTCAGGCGATTGACTGCGGCCTGCGAGGCCGCTTTCGCCAGCAACGATCACGACAAGGCGCACAAGACGTCTGAGCTCAATCACGCGTTTCATTTCTACATCTATCGGGCCGCCGGTTCGGCGGTGCTGATCCCGATCGTCGAAAGCCTTTGGCTGCAGTCGGGGCCTTATGTCCGCACCGCAGCCCAGATTCATGACGAGAACCGCGACATCCCGGCTACACATCATCACTGGGCGCTGATCGAAGCCCTCGAGCGCCGCGACGTTGCCGGCTCCGTCAAGTCGCTGACCGACGACATCACCCGGTCGTTCAACCTGATCCGTGGCCGCCTCGACGACGAAGAGGCCGACGCGCGGGAGCTGCGACATGGCTGACGATGATTCCTTCGATCTCTATGATCTGCGTGTTGAGGTGACTGCGCCAGAAGGCGGGGCGATCTATTGCGGCGCCAGGGTCGGCGATTATTTCGAAATGCGCGGCGAGATGCTGCATCTGCCGGAAGGGCAGGGTTTTTCGATCTATTCGCTGGCTGCGCTACTGCCCCTCCTGCCAGCCAAGCAGCGGCCGACGCACAGGAACGACTGGATGACAACCGATGCCGAGGTCGCTTGTCCCGATCCAAATTGCAGCTCGCGTTTCCGCATCACCCGAACCGGCTTGCGCCGCTTCAGCCATGCCGAAACGACGGCCGTGCCTCTGAACGATGATTGAGACGAAGAGCATGCAGAGAGCCAGTCTGGCGCCGGACTATGAGATTTCGCGGGTTATCCGTGGCGGTTGGCAGATGGCCAGCGGTCATGGCGCCGCGTCGAGCGACGATCCCGTTGCCGACATGATAGCCTTTGCCGACGCTGGCATCACCGCGTTCGATTGTGCCGACATCTACACCGGAGTCGAGGAACTGATCGGGCGTTTCCGGCTGCGTTACCGGGATGAGCGTGGCCAACAGGCACTCGATCGCATCAAGGTGCACACCAAATTCGTGCCCGATCTCGATGTCCTGCCGCGCATCACCAAGGCATATGTCGAGAGTGTCATTGATCAATCTCTGCGGCGGCTCAACCTCGACCGGCTCGACCTGGTTCAGTTCCATTGGTGGGACTACGAGGCATCACGCTGGTTGGAGACTGCGGGCTGGCTGAACGAGTTGCGGCAGGCCGGCAAGATCGACCGGATCGGCGGCACCAATTTCGACACCGATCACGTCGAGGCGATCATCGCGGCCGGGGTGCCGCTGACCTCGATGCAGGTGCAATATTCGCTGCTCGATACGCGGCCGGCCAAGCGCATGGCTGCCCTTGCCGCGGAAACGGGCATCGCGTTCTTGTGCTACGGCACCGTCGCCGGTGGTTTCCTCGGCGACCGCTGGCTCGGCATGGCGGAACCCGCCGAACCCTACGAGAACCGGTCGCTGCTCAAATACAAACTGATCATCGACGATTTCGGTGGCTGGGATCTGTTCCAGGAATTGTTGCGGACGCTGCGTGCCGTGGCAGACCGCCATGGTGTCGACATTGCCACCATCGCCAGCGCGGCGATGCTGTCGCAGCCCTCGGTTGCTGCCGTTATCGTCGGCGCGCGCAGTCGCGCGCATCTTGCGTCGAACCTTGCCATTTCAGACATCAGGCTGACCGACCAGGACCAGGATCGGATCGAAGCCGTGTCGGCGCGAGCTCGGCAAATCGAGGGCGATGTCTACACGCTCGAGCGTGACCGCCACGGCCGTCACGGCTCGATCATGAAATACAACCTCAACAAGGGAGCTGCCTGAGCCAGGGCGGCCCGCAAGTCTACCAAACAAGGCCGTGTCGGGAGCTCGGCCATAACAAAGGGGAAGTGATATGAAGAAACATCTTTTCGCCACCACAATGCTGGCGGCGTTGGCCATGTCAGCCGCGCCGGTCTCGGCCGCGGATTGCGACATCACCGTTGGGCTGGTCATGGAACTGACCGGCCCTGCCGGCGAGTATGGCCAGGCGGGCGCGAAATCCGTGGAAATGGCCTTCCGTGACTTCAATGAGGCCGGTGGCATCGGTGGCTGCAAGCTCGTCACCGACACACGCGACAGCCAGAGCCAGGGCAACGTGGCCGTCGATCAGGCGACCCAACTGGTCAACATCAAGAAGGTGCCGGTCATCATCGGCGGCATCATCTCATCGGTGTCGATTCCGATCCTGACCTCGGTGACCGCTCCTGCTGGGATCGTGCAGGTGTCGCCAGCCTCTTCGTCGCCGACGCTGACTGCTCTTGGCAAGGATGGCAAGACCAACGGTGTCTTCTTCCGCACCATCACCTCGGATGCGCTGCAAGGCACCGCCGCTGCCAAATATGCAATCGACAGCGGCCTGAAGAAGCTCGCCGTCATCCACGTCAACAACGACTTCGGCGTCAACATGGTCAAGGAATTCGCCGACGCTTACAAGAAGCTCGGCGGCACCATCACCTCGACCACGCCTTACAACGAAAAACAGGCGAGTTACTCCGCCGAAGCCAGTGCGGCGATGGCTGGTGAGCCGGAAGCGCTTTATCTGGTCAGCTATCCAGTCGACGGCGCGACGATCGCACGTGCCTGGATTTCCGGCGGCGGCGCCCAGAAATTCCTGCTCAATGACGGCATGAATTCCGCCGAGTTCATCGATGCGGTCGGCGCACAATATCTCAGCGATGCTTATGGCACCTCGTCCGGCACGAGCAAGACTGCGTCGACCGATTATTTCTATGGTGCCTACGAGGCGTTTTCCGGCGGCATCAAGCCGGATGCCCCGGCTGCGGACCGTTCCTACGATGCCGGCGCGATCGTGGCACTGGCCATTGCCAAGGCCGGCAAGGGTGACGCGGCGGCGATCAAGGCCGCGATCCCGGAAGTGGTCTCCGCCAAGGGTGAGCCGATCCATGCCGGCAAGGAGGAATTCGCCAAGGCTCTTGCGCTGATCAAGGAAGGCAAGCCGGTGAAATACGAAGGCGTTATCGGCCCGGTTTCCTTCGACCAGTATGGTGACATCACCGGCCCGTTCCGATTGTGGAAAGTCAAGGATGGCAAGGTCGAGACGGTCGGCGAGATGAGCGCCGACGAGGTTGCGAAGACCAAAGCCGACATTCAGAAATAGAATCGGCGATTTGTCAGCAAAGCTATTGGCCCCTTTCTTCGGTTCAAAACGAAGAAGGGGCCAAGTTTTTGAGAGGTCAATCGTCTACTGCCGATTCGCTCGGTTGCAAAATAAGAGGAGGAAATTCTTAGCAATAGCGCTGGCGCACTTGGCCGGCCAAGCTTCGGACAGTTGATCCTAAGGTCGTAATTTGCGGGAGCTTGATCTGCGTAGGACTGTGGCGCAATATGCGCGCCACAGCGACATTAATTTATTGAATTAAACATGATCAAAGGCGATCAAAGCACAACTCGCGCGTTGAACAGGCGGCTGGTTCTCAATTGCCTGCGCCGCGAAGGTGGACTCAGCCGCGTCGAGATCGCGGCCATGACCGGCCTCAGCCCTGCGGCAGTTACCGGTGTCACGGCGGAACTCATCAATGAAGGCATGCTGGTCGAAGGAAAGGGCATGCAAAGCACGGGTGGACGCAAGCCCATCCCGCTCAGCATCGACTATCAGCAACATTGGTCCATCGGGTTCAAGCTCATGGCGGACAGGGTGGAAGGCACGCTGACGGATCTGTCCACACGGCCGATCGGGACATGCAGGGTGCCCTTGTCCAGCCACGATCCAGAGGCGATTGCTGCCGCGGTGGAAAGCGGGGTGGCCGTTTTGCAAAGGGAAAATGGCAATGCGCGAAAACTGGTCGGCATCGGAGTTGCCATGCCGGGGCTTATCGATGTCAATCGTGGGATCTGCCTTGAATTCCATGACTTCGGCTGGAGCAATGTGCCCGTTGCCGAGTTGATCGCAGCGCGTATCAGCGTGCCGGTCTGGGTGGAAAACGACGTCAATGCTTTCGCGATCGCCCAGCAATTGTTTGGATATGGGCGCACACATGGGTCCGCCCTGGTGCTTGTGATAAGCGCCGGCGTTGGGGCGGCCTTGATCTTCAATGGCCAGATACATCGGGGCGCGCGCTTCGCTGCGGGTGAGATCGGCTTCGTGCGCCCGGACAGGGATGGCGGGGCGACGAGTGATCGACTGAGCTGGAACCGGCGCCTTTCGGAGTCCGGTATCATAAGGGGATGGCAGGAGTTGCGAGACGGAGGGTCAGGCGACGACTTGCAGGCGGCGGCCGAGAGTGGCGACCCGATAGCGTTGGCCTATCTCGGCAAGATCGGTCGTGAAATCGGCGAACGGCTGGTCGGCATGATCGACCTTGTCGATCCTGAGGTCGTCGTTGTCGGTGGCGAGGCGGTGCGTTTCGGCAGGGCGCTTATCGATCCTCTCGCCCGGGCGGTGAAGGAGAATTCCTTCGGGGCGCCGCCGCCGCTGGAAGTGGACTGGGACAACAATGTCTGGTTGCGCGGCGCGTCGGCACTCGCGATCCAGAAGTTCTTCGATTTCGAAAGCGCGGCTGGGCATCAGCGAAAACTCGCCAGCTGACAACGGACGATTGCGCGCGGCGTCATTCTGATTGCAGCTTTGCGGTCAGGCCGCCGGTGATCCGCTCCATATGTTCGAGCGCAGTTTGCAATTGCGACGAAAGCTCCGGATCCTGAGCGATCCCTGCCGCGTCGAGATTGCGTCCCAGCAGGGGCAAGGTGATCGACGCATCCTCGATCAGACGAGCCGACATCGTCTGCAATGTCAGGCGCAGCGCCGCATCGGCATGCGTTGATCGTTGGGACGCGTTGATGACGGCAACGGGCTTCTCCGGAAATTCAAAGCTGCTGACCAGCCAGTCCAGCGCGTTTTTCATGATACCGGCAATGCCGCGCGCATATTCCGGGCTGCATATGAGCAGGCCATCGGCGCTGCCGATTGCCTTGCGCAACCGCAACACGGACGAAGGCGGAGTGTCTGTATCCTGGTCCGGATTGAAATAGGGCAGTGCCTCCAGTTCATCGAAGAGCGTTATCTCAAGCGACGGTGGCGCGAGGATCTGCGCTGCCTGCAGCACGGCGAGATTGGAGGAGCGCGCACGCAGGCTGCCGCAGATCGCCAGTATTCTCATCGTCTTTTGCTCCGAGCGGGACTTTTGTCCAGCGGATCACCGCGGGGAATCGATGCAGTTTAGGCGGAAATCGAAGCGAGCAGCAGGGCTGAGAGATAGAGCCCGACGCCGAAGGAGAAGTGCGCGATCAAGCTGCGCTGGCGCGAGATGGCGGGTTTGGGCGTGCGAGACGCGGCAATGCCAAAGCCAAAGGCTGGCTGCATGATAAAGAATGGAAAAACGACAGTCACGAGACCGACGGTCAACGCGAGCAGCGGGGTGGGGTGTTGCGCCCAGCCGGCCCCGCCGAGCGCCAGCATAAGTGCCGCAAAGGCAATGCCGATCGCATAGTGCGCGCACCAGCCGAGGATGGCTTCGCCGGAAATCGGGGCTGCTTTCGCGATGTTCTCATGTGCAAAGCGGCCATGCCGAAAATGCAGGAGCCAGCGTCCGACCCAGGCATAGTCGAGGGACGGAATTCCAAACATGCGCCTCAGGAAAAGCGCCCAGAGGTCCATTGCCGCGGTAGCTCCGACGCCAATGAGCACAGCCCGCAGGATGAGATCGCCGTTCATTGTTCCACTCCAGATATTCCCGGTGGTCGAATTGATCGCCGTCATACCTTGATGAAAAACAACATTCAATAGATTGATCGAATGTTTGAATGGTGTTAGAGCGAAGTCATGACAGATGCTGACTCCCACCATCCTCTCTTTGACTTGTCCGCGGACATCGCCCGCACTCTTGGCCATGCTCATCGGCTGGTGTTGCTGCACCATATCGCGGAGGGCGAAAAAGCCGTGGAGCAGTTGATCGAACTGACCGGCCTCGGCGTGGCCAATGCCTCGCAGCATCTGCAGGGGTTGAAGCGTGCCGGCCTGGTGCAGACCCGCCGCGATGGCAAGCGCGTGCTCTATCGCCTCGGCAATGGTCCGATCGAGGCTTTGCTTGCCGCCTTGCGCAGTCTCGCCGCCTACAACAGCGTCCAGATCCGCGATCTGATCGAAGGCAGCAGCGGCCGCTCCAACCTCCTGGAGAGCATAACACGCGAAGAGTTGCTGCGTCGCATGCACGAAGATTCGATCGTGTTGCTCGATGTCCGGCCGGAAGACGAGTTCGCCGCCGGGCACTTGCCGCGGGCGATCAACATCCCCCTCGAGGAACTGGAAAATCGGCTGGCCGAACTGCCGCGAGAGAAGCTTGTCGTTGCTTATTGCCGCGGTATCCGTTGCGTGCTGTCTGCCGATGCGCTGGCAATCCTCAAAGCGCGCGGTTGGGTCGCTCGCCGTTTTGAACTGGGTTTTCCCGATTGGCTCGACGCCGGCCTCGCCATCGAAGGTTACGAAAGCGGCTGAGCCGATACGCCCGCCGGTTCGCTTACAGCATCATCACAAAGACAACGCCTCGGCCCG
Source organism: Mesorhizobium sp. NPDC059025 (assembly GCF_042739655.1). NCBI lineage: Bacteria > Pseudomonadati > Pseudomonadota > Alphaproteobacteria > Hyphomicrobiales > Phyllobacteriaceae > Mesorhizobium > Mesorhizobium sp. NPDC059025. Next base: position 444,738 of record NZ_JBHYIM010000002.1, on the reverse strand, counting down.
CATGCCGAACGGACATGCGCGCCCGCGATTGGAGGGATCAGAACGTGACAGACTTGATCAAAAAACGGCAACGCCTGGCCTTCGTCATGCTCGCCACCGTGCAAAGCACGCTGATCTTCACCATCGCCCTGATCATGGTGCCGCTGCCGAAAATAGCTGCCGAATTCGGGTTGGTGCCGACGGACGTGCTGCTGCTTCAGGTTGCCTACGGGCTGCCGTTCAGCGGTTTGCTTCTGTTCGGCGGCCGGCTGGCCGATCGCTACGGCGGCAGGCGCATGTTCGTCCTTGGCCTGCTCGTGTTCGGCGCGGCTTCCGTCATCGCCGCGGCCGCGACGAGCTACAAGATGCTGGCGGCGATGCGCTTCTTCGAGGGGGTTGGTGGCGCCATGATCGCACCCGCCGCAATGTCCGTGCTGCACAGACTGTTTCCAGACGCCAAGGACTTCGGTCGGGCCATGGCAACATGGGGTGGTGTTTCGGTGCTTGGAGCCATTCTCGGTTTCATCGTTTCGGGTATCGCCACAAGCTGGGTCTCATGGCGCTGGATGTTTGTCGTACCCATCCTGGTTGCTTTGATCGCCTTGATGACCACCAGCATGCTGCTGTCGCGGGACAGCAACGAAAATTCCGTCGCAAGGCCACCTCTTGACCTGCTTGGAGCATTGCTGGCCACGGGCGGCATCGTTCTCGGCAGCTACGGTCTGATCATGACCGGGGACCATTCCTGGACCTCCACGCCGGTTCTTGTGCCGCTGACCGCCTCGGCAATCCTGCTCACCGTGTTTTTCGTCGCCGAAGGAAAAATGCGCGATCCCTTGCTGCCGCCATCCTTCCTTGCCGATTCCTGCCGCATCACCGGGCTCTTCGGCATGATGCTGGCTGCTGTCGGGTCGATCGCGATCGAATATATCCTGTCACTCTACCTGCAGCAGGTCCGCGGCTGGTCACCGCTGATGACGACGCTGGCGTTCCTGCCTTTCGCCGTCGTGCTGATTGCAACGAACCATCTATCACCGGCTCTGGTCGGCCGTTTTGGCGCTGCGCAGACAACCATCGGCGGCCTGATTGTCGCTGCACTCGGCCTGGGGCTTCTTGCTGGACTAACTGGTGGTGCGAGCTATCTCGTCGGCCTGATGCCCGGAACCGTCCTGGTCGCTGTCGGCATGTCGCTGATGTTTTCGGGCTCGGCGGTGCTGTCCATGACGAATGTGCCTCTGCGCCAGGCGGGATTGGCCGGCGGCGTCATGAACACCGCCATGGAACTGGGGCCGACCGTCGGGCTGGCGGTGTTGATGTCGGTCGCCGCGACGCAAGGCGATGTGGTGCGCGGTTACGGTTGGGCCTTTGCTGCCACAAGCCTGTTCTATATCGCCCTGGCACTTGTCGCGGTCCGATCCAGCAGGCAGGGAGCCTGCGCCGCCATGGCCCGCGGCTGATTGGCTGCCGGCCCGGCCAAGGCGGTTATCGGCGTGGCTTCCGGCTCACCGGATGATCGCTTTGCGCGCTCTCCTTGGGTACATGCGTGTAGTCGGGCGTGTTCGCGCCATAGAGATCGTTCTCCGCCATCTCGCGCCATTGCGCATCGACGTCTTCGGGCGTCGATGCCTTATGCCTTCTGTCACGCGCGAGGCGTTGCACCCAACGGGGCATCATCTGTTCGAACAGGCTGGCTGTGTGTGACATCGGGGGCTCCTCTCATCCTGATCACAGGGTGGCGATGGTCATGTCATTGCCCGCCATCGCTCCGGCAAGCTGACGACGTTGCCGGTTTCGATGGGCTCGCCGGCAAGCTCGACTTCCGCCCGCTTGCGCAAACGGGCCGCGTCGAGGAGCATGCTGCCGGCCCAGCGATAGACATTGTTGTTACGCACGATTTCGCGCATGCGGCGCATGCGGTCGCACTGTTCGGCGGAGGACATCGTCAGCGCATGCCGCATCGTTTCTCCCATCGTGGCGGCATCGAAAGGGTTGACGATCAGCGCCTCGAGCAACTCCTTTGAAGCGCCCGCGAACATCGAAAGGATCAGCACGCCCTGTTCGTCATCGCGTGCCGCGACGAACTCCTTGGCGACGAGGTTCATGCCGTCGTGGAGGCTGGTGACCATGCAGACATCGGCCGCGCGATAGATCTCGTAGACCTGTTGCCGCGTATGGTGCTCGGCTACAAACAGCACAGGTGTATAGCCGTCGCGGCCGTAGCGCTGGTTGATCTCTTCCGCGCAACGTTCGCATTCGCGGTGCAACCTCTCATAATCCGGCAATGTGCCGCGGCTTGGTGCCGCGATCTGCAGGAACGTCACTTTGCCGATCCATTCAGGATGCCGGTCGAACAGTTCGCCCAACGCGCGGAAGCGGTCGATGATACCCTTGGTGTAGTCGAGCCGCTCCACGCCTACGCACAGTTTTATGCTCTCGGCGATACCGAGCTTGGTGCGGATACGTTCTCGGCATTGCGCGACGGCAGGCACCTTGCCCAGCTCAGCCGGAAGCCATTCGATCGAAATCGGATATGCGTGAACCAGACTGGTCTGTCCCTGGTAGGAAATCGCGGCGTCTTCACGCTCGATCCGCGTCTCCAGGAAGCGATCGACACTCTCTATGAAGTTGTTGCAGTGGAACTGCGTGTGGAAGCCGATGATGGAGCTGCCCAGCAATCCGTCCAGGATGCGTTCGCGCCACGGGCAGATGCTGAAGACTTCCGAGTTTGGCCAGGGAATGTGCCAGAAGGTGATGATGATCGCTTCAGGCAATTGCTCGCGCAGCATGCGCGGCAGCAGCGCGAAGTGGTAGTCCTGGACGAGCACGATTGGCCTTTCGTTCCGCGCCTCGGCAACGACAGCGTCGGCGAATTTCCGGTTGACGTTCTCGTACGTCTCCCAGTCCGAAGCCCGGAAATTCGGCCGGGTGAAGGCGATGTGGCAGAGCGGCCAGAGCCCTTCATTGGCAAAGCCCAGATAGTAGCCCGCATGCTCGGCTTCGCTCAGCCAGACGCGGCGAAGCATATAGGAGGGATCATCCGGTGGTACGGCGACACGATCGTGTTCATCGACGGTAAGGCGATCCGCCGATCCGCCGCCATATGCGATCCAGGTGCCGGCACAGGCCCGCGTGATCGGCTCGAGCGCCGAGACCAGCCCGCTTGCCGGCACGACAAGCTCGACCTCGTCGTCCTTGATATTATGGATGTAGGGCTCGCGGTTGGAAACGACGATCACCTGCGCGTCGGGCAGTTCCGTGCTGAGAATCTTGCGCAGCGTCTCGGGTGACCATTTGACCAAGGTGGCGTCCGCCGAATGGCCGTTTTTTTCGAATTCGCGCAGCAATGTCCGCGGTGCATCCGGGGACGTCTCGGGAACGAAGGGAAGTGGTCTGGATTTCCCGGATCGTATCAGTGCAGCTGCCAGGGCCACTCCCGCCAGACAAAAGGTCGCCAGAACTGCAAGCCACAGAGCCGGAAGCGAGTTCACAAGATCGCTTGTTGTCATCAATGGTTCCGCTTCCCGACCGGTCAGTCGGTTGCATCTCCTGTGCTTCGAGAAGAATAGCCTGCGCTGCAGGTATGGGGTCCAACGCGACGCCGGCGCGATGGTTCCGATTTTCAGCTGCGTACGATCAATGGCACCAGCCCTTCATGCTGATCGGCGAGGAAAGCGCCGATGCGGTCGCCGACGCGCTGGAATATCAGGTCGACGGCGACGGTTCCGACCTGGATGTGACGGACCGTCAGATTGTCGATACCGATCGGCAGGCGAGGGCGGGTCACCTCGATGGAGCCCGTCCATCCGTCGACGCGGAGACCGAGGCAGGCCTGCATCAGCATGAAAGCCGCTCCGGCCGACCAGGCTTGAGGCAGGCAGGCTACCGGATAGGCGATCGGTGCCTCGCCGGGTGCGCGGGTGAAACCGCAGAAAAGCTCGGGCAGCCGCATGTTGAAATGCACCGCTGCCTCGAAGGTGCCGCTTGTAAGCCGCACCACCTCTTCGCGGGTGCCATAACGGGCAAGCCCGGCGGTGCAAATGGCGGTATCGTGCGGCCAGATCGATCCGTTGTGGTAGGACATCGGATTGAAGAACACCGCATCATCGGCCAGCGTCCGCAGGCCCCAGCCGGAATGGAAAGATGCCGACAGCAGCTGCTCGGCCACTTTCGCGGCTCGTTTTGCGCTCGGCAGGCCGACATAGAGCAGATGTCCCGCGTTGGACGTGCGCACTTTGCACGGCTCGCCATCGCCATCCAGCGCAAGTGCGTAATAGTCGAGGTCGTCCATCCAGAACCGCTCCTCAACCCGCTCACGGAGCGCTTCCGCCAGACGGTTCCATTCCGCGGCCTGCTCGGGTTCATCGCGGCGCTCTGCAAGCGCTGCCAGTCCGCGGAACGCCGCAAAAACGTAGCCTTGCACCTCAACCAGGGCGATAGGACCTTTCGGGATCCGTCCGTCGGCGTGGAAGACGGAATCGTAGCTGTCCTTCCAGCCCTGATTGGCAAGGCCTGAAGCTGCGGCCCGCTGATAGGTCACGAAACCGGTTTCCTTCGATGCTTCGATCATCCATTCGGCCGCGGCGTTCAGCGAAGGCCAGAGTCGGTCTATGAAATCCATGTCTCCGGTCCTGTCGGCGTAGGAGCAGGCGAGCAGGATGTAGAGTGGTGTCGTGTCGACACCGCCATAGTAGCGGCCGAAGGGCAGCTCGCTGAGCGCCACCATCTCGCCCTTGCGGGTCTCATGCATGATCTTGCCGGGCTGGGCATCGCTGAACGGCGATGTCTCGGTGGCCTGGTGCTGCGCAAGGAAGGCCAGCACGCCACGCGCCAGTCCCGGGTTCAGCCAGAGCATCTGCAGTGCCGACACCACGCCGTCGCGGCCGAAAGCGGTCGAGAACCAGGGAATGCCGGCGTAAGGGTAGGGGCCGGTTTCCAGTTCCGTGGTCAGCAGGGCGACATCGGCACGCGCCCGGTTGATCCAGTCGTTGAAGACCCGGCCGGAACTGTGAACCGTCGCACCATGGCGGCGTTTGGCGCGCATCGCAAAACGGGCTCGCGCCGCTGCAGCCCGGAATCGCTCCCGTTCCGGTGCCGCGACATCGCTGCCGACTTCGACATAGAGCGTCTGCCTGGCGCGTTTGGCAATGGTCAGGAAGAAATCGGCCTGATCCGGCATCAACTGGTCCGGCATCTGCGAGAACGAGATCGCCGAAACCCGCTCGACACCGTCGAGCCCATGATATCGCAGGACGATGGAATTCTGCCCCGCCTCGGCGAGATGCGCGGTGCCGCGTTTCTGTCGGACCGTGCCCCGGACTTCGAACATGTCGCGGAAATCGGCGGCAAAACGGAGTGACAGCAGGATGGCGGACTGCTCCTGGCCGTAATTGGAAAGCGTCAGGCGCTCGTAGAGCCTGTCTTCCCAGATCAGCCGTACTCGTTCGACGTGGATTGCGCCTTGCCGGATCTCCTTGCCGTCCATGGTCTTGATCGGCAGGTTGGTCAGGTTGGTGGAAAAGAGCACGTTGTCCTGGCTGAGCGAAGCGCCAAGCAGGGAAGTCGAGCGCCCGCCGACGGTGAGCCGGAATTCAGACAACATGCGCATGTCGTCACGGAAGAAGCCGTCGCCGACACCACGTATGTCGCCATAGGCGTCGGCGACAGCAAAACTGTCGCCATGTTTCAGGGCGAACAGGCGATGCGGTTCCCTTGGCGCAGCTTCGTCAAGCGATGCGAGGGCGATGGCCGGATCGAGCTTGTGCTCGTCGAGCGGTACGGTGTTCAATGGATCGCTCCAGGGAAATTTCTACTGGGGGCACGGTTTCCGAGTTGCGCCGGCGATCCAGCCAATTGCCGGTAGGCGCTCACATAGTCCCGCGCCATGCGGGAAGCTGAAAACCGCTCCTCGAAGGTGGCACGGACGCGACGCCGATCGAGCGACAACAGGTCTGGCATCGTCGTCACGGCATCTTCCAGGGTTTCTACGAGAATGCCGCTGACGCCATGGTCGACAACCTCCGGCATCGCACCGCAACTCCAGGCCATGACCGGTGTGCCGCAGGCCATTGCTTCGATGACGGCAAGGCCGAACGGCTCCGGCCAGTCGATCGGAAACAGCAGGCCAGCGGCGTTGCCGAGAAATTCGTTCTTGGCATGCTCGGGGATCTCGCCGACATATTCGATCTGATCGCCGTCGATCAGTGGTTCGATCACCTCGGCGAAATAGTCGCGATCGCCGTCGCCTATCTTGGCGGCCAGCTTCAGCTTGAGCCCGGTGCGGCGGGCGATTTCGATGGCTCGGTCGGGCCGCTTGTCCCGCGAGAGCCTGCCGAGGAAAGCCAGATAGGTGCCGTTCGCGCCGGCTTCCGCATCGAGCGTGTAGAGCTGGGGCGGAATGCCGTGATGGATGGTGGAAAGCCAGTTGGCATCCGGCAGGCCGGTTTTCTGGCTTTGGGAGATCGAGATCATCGGAAATTCTGGAAACCGCGCATAGGCGGGCGCCAGGTCTGCATAGTCCAGCCGGCCATGCGGTGTCGTAACCGTACGCTCCGGCATATCGTCGAAGAACGGAAAGTGCTGGAAATGGCTGAGGTGGAAATGGATGACGTCGAAGTCGTCGGCTCGTGCCTTGACGTCATGCAGCATGGAAAGATGGGCAGCGATCTCAGACTTGAGCGGATGCGGATCGAGCCGAAGTGCCCGTTCACGCCCGGCCACCAGGGTCGCTGATGTGTTTGCGTCTCCCGCCGCAAACAGGGTGACCTCGTGGCCGAGTTCGACAAGGGCTTCGGTGAGGTATGAAATGATACGTTCGGTGCCGCCGTAAAGCTGTGGGGGAACGGACTCAAAAAGCGGTGCGACATGGGCAATTTTCATGGCCCGGCGGTCCTCCTATGGCGCGGTGATGAAACCCAAATGCGTCAGCGCTGGGATCGTTCCGACATTTGCGGAGATGTCGGGGTCGGGCTCGCGGACATTCGGCCTGCCTGTCTGGCACGGCCGATGTCAGGCAGTTATTCCCGAACCATCGATGGTGCTGTGCCTTCAACCGCAATGTCGCCGCGCAGGATGTCGTCGATGATCTCCACGACACCATCACCCGCGGGAGCCAGGGTGACCCGATCCGCCGTTTTCTTCAAACTCGGCAGCGCATTGGCCACCGCGACACCAAAGCCTGCGCGGCGCAGAAGATCGTGATCGTTCTCGGCGTCGCCGATCGCGACCACTCCGTCGATCGGCATGTCCAGATCGTCCAGAGCCGCCATCAGTCCTGTTGCCTTGTTGATGCCGGTCGGCAGCACCATCACGGCTCCCTTGTTGAAGATGATTTCGAGTTCGAGGCCATGGCGCCGGATCTCGTCGAGGACAATCATCTCGTTCGGGACAAGCGTGCCGATCACGGATTGACCGACAAGCAGCGGATCGACTCCGCGTTTTCTCAAGGAGTCAACGAAGGCAGGTGGAGGCGCGGCCGCCAAAAGCCTCTCATCGCTGGTGGTCGGATCGAACAGGACGGCTCCATTTTCGGCCACGACCCGGTCGAAGACGCTGAAGTGCGGAAAAACTCTCTTGAGGTCGGGCAGCTGCCGCCCCGAAACCAAGACGAGCCTGCGGCCATTGTCCTTGAGCTTCCATAACGCGCTCAATGTTGTCGCCGAGACCAGGCCTTCTTCCGCAAGCGTTTCATCATAGTCGGTGGCAAGTGCCGTCACATCCATCAAGAGACTTCTCCTTTCGGTTCGGTTTCTCAACTGCGGCGGCACGGTATTGTTCCCCTCATCCTGGGATCGGGTTCAGGGAAAGCTTCTTTCGGCCCTGGCGCTGCCCAGCAATGCACCGCTGGCATCAAGTGCCTGCAGGGAGAGGCGATAGTGATGCGGTTGAGAAGGATCAGGTGGGCAGGGTCCCTTGTAGGTGAACGCGCCATAGGGCAACGTTTCCTGGCCGTTGAAGCTGACATCGCCGCCGCCATGGTTGAAATCGGCGGCGTCGAGATCCGTGAGCCTGAAGCGCAGCGTCGCGGTCCCCTGAGGGACGTCGGCGACGGTGATGGGCGGTGAGTTGGGATCGAAGCACTGCTTCGTCGGACCCCAGCCGAACCCAAGTCCCATATTGTTAGCGGATGCCGGCGAGAGTGTCGTCAGGAGCAATCCGAACACCAGCGCAGCACGCATCTCAGCCTCCCGCGCGTCGCCGGTTTTTCTTCAAGACGAGGCGGCGACGATTATCGGAAAAAACCAGAAGAGGCTGCACAAGTTCCGTCTCGTTCGTGCACATAAGCGTGAGCGGACCGCGGCGATTTCTGTCTCCTGCATTCGAGTTTCAGGCTCGTCGTGCGGCAGGTTCGTCCAGGGCGTAGATCAGACCGGGCTGCACGATCCATTCGCCCGGAACAAGGCTCTCCACGGCGAAGCGCCCACCCCGTGTGCGCGGCATGACACCGGTGAACCGGTAACGCCGGCCATCCTGGTCGATGACGGCCTCGCGGATCGGTTTGCCGGCAAGATGTCCGACTACCGGCCCGTCCGATTGCAGGTTGGCGAGGATGAAGTATTCGGTTGGGATGGCGTTCGTTCTGGTCAGCAACCGGAACTGGGAGACGGGTTTGAGCATGGCAAAGGTCGCGGCATCTATGCCGATCAGCAGCAATCTCGTGCTGAGCCGGCCATCTGGGAGACTTCAGATAGGCCGCATCGGCATCAGAATTCGATTGGGGATTTGCCGATCCCAGATCAAGAAAACATCAGGGGCGGCGGTTCTGCCGGCTTGGAGCTATGCCAAAGGAGACCGGCGGAAACATTGCTGCTGCGGACGCGGGCAAGCATGGAAAATCGTTGCGACGATCGCTTGGGTTTTGGAACAAAATCTGCCTGTCAAAGGTCGGCTCGGGCGCCTATGTAATTGGTCCGCGATGGTGGCCGTTCACCGGCCAGCCATCTGCCGATCCGATGGGAGCCGAGAATGTCAGAACAATCCGCATACACGCCGCCGCAAGTCTGGACCTGGGACAAGGCCAACGGCGGCGCCTTTGCCAGCACCAACCGCCCGATCGCCGGCGCGACGCACGACAAGGAACTGCCCATCGGCAAGCATCCGCTTCAGCTCTATTCGCTGGGGACACCCAACGGCGTGAAGGTGACCATCATGCTGGAGGAATTGCTGGCTGCCGGTCACAAGGGCGCCGAATACGATGCCTGGCTGATCAAGATCGACGGCGAACAGTTCGGCTCCGGTTTCGTCGACGTCAATCCGAATTCGAAGATTCCGGCCCTTGTCGACCGCAGCGGCAAGGAGCCGCTCCGGGTTTTCGAATCCGGTTCCATCCTCGTCTATCTGGCCGAAAAGTTCGGCGCTTTCCTGCCGACCGCACAGCCGGCGCGGGCAGAGGCACTGTCCTGGTTGTTCTGGCAAATGGGATCGGCACCGTTTGTCGGCGGCGGCTTCGGTCATTTCTATGCCTACGCGCCGGAAAAGATCGAATATGCGATCAACCGCTACGCCATGGAAACCAAGCGCCAGCTCGACGTGCTCGACCGGCGGCTGGCCGAGAACGAATATGTTGCGGGCAGCGAATACACCATCGCCGACATGGCGATCTGGCCCTGGTATGGCGGCATGGTGAAAGGCTGGAACTATGGTGCCGGCGAATTCCTCTCCGTGCATGAATACAAGAATCTTCTGCGTTGGGCCGACCAGCTTCACGCACGGCCAGCGGTGAAGCGGGGACGTATGGTCAACCGTGTTTCCGGCGACCCGGCAGGTCAGTTGCGCGAACGGCACGATGCCAGCGACTTCGAAACCAGAACGCAGGATAAGCTCGCAGCGGCTTAGTTGTCGCCATGGCGCGGTGGGCTGCGCCATGTTAGCCACGGATCATGACGATCATGCTCGAAACGGCGCAGCTGAGGCTGCGTCCATCCGCTGCAAGTGACAGGGATGATCTGTTCGCGCTCGAGCAGGACGCGGAGGTAATGCGTTTCCTGAACGGTGGCAGGTCGACCCCGCTGGATGGCGTTGACCCTGATGCTGATTTCATGATGCCGCGCGGTGGCGAAGCCGGCATCTGGGTGGCGTTGGCGAAGGCCACCGGCGCCTTCGTCGGTTGGTTCTCGCTGCACGATCATGGTGACGGCACAGCCGAGCTCGGCTATCGCCTGCGGCGGGCAGCCTGGGGCCAGGGATATGGTTCAGAGGGTGCCAGGGCGCTTGTCGATGCCGGGTTTTCGCAGCTCGGTTTTGTCCGCATCGTGGCCAACACCATGTCCGTGAACAGGGGCTCGCGCCGGGTGATGGAGAAAGCGGGGCTCGTTCACGTCCGCACGGTCCATCTCGACTGGCCGGACCCCTTGCCCGGATCCGAAGAGGGCGATGTCGAATATGCGATCACCCGAGAGGCCTGGAGTGAGGTGTCTTCTCGAAAAGCGGGAAGTTAGCTCACCGGAAAGCGGATCAGTCGACCGACTGATCCGCTTGGTTCGTGATATGGTCAGATCTTTGCAGTTTCGATTGCTGCCAGGGATCGGTCGATCGCCTTGTTGAGGGATTGACCGAGCGACGTATCGCCGAGCTCGGCTAGGCTGACTGCGGCCCGAGCGGCGAAGCCGAGATGGAATTCGACAAGCCATTCCGGATGCGGCTCCGGCTCCGGGAATGGCGGCCACCAGGGTGGAAGCTTGATCTTTTTCGGTCTTGTCGGGCACCAGTCGTCCAGATCGTCGAAAACCTGCTTCATATCCAGGCCAGCCCTGTCGGCCAACCAGGCGGACCGAATGAACTCAGACGCTACGGCTGCTCCCAGATGTCCTGGCGGCAGCGGCTGCGGGTTGAGCGCGACATAGGCCAGGGAGGCCTGTGGCCCTCGCGGGATGACGTCATAAATGGCGGGAATACGTTTGCCGATAATGGCGAGCAATTTGGCATTCAACTTCATCGGAACCTCCTTCCGCGGGCGGCGTCCGCGCGTTGACTTGGTGTTTGGGGCGAGGACCTGGGTCCACGTCGGGCCGCGCGGGGAGAATGCGAAGGAGCCGAAACGTCATCTATGAAGGGCTTTACACAACACTGGAAAATTTAGCGGGATCTAATGAAAAACCCCGCCAATGGCGGGGTTCGCAGCTGTCGACCAGGCTGGCTCTGCTATTTCCAGCCTGGTGAGCGTCCAAGCGTTTCCACGACGGCATTCGCGAGGATTGCGTCGAGACGCATCAAGGTCAGGCTTCCTTCCGCAGGCGATGCCTGGAGGAGGCGGACGATCGTGCGGTGAAGTTTGTCTGCTTCGGCCAGGAACGTTTCGGGTTCGACGGCGCAGGCCAACGGCGGCTTGCCGAACGGTGTGGTGACTAGGATCTGCTGCATTGCTGTTCCAATGGTGGTTGGGATCAATCGTGTCGCAGGTTTGATGACAGTGGTTTGATTGTTCTTTCGTATTCGCGTGTCAGGACTGGCCGGCGATGAGATTTTCGATACGGATCGGGAAACGGCGCACGCGCACGCCTGTCGCGTGCCACACCGCGTTGGCGATAGCTCCGACAGTCCCGGTGATGCCGATCTCGCCGACACCCTTGATGCCGAGCGGATTGACGTAGGGGTCATCCTCCGGAATCAGGATAGCATCCAGCGAAGGCACATCCGCGTTGACCGGCACGTGATATTCGGCGAGGTCGGCATTCATGATCCTGCCGGTCCTGCGGTCGGTTATCGCCTCTTCGTGCAGTGCAAAGGATGTTCCCCAGATCATGCCACCGAAGTATTGGCTGCGCACGAGGCGGGGATTGATCACGCGACCGGCGGCGAAAGCGCCAACCAGGCGCGTTGCGCGGATCTGCCCGAGATCGGGATCGATCTTCACCTCGGCAAAGACGGCGCCGTGGGAGAACATCGCATGGCGCGCTGCAGCCTCCTGGTCGCGCGCCGCCTTGGCTGTGCCGATCACTTCGGACTGACCGGCGCGGGCCAGAATCTCGACATAACTTTCGCTGCGGCCTTCATCGTCCAGCCGATGGAGCCGTCCCGACCTAGCGACGACACCGATGTTGCCGGCGCCGAAAAGCGGCGACGCCGGATCGGCAGTGGCGATTGCCGCCAGCCTGGCGATCGCATCCTCGCCTGCATTGTTCAGGGCCAGGCCGGCACTGGCCGTATGCCCGGAACCGCCGGCGATGCCCCCGTCAGGCAGGCTCGAAACCCCGGAGTGGAACTCGACCTGATCAGGATCGAGGCCGAGTGCTTCCGCCGCGATCTGTACAAGTGCCGTCCAGGCTCCCTGGCCCATGTCGGCGCCGGATGTCTCCACCAGGGCCGTGCCGTCGGCGCGCAAGGTGGCGCGGGCTTCAGCCGGGAAATGCGGGCAATGGAAAACAGCCGTGCCCATGCCCCAGCCAACAAGAAAACCGTTCTCGTCGCGCATCTGACGAGGGACAAGCGGCCGCCCGGCCCAGCCGAAGCGCTTTGCACCTTCGAAATAGCATTCCCGCAGCGCCTTGGATGAGAACGGCCGTCCGGTGCCGGGCTCGGTTTCGGCGTAGTTGGCCAGCCTGAAGTCCAGCGGATCCATGCCGCAGGCGACAGCGGCCTCGTCCATCGCAACTTCGAGCGCCGCTGATCCGGAGGCTTCGCCGGGCGCGCGCATCGGCCCGGGCGTGCCGGTATCGAGCCTGAGACCTTCATGTTCGACGAGGATGGCGGGGCTATCATAGAGCGGCAGCGAGGCGTTTGCCGATGGCTCGAGAAACTCGTCGAAGCTGGAAGTGGCCGCAACCGCATGGTGATGCAGGGCGGTGAGGCGACCTCCACCGTCGGTGCCGATGCGCAGCTTCTGCCAGGTGTGGCCGCGATGCCCGACGGGGCCATACATCTGTGCTCGGGTGAGGACCAGTTTTACAGGTCGCTTCAACATGCGGGCGGCGAGAATGGCCAGGATCTGCGGGCCGTTGAGGATTGCCTTCGAGCCGAAGCCGCCACCCAGGAAAGGCGAGCGGATCAGGACATTCTCGGCGGGGATGCCGAAATAGGCGGCATAGGCAGCGCAGCTCAGCGCCATGGCCTGGTTGGGCATGTCGATCGTTACCCGATCGCCGTCCCATTCAGCCACCACCGCGTGCGGCTCCATCGCATTGTGATATTGCGCCGGCGTCACATACTCGGCCTCGGTCACGTGAGCGGCGGCAGCCATACCGGCCGCGATGTCGCCATGGGCGGTGCGCGCCGGCGAGCCGATACCCACGGCGTCAACGTCGAACCGCTCGCCATTCGACAGGTCCGTGCGCGCTTCGGCCACGTCGTATCGCGGATCGAGCAGGGCAGCCCCTTCCGTTGCCGCCTCCAGCGTTTCGGCGATGACGAGTGCGATCGGCTGGCCGACATAGCGCACGTCATCATTTTGCAGCACCTCGACGCGGAAGCCGAACGGCGGCATCTTCTCGTCTGGATCATGCGATAGCGGCGGCCGATTGGCCGGGGTCAGGACTTCGACGACGCCGGGATGCGCCTTGGCCGTGGCAACGTCGAGCGCCGTGACGCGCCCGCGTGCGATGCGGCTGACGGCGGCGACAGCATAGAGCATGCCCTCCGGATGGTTATCGGCGGCGTAGGTCGCGCGGCCGGTGACCTTGAGCACGCCATCGCGGCGCGTCAGCGGCTGGCCGGCATTCGACCCGTGGCGGCGGGACTGAGAGGAGACGTTCTCAAGCGACATGGGTTGCTCCAGCTGTTGTGGAGAACGGCGAGGCCGGAAGCGCCGGTATGACCTCGGGCGTACCCTCCAGGGCAAGGCTCAGGGCGCGGACAACGATGCGGCGCGCCAGTTCGATCTTGAAGGCGTTGTCGCCGGAGGGAGCCGCATCGGCCAACGCCAGTTCGGCAGCTTTTGCAAAGGCTTCCCTCGAGGCCGCCCCTCCGATTAAAGCCATTTCCGCCTCCCGGGCGCGCCAGGGCTTGGCGGCGACGCCGCCAAGTGCGATGCGCGCCTTGCGGATCTGGCCGCCTTCGAGCTCCAATGCTGCCGCGGCAGAAACCACGGCGAAGGCATAGGAGGTGCGTTCTCGCAGTTTCAGATAGCGGGCGTTGGCGGAAAAACCTGCCGCTTCCGCCGGCAATCTGAGGGCGACGATGAGTTCGCCCGGTGCCAACGCGGTTGCATGTTCCGGTGTTGCACCCGGCAGGACATGCAGCAGGTCCACTGGAATCTCGCGGCCACCATGCGGTCCTTCGACTTCGACCACGGCATCCAGTGCCACCAGCGGCACGCAGAAATCGGATGGATGGGTGGCGATGCAATGCTCGCTCCAGCCGAGCACGGCGTGCAGGCGGTTCTCGCCGTCGCGGGCATCGCAGCCCGAGCCGGCCATGCGCCGGTTGCAGGCGCTTGTCAGGTCATGGAAATAGGCGCAGCGCGTGCGCTGCATCAGGTTGCCGCCGACGGTTGCTGCATTGCGCAACTGGGCGGAGGCGCCCGAAAGCAATGCTTCCGCCACGGCCGGGAAGGCTCGCGCAAAACGCGTGTCATAAGCGAGATCGGAATTGCGGACCATGGCACCGATCCGCACGCCTCCGTCGGGCAGCCATTCGATGCGGTCGAGGCCCGGCAGCCGCGTGATGTCGATGACGCGCTCCGGCCGCATGATGCCGACCTTCATCAGGTCAAGCAGATTGGTGCCGGCGGCGAGATAAGTCGATCCGGCAACGGCAGCGGCCGCGATTGCCTCCGGCACGCTGTCCGGACGTATGTAGTCGAAACGGTTCATGCCGCGTCCCTCTGCTTGCCTTCGGTCATCATTTTCTGGGCTTCCAGGATCGCCTCGGTAATGCCCTGGTAAGCGCCACAGCGGCAGATGTTGCCGCTCATCAATTCGCGGATGCGCTCGGGATCACCCTGTGCATGCCCCTCCTTGATGAGGCCGACGGCACTCATGATCTGGCCGGGCGTGCAGTAGCCGCACTGAAAACCGTCATGCGCGATGAAGGCGGCCTGGACCGGATGCAGCGTTTCGCCCTCGGCGAGCCCTTCGATGGTGATGACCTCGGCTCCGTCGAGGCTTGCAGCCAAGGCCAGGCACGAATTGATGCGCCGTCCGTCGACGAGCACGGTGCAGGCGCCACACTGGCCGCGGTCGCAGCCTTTCTTGGTGCCGGGCAGATCGAGCCTTTCACGCAAAAGGTCGAGCAGCGTCACACGCATATCGTCGAGCACGACCGTGCGTGCTTGACCATTGATGGTGAGGCTGATGGAGAGTGACATCGCGGTACTCCATTCAGTGATCGTGATATAGGAAAGCCGCTGTCCAGCGGCGAAGGATGCGGGCGCGCGGAGAGATCTGGTGCGAAACGGTCCGTTGACCCTGACCGGAATTGCCTTTGTGCACTATTCCGATCTGCATTACTATATACGGAGGGTGCCTCCGTTTATCAAGGGGGAATATGTCCCGTTGGAGAAAATGGAACTGAAGAGCGAAAAGGCAAGGCGAAAACCACGTGCGGACTCAATCCGCAATCGCCAACTGTTGCTTGAGACTGCGACGCAGATCTTCAGCGCCGGCGGGCCACAAGCCAGCCTGGAAGCGGTGGCAAGGCAGGCTGGTGTCGGCATCGGCACGCTCTATCGGCATTTTCCGACGCGGGAAGCCCTGTTCGAGGCAGTCTATCGGCACGAAGTCGACCAGTTGACCGACCTTGCCGAACGACTGACCGCGGACACCGAGCCGGTCGAAGCGCTACGCAGGTGGCTGCATGCCAATGTCCGTCTTGTCGCCACCAAGAAAGGCATGATCGAGGGGCTGCAGCTCGTGGCGCACGGCTCATCTGAGCTGAAGGCCTACTCCTTCGAGCGGCTGACCGCGGCTATCGCAATGCTGCTCGAACGCGGTGTTGCCGCCGGCGAACTGCGTTCGGACATTTCGCCGGGAGACCTGCTGCGGACCTTGGTCGGCATCTTCTATTCGCAAGGGGCAGGGGAATGGCAGCCGACCGCGCTGCGTCTCGTCGATGTTTTCGTGGACGGCTTGCGCAGACGCTGAGACCCGCTCCAAAGGCTGCTCAACAGCTCGGCTGCATTCAAAGCAGCTTTCGCGCCGCCAGGTTGCGCATCAGGTGCGATGGGCCGAAGACCCAGGGCGGACAGTCGGTTGAAAGGCGGACACGGTTCGTCAGCGAGCCGAGTTCGTCATTGGCAATCGTGACGATGTCGCCGATCTTGTGGGTGAAGCCTTGCCCCGGCGTTCCACGGTCCTCGGTCGGGGCAAACAGCGTGCCCATGAACAGCACCAGCCCGTCCGGATATTGATGATGACGGCCGATGGTCTGCGACACGAGATCGAGCGGATCGCGGCTGATCTCCTTCATTGAGCTTCGGCCGTCGAGCACGAAGCCGTCTTCGCCCACCACCTTCAGCCTCAGTTCGGCATTGCGCACGTCATCGATCGTATAGGTCGCGTCGAACAGCCGGATGAACGGTCCGATCGCGCAGGAGGCGTTGTTGTCCTTGGCTTTGCCGAGCAGCAATGCCGATCGCCCTTCGACATCGCGCAGATTCACATCATTGCCGAGCGTCGCGCCTTTCACCGTGCCGGCCGAGTTCACGACAAGCACGATTTCCGGCTCGGGATTGTTCCACTTCGAGATTGGGTGAAGCCCGACATCCGCACCGTGGCCAACCGAGGAAAGCACCTGCGCCTTGGAGAAGACCTCGGCGTCAGGACCGATCCCGACCTCCAGGTATTGCGACCAGACGCCATCTTCGATCAGCGCTTCCTTGACCTTGGCTGCCTGGGCCGAGCCTGCCTTCAGGTTGCGCAGGCTGTCGCCAACGATGGCAATGACCTTTTCCCGGATCTTGACGGCCAGATCCGGGTCGCCGGCGGCACGTTCCTCGATGACACGCTCGATCATCGAGCGCGCAAAGGTTACGCCGCAGGCCTTGACCGCCTGAAGGTCGTTGGGTGCCAGGAGATGCAAGGCCTGCGGATCCCGGTCGCCGCCGGATTGTGAAAGCAGCTCCGCCAGCGATGCCAGTGCCGGGCCGTCGGCTTGCGCGACATATTCCGCGGCGTCCTCGCGTTCGAGCAGGTCGCGCATGGTTGGTGTGGCTTTTGACGTGATGTCGATCAGCTTGCCGTTGCGGATCGCGACAAGGCTGGGGCCGGCGATCGAGGGGTCCCAGACCCGCCCGACGAATGTGCCGATTGCGAAGACATCATGCGCGATTGTCACTGTCACTTGCTCCTGTTTAGGCGATTAGGTTCGATTTTCGGAATGTTCGCAAGCTTCAGCGCCGAGCCTGTGTTGCTGTACCAGGCGGCCGGCTACCTAATCGTCAAGATACCGCCGACGACATCGCGCGCATCGAAGAAAAGTTCGGCTCGCATCCATCCTCCTGCTTCGACAATCGCGTTGACAATAGGCATCGGCAGATCTATTGCAAGGTCCATGTGTACCTATATGATAGGTTGCGGCGATGGAAACGACATTGACTTCAAGGGAGCCGGCCGATCATCCGGGTGGTGAAGGGCTGGTCGATCGCGTGATGACGGCGGTTCAGGCCCACATCCGTGACAACGGCCTTCAGGTCGGCGATGAACTGCCGAGCGAGGGGGCCTTTTGCGAGTTGACGGGCACCTCGCGCACCATCGTCCGCGAGGCTTATCGTTCGCTTGCAGCGCTCACTTTGATCGACGTCGGCAACGGGCGGCGCGCCCGTGTGGCGGCACCGAGAGCGGATGTACTGGCCATGATCACCGATCATGCCGTTCATACCAATCAGGCCACCATCCAGCAGATATTCGACGTCCGGCGAACCGTGGAACGGCGCACGGTCGCGCTCGCAGCCCTGAGACGCACGGACAGGGAGGCGGCCGAGATTTTGAAACTTGCCGAGGCCATGCAGCGTGATTTTCACGAGCCGCAAAAGGTCATGGAGCACGACATCGCCTTTCACGAAGCGATCGGCATGGCCTCCAGGAATCCGATGTTTTCGATGATCGTCGGTTCTTTCCACGTCGTCACGCGCCACACCTGGCCGATCGGATGGGCAAGCCGGGGCAGCAACGAGACGCGGCAGGAAAGTGTCGACACGCATCTGGCGATCGCCCAGGCCATCGCCAATGGCGATCCTGCCAAGGGAGAAGCCGCCATGGTCGAGCATTTCGATCTGACGGTTAAGGCGCTGCTCGCAGCGGGAGTCTATTGATCGATGAAGATCACCGAATTCGAAACCGTTCGGGTCACGGAGTTCCCGAACATTCTTTGGGTGCGTGTCCACACGGATGAAGGCATCGTCGGTCTCGGCGAGACCTTCTTCATGGCCGAAACGGTCGAGGCCTATATCCATGAGGTGGCGGCGCCCAGGCTGCTCGGGCGCGACCCGCTCGAAATCGACAGGATTTCCAAGGACCTGAACGGTTATCTTGGCTTTCGTTCGACCGGGGTCGAAACGCGCGGCAATTCGGCGATCGACATTGCGCTCTGGGACCTGTTCGGCAAGGCAACGAATCTGCCCATCGCTCAACTGCTCGGTGGGTTCTCTCGTCGCGAAATCCGCACTTACAACACCTGTGCCGGCAACACCTACATGCGCGAAGCCAAGGGGCAGCAGACGGCCAACTACGGCATTGGCGGGCAGAGGCGGGACTATGACGACCTGAACGGCTTCCTGGAGCGCGCGGACGAGCTGGCCGAGGATCTTCTGTCCGATGGCATCACCGCCATGAAGATCTGGCCGTTCGACATCGCCGCGGAGAAGACTTCCGGTCAGTACATTTCAGGTCCCGACCTCCGCAAGGCGCTCGAGCCGTTCGAGAAGATCCGCAAGCGGGTCGGCGACAGGATCGACATCATGGTCGAGTTCCATTCGATGTGGCAATTGACGCCTGCCATCCAGATCGCACGGGCGCTCGAGCCCTACGCCACCTTCTGGCACGAAGATCCGATCAAGATGGATTCGCTTTCCAGTTTGAAGCGTTATGCGGCGGCCAGCCGGGCGCCGCTTTGTGCCTCCGAGACACTGGCGACGCGTTGGGCATTTCGTGACCTTCTGGAAACCGAGTCCGCAGGGATCGTGATGCTCGACCTGTCCTGGTGCGGGGGAATATCCGAAGCGAAGAAGATCTCGACGATGGCTGAAACCTGGCATCTGCCGGTAGCTCCGCATGATTGCACCGGACCCGTCGTGCTTTCGGCCTCGACGCACCTGTCGCTCAACGCGCCGAACGCGCTCGTCCAGGAAAGCGTTCGCGCCTACTACAAGACCTGGTACGCCGATCTCACCACGCAGTTGCCGACCGTCAAGGACGGCATGATCACCATCCCGCCGGGGCCGGGTCATGGCGTCGACCTCGCCGGAGATCTCGATCGAAAATTCACAGTTCGTCGCCGTTCGTCAAAGACCAATTGAACGGGGAGCAGAAATGCGCTTAACTGGTATGGTAGTAGGGTAGACTGTTTTGCCTTGGGAGGAGGGCTCCATGCAGATCGCCGAAGTGCCTGCCGGTATTTCCCTCGGGGAGACGGTCGGCCCCCAGGTTTATCGCCTCTTGCGAAGGCGGATCATCCAGGCCGAACTCCTGCCCGGCGAGCGTCTTTCCGAATCGGAAGTCGCCAAATCCCTTTCTGTCAGCCGCCAGCCGGTGCGCGAGGCTTTCATCAAGCTCTCCGAGGAAGGGCTGGTGCAGGTCCTGCCGCAACGGGGCACGTTCGTGACCAGGATATCGGTCGCAGCGGTGATGGACGCGCGTTTCGTGCGCGAGGCAATCGAGGCCGATGTGGTCCGGATGGTCGCCGAGAGCCGTGCTGCCGGCGCCATCGATGAGCTGCGCCGGCAGGTTGCCCAGCAGAAGGGTGTCCCGCACAGCGATCGTGCTGCTTTCCTGCGCTTGGATGAACTCTTTCACCGCACGCTCGCGGCGTCCGCCGGCAAGAGCTATGCCTGGAATGTCATCGAAGGCGTCAAGGCGCAGATGGACCGCGTGCGGTTTCTGTCTGTCGACGACATGCACGTGACACGGCTGATCGATCAGCATGAGCGTATCGTCGAGGCGATCGCCAGCGGTGATCAGAACGGCGCCGAACAGGCAATGCGCCTGCACCTGCGCGAAATCCTGAATTCGTTGCCTGCAATCGCCAGCGGTCGCGCCGAACTGTTCGACCGCGACTGACAGCAGGCGGCGCGAAGACATTCACAACAACAAGAAACAGCAATGGAGGAAAACATGCTCAAACAATTCCTGACCACCACCGCACTCGGTCTCTCGTTGATGGCGTCGCCCGCTGGCGCTGAAGGCCTCAACACCATCTTCATCAGCCATTCTTCGGCCTCCAACACGTTCTGGCAGTCGGTGAAGAAGGGTTATGACGATGCCTGCGCCAAGGTTGGCGCCACCTGCCAACTGGTGCTGACGCAGCAGGAAGGTTCCGTCGAACAGGCGGTGGCCAATCTGCAGGCGGCGATCGCATCCAAGCCGGACGCGATCTTCGTCGCCATCGTTGACGACAAGGCCTACGACAACGCGATCAAGGAAGCGACGGACGCAGGTATTCTTGTGCTGGCGGTCAATGTCGACGACAGCCAGGGCGCCAAGGGCAATGCCCGCAAGGCCTTTATCGGACAGGGGTTTGTCGCGGCGGGTTATGCGCTTGCCAAGGCACAGTCCGAGAATTTCCCGAAGGAGGGGCCGCTCAACCTGCTGGTCGGCGTGAACGCACCCGGCCAGACCTGGTCGGAACAGCGCGCAGCCGGCGTCACCAAGTTCCTGGAGGAATACAAGGCCGAGCACAAGGATCGCGAAATCAACATCACGCGTATCGATTCCGCCACCGATCTCGCGCTCACCGCCGATCGCATCGGCGCCTATCTGAATGCCAATCCCAACACGACGGCCTATTTCGATACCGGCTATTGGGAAGCCAGTGTTGCCAAGGTGCTCAAGGATCGCGGGATCGCACCCGGCAAGGTTCTCCTCGGCGGATTCGATCTGGTACCGGAAGTCCTCCAGCAGATGCAGGCGGGCTACGTGCAGGTCCAGGTCGATCAGCAGCCCTACATGCAGGGCTTCATGCCGGTCATGCAGGCCTACCTCCACAAGACCGCCGGCCTCACACCGGCCGATATCGACACCGGGCAGGGTATTGTCACGCCGAAGGATGTTCCGGCGATCATGGAAATGTCCAAGCAGGGCCTGCGCTGATCCTCCAGTCCTCTGGGCGTCCCGGCCTGCGGGTTCGGGGCGCCGAGCAACGAGTGTGAACCCATGAAGCGGTTTCTGAAAATCTATCTGGATAAGCCGGAACTCGCCGGCCTCGCGCTGCTTGTCGTCCTGCTGGTGGTTTTCCAGATCAAGTCGAACGGCATCCTGTTGTCCGTGGAGAACATCCGCGGCGTCATGGGGCTCCTGCCGGAAATGGCGCTGGTCGCGATCGGCGTCACCATCCTGATGATCTGCGGCGAATTCGATCTTTCAGTCGGGTCGGTTTTCGCGCTGATGCCGATGAGCATCGCGGTGATGCTGAATGCCGGAGTTCCGTTTCCGCTCGCCTTGCTCATCGGGCTGGCGATCTGTGCCCTGGTCGGGTTCATCAACGGCTATATCACGCTGCAGTTTGCGATACCGAGCTTCATCACCACGCTGGGCATGCTGTTCATCGCCCGCTCGCTCACCATTGTCATCTCCGGCGGTTTTCCGCCGTTGCTGCCGGACAATCTGCCGACCTGGCTGTTCACCGACTACATCTGGCAGGGTTCGATCCTGCGCATGTCCTTTGTCTGGTTCGTGGTCATAGCAGCCCTGGCAACAGCACTGTTGTCGCTCACCAATTTCGGCAACTGGATCCGCGCAACCGGCGGTTTCAACGAGGCAGCCGCTTCCATGGGCATTCCGGTCAAGCGCGTGAAAATCATCTGCTTCATGCTGTGCTCCATGCTGGCTGGCTTCGCCGGCCTGCTGCAGGTATTGCGCCTCGGCTCGCCCCTGCCGTCGATTGGTGAAGGACTGGAACTGCAGGCCGTGGCGGCAGCCGTCATCGGCGGCACGGCGCTCGCCGGTGGCATCGGCACGGTGTTTGGCGCCATCATCGGCACGCTGCTTATCCGCACGATCGACAACGGGCTGGTCCTGTCGCGCGTTGACGCCAACTGGTTCAAGTTCGCGATCGGCCTGCTCACCATGTTCGCTGTCATCGCCAATGCGTGGATGGCCAGGATATCCCGCAAGATCAAGGTGGAGGCGCACAAATGACCACGCCGATCATCGAGTGCCGCAATCTCCAGAAATGGTACAGCGGCGTCCATGCGCTCAAGAATGTTTCGCTGATCATCCACCCCGGCGAGACGGTCGGGCTGGTGGGCGACAATGGCGCCGGCAAGTCGACCCTCATCAAGATCCTGTCCGGCGTGCATTACCAGGATGCGGGTGAAATCCTGATCGAAGGCAAGGAGGTTCGTTTCCGCTCGCCGAAAGATGCCATGCATCACGGGCTGGAGACGATCTACCAGTACAACTCCATGGTCCCGACCATGTCGATAGCGCGCAACCTTTTCATCGGTCGCGAGCCGTTGAAGTGGGCATTCGGCGGTTTTGGCCTCATGGATCAGAAGCGCATGCGCGAGGAAAGCGTGCAGGCGATCGCCGATGTCGACCTGCACCTGCGTTCGCCGGATGCCCTGGTCGGTGAATTGTCGGGCGGCCAGCGCCAGGGCGTTGCCATCGCCCGCGCCATGCACTTCAGGTCGAAGGTGCTGATCCTCGACGAGCCGACCAATCATCTCTCGGTCAAGGAAACCAACAAGGTCATCGGTTTCGTGCGCGGCCTCAAGGCGCAGGGGCTGACCGGCATCTTCATCTCGCACAACATGCAACACGTCTTCCAGTCCTGCGACCGCATCGTGGCGATGGCGCGCGGCGAGATCGTTTTCGACCGGCCGACGGCTGAAACCTCGATCGACGAAGTCCACGACCTGTTGTGAGAAAGCCGATGACGATCCTTGGCGGACAAAACGTGCTTCTGACCGGGGCGCTCGGAACCTTGGGGCGCGCCCAGGCGGAAGTGCTCGGCGGAGCGGGGGCAAACCTTCTTCTGCTCGATCGGCCGCATGCCGAAGGCGGCGCGGCATTTGCGGCGGAGCTCGGCGCGAAGTGCCGGGTTCAAGCTTCCTATGTCGGGCAAGACCTCAACGACCTTGCCGCGACGCAGGCGCGTGGCGAGACGCTCGCTGCAGCCTGTGGCGGCATCGATATCCTGATCAACAACGCAGCGCTGATCATCAACAAGCCGTTCGAGGCGTTCTCGCTCGAGGAATACGAAGACCAGCTTCGGGTGAATTCCGCCGCTGCCTTTGCGCTTGCGCGCGCGGTAGCGCCCGCGATGAAACAGAAGCGCTATGGCAAGATCGTCAATTTCTGTTCAGTGACGCTGAATGGCCGCTGGGATGGCTATGTTCCCTATGTAGCTTCCAAGGGCGCCATGCTTGGCCTCACCAAGACGCTCGCCCGGGAACTTGGGCCGCATGGCGTGCGCGTCAATGCCGTATCGCCGGGCGCTGTCGTTTCGGATGCCGAGCGGCGGGTCTTTGCCGACCGGCTACAGGAATACAATGACTGGATCCTCGAAAATCAGTGCCTGAAGGAACGCATTGAACCGGCGCATGTCGCCGAGCTTGTGCTGTTCCTGGTTTCGCCGGCCTCTGACCTGATCACGGGACAAAACATTCATATCGACGGCGGTTGGTGATGGCGCCGCTTTGCCTGTCCAGCACGATCGCCCGGATCACCATCCGGCCGGATCTGGGAGCGGGGCTTATGTCCTTCGACGTGATGCATCGCAACGCCTGGACGCCGGTGTTCCGATCGGTCGATCCAGGAACGGGACATCCCTTCGGCCTGTCGAACATCCTGCTGGTCCCGTTCTCGGGACGCGTTTCGGGTGGTGGCTTTGCGTTCGATGGTGCATTTCACCCCATTGAGCCGAACATGCCGGCCGAAAGATACCCCATCCATGGCAGCGCATTTTCGGCAGCGTGGACTGTCGTCGAAGCGAGCGACGGCGCCGTCACGCTTTCCCTCACTGGGACGGGGCCTGGCCCGTTTTGTTATGACGCCTCGGTGACCTACCGGCTGGACGGCGCTACGCTTCTCATGGAACTCGCCGTCACCAACAGGGCGGCACTCGTCCTGCCTTACGGTCTGGGTTTTCATCCATGGTTCGTGCGCGATCACGACACTAGGCTGACCGCCCAAGCCGATCGTGTCTGGCTGGAGCAGGACGACCATCTGCCGCGAGCAGTCGAGCCCGTCTGGAAGCATTCGCAGCTGGATTTTACCCGAAGCCGTGAACTGCCGCGATCCTGGGTCAACAACTGGTTCGATGGCTGGGACGGCAAGGCGCGCATCGACTGGCCATCCAGGGATCTGACGGTACTGGTCGAGGCAAGTGAGTTGTTGGATCGGTACGTGCTTTATTCTCCGTCCGGTGATGCCGATTTCTTCTGCTTTGAACCGGTCTCCCATCCTGTCGACGCTTTCAATCTGCCGGAAGGCCCGATCAGCCACGGCATGGTGAAACTTCAACCAGGTGGACGGATAAAGGCCAGCGCGCGGTTCATCGCGCAACCGCTGTAGATTGCCGTGGATTTGCCTGATGTCCGATGCGCGTGGGCAGCTCGGTTGTGAAATCCTGCGTGCACTGATGTATGGTTGTATCAGCGCTGATTCCTTCCGGTGATGCTGGCTGATCGATATGAAAAAAGCTGCTGCCGCAGTGATTGCCGTTGTCGCGGCCATCGTCGGACTGCTTCTTGTTCTCCCAGCCCTGATTTCGACTGACTGGGCGCGGTCCGAGTTGAGCCGGCAGCTGTCGTCGGCAAGCGGCATGGACATCAGCCTGAACGGCCCTGTGCGGCTGTCGTTCCTGCCGAGCCTGGCCGTGGTGACGAAGGACATCACTATCTCGTCGCAGACAGGCGATCTTTCTGCAAAAGTACCCGGGTTTTCGACCGCGATCACGCTTTCGTCGCTGTGGTCGAAAAAGCTTGAAATCCAGTCCATTGCGCTCGTCGACCCGGCCATCACCATCACATCGTCCGGCGAAGGCGCGGATGCACAACCAACGCCGTCTGGCCAGCTTGACCACGATCCTTTCGCCGCTCTCGTCGGTACGCTGGAGCGGCTGGCCGTTAATCGCATCACCATCGAAAATGGCAGCCTCAGCGCGGCCGGCGAAAACGGGGCGGCGAGCACCGTCAGTGCAATCGATGTCGATCTGAAGGCATCGGATCTCGATCGCGAAGCCGTTTTCTCGCTGGCTGCGACGCAGGATGGCCGGCGGCTGCAACTGGATGGCACGCTTTCGGCACTCAGGCCGATCCTGCAGCGGCAGCCGGCCAAGGTCGCGCTCGAAGCGAAGATCGAGCCTGCGCCGTCTCCTCTTCTGGCATCGGTGAAAGCAAGCGGTGAGATCCGGCTGAATGCGGACGGCGGCTACCAGATCCAGGGTGGACAATTCGACCTTGCCGACCAGTCCTTCCAACTGGACGCGCTGTTCCAGCCCGGCAGGCCGCACCGCTTCCTCGCAGATCTGTCCGCAAAGCGCATCGATGTCGGTGCGCTGGCCAATTCCGGAACCGGCAAGGCAGAGCCGGGCACTGCCAGCGAACCCAGCCTGGCGATGCTGGCGAATATCGACGCCGATGTCAGCGTCACCGTGGATCAACTGGTCAGCGGCGCGCTGGCTGCCTCCGATGTCCAGTTCGCGGCGACCCTTCGCAACGGGCATCTGGAAGCCGACCTGCAGCATCTCGGCCTCGACGCGGGCAGTCTTGCCGCTTCGGTTTCAACCGATGTGACCAAGCCCGCCCCGACATTCCAGGGCAAGCTGACCAGCTCCGGACTGGATATCGGCGCGATGGCGAAGCTTGCCGGCCAGCCGGCCCCGCTGTCGGGAAAGATAACCCTGGATACCGCCTTCGCCTTTCGCGGACTGAACGCGGCCAAGATGCGCGAAAGCCTCAACCTGCGGGGGACGGTAGGGATCCGCCAGGGCAAAGTCCCTCTGGCTGCGCTCACCGGCAAGAAGGACGGCGACATTACCGGCCTGAGCCTCGACGCGAAAATTCAGGACATTGCCAAGCCCGTCGATGTTGCTGGAAAGCTGACCTGGCAAGGCCAGGAGATCGCCTTCCAGTCGCAGGCCGCCCCCGCCGATTTCCTCGCAAGCCCATCGCTTGCGGAGGCGTCGGGACCGGTAAGTCTCTCCATAGCGTCGAAACTTCTGCGTGCCAGTGCGAACGGCACGGTGGGTGCGGGCGGCACGTTCAAGGGGCAGGTCTCTGCTTCGACACCATCGCTCGACAGGCTCTTGCAGTGGCTGGGGCAGGGCGCATCCGGTGGTTTGCAGGATTTCGACTTCAAGGGCACCGTCGACGCCGGTCCCGCAGGGGCCTCGTTCGCAAACGCCAATATTGGCCTGAACGGCGTCAAGGCATCCGGCGATGGTGCGGTTAAACTTGGCACGCCGCTCAACATCCGCACCTCGCTCCAGTTTGCGACGCTGGATTTCGCGGCGCTCACGGGAGGGGGAAAGCCCCCAGCCTCGGGAAAAAAAGGCTCGGCCGGCTCCAGCGACGCGCCTATCGATCTTGCATTTCTCAAAGGGCTGGACGCACAGATCGACGTTGCGGCGGACAGGATCGGTTACGGCAAGGTCTTTGCCGGTCCGGTGAAAACCACGCTCGTCGTCGCGAATGGTGACGCTGATCTGAGCCTGCCCGAAAGCCCGTTCTACGGTGGGACCATCGCCGCGAAAATGTCCGCGAGCGGCTCCGGCGATGTTCCTGCGATAAAGCTGGACCTGGCGATCGGTGGCGCGACCGCCGCGCCGCTGCTTAACGATGCGGCGGGGTTCGACAAGCTGGAGGGCCGGCTCGACACGAACATCGCCGTTTCGGGGACCGGAAAAACCACAAAGACGCTGAGACGGTCGCTTGAAGGCAAATCCGCGTTGAAGCTCAGCGACGGTGCGCTGCGCGGCATCAACATCGCCGAGGTCTACAACAATCTGGCCGGACTGCTTGCCGGCGGCTTCAAGTCGGATGACACCAAGAAGACCACATTCACCGAACTCGGCGCATCGTTCGCCATCGAGAACGGTGTTGCGCAGACGCAGGATATCAGCCTGCTCGGCCCGCTTGTGCGCATGGACGGCTCCGGCAAGATCGATCTTGCGGAACTGACACTCGAGATCAATCTCAATCCGCGGGTCGTGGCTTCGCTCTCCGGGCAAGGCGGCGACATCGCGGCAAAGGGCATAGGCGTGCCGGTCATTGTCGACGGCTCGCTCTCCGCGCCACGCATCTATCCGGATTTGCGCAAGTTGTTGCAGGATCCCAAAGGCGCATTGGAGATGCTGAACCGCCTCGGATTGCCGACCGGCAAGCTGAACCTCGACAAATTGCTTCCGGGAGAAGCCGGCATCGGCAAGGGCGCCGGGGACCTCATCGGCGACCTGATCAAGGGCGGCAAGGGCGACAAATCCGGGCTCACCGACATCATAAACGGCGTCTTGCCGGGTCAGAAGCCTGATCAAGGAGCTCCCGATCAAGGTTCCAATGAAACACCGCAAGCGAACGAGGGGCCTGTTCAGGGCGAGGTAGAACCTGAAGCAGGCCAGCCGCCCGCGCCGGAGACGCCGAAAAAAGACAAGATCGGAACGATTCTCGATCAGCTTCTGCAGTAGCTACAGGCGTTGCGGTCCTACTGGATCCCACCCGGGCCCGTGGTCTGCTGGATCCGCCAGGACACCGTCTGGATTCGGATCGGTTCGACGGGGCCGCATTGTACCGCCGTAATAACCTCGCCTGAGCTGCACGGCACGTGCATCTCGAAGCTGCCGTAGCCGCCTTCGATGGCACCGATATCCGTGGCCACGATGGTTGTGCCCGTCATATCCAGTGGACCGGCCTTCTCCCGCAGCGAGGCGAGCTCCTGCGCCCTTTCCGGATAGGGGCGGTCCAGAGCGACGTTCTCCAGGAAAATGGCGTCTGCAGTGCTGTTGTCCCAGCCTTGTGCCAGCAGGCGTCGAAGCCCATCGGCCAGTCGATCGATCGCGGCGGGGACCGGTGGCTCGGCCGCGGCGATGCTGGTGGCCGCACCGAGCAGCAAGGCCAATGCTTCGGCAGCGGGATTCCAGGCGCCCGAATAGGTTGCGTTCTCGACCACGACAACGCCGAGACGCGTCGCCGGATTCCACCGCATGTGCGAGCTGAAACCAGGATATCCGCCAGAGTGGCAGACGATCGGGCCAAACCTTCGATGGTCTTCGATCACAAGGCCATAGCCGTAGCCCTTGAGACGCAACTCGTCTGTCGCGTCGAATGCGATCGGGCATTGTATCCGCTGCATTTCGCGCCGGCTGGCACTGGAGAGGGGGCCGTCATCGTCGCCCGTGGGATGGAAGGCCGAGCACAGCCAACCAGCCCAACGTGCCAGGTCCAGGGGGGTAGTGACGACACCGCCTATGGAAGAAAAGGCGCCGGGACCACTGAACGGCAACGCAACCCATTCGTCGCCGACCTTGCGGTATCCGGTCGTCAGCGAGCCCTCCGGGACTGCGGCGGGGTCGAAACCCGTCTCGTCGAGGCCGAGGGGTTTAAGCAGATTCTCGGTCACGAATGCGGGATAGGATTGGCCGCTGACCACCTCGATCACCTGCCCAAGCAGGGCGTAGCCCAGGTTTGAATATTCATAGCGCGTTCCCGGTGCCGTCGAGAGGCGGACACCGTTCCGCAGGATCGAGCGGAACTCTTCATTGGATATCGATTCCTGCCGGTCGGCCCACGGATCGTCGGTCGGAAAGCCGCCAGCCATCGACAGCAGCATCCGAAGCGTCGGTGCCTCCGGCTGGTTGACCGGCCGCGTCGCGACAAGGTCGGGAACGTAGTCCGTCACCGCATTGTCAAGCGACAGCAGCCCTCGGTCGCGTAGTTGCAGGACCGCCGCAGCCGTAAAACTCTTGGTGCAGGAGGCCACGCGGAAGCGACTATGTCGCGCGGGCGGGGTTGCGCTCTCTCCGGCGGTTCCAAAACCGCCCTCGAACATCGGTCCGGAAGTGTCGAAAACCACAAAGCGGATACCGGGGCTGGTCTGGCTGGCGACGCGTCGTGAAAACACCTCGGATACTGCGGCGGCAAGCGCCTCATATTCCGGCAACTCGTTGAGACGGGGCATCGCTTCACATTCCTTGAAACCGCAAGCCAATTGCCATGCTCCAGGATTTGAGTCGACGCCAGCGCCAAGTGAACCTGGAACAGCAGACGTAGGGCTGTGAACCGTTGTGGTCACGCGCCCGCCAAATTTGAGCGGCTGATCGAGTCTGGCGGGATTGCGAGGACGGGGACCAAGTTCGGGTCAGAGCCGCAATTACCAATGCCAGGGCATCGGTGTACTCAGGTCGCAGAGCAGGTCGACTTTACCTTCAGGCGGAGTGGCCAGCGTTAGACGGCCGATTGTTTTGGTCATCGGCGGGGGAGGTATGAGCACTGACAATTCAGCGCCGCGTGCATTCGCAATGCGATAGCTCGGAGCCCCGTCTTCGATGGCAAAGCGGGCAGTCCAGTTCGCTTCCTGTAGATCGGGGAAAAGGGTTATCTCGGCGCCTTCGACCCGTTTCAGTGTTGCGCTTTTCCTGTCCGAAAAGGTGAACTCGAAGCTGTTTTTGCCCTGTGAACATGAAATCGAGTTCGCTGTGGGCTCCGCTCCCTCCGCCAGGCTGACGCCCGAAGCCGACAGCACCGCCATCAGCGCGGATACACCGCAAGCCGCAATCCTTACACGAGACGGCAACTGTTTCAACGACTTCGAGGTGATCCTGGGCACTGTCAATACTCTTGCCGACATCAGCCAGTTCAAGCTGACACGACTGGGAAAGAATGCCAACGGCGCATTCTCTTGCCTTTCATTTTTGAAGACAGCGAATCAAGAGACCCCGGCGCTTTCGTGCCGGGGTCTCTTGCATTGCCTGAGATGGCGAGTTGTCGAGTAGGATTTACATGAAGCCTGTTCGGCCCCGGATCAGCTGCACCCGCTCGTCGCGCCGCAGGTGTCGCACTTCTCGCAGGTGCCGTTGCGAACCATCGTGAAGTTCTGGCACTCCGAGCAGCTGTTGCCGGTATAGCCCTGCAGCAGCGACTTGGCGCGGCGGTCGGCGGCGAGCTTCTTGGCCTCGGCGACTTCCTGTGCGGCAGCGTCGGTGAACAGCGCCGAAGTTGCTGTTTCTTCCGAGCTCTCTTCGTCGGCTATGTCCTCGGCCAGTTCCTTCGCACGCTCCTCATAGTCGCGCTTGTAGGCGAGCGCGTCCTCGGCATTCGGCTTCAGTGCCAGCACGTTGGAGCCTGCGAAAGCCGTCGGGGTTGCGCGGGCAGGGGCCGGTGCCTGGGTGCCGCCAAAACCTTTCGGCTCGGCTCCGAGGTTCGACACCAGCTTCACCGGCGAAGCACCCCGATACAGGCCCTTGGAGAAGGGCGTCGTCTTGCCTTCGGTGATGCCCTTGCCGAGCGAGGTCTTGTCGAGGTCCGACTGGTCGACATGAGCGAGGTCGTGACGCGACAGGTAGGAGACGGCCAGTTCGCGGAACACATAGTCGAGGATCGAGGTGGCGTTCTTGATGGCGTCGTTGCCGACGACCATGCCGGCCGGCTCGAACTTGGTGAAGGTGAAGGCCTCGACATATTCGTCCAGCGGCACGCCGTACTGGAGACCCAGCGAGATGGCGATGGCGAAGTTGTTCATCATGGCGCGGAAGGCAGCGCCTTCCTTGTGCATGTCGATGAAGATCTCGCCGAGGCGGCCGTCGTCGAACTCGCCGGTGCGCAGATAGACCTTGTGGCCGCCGACGATCGCCTTCTGGGTATAGCCCTTGCGGCGGTTCGGCAGCTTCTCGCGGTCGCGATAAAGGCGCTCCACCACGCGCTCGACGATCTTTTCCGTGACCTGCACGGCCTTGGCGGCAGCAGGCGCGGCGATCAGCGCCTCGATGGCATCGTCTTCGTCCTCGTCCTCATCGGCAATGAGCGACGCGTTGAGCGGCTGCGACAGCTTCGAGCCGTCGCGGTAAAGCGCGTTTGCCTTCAGCGCCAGCTTCCACGACAGCATGTAGGCGCTCTTGGCATCCTCGACCGTCGCTTCGTTCGGCATGTTGATGGTCTTGGAGATGGCGCCCGAGATGAACGGCTGGGCGGCCGCCATCATGTGGATGTGGCTTTCCACCGAGAGGTAGCGCTTGCCGATCTTGCCGCAAGGATTGGCGCAATCGAACACCGCATAGTGCTCGACCTTCAGGAAGGGCGCGCCTTCCAGCGTCATCGCGCCGCAGACATGGACATTGGCGGCCTCGATCTCCTTCCTGGAGAAACCCAGCGCCGGCAGCATCTCGAAGGAGAAGTCGCCGAGCTGTTCGTCGGTGAAGCCGAAGGTCTCCTTCACCCAGTCGGCGCCGAGCGTCCACTGGTTGAAGACGAACTTGATGTCGAAGGCGCTCTTGAGAGCCGCGTTCAGCGCTTCGATCTTTTCATCGGTGAAACCCTTGGCTTTCAGCGACGACGGATTGACGCCTGGTGCCTGGTTGAGGTTGCCATGACCGACGGCATAGGCCTCGATCTCGGCAATCTGGCTTTCCGAATAGCCGAGCGTACGCAGGGCTTCCGGCACGGCGCGGTTGATGATCTTGAAATAGCCGCCGCCGGCCAGCTTCTTGAACTTCACCAGCGCGAAATCGGGCTCGATGCCGGTGGTGTCGCAATCCATTACCAGGCCGATCGTGCCGGTCGGCGCGATGACGGTTGCCTGCGCGTTGCGGTAGCCATGCTCTTCGCCGAGCTCGATGGCGCGGTCCCAGGCGGCCTTGGCGTGCTGGCCGAGTTCGGCCTGCGTCAGGTCGCCATGGACGAGCGGAACCGGGTTGACCGCCAGCTTCTCGTAGCCGTCCTTGTCGCCATAGGCGGCGCGGCGATGATTGCGCATGACACGCAGCATGTTGACGGCGTTGCGGTCATAGTCCGGGAAGGCGCCGAGCTCGGCTGCCATTTCTGCGGAGGTGGCATAGGCGACACCGGTCATGATCGCGGTCAGTGCGGCGCAGATGGCGCGACCTTCCGCCGAGTCATACGGAATGCCGGACGTCATCAGCAGACCGCCGATATTGGCGTAGCCGAGGCCGAGCGTGCGGTAGTCATAGGAGAGCTTGGCGATCTCCTTCGACGGGAACTGCGCCATCATCACCGAGATTTCGAGCACGATGGTCCACAGGCGAGCAGTGTGCTCGTAGGCCGCGATGTCGATATCGCCGTTCGCCTGGCGATAGGGCAGCAGGTTGATCGAGGCGAGATTGCAGGCCGTGTCGTCGAGGAACATGTATTCCGAGCACGGGTTCGATGCGCGGATGGCACCGGCCGACGCACAGGTGTGCCAGTCGTTCATGGTGGTGTTGAAGTGCAGGCCCGGATCAGCCGAAGCCCAGGCGGCGTAGCCGATCTTTTCCCACAGGTCGCGTGCCTTCAGCGTCTTCAGGACCTTGCCGTCCTTGCGGGCGGTCAGGTGCCAGTCGCCATCGGCTTCAACCGAACGCAGGAAGTCGTCCTTCAGCGAGACCGAATTGTTGGAGTTCTGGCCGGAGACGGTGAGGTAGGCTTCCGAATCCCAGTCGGTGTCGTAGGTCTTGAAGTCGAGCGCGGTGTAGCCCTGTCGCGCAAACTGGATGACGCGCTGGATGTAGTTCTCCGGCACGGCGTTCTTCTTGGCGGCCTTGATCTCGCGCTTCAGCGCGGTGTTGATGGCCGGGTCGAAGCAGTCGTCGTCCTGGCCTTCGCAGTTGACGCAGGCCTTCATGATGGCGTCGAGGTGCTTCTTGACGATCTTGGAGCCGGCGACCAATGAGGCCACCTTCTGCTCTTCCTTCACCTTCCAGTCGATGAAGGCCTCGATGTCCGGGTGGTCGGCATCGACGATGACCATCTTGGCGGCGCGGCGCGTCGTGCCGCCCGACTTGATGGCGCCGGCAGCGCGGTCGCCGATCTTGAGGAAGCTCATCAGGCCGGACGATCTGCCGCCGCCCGAAAGCTTTTCGCCCTCGCCACGCAGATAGGAGAAGTTCGAGCCGGTGCCGGAGCCGTATTTGAACAGGCGGGCCTCGCGCACCCACAGGTCCATGATGCCGCCTTCGTTGACGAGGTCGTCACCCACCGACTGGATGAAACAGGCATGCGGCTGCGGATGTTCGTAGGCCGATTTCGACTTGGTCAGCTTGCCGGTGAACGGGTCGACGTAATAGTGGCCCTGGCCGGGGCCGTCGATGCCATAGGCCCAGTGCAGGCCGGTGTTGAACCACTGTGGCGAATTGGGTGCGACACGCTGGGTGGCCAGCATATAGGCGAGTTCGTCGCGGAAGGCGGCGGCGTCTTCTTCCGAGGCGAAGTAGCCACCCTTCCAACCCCAGTATGTCCAGGTGCCGGCGAGGCGGTCGAAAACCTGACGGGCGTCGCGCTCGGAACCGTAGCGCTCATTCTCGGGCAGTTTGGCCAGCTCGGCTTCGTCGGCGACAGAACGCCAGAGGAAAGAGGGGACGTCGTTTTCCTCGACCTTCTTCAGGCGAGCCGGAACGCCAGCCTTGCGGAAATACTTCTGGGCCAGGATGTCGGCGGCGACCTGCGAGAACTGCGCGGGCACGTCGATGCCGTCGAGGCGGAACACCACGGAACCATCCGGATTCTTGATCTCGGAAAGCGCCTTGCGGAATTCGATCTCCGCATAAGCCGATTGTCCTGGCTTGGTGAAACGCCGCTCGATGCGCATCGTCGTGGTTCCTTCTTAATCTATATATAGCGCTTTTTGCGGGCGTTTGCCCGGTCCCTTTCCAAAAAGCGCACGCCCCAGTCTTCCAGCTGCCTCGCAACAGCCGACGTTCATCACCGCGCTCTGTTGTCGACTCGCTGTATTACGCTTCCTGCGAAGCCTCGCTCAGCCTGCCGACAGACCCGCGCGGGTCTTTTTGATCTGAAAAATTCCGATTCCCTCATTGGAGGGCTCTTCACATTATCTAGGGCTGAGATTGGCTGCAAACACTAAATATAGTGTTAACAGGTCATTTATTCCAGCCGTAAAAGTCTCCTTTTCGGTGTTTCGCGCCCGACAAACGCCACGCCTCCGCCGGCCTAGTGGTTAAGGCGGAAAACGGGCGAAAACGCACAAATTCCTGGGAAAAAGACCGGGCTCGAAACTTTCCGGTCGCGCCCGAAACGCGAGCACATGACCTATAAAAGTCGACTCGCTCCTAAGCGTCAAGGGTTCGTTTTTGTAGATTTTGTGACCCCAACATATTGTGTGTCACATATGTGGATAATGGGGAGAAAGCGCCCCTGGCAAAATGATTGCTGGCGTCAGGATTTTATGCGCAATGGCTTGCTTGTTCGGCCCGTACGCGTAAAAGAGGCGCGGGGGAATATGGCTGAGAGGGAACAGCCGTCACGCAACTGGGGTGACAGTTGAAGGCCTATTTCGTCCGCAAGTCCGCTGATCGCGAGGTCGTCGGGTTGTTTGTCGCGCCATCACTTATATTGCTTGCCGCACTGGTCGATGAATGCTGCGACCCGTCGGTCTGCGACTATGCACCCGCCCCGATGGGGGGCATCCTGGTACCTGGGTCCACGCAGACGCAATGGCCGTTGAACGAGGATGACTCGGAAAGCGGTTTCGAGAACGTGGTTTTGTCCCAGCAATGGGACGACGAATTGCGCGAAGGTGGCGAGCTGGAGTGGAAGCCGCTGAAGGCGGCGGCACTCAAGATGCTGCGCGAATGGTCTGGCAAGAGTGCGAAGCGCATGGCGCCACTCGGCGAAGGCGCCTGATCTCGCGCAATCGCCTCAGGCCGCGAAGCGTTTCGGGTTCTCACCAAAATGGGCGATGATCAGGCCAAGATCCGGCTCATTGACCATGCGGGCGGCCTGGACGGGTGTCACCCATTTGCGCTCGCGTTCATGCCTCTCCTTCCACTTGGCGGCGACATCAACGACCTTGAGCGGAAAAACCAGCACTTCGCAGGGTACCTGCTGCCCGGTCGACAGGGCCTTGGCGTAGAAATAACGGCCGACTTCGAGCGTGGAAACGGTGCCGGTCAAACCTGCTTCCTCGCCCGCTTCGCGCGCGGCGGCCTCGCACAAAGGCTCTCTTGCTTCCGGCCAGCCCTTGGGCAGGACCCAGCGACCGGTATCGCGGCTGGTGATCAGCATCACTTCGATGGAACGGTTGTGCCGGCGCCAGGGCAGCGCAGCAACCTGAAGGCGCAACGGAACCGTGCCGAAAAGTTTTCTTACCCTTTCGGCCAGATTGGCGTTCGCTAGAGGTCCGTTCAACATTCGAAAGTCACCGCAAGAAACCGAAACTTCTTTGCCGTCTCACGAAATATGGGCGCTATTTTGCGAAACAAAAGTAAAAAACGCACACAAGTTCCACGAAAGGGCCCGGAATGCGGAAAAAACTGTGACTCCCGGGCTCAGGAAGCGACGCAGTCACCCGGAGGGGCCCTTCAAACAGGTGGCCCTGGCGCACGCAACCGTCGTGATTCGGAGGTGTGACAACCGAACCAGCGGAACAGAAAAGTTGCCTGCGTCGTCTAGCCGGCGTGGTCGTCGGCGATCGGCTTCTGGTAGGTGAAGCCCATGTCCCAGGGGAAGTAGATCCACGTGTCCTGGCTGACTTCGGTCACGAACGTGTCTACCAGCGGGCGGCCTTTCGGTTTGGCGTAGACGGTAGCGAAATGCGCCTTCGGCATCATCGCGCGAACGATACCGGCGGTCTTGCCGGTGTCGGTCAGGTCATCGATGATCAGGATGCCTGCTCCCTCTTCGGCGAGCAGCGAGGGATCGACCTGCTTCAGCACCTGCAATTGCCCCTGTGACGTGTAGTCGTGATAGGAAGCCACGCAGACGGTCTCGATGATGCGGATGCCGAGTTCGCGCGAGATGATCGCTGCGGGGACCAGGCCGCCACGGGTGATGCAGACGATCGCCTTCCACTGCCCGTTGACGCCGGACAGCCGCCAGGCGAGCGCACGGGCATCGCGGTGGAACTGATCCCAGGAAACTGGAAAGGCCTTTTCGGGAAGGGACATCACGCACTCCGCAGGCGCGCCAGCCGCGCGCAGGATTTGAGGAATGCGGGCGGAATTAGCCGGAAAGCCGCGTCTTTGGCAAGAGGCTTGGAGTTGGTGCGGTCATCCCGTGCCCCGATATCCACGGCGATGACGCGAGCATGGCCGCCGATGCGTGTTTCACCAGCCCGGACTTTGTTCTTCCGTTCGAACTCAAACGGCCTTCAGGTCGCAAGGTCTTTTGGGGCAATTCCCCGGAAGGTGATCGTCACCTGGACAGGAAGGCGGTCACCGGCGAGGAGCGCAGCACGGTTCTAGTCACGCCGCCATAGAGCAGCCGGTGCAGCCAGGAATGGCTGTACGCTCCGATGACGATAAGGTCTGCTCCAGTCTCGATCAGGCGGTTCTGTACGGCGTCCTCGATGGTGCCGCCCTTTGCCTGCCTTGTCGCCACGCTGGCCTTCACGCCGTGGCGGGTCAGCGCCGCGGCAATTCCGGCGCCGCCCAGCCCTTCCTCGTCGCTGTCCTCGCCGGGATCGACCACGAAGATCTCGACCTTTTCGGCTTCGATCATGAAGGGCAGGGCGTCAAAGGCCGCACGAGCCGCCTCGCGGCTGCCGTTCCAGGCCAGCATCACATGGCGGAAACTGGCGGCAATCGGCCCGGCATGCGGTACCACGAGCACAGGTCGGCCTGCGTCGTAGACGAGTGAGCCGATATCGGCATTGGTGTCGCTGTCGGCATCGCGCTGCGCTGCGACCACAATGTCGGCGGCGCGCACGCTGGCGAGGCTGGAGAGCGCGCTATCGCCTGAAAATGTCTCTTCGGCCCGCCACTCGAAGGAGAGGCCGGAAGGCTGCAGTTTCTTCTGGAAGACCGTCCGCAGCTTCGCCGAGCGTTCCTTGTTGAGGTCAGCCGAGACCTGCATGAATTCGGTGTCCGGAAAGCCGGTGGCCGAGGTGTACGGCATCGGCAGTGCTTCGGCATGGACACCAATGACGTGGGCCTGGAAGCGGGAGGCCAGCGCGATGGCGCCATCCAGCACGCGCTCCGCATCCTGTTCGCTCTGTACGATGGCGACGATGGTCTTGAACGGCATGGAGCCCTCCTGCATTTTCTGACCGCTGCCGACGTCCGCGCCGGATA
The DNA here is from genome assembly GCF_042739655.1 of Mesorhizobium sp. NPDC059025. NCBI lineage: Bacteria > Pseudomonadati > Pseudomonadota > Alphaproteobacteria > Hyphomicrobiales > Phyllobacteriaceae > Mesorhizobium > Mesorhizobium sp. NPDC059025. The sequence goes on along the minus strand of NZ_JBHYIM010000002.1, from coordinate 407,505 downwards.
GTTCAGTGCTGGCTCAGATATCACCACAACGTCAAGGATATAGGACAGGTTCCCGCTCGGCCAGCAAACTCAGCCTTCCTTGGCGAGCTCCGCGACCATGGCCTCGACCTCGGCTCGTACGGTTTCCAGAACCTCGGGCGAGCGGGCACGCACGACCAGTTCCGTCCAGAACGTGCCGTCAGCATATTTCGGATAGGAGCCGATGATGGTGTCGGGATGAGCCTTCTGGATTTCACCGAGCGGACCGCCGATCCGGCCTTCGCCATAGGGGCACTGCACCGTGGCCGAGAGCAGCTTGGTTCCGGTCTTCAGCGTCGGCACGACGTTGTCCAGCATCGCCTGGAAGATCGACGGGACTCCGGCCATGACATGGACGTTGGCCATCCGAAAGCCTGGCGCGACGGAAACGGGATTGTCGATGTGCTCGGCGCCACGCGGCATGCGTGCCATGCGCTTGCGGGCCTCGTTGAACTCGATGCCGCGCTTCTCATAGCTGTCGGCAAGCAAGGCGAGCGCCTTGGCGTCATATTCACAAGGAACGCCAAATGCCTTGGCAACGGAATCCGCGGTGATATCGTCATGCGTCGGCCCGATGCCGCCGGTGGTGAAGACATAGGTGTAGCGAGCCCGCAACGCATTCACGGCAGCGACGATCTCGGCCTCGTCGTCCGGCACGACGCGGACTTCCTTCAGGTCGATCCCGATCGCCGTCATCATGTCGGCAAGGTGGCCGATGTTCTTATCCTTGGTGCGCCCGGACAGGATCTCGTCGCCGATGATGATCATGGCGGCTGTTACAATGTCTGGCATGGCGCACTCCGGATTGAACTCAGGCGATTTCGAAGAATTATTGCATCGATTTTGGCCGAAGATCGCGTTTGACGGACGGTTGGCCACCACCGGCAGCAGCAATAATTCTTCGAAATCGCCTCAGTCGAATAGCGCGGCGGCCGGACGCGGGCAATGCTCCTGAAACGGTGAACAGTGCGTGTCAGATTTGGCGGCTTCCGGTGAACGGTCCGGGCACTAGATTGCGGCGCTACGGAACGACGGCGTTCCCTTGGTTCAATCGTCTGGAGATGCATGCATGGCAAAGGTACTGGTGCTTTATTATTCGAGCTGGGGACATATGGAGCAGATGGCCAAGGCCGCTGCCGAAGGTGCACGGGAAGCTGGTGCCGATGTGACCATCAAGCGGGTGCCCGAACTGGTGCCGGAAGCTGTCGCCAAGGCAGCCTATTACAAGCTCGATCAGGAGGCGCCGATCGCCGATCCGCTCGAACTGGAGAATTACGACGCCATTATCCTGGGAACCGCCACGCGCTACGGTGCGATGGCTGCCCAGATGAAAAACTTCCTGGATCAGACCGGCCCCTTGTGGGTCAAGGGCGCGCTGCTCAACAAGGTTGGATCGGTGATGGTTTCGACGGCTACCCAGCACGGTGGTGCGGAGCTGGCGCTGATCAACGCGCAGGTGGTGATGCAACATCACGGCATGATCATCGTGCCGCTTTCCTACGCCTATCAGGGGCAGATGGGCAATGATGTGGTGCGCGGTGGCGCCCCCTACGGCATGACGACGACCGCGGATGGCGATGGTTCGCGCCAGCCCTCGGCACAGGAACTCGAAGGCGCGCGCTTCCAGGGGAAACGTGTGGCCGAAATCACTGCCAAGCTGCTCGGCTGAGCGTCTCACGGCTGGCATCAGGCAGGCGGGCGGCTCGTGCGAGCCGCCCGCTTTTTTCCGCGGAAGCCGGAAGCATCGCACTCTCGGTTTCATCACGGCCGATGATATTTCCGTGAGGCTGGAACGCCCTTCGCAAAGCCGCATTTCTCCTCCGCGGATCGGGAACTTCCGGCGAGCAAACAAATCGCGACAGGTGGAACCAGACGGTCCAGCAGCGGAACGGGCTGCGGAGTGGACGTCGCTTGTTCCAATCGCAGAGGAACAAACCATGTCTTCTTTCTCTTCCAGGCTTCTTCTCCTGGCCTCGGTTGCGGCCGTGGTTCCGATTGCCGGCGGCGCGTTGGCCGCCGAGCATCGCCACGTCCGTATGTCGGCTCACACCGTTGCAGCATCCAGCACCGACGCTGCCATGGCGCGCACGATCTACAACCAGGCCGAGGGCGTGGGGCAGGGCATCCGCGATGCCGAACAGCTCAATCTCATCGACGCATCGAAGGCGCGTGAACTGGGGTCCGAGGCGCGGCAGATCCGCGGCGAGGCCGCGCGCGGCAACGGTTCGCGCGCGCTGCTGGCCCGCCTGGATGATGTCTCGCAAAGCCTTCGCGCCGCCACCGGCGAAGCGACACCCAACGGCAATGGCGGCGACGGCGGATACTATCCCGACGGATACAGCTCGAGCTTCCCGCGATAGCCCGCGCCACGCAGGCGGTGACGCCGACTGTTGTTTATGGCCGGCCCCATCGATTTTATCTGTGAGCCACGCTTCGAAATACGTCATTTGCCGTATGCCCAGGCCGCGCCCTGTTTGTTAACTTGACACGGCGTGGTCTGGTTCCTGGGCGGGGCTTTACGGACCAGCAGGAAATCCGGGCTGCCGCCAGCCCGGATTTCCACAGTTTTGCCCGGTGCATGGGGGCTTTGCCGTTTGACGCGGCTCGGCTTGTCTTGACAGCGGCAATCCAGAAACCTCGATATGCGACGAGCTCTGGATTAGAGGTCGCTGATGTTGCTGACCGTGCTTCTTTGGCTTCTGGCCGCCATCGTCGTCGCCTGCCTTGCCGTCGTCGGCTATTTCGTTTTCAGGACACGCCGCATCGTCGCCTGGGTCGAGCGCACCATGCCACCCGCCGGCAAGTTCATCGACATCAAAGGCAACCGCATCCACTACGTCGACGTCGGTGAAGGGCCTCCCATCGTTTTCCTGCATGGGCTCGGCGCGCAGCTGCACCATTTCACGCACCCGCTGTTCAAGGTGTTTGGGCCAGGCTATCGGCTGATCGCACTCGACCGCCCGGGTTCCGGTTATTCGACACGCGCACGGGGTTCGACCGGCCGGTTGCCGGAACAGGCGGATATCGTCTGCGCCTTCATGGAAAGACTGGGCCTCGAAAAACCTGTGATCGTCGGCCATTCGCTGGGCGGTTCGGTGGCGTTGGCGATCGCCGTCGAGCATCCGGAGGCGATCTCCGGCCTCGTGCTCCTGGCGGCGCTCACCCACAAGGAGGTCGATCTCAGGCCCGAGTTCAAGGCGCTGTTCGTCTCCTCGCCGCTGAAGCGTTTCATTCTGGCCCATACCGTCTCGGCGCCGGCAGGGCTAAAATATGGCATGAAGACGATGGGCCTGATCTTCGCGCCGCATCCGCCGCCGAAAAACTACATGACCGAGAATGGCGGCTTTATCGGGCTGCGCCCCAGCCACTACTATGCCAGCGCAACCGATTTCGCGGTGATCGAGATGGATCTGCCTCGCCTGTCGGAGCGATACAACGAGATCAAGATGCCGTCGGGATTGTTGTTCGGTGGGGTCGACCCCATCATCTCGCTCGAAGTGCAGGGTACGCCGGTCAAGGAAAAGATCGAGGGGTTGGAACTGGAGATCGCGGAAAACCTCGGTCACATGCCGCAGTTCATAGACCCAGAGCAGGTGACCACGTTCATCCGTCGTATTGCCGATCGCGCATTCGACAGGAGCGTTTCGGCCTGAGCGTCCTCAGTTGTCAGGCCGCGGGGTCGTCCCGGACTTCCGTTTCCGGCCTGTCACGTCCGTCAGCGAGTTCCGAGTGCCACTTCCCGTTGGCATCTTCATACTCGATACCATCGGTCTGGCCGGCAATCCGCTGTTCGGAAGAAGCGATCCTGGCTGCCTGCAATGCATCTGAATGACTCGGAAAGGTTTCCGAATAGGTGTCGCCGACCCTGTAGGCCCACCCTCCATCATGCTCGACGATCGTGTAGGTCAACTTCGCCATGAAAGCCTCCGGTGACGGCGCTCTTAACAACCGAGACTTTCCTGCACTTCGAGACGGAATTCAACCTCTTGCGGCCTTAGCCGGCAAGTGGAGGGCAAGTTTTAATCCTCGTCGCGGATCCAATGCTCCATTGTGGTGGCGGCACGGGCAAGCTGTGGCGCGGGGTGGATCTTTTCACCGAGGCTCGCTGCTGCACGCCAACCCCAGCGCGGATCGGCCAGGAAAGCCCGCCCAAGGGCGACGATATCGGCCTTGCCGTCCTTGACGACGGCATTGGCGTGCTCCGGATCGGTGATGAGGCCGACGGTGCGCGTGGTGATGCCGACCGCGTTGCGCACCGCCTCGCCAAGATGCACCTGGTAGCCGGCGCCGGTGGGCAATTTCTGAAGCGGAGAGTTGCCGCCGCTGGAGCAGCACAGATAGGCCAGGCCAACTGCCTTCAGCGCCTTTGCCACTTCGATCGCATCCGGCACGTCGAAGCCGCCATCCACCCATTCCTTTACCGACAGCCTGGCGCCCAGCATCAGCGTTGGCGCTGCCGCTTTCACAGCCTTGGCGACCTCCACCGCAAAACGCATGCGGTTTTCCAAGGAACCGCCCCAGCGGTCCGTGCGCCGATTGGAAAGCGGCGAGAGGAACTGGAAGATCAGGTAGCCATGAGCCGCATGCAGTTCGATGAAGTCGAAACCGGCACGTTCGGCGCGCCTTGCCGCGTCGGCAAAGCGCTGGATCACGCCAAGCACCTCCTCGTCGCTGAGTTCATGAGGCACCTGCCAGCCGGCGTCGTAAGCCACAGCCGAAGCCGAGACGACCGGCCATGGATCCTGTTCCGGCTTCAGTGGGCCGCCGCCTTCCCAAGGGCGCTGGCAGGATGCCTTGCGCCCGGCGTGGGCAAGCTGCACGCCGAACTTGGCACCGGGCAGTGCGACACGGCGTGCAGCATCCAATGTGCGCTTGGCCGCCGCTTCGTTGTGATCCGAATACAGGCCGAGGCAGCCATGCGAGATGCGGCCGCGCCGCTCGACATCGGTCATTTCGACCGTGATCATGCCTGCGCCCGACAGGGCGAGGTTCATCCAGTGGTAGAGATGCCAGTCGGTGGCGGAGCCATCGTCGGCCGAATACTGGCACATCGGCGCCACTGCGATGCGGTTCGGCAATTCGAGGCCATCGAGCGAAATGGGCTGGAAGAGGGCGACAGTCATGGTGGCTCCGGTTGATGCGGTCTTCTCTCTAGGCCGAGAGCTGGCTCGCGCGCCAGATCGTCTGCAATGCAGCCTGTTGGCCCAGCGGCCGGATGTCATTGCGGTCTGGCCCGTCGCACGCTATCCCATCGCATCCCCCAAGACGAGGCAAGCATGGACGACCGCATCCGCATCCGTTCGCAGGAAATCCTTTCCGACGACTGGGCCATCCTGAAAAAGACCACCTTCGACTACCGCCGCCGTGACGGCGTCTGGGAGACGCAGGTGCGCCAGACCTACGATCGCGGCGATGGCGCCGCCATACTTCCTTTCGATCCCGACCGCGGCACGGTGCTTCTGGTGCGGCAATTTCGCTGGCCTGCCTTTGTCACCGGGCACAAGGAGCCGCTGATCGAAGCCTGTGCCGGTCTGCTTGACAAGGATGACGCAGAAACCTGCATCCGCAAGGAGGCGGAAGAAGAGCTGGGCTATCGGCTCGACGGCGTGAAGCTCGTGTTCACGCCTTTTATGAGCCCGGGCAGCGTGACGGAACGCTTATGGCTGTTTGCTGCGCGCTACTCGCCGGCGGATCGCATTTCCGACGGTGGAGGCGCGCCGGAGGAGGGTGAGGATATCGAGGTACTCGAGATGCCGGTCGAGGAAGCAATTGCTGCTATTTCCGATGGGCGCATCATCGACGCCAAGACCATCCTGTTGCTGCAGTATCTGAAGCTCAACCCGGGGCTGTTCGTCTAGAAGGCGATGCAGGCAGGCGCTGATGCTCAAAGTTCCCGCGGGCAACGCTGCCTGCGGCTGGCCTCGATGGCTGCCTCTTGTGCCTGCAGGCGTTCAATATCCGCCGTCCGTCGGTCCTTGAGCACGGAAACCGCTTTCCGTCCGCCTGGCAGCCAGAATGGGATGCGGGTATTCGAGATGTTGGCGCGGCTGAGTGCGGTGGAGGTCACTCCCGTCGCAAGTTCGCCAAGCGCGACATTGAGTTCGGTGCAGTTCATCGATGCATATTGTGCAGGATCGACCGATCTCATCGAGCCGCAGCCCGCCAGCAAGGGCAGGCCAAGCAGAAACGCGCTTGCCAGAGGCTTCGGGGCGATCGCTTTCATGGCGACAGGCTAGCAAGGTCGCTCGCGAAAGGGAACCATCTCGAAAAGGTCGAACGGCTACCGTTGGTGCAGCAACGGCAGGAGTGCTTCATGCACACTTCGTTCGATCTCGATCTCAAGTTGGTGTCGTCGCCTGATCTGCGCTCGCTTGTTGGGTTTGTACTCATTCTGAGGGCGCCGGATCTTTGTCGGCGGGAGTTGGAAGATGGTGGGGGCCACCCGCCTGCCACCGGATTCCATCCAGAAACCGTCATAATCCGCCAGGACACGACGGCGCAGGCCGGGATCGGTTGCAAACACATGACCTCGGTTGGAGGCGGCAAAAACGCCTGAAAGCTTAAGGCCACCAGCCAGGCTTTGTGCCACGAGCAGCAAAAGGCTTTTAGGGCGCAAGCCAGCCAGGCTTTTTGTCAAGGTCCTGGCATCCTCGAGCCCGTGTGCGCCGGCCGCCGCCGTCTTGATCGCGCCAATCCAGAGGATTGGCCCCATTTCCCCAAGGCCAAGCAGACGACTGTCGACGATCGCGAGTGCCACCTCCATGACTGCCCGCCCGTCCCATGACGCTAAAAGCCGCCACTCGCCTTCGCGGTAGAGTCCCTGTTGGCCCGTGAGGTCTACCGTGATGCCGCCCACTGCGGTTTGCAGTGACAGCAGCTGCTTGCCTGCGATGTGGCTTTCGATAAAAGCCTCGGTCTTCAGCAGGCGAAACGCCGCCGCATAGTGTCCAACAACCGCAGCCGCGCGCTGGGCGGGATTGAGGCCGCTGACGAGGTAAGGTCGCACCGGTTTGAACGGGATCTCAGGATAGGCCTGAAGGACACGACAAAATGGTTCTGCGCTAAGTGCGTCGTTGATGGCGGAGATTTCCCGCCAGAATATCCGCCGTACGAGTGCCCGTTTCCCCGCACGGATCCATCTGTTCAACTGCTGACGGGGCAACGAGTGTTTTCTGCGTGGAAGCGCGGCACATGGCGGGTCATCGGGGGCTGTCATGGAGTTCGCGCTTCCTGACGCTGATATCATTGAGATGCGCGACAAGTTGCGGCGCAGGCGACTGCTTCGATGCCGCCTGCGTGAGCGTTCGAATGATGCCGAGGGGCAGAATGGACCTGCCAGCTTACGGCCGCGTCTCCGCGATCATACGGATTGGTAAGCTTTGCCCGGGAACTGCATCAGGGTTGCCGGGTGAACCGCCCGGGAATTTGCGAGTTCTTGCTGATTGAAGGCCGGTCGATAGCCTCGGCCAGCAATTACAATTTCGTCCATCTATTTGTTTTGAAAGCTGTTTGTCGAGATGGTGCGGACGACGTGCATCTATTTGAAGTATCAGGGCATTTCACCCCTTATCATCTCTTTGCAGCCTAGCGCGCGATTGAAAGGGGATTTTCAGGGGACGTCAGAACAGGGAGTTCGAAGCCGTGGAAGTGATGGATCGACTGACCGTGAAGGGCATCGGATCGCTTTCTACGGGCAAGCACGCCGACGGAGGTGGTCTCTGGCTCTACAAACACGAAAATGGCGCACAATGGGTGCTCCGTTTTACGATCCATGGTCGCCGCAAAGATATGGGTCTCGGCTCCGCAACCCATTTAACGCTTAAGGAAGCGCGGGAAACGGCTAGCGACTGACGAAAGGTGGTTCGGGCGGGGATGGACCCTATCAAGTAGCGTTTGCGGAAGCGCCGGCAGGCTGCCCGAAACGTCCACATGCTGAAGGACATTGCTGAAGAGGCTTTCGAAGCTCGTAAAGCCGAATTGAAGGGCGCCGGCAGGGCTGGCAAGCAGCGGCATAAGGCTGGAACTATTGGTTAGCGTGCTATCATTGGTGGCCTCTGCTGCCAACACCCCGTGCAGCGGACGCCAGGGCGGCATATCCCACTGCCAAGGGCGGATTTTCATCTGCAATGACGGTTCGGTCAGCGCCAGCAAGCGGAACTGCTCGATTGATATGGGCATGGCATCGTCCGGTGCGGCCGGATTACTCAGTGATCCCAGCGCTTGCTCCCTCAGCAGGCCAGAACGCATGCTCATGCAGATCCGGGCAGTACTGCGTCGGGCCACGGGGTGGGCATCACTGCTTCACGGATAGTGGACGGAAGAGCTATTTGCGGAAGTAGCTCACGCCCGGTACCCCTACGATTTCTTGGGCCGATTGACTCGGGGATTGATCGCATTGAAGACCTCATCGGCATCGAACGCACCGATGTTATTCGGCCCAGTCAGATTTCCGATTTTGATCATGAGGTCCTGCCCCGGCTTCACAATCTGATATGCGCTTCCCGGTATGTAGGTCGTGAAGGCGGTATTGCCGTAAACGTTGGTTTGCACGACGCCTTGCGTCTGCCCAAATTCATGGCGGCTGGCGTCTTGGCTGCCAATGATAATGAAATGGGTTTTGCCTGCTTGCAGGGCGGTCTCCGCAACTTTCAGCAACACGTAATCCTGGATGAGGGTCTGTTTAGCCGTTACCTCTCGCGGAGATACGATAGACATCGCCGCCTATCGGATCGGCTGTGACGCCGCCCATCAGCCCCATATCTTGATAGGGGGTTTTGGCAGCCAGCGATTAACAAAAACGCAAGTACAGCATTGTCTGCTTCATTCCCTCAGCCCCCAGCATTCCGGGAAGCATTGCGCGCTGTAATTTTTCGCGCAAGTTTAAATATTTGAAAGAGGGAGTCGATCGGCGAAACTGACGATCTCGATCGACGCTACAGTTTATGGAGCTGGCGGTCAGAATACGTGAGCGGACGTTTGGGCGCTCATAAGACTTCCTCCAGCTTAGAATAAAGTATATTGTTCTCCGAGAAACTGTACGGTTTGGGGGGGCTGTATGCGTTCAACGATTATCGGGTTGGCTTTTTTGTAGCCTCCACATCGCCTGGCTTCGCTGGCATGTGAGACGGCTTCCCCACCGTTAAAGGTTCGCAATCTCGCGGCATTGGCGACGCCGTCATCCGCGACCTCGCGGTTCCAGATATCCGGTTATCGCGGATATCACTCGCAGAACACGGCCGAATTTTTGCAGGTGCTCGATACGACCTATGTCGGCCTCCTGCATGTCGGGCCGGGAATTCTTACGGTCCAGCCGCCCGAACCTACGCGAACATCTATTCACAAAGCGCGCAATGCCATATTTTCCAAGACGATTGCGCTTTCGGTTCTGGTTTCCGCAAACGGCTCGGCTCGATCGTAGGCGGCATCGTGCATTTCTCGAAGCGGGACATCATGCAGATGTATGACACCGGCGATCAGGTGCTGGCGGCAAATGTGTTGGCAAAAGTCGGCTTTACCGCGCGCCTCACAGGTGAAGACTATGAGAGGTTCCATGGAAATTTCGCGGGGGACATTTTTACGACGCCGCAACCGTTGAAGGATGTCGAAGTAGCGTTCTGCATGCAAACGTCGCCCTTCAACTACGATGTCTCTTTCCTCGTCAAGGCTGGTACGGATACGTTTCCGATAGCAGGTAAGCCCACGACCACGACCCTCGCAGGGGGGACGGTGAAAATTGGCGATATCCCCGCGGGAACAGCAATCCAGTTGCAAGCGGTGTCGTCGGGGGGAGCAATGACAATCCTCCAGCATGACCGGATGATTATCTCCGCCGGGTACTGAAACCCACCCAACTCAACGTTGCATAACGTCTCGATCGGCTCGCATTCGCAATTGCAAGCCGATCGCCCATTGCTCCGAGCATGCTCGCCTGCTGCTCTAGCCCTATAGCCTACTTGGCAGGATCAAAGATGAACGCGAACGTTGCCCGCCGGTGCGGCAATCGCTGCGGCATGACAATACGCAGACTGCGTCTCGCAGGATTGCAGCTTTCTTATTGCCAAAGCGAGCAACCCAAAGTTGGCGATATGCGATGCGGCCTGGACGAGTAGGCAAAGCATAGGAACTAGTTACACTGCCCCGATAGACCCCGCATCCCACAACTGGAGTATCAGAAATGACGGACGCACCACTGCTTGAGCCGTGGAGGCTTATGCCGTCTACTGCCCAATGCTCGACTTGATCGGACACGCTGAAAGAACCGACAAAGGCAGGGGGTACAACGAGCTAGAAGATTGTGCGGGTTGCGCTCACGTAAGCTTCTACCAGCGTGGCGAATTCTCGGCGGACGCGATCATTTGTCATTTCACGTTCTCGCTTGTTGATGTGCCTGTGACGGCTGGACCGGCCAGACTGATCTTGGCGGCTATCTTCCTTGCGGACGTCAGCGTCAGATGATTGTCGTCAAATAGAAGGGGTTTCCCTTCGGCGATCATAGAGCAGGTCTGATCTGCGCAGAAGGAATCCGCGGGGTCGACGACTTCGACGTTCCGATACCTGCGTGCCAGAGTGTCCAGCAGATCTCGAGAGACCTGCGTTTCTCGTCGAAGTTGGGTTAATGGCAGTGAGATTTCTGGTCTCGGGGTCGTCATCGCCGACCTAGCCGCGGCTTGTGGAATTGCGTAGCCGGTGACCGGGTTCGAGGCGATGAGGATCACGCGTTTCCCGGCTTCAGATAGCTTTGAAACAGCGGCTTCGAACCCTGTGACGAACCGATCACTTTCGGGTTTGCCGAGGTAATACTCGTAGAATGCCGTCATTATGATGGTTCGAATCTCAGGGCGATCGAGCAGATACCCAAGCGCATCAGTATTGAATGGCCTACAACCGATCTGATGATCCGGAGATGCATAGTCCAACGAAGGCGGGCATGAGCTATAGGTCAGCGACACCACTGACTTGCCCTTTGGAGCTTCGATGTCACCGAGGGCATCTGCGATCTCGACACCGTGGCTGTCGCTCCACACAGCGGCTGTAGGCGCTGCCGACTGTGCTCCAAACGCACAGCTTTTCTCCAGCGGCAATTGGAAGTTATCGTTGCGATGGCAATTGGGCCGGTGCTTGCTGAAATCAGTTGTGCTCGCATACAGGGCGGCGGCTTCGGTCGTGAGACGTTCCGGATAGCCTTCTTGGCTCGCGACGGCATTTCCTGCGACGACGACGGCCAATGCTGCTGGGATCGTGGGGAGAGCCCACTCCACAGGTTTCTTCACTATTGGGAGCTCGACGAATCGGTAACTCAGGTATGATAAGCCGAAGGTAAGCGCTAGCAGCACGACCAGATCGACACCCGTCGGCAACTGCTCGAAATGCGTCAGCCGATAGAAGACGAGGATCGGCCAGTGCCACAAATAGAGGCTGTACGAAATCAGCCCAATCCCCCGGAATGGTGTTGAGCCCAGCATGTTGCTGGCGATAGTTCCCTGTTTCCGGCAGACAATCAGCGCTGAGCCGAGCACTGTTGGAACCATCGAAAGACCCAGAGCGGTTTCGCTGCCTTGCAAGGTGAAGACCGAGAGAGACACAAGTGCCAGTCCTACCAGAACAGTCGCTTCGGAAAGTAGGCGATTTGTTATGGTGGGCAGAAAGACGAGCAACGCGCCTGCGCCAAGTTCCCACGCCCGAGACTGTGGCAAATAGAAAGCGGCTTTCGGGTTCACCGCTACTGTTCGGGCACTGTAAGCGAGACCAGCCAAAATCATCAGCGTAATGATGAGCGAAGTCCAACGCCTCGGCACTGTCATCAGAAGACCGAAAAGAAGCACAGGCCAAACCAGATAGAACTGCTCCTCCACCCCAAGGCTCCAGGTGTGAATGAGAAGTTGCAGTTCGGCTGATCGGTCGAAGTAGCTGGTATTCCAGTAGAAATGGAGGTTTCCGAAGCCAACTGTGGCATATGCCGCGCTGCTGCCGGCTGTCTGATAATCGCCTGGGATCAATAGGAACCAGCCAGCGGCTAGAGTGGCGGCAAGCACTACGATAAGAGCCGGGAAAATGCGCCGGATGCGTCGTCCGTAGAAATCGAAAAGCACAGGCCAAAGCCAGCGGTGGTGATCGATGCTCTCAGTAAGCTGCTTGGTGATCAGATAGCCAGAAATGACAAAGAACACGTCAACACCGGCGAAGCCTCCCGGTAGCCAGTTCGCGCCATAATGGAAGAACACCACACACAGAACTGCAATCGCTCGGAGGCCATCAATATCTGGCCGATCGTCGTGTTTTGATCTCATATCGCCCCAATATCTGCAGCCAGTCTGGTGCGCAATCTACTGCTGCGTTTCCACTTACTGACAGGCTCCAAAACATTTTCCTGAAGGATGTCGATCATGACGAATGTGCCCCCGGCGCGCCAACTGCCCGTTGGCGACTTGCGAAAAGCCTTGTCGTACTTCGAGTATCCGATTTCGCAATATGAACAGTGGGTGAGGTTCTACTAGGCCCAGCAGGAGCGCTTCGCGCCGTATGCGTGGTCGTACCAGCCCGCCGTTGACGCTCTGGCGAGCATTGGAGCGGAAATTAGAGCGTCGCGTTCGTCCTAGAGCCTGTGGCAGCTGCTACAAGCCGGGTTTTCCAGGTTCGAGGCTAACCCGCATCTGCTTGGCAGTGATGAAGCCCTCCACCCCGTAGCTCGCGCTCCACTCGACGCGGTAGTTCTCGTCGACCTTGGTGATCTGCAGATCAAAGATGATTGCCGGCATTTCGAAATCGTCCAATTCGATCGTCTTCAGGCCATCAAGAGCGAGAGTAACCGTCGCGTGCTTGTCGGAAATAAGAGCCCTCGGCATCCACCTGATCGGTCTTGTTCCAGGCATGTATGCGCAGGAGCCCGATTCCTGTGCCGGAGAAAGCGATCTCAAGCAGTTCAGCATCATGGAATCGCGGAACGTACCCGAACCAATCGAAGAGCGCGGCGCGCCTCCGGGAATATCATGCAGCGTGGGCTTGGGTGGTGTGATGATTTGCGTGCGGACCCCGGGCAGCTATCTAACGTCTCTGTAGGTCCCCATGTCGTCCCAGACCTCGATGACGAATAGCTCTGCCGTGACCCCGATCGCCCCGACTGCAGCTTGCGTGGCTTCGCCATCTATCCTCTATTGCGGCTTTTGTTCTCCATCGTATCCTTTGAGCCCAATCTGCGGGATCACTGCTTCAGGCCATATCTGTACAGCGCCCAAAGCCCAGCTATCGCCAGTATGTAGACAGCGAAGGCAAATGTGCGGAGGATTTGATGGCGCCCTGACTTGCCTTCGAAGCGAAGCATCGTTCCCGCGATGAAACCGAAGAACGCGTTCATGGTTTCGGTAGCCGCATACGCGCCCTCATGATCGCAAGCTCGGTCTCGAGCTCGGCATTTGCTTCTTGGGTGAGGTCTTTGGCTGAAAGGAGCGCCACGAAGGCGGCGCGCAACTCCTCGCGTGTCCAACCGACGGCAACCAGTTCTTCAAAGAGAACGTCGAACCCGGGCGTAAGCGCTTCTTGGCAGTCGATTTGCCGATCTGGATATGGATCCTGGCGCTTAGGCGGGTTGAACCACATGGTGGCACTGTATCGCCAATTGTGAGCCGGTCAACGAGGGGATGTCTAAGCGACCAACAGAAAGTAAACTGCGCGCACTAGTACATCAGCCCTGTGGATATTCGTATTGGCCCAACGACTTCGTCATTTGCAAGTTGGTCGTCTTGGCTAGCTTCTCCTCAACCGGACTCGGAGGGGCTGATGACTCGGTTGCTGCTTGGCGTGGCGTTTGTCGTCGCAGGGGTTCTTGGTACGGGCAGTCCCGGTCCTGCAGGCTGGTCCGGTGATGGACAGGCCTTTGCTCAATCCACTCAGTCTGGCGCACCAGGTTCGGGTTCCACGACGCAGGTCGGCACCGGTTTCAGCAATGGTGGTGCCGGATTCGGAGCCGGCGGCAAGTCTGTCGAGGGCAAGCCCAATAGCGCGGCTTCGACATCCGCCAAGGATGAGAGCGGCGGCATAGCGAAGCCAAACAGCCAGGATGACGCCAAGGGGACCGCCTCTCAGGATCGCGATCCTGATGCAGCCGCCAAGATCGGCAATGGTTCAACCAAAACCGCTGAAGAGAAGGACAAAGGCAGCAACAAGGATGCCGCCAAGGCCAAGGCGGAACAGAAGGCGGCTCCCGAGGCAGCGGCGATGGCTGCGGCTACCTCGGGCAGCGGCTCTATTGGCCAAGATCCGGAAGCGGTTGGAGCCCCCGCCAAGGTGGATCTGCCGAGCCGGGCTTCCAACGGCAGTCTCGGCTATTCGATTGATATCGATGTTTCGGCCTTCCGTGGCCTCGAGCCGAAGCTTTCGTTGACCTACGATTCCTCACGCAAGACCAAGCTTGGCGGACTCTACCAGGGCTGGCTGGGTTATGGTTGGGGTCTGGACGGCATTGATGTGATCGAGCGGGCCAGCCCCGGCTACGGCATGCCGGTGTTTGATGGTTCCGACGTGTTCCTGCTCAATGGCATGCCGCTGATTGCCTGCGGCTCGGGTGTTTCCTCGCCATCCTGCTCGGCGGGCGGTACCCATGCTACGGAGAATGAATCCTACCGGCGCATCGTCTTCGACGGCAGCGTCAACGAATGGCGAGTGACTGATCGCGACGGCACTGTCTCTACCTTCAAGTCGGTCGGTGCCATCTCCGGCACTTCAGCTCCTGACGCCAGTCTTGCCTATTCCTACCGCTGGATGCTCAGCTCCGTTGCCGACACCAACGGCAACATGGTCAGCTACAACTACAGCTGTCCGGATATGCCGGTCTGTTATCCTGAAACGATTGTCTACAACGGCACTACCGTCAAGTTCGTGCGGTTCGCCCGCCCCGATCCGATCTTGATGGGGAACGGTCGAGGCATTTCTGTAACTCAACAGCTCATTGGCGAGATTTGGATTTACGTCGCGGGCAAGAAGCGAGGCGTCTATTCGCTCAGTTACAATCAAGCGCCGTTCTCCAATACTTCGCGCTTGTACAGGGTGTCCCGTGGCGAAGGAGACTACGGCGGGCGCAGAGACGTCCGGATGAGCTATCAGGATACGGCGGCGGCCTTCAGCACATCAAACGTCTCGATCTTTGGTGCATCGGGCTCGGGGCCGACGGCCAGCATCAACAGCAATGCTCAGGCCAACGATCTCGATCTTGATGGTGTCGACGACCTGTTCGGCGACAACACTGGCCAGGTCAACATGGGGACGCCGCGGGATCCTGTCTATGGTACCCGTCGTATCCGCAATCTCTTCAAGTTCACGACGAACGGCACCGCCACGAGCCAGTCGGTGACCCTGGAGACACTCCAGAACCCGGACGCAGGCTCCAACAACCCGCCATATTTCTCTCAAGCCGGCCGCTTCATTGCGGGCAAGAAAACGGCGGACTTTGCCGACGCGGTTACCTCCAGCAGCACCGGGTCAAATGGCCGCCCTGTCTACTCGACTGCCCGTTCTATAGTGCAGACGAACGCCCAACTCGGGATGGCCAAGCTGCCCTGCGACGGGATCAATGTTACCCCGCCTCCGGGCTATGAGGCCGTTTGTGCTGCCTTGCCAAGGCAAAGCGGCAGCACTCCCGGCGCGCCGTCGATGTATCGGTTTGTTGCCGATGACAATGGCGATGGCGTCGATACGGTCTATTCCTATCCCTCGAACATTCCGACAACGCGAGGCGATCCGCTGATCGGCGTCGGTGACTTCCTCGGCAACGGCCGGCAGTCTCCGCTGTTCCATGATCCGTATACCGCCACGCTCTACAAGAGCTACCTGTCTGGCGGTACCTGGCAGACCGTTGCTTCGATCGGTATCAGTTGCGCGACGGTCGACTTTGGAACCGACGCTGGTCCGATTGGTCCTTGCGTCCTTGCGGACGTCAACGGCGATGGTGCGAGCGATATTGTTCGTTACAGGGCAGGTGCGGTCGCGATCTGGCTTTCGACTGGTCAGGGGTTCCAAGCCTACACCGCAACCGCCGGCAGTTCCCGAACTGGGGCCTTGCGCGACTTTGACAATGATGGCCGGGCGGACCTGATCACCTTTGCCACGTCACCCGGGCCTGAAATCAGCTACCCGAAAATGGGCGCGGCTGCAGTGTTCTCACTTCAGCCAACCGGTTCGGCTTATACGGCGGTTCAGTTCACGCCATTCTCGCTGACGGCGACACCGGTCATCGGTGACTTCAACGGCGATGGCTTGCCCGACTTCATCAACCGCAATGGTGCAGGAAGCTTTGTCGACATCGTCTACCTTTCCAACTCGGGCACAGGCACCCCGAACCTGTTGCGCTCTGTGACGACGGAACTGGGTGGTACAGTTGCCGTCGACTACACGCCATCCTCACGATGGGAGAACACCTATCTGCCGCAAGTGATACATGCGGTGACGAAGCTTTCGGTCGGAGACGGTCGCGGCCAGGTTGCGGTGACCGACTACAGCTACTGGGGTGGCAAATACGATCCGATCGCCCGTCGCTTCCTCGGCTTTGCCTGGGTGCAGGAAACCAAACCATCCGCCAATGGCGAAAGCGGCCGGCCAACCGTCGCTACCAGCTACCGTCAGGACGTTGCCTCCTACGGCCTGCCAGAGATGACCACCATCAAGGATGGTAGTGGAAATGTTCGAAAGCAGATCTGGGAAACCTACCAGGTCAATGCGACGACCAAGCCCTATTCTGCACTCAACGTTCGGACCGTCACCACTTGGTCGGACAGCATTTCGCTGTCAACGCGGGTTGATCGCTACTTTGATCAGTTCGGAAACCTGACGACCGTCGACGACTTTGGACGGCTGGATGTCGCCGGTGATGAGACCAGGACCGGCTACCATCAGGTAACGCCCAACACCTCAGCTTACATCGTATCAAGAGAACGGGCAGAGACGGTTCAGGCCGGCCATGACTGGTCGTTGCCGTATCTGAGCTATGCCGATTATTTTTATGATGGCCAAACTGACAACATGGCTGCTCCCACACGAGGCAACCTGACATGGAAGCGCAGCTTCCAGGACCTCTATTCGTCACCTCAGAAATTTGCATCCGAGACATACACTTACGATCAGTACGGCAATAGAACGTCCATGTTGGATGGTCTCGGCAACCGTAGAGAATGGGACTACGATCCGACCTATCATATTTATCCGGTCACTGAGCGTGCGCCAAAGTATTTTATGCCCGGCACGGCTCAGGTAAGTGATCCGAGATTTGTCTCAACGACAGTATACGAGCCAGTCTGCGGTAAGCCCTACCAAAAAACCGATTGGAATGGGGTCACGACGAGATACGAATACGATTCTTTCTGTCGGCAAAGCAGAGCGAGAAACACTGTTTCCGGTTACGAATTGAGAACGGCCGTTGTTTCGGAAGGTAATCCGACACAACAGGTATTTGTGACAACCGTTCCAAGGGGTGGCGGTAACGGCGAGGTAGCCACCCTATCGTATTTCGACGGATTGGGACGTGTCTACAAGCAGACCACTCCCGGAGAGACCACCACAAGTCCGTTGCGAGTTGTGCAAACCGAATATGATCAGCGTTCCAATGTGCAGCGCAGGTCGGTCGCAAGTTTCGTCGGTGAGACACCGCAGTGGTCGATAACTAACTACGACTGGAACGACCGTCCAACCAGGATGGAAAACCCGGACGGCTCCGGCCGCAACCTCAGCTATCATCTCTACGCGGGGACTGCGATCACTGGGGTGGGCAACGTCCCGTTCAGGTCAATCTATCAAGTTGATGAGTTGGGCCGGGGATCGTCGCAATTCTTCAGCGCCTGGGATGACGTGATCTGCATCCAGGTGGCGATGCAGGATGGCACCTACGATAGCCAGTATCGCACCTATGACCGCTTCCGCAGGTTAACACGGTTGCTGGATAACAAACTATCGTCGTGGGCTTTCACCTATGACATGGTCGGCAATCGGTTGGTTGCCAATGATCCCGATCTGGGAGCCTGGACCTACAAGTACGACGCTGGCAATCAGCTCGTGGAACAGACAGATGCTCGGGGAGCCGTCACCAAGCTCATCTATGATCAGATGGGGCGCCTGCTTCAGAAGAGGGCGACACTTCCAGGTGGAGCGCCCGTCACAATCACTCAAAACCGCTATGATGACCAAGAAGCAGGTTCCTACAATATCGGCCAACTAACGTCGTCGGCAGGTGGGGCCGTATCTCATCAGTTCAAATATGACGCGTTTGGCCAGGTTCAGTACCAACTGACGAGCGGTTATGAAGGAGCCTCCAGCACCATTGTTACGGCCAGAGATGTATCTGGGTTATCAGTCCGGCAACAATACACTCCTGACCCAGTCGATTTCGGAACGAGTGCGGCGCCGCTGCAATACACCGCCGGCAACCTGCTCTTCTCAGCTCCCGGTTACATCAATTCGATCTCTTACGAGGCCGACAATCAGACGCGCGAGATCGTCTATGCCAATGGCGTGAAGACGAGTTTCAGCTACTCCCCGACGCGCCGGTGGTTGAACAGGATCATAACAACGACGTCAGGTGGTGTGGTGTTGATGGACAACACCTACGCGCGTGATCTCGCCGGTCGGATCATCAGTATCAATGGTGCGCCAACGGCACTCGATGCTGCGGGCACGGCAGACGACTGGAGCTATACCTACAACAACGTCGACTGGCTGATGACCGCGGCCAACGGTGCCAACAGCGCCCTCAACGAAAGCTATGGGTACGACACCAACGGCAACATGCTTTCGCGCAGCCGGGTCTCGGGCAGCTACGTCTATCCAACAGCCTCGGCACCGCGTCCGCATGCTCCGCTTAGCGTCGGCTCGCGGTCCTTTGCTTATGACGCCAACGGCAACACCTTGTCGGACGGCATTCGCACCATGACTTGGGATGGAGCCAACCGGCTAACCAAAGTCGCCGGCTCAAATCCCACCACGTACTACTACGGTCCCGACAGTGCGCGGGTGATGAAGGCTGGCCAGTTTGGAATATTCCTCTATCCGACAGCGGACGTAGAAATTCAGCCCGTCACCCCCCGCTTTAGCTACTACACCCGCTATCCGAATCCCGACATCAAGGTAGTGAACGGCGCCAAGTTCTTCCTGCACCGGGATCACCTGGCTTCGGTGCGCATCGTCACCGATGCGGCCGGTGCGGTTGTCGAAAGCACCGGCTATGCCGCCTATGGCGAGCGCCTGAACTCGGGCTTCCAGACGCAGAAGGGCTATATTGGCGAACGCTTCGATCCAGAGACCGGCCTGCTCTATCTCAACGCGCGGTATATGGACCCGGTGCTGGGACGCTTCATTTCGCCGGATGATTGGGATCCGACACTGCCGGGTGTTGGGACCAATCGGTATGCTTATGCTCGCAATGACCCGATCAACAAAGCAGACAACAACGGACACATCGCAATCGCGGATGACGCAGTCATTGGAGGGCTTATCGCAGCTGCGGTTGGCTATGGCGTTGCTGACATCAATGATGATGGGAAACTAAATGGTTCTGTTGGAAAGGGATTTGGCTCGGCTCTTCAGGATAAATTTAACGAAGCCGTTGACGGGCTGTCGAACATGGCCGGTATCGGCCATAATGGCGGTCCACCACTTGGTCCCGAAGACGATGCCGGCGGAGGAGCTGGTAGTCCCGGCCCAGGGAATGATCCTGTAGGTACAGCCATGGCTACCTTGGGGGCTGCTGGGTATTCCGTTACTAGAGATCAGGTTTCACATTGGGGAACTGATCCCGTAAAAGGTTTCCAGACGCCGGAAGCCTTGCATGGTGCCCGCCTTTCCCGGCACTTGGGCGTTGATGTGGTCAGGAGCAAAGACCCTTCAGCGGACTTTGTGAATCCAAAAAATGGTACGACATATGATGCAATGGGGCCTGTGCCGGAGCGCTTTTTCGACGCGTCTAAATTCTCTAGATCTGTAACCAGCCACCTTCGAAAAAGCGTTGATAAGATTTCAATTGATGGCTCTGGATTGACAAAGGCGCAACAGAAGTCGATCCGAGATGACATTTCAAGTCGCCCGGATACTGATCGTAATCGAATTGACACGTTTGGAATGGAGTAATGGGCACAATATCTATCGATGATACTAGGGTTTGGGGAGGATCCAGGCGTCTCATCTATGATTTGATAAATTATTGTATAGAAATTGTAGGTGATGTTAAATTTCTTCTAGATTTTAGAGATAGTTTCGACCATGGATATAACGCAATATTTTTGGATGACATCGGCATCGATGACGTAAAATTATTTCGAAAATTGACAATACAATATGTCGATGGGATGCATTTTCAGCATTTATGTCAGGATAAATGGGAGGAAAGATCTACAGAAGAGATTTTACGTGAACTCGTTTCGTTGGTTGATGACTTGTTGAGGCGGCGTTCGGAAAATTTGCAATAGGATATTCTCTAGCCGCTCGCGCAACTGCCATTGAGCACGATCATCCCCTTCATAGCGTCGCCGCCGTGCAGGGCCACAAACTTGTCAGCCACGCGCTGCAATTCGGATTCCTGCCTAGCATCGAGGCGAACGACCCGGTCCATGGCGAACCTCCTAGAACAGCGAACCTTGTGCCGCTGCCTGTGGGTATTTGATTTGCGTCGCTGGCTTGTCGACGATGATCAGAGCGTCGTCTGGCGCCGGCTTTTGTATACCCTTGGCTTCCGACCACGGTGCGTTCAAGCTCGAGATGTTGGAGGCCGGCGGCGACCGACCGTTGACGCACCTGCTTACCGAGATTGTCAGGCGGAAAGGCTGCACGCTGAAGGAAACGATCCCGGCCTACGACAAGTGTGGCGTGGTCTATTCCAATCTGCCGGCAGAACCACCCGCTCCGAAGTCAAACGCCTATGCGAAAGCCAAGGGCGGCTAAAACAAGCTCCACACCCATTCACCGGCCCGCCACAGGCCATAGCCGACCAATACACAACAAACACGCCTACGATGATCGCGTAAGCCATTGCTGGTAGCGGAAGGGGCGACGATCGAGGCGGTAGCCTTTCATGAAATTCCCCCGCATTCTCTACCGGAGGCTCGCGGTTTCACTACGAATATCTAAAAACACCATGTATACAGCTACATATCGCCACAGTAAGCGAAAAACGCAAAAAATGGATCGGGAAGGGGATGGGAAACCTAAGTTTCTCGTAAATGCTTGTTTTAACAAGATAAAATATGAAAACTGGTGCGGACGACGGGAATCGAACCCGTACGATCGAGGATCGAGGGATTTTAAGTCCCTTGCGTCTACCAGTTCCGCCACGTCCGCGCGGCTGTCACTTCAATGACTTAGAGTGAGTAGTCAACCTGTGTTTTGCCGCATGGGTAAACTTGTTCGACCTTGCGATTGGGCAAGCTCAGCCGCGTTGGCCTCTGCAGCCAGCCGCGCCGGCAAGATCAACGTCTCGCCAGGAACCTGCGAACGCGCGTTGGGAAAGAGCGAAACAAGCTCAATACGAGGCTGATGCAAAACCACTGCAAGAGCAGCGCGGCGGCTATCCCCGCCAGCAGCCAGATGCCTGAGTGAGAGACGCTTACACATCCCTGACAAATAAGGTCGAAGGCGAATTTAACGAGCATTGCTGGCCAGCATTTCCGTCGAACGTGGGCAAATCACTTGCCTCTGTTCTTACGTCGATGTCGGGAATGCAGCAAGCGAGGTCGTCGCTTGCATTGCTACATCGCAAAGCCGCCGAACCCGGCGACGCTTGGCTTCACGGTGATGTATTTGGTGTCCTCGGGGACAAGGATCTTGGAGCGGCGGGCAAAGGCAATGAACGCGTCGCGCGCGATCTGTGGATCGAGCTCACCCGATTGCGCTGCATTGCAGGCTTTCATCGCGATTTCCCAGGTCTTGCTCTCGCCTGTCTTGGCCCACTCGGTCAGGAATTCGATCATGTCGCAAAGCGAGGAGATTTCGCGCTTGTCGCCAACTTCGGCAGTGACGACGACATGCTTGAACGCCAGCAAATTGTGCATCGGAAGGCCTTTCTGAAAATGGAAAGAGGCCAAATACGAACGCTGGCCTCGGCAGGGAACGCACAGAAACGTTCCAGTACGGCTGTGGTTCCGTACCCATCTTCATCCGACCTCGTAATGTCGAACGGTCAAAAAAAGTCATCGGGCCGAAAGGCATTGATGAAAGCGTGCTGCAATGTCGCCGGGGTCAGTGAGGCGAGCACAGGCAGGCGGCCGAGAATCCTGACTCCGCCGAGCCTGCCGATGATGCTTTCGGTCTCGGGCTCTGTTTCGCCGATAAAGGCGACGCCCAGCACGGGCACACTGCGAGCGCGCAGCGCTTCCAGCGACAGAAGTGTATGGTTGATGGTGCCGAGCCGGGTGCGGGCGCACAGCACCACCGGCAACTTCCAGCGCGCGAAGACATCGGCGAAGGTCGTGGTCTGCGTCAAGGGTACCAGTATGCCGCCGGCACCTTCGATGACCAGTGGTCCATGGATTGCCGGCACGGTCAGGTCTTCGGGGGCGATGGTGACGCCGTCGACCGCCGCTGCGTGATGTGGAGAGGCCGGCGTGTTCAACCGCCATCTCTCGGGCAATATGCGGCCCGGCGGGATGTCGCCGAGCCTTTTTACGATTTCGCTGTCTGTCTCGCCGTGAAGCCCTGCCTGCACCGGCTTCCAGTAGGATGCGCCGAGCAGCCTGGTCAGCGCTGCGGCGAAAACCGTCTTGCCGATATCGGTATCGGTGCCGGTGACGACGATGCGTGCGCTCAAGGCGCACCAATCGCGAGCGAGGGCAGGGATGGCAGAGGATGGGATCTGCTGCTTTGTCCCGGATGATCTCCGGCGCTTGCATGGACAGGCGCTTCGGCAGCGCGCATGCCGAGCTTTTTCAGGAGCGCGAAATCCTTGTTGCGTTCCGGATTGCCGGTGGTCAGAAGCACGTCGCCGGTGAAGATCGAGTTGGCGCCGGCCAGGAAGCATAGCGCCTGCAACTCGTCGCTCATGGCATGGCGACCGGCCGAAAGCCGGACCACGCTCTGAGGCATGAGAATGCGCGCGAGCGCGATCAGCCGCACGAAGGCGATCGGCTCGACCGGCTGGCCCTTTTCCATCACCGGCGTGCCCTTGATCTCGTTCCACATGTTGATGGGAACGCTTTCAGGGTGCCTCTCCAGGGTGGCCAGGAGGACCAGCATGGCGACGCGGTCCGTCATCGTTTCGCCCATACCGACAATGCCGCCGGAGCAGACCTTGATACCACCTGAACGCACCAGCGCCAGCGTATCCAGTCGATCGTCAATGGTGCGGGTTGTGGCGATTTCGGGATAATATTCCCGCGAGGTGTCGATGTTGTGGTTGTAGTAGTCCAGACCTGCTTGCCGCAGCCGTTCGACCTGCGATCCCGTCAGCATGCCGAGGGTCACGCAGGTTTCCATGCCCAGCGCCCTGACGCCTTCGATCATGGCGCAGACCCGGTCCATGTCGCGATCCTTGGGGCTGCGCCAGGCAGCCCCCATGCAGAATCGTGTCGCCCCGCCGGCCTTGGCACGCTTTGCATCCTCGATCACGCGCTCCACTGCCATCAACTTGGTCGCCTTGACGCCGGTTTTGTTGTGCGCGCTCTGCGAGCAGTATCCGCAGTCCTCCGGGCAGCCACCTGTCTTGACGCTGAGCAGGCTAGCCGTTTCGACCACGGTCGGGTCGAAACGGCTTCGATGAACGTTCTGCGCCCGATGGAGCAGGTCGGGCAAGGGCAAGGCGTAGATCGCTTCCGCTTCGGCCTGCGTCCAGTTGGTGCGGACATCGCCCGTCTCGGTTACGGACGCACTCATCGGCCGACCTTTCCCAGCAGACGTGCCGGAATCATGGCCGAACCGACTGCGACCATGGCGATGTTGATGAGATCACCGAGGATGAACGGGGTGAAGCCGAGGGCAATGACGTCCTTGCCGGGGATATAGAAACCGAGCCATGGCAGGCCAGCTGCATAAGTGACCGCAAGGCCGGCCAGCATCGCCATGACGCGGCCGAACATCTGTCGACCTTCAGCCAGCCAGCCGGTCAGCCAGCTGGCGAGGAGATAGCCCAGCAGATAACCGCCCGTCGGTCCCATCATGTAGGCAAGGCCGATACCGCGTTCCGGCGAGCCCGAGAAAACCGGCAGTCCGGCGGCGCCAACCGCCAGGAAGGCGAGGAAGGTGGCTGTCGCCATGCGAGGGCCGGTGGCGATCGCAATCCCCATGACCGCCAGCGTGTACAGGGTCAGCGGCACCGGCCAGAACGGAATGCGCAGCTTGGCGCAGAGCGTGATCAGGGCGACGCCCGCGATGATGGTCGCAGCAGTTTTTACCGCCTTTCGCGGTTTGACGCCGCGCAGCGTTAGGGTCTCGCTCATGATGTTCCTTTCGTAAATTATAGATAATTTATGATCTATATCTACATAGAATCCACAAAAGGAAACGAGTCGCAACAGGATTATAGATATTTTTATCCGACAATCGCGAAAGCGTCGCGAATGCCACCGCTGGCCGACTTCTGGGGCCGGCGGCCGATCCACTGGACATGGCCTGCCAGCGTGGTGCACGCCGCTTCGATCTGACCCTTGCGCAGGGCCGATAGAATGGCGCGGTGGTCGTGATCGGTACGCGCTTCCCAGTCGGACTGCCAGGCGGCGAACAGAAAACGGGCGCTGGCGGCGTGCAGGTCGTCGATCGCGGAAAGCAGCCGTGGCATGGCGCAAGGCTCCAGGATCAGGCGATGGAAGCGCCGGTTCGCTTCCTCCCAGGACCGCACGTCCCGCGAATTGTCGCCGGCCTTGGTGGCTTCTTCGGCAGCATCGAGAATGGCCGGCGTCAGATGCGGCGCGGCATGGCGCAGCGCCAGCACCTCAAGGGCTGCGCGCATTTCCGCCACTTCCTTCACTTCGGCGAGGTCGAAGCTGGCGACACGTACGCCACGACGCGGTTCGCTGACGGCGAGTCCTTGTGCCTCGAGCCTGCGAAAGGCCTCGCGCACGGGAACGTGGCTGGCACCGAATTCCTCGGCGATATGATCCTGCCTTAACCGTGAGCCGGGCTCGATCTTGCCGGCGATGATGCGATCGGCCAGCGTCCTGGAGATGCGGACTGCGAGAGTGTCTTCTTTTGGAGCGCCCATGTTTCATAGATAATTTGGCGCGCGGGGCTTGTCGATTGGCCGACCGGATTAGTCACAAAGGAACAGCGGCATTATTCTTTGGGCAACAGTCGAATGGCGTTCCGAACTCATGGAAATGTTGTTTGCCTGGTTTGACAGTCAAAGGGCATCACTACACACTCCGGTGATGAGCGAGCCTTGGGCCAATATCGTCGAGAAATTCCGGGAATGGGGAAGCCTGGAGAATGGTGCGTTCGGGGTGGCCACGTCTGGCATCGCGCAAATCGCCAGCCTTATTGCGGCAGGACCGCTGAAGGTTGCGTTGTTTGGATGGACCTCCATGCATGATCTGTGCATTCAACAATCCG
The DNA here is from genome assembly GCF_042739655.1 of Mesorhizobium sp. NPDC059025. Classification (NCBI taxonomy): domain Bacteria; kingdom Pseudomonadati; phylum Pseudomonadota; class Alphaproteobacteria; order Hyphomicrobiales; family Phyllobacteriaceae; genus Mesorhizobium; species Mesorhizobium sp. NPDC059025. Next base: position 381,984 of record NZ_JBHYIM010000002.1, on the reverse strand, counting down.
ATGTGCGGCCTTACAGCGGGCCATACCTGCGCATCTCGCCCTTACCATCCGGTTCGGTGGAGTTCCGCTACATCGACACTGCCATCGCCGATCGGCAATGGCAGCGCGTGGAAGCCGCCAATCGGGCGGTGGAACGCCTGCTGACGTTTCTTGAACAGCTCCGGTGGATAGCTCCCACTCCGAACGCCGCCAACGATTCCCCCGTTTAACGGCGCGCCACCGGCGGCACATAGTGCTCGAGTTCTGGTGCCGGGAAACGCACCGTCTCGCCTGTTTCCGCTGACTTGTAGAGCCCCATCATCATTTCCACGACGGCTAGACCGTCGTGGAAGGTTTCCAGTGGAGTCTCACCCTTGCGGAAACACTCGGTCATGTGGCGGTTCTCGTCGGTGTAGCCATAGACGCCGGCTTCGTCTTCCAGCACTGGCATCAGGCCTTGCTCGGCATTCTGTTTCTCGACGAGATCCTCGCCTTCCGAGCCTTGCACCGCACGTGACATGAAGATCTTGAGGCCGGTGCCCAGCGAATTGAATTCCATCGCGTATTCAGGGCCGAGCAGTTCGAGCTGTATGCGCAGGCCTGCGCCGACATAGGCCCAGGACGTAGTGGCTTCGATCATCAGTTCGTTGCCGGCTTCGTCTTCCAGCGCCACGACGCCGCGCGCGAAATCCTCGGAGGGATGGTTACGGTAGTCGACGCCCGAGCCGAAGCGACGGGCAAGGTCGTCGGCATACTGCGGCCGGGTCCATTTGAGGTTGGCAACTGTGCCATTCACCGATTTGACCTTCAGTGAACCCCGTGCCGCGCCCGGTGCCGTCAGCAGATGGCGCGCGACCTCGAGGCTGTGGCACATCATGTCCGACAGCACGCCGCCGCCCTGCTTGTCGCCTTGCCAGAACCAGGCTTCATGCGGCCCGGAATGTTCCTCCGCAGCACGGGCGAGATAGGGGCGGCCGGTGGTTGATGCGGCACGGCGCCAGATGATCTCCTTGCCGCGAATGACCGGCGTCGCAAACACCTGGTTCTCGAGATAGCCGTGGTTCAACCCGGCATCTTCGGCCAGCCGTACCATTTCGCGCGCTTCGGCAACGGTACGCGCCAGCGGCTTTTCGCAGGCAACCGCGAACACCCTGGATCGGCCGGCCTTGCTCTCCGCGTTCAGCGTGCGCATGACGTCGAGGCGCGTGTAGTTCGGCGACAGGATCCATACGGCGTCGAGCGTGGGATCGCCGAGCAGGCTTTCCAGGCTGTCGTGATTTTTGCAGACGCCGAGACCGAGCTCCCTAGCCAGCTTCACGAAGTGTTCGCGCTTTTCATTGCTGCGGCTGTAGACGCCGACGACGTCGACGTTGCGCACGCCGACCAGCGACTTCAGATGGAACTGGGCGATGAAGCCCGTGCCCACGAACCCGACGCGCAATCTCTCCTTCGGCAACTGTGCCATGGTCGTCCTTCCTGCTTTTTGTCTTTCAGATTGATCTTGGCCGCGCGGTCGAGCCGCGGATCTGCAGCGTCGTCGGCATCTCCAGCGTCTCGGCCTCGATTTCTTCTCCGGCCAGCACCCGCAGCAGGCGCCGCATTGCTTCCTGGCCGATCTCCGCGCGCGGTTGGCGCACGGTTGTCAGTGGTGGATAGTAGGCTTGGCTGAGGAACAGGTCGTCGAAACCGACCACCGAAATATCGCCCGGTACGTCGAGGCCCAGCCTGCGCAACTCGTTGATCGCACCGAAGGCCATTTCGTCGTTGGCGACAAACAGCGCGGTCGGCCGGTCGGGCCGCTCGAACAGCGCACGGCACAGTGTTTCGCCCGAATGCAGCAGATAGTCACCGACGGGTTCGTAGCCGCCAGGTATAGTCAGTCCGGCCGCCTGCATGGCTTGGCGAAATCCCTCGCGGCGGCGAACCGCCATGATTTCAGGAACGGGGCCGCAGATATGGGCGATCGCACGATGGCCTAGCCCGATCAGGTGTTCGACTGCGGTGCGCGAGGCGCCGGCATTGTCGATCTGCACATGCGGCAGGCCCATGCCTTCGATCGTTTCCAGCGCCACCACCACCGGCAGGCCCTGTAGGTGAGATCGGCTTTCCTCGGGCGACCAGGGCAATTTGCCGGTGATCAGGATCATGCCATCGGCATGGCCGTCGCGCAGCATGTCGAAATATTCGACCTCACGTTCGGCGTTGTTTTCCGTGTTGCCCATCAAAACCGAATAGCCGGCGGCGCGTGCCGTTGCCTCGACGCCTTTCATGATCTCCAGGTAGAAGGGGTTGCCGACATCGCGCACCACCATCAGGACGGCCATGGATTTCTGGGTGCGCAGGTTGCGGGCGCTGACATTGGGCCGGTAATTCAGCAGCTGCGCCACTTCACGAATGCGCGACAGGGTCGGTTCCGCCACCAGGCCTGTGTCGGAAAGCGCGCGCGAGACCGTGGCGGGGGAAACGCCGGCGCGTGCGGCGATGTCCTTGATCTTGGCAGGCCCGGCCATCCTGGTCAGCCTCGCATTGCCTTGGCGCGTCCATAGAACAGCATCAGCGCCACCAGCGTCGCGCCGAACACCATCTGCCGTCCGGCTTCGTCGATATGGACCGTGGTCAGGATGCTCTGGAGCAGGACCAGCAGTACAGCGCCAGCCATCGTTCCGGTGTAACCGCCCTTGCCGCCGGAAAGCGGTGTGCCGCCCAACACCACGGCGATGATCGACGGCAGCATGTACTGTTCGCCGACATTGGCGAAGGAGGAGCCGGAATAGCCGAGCAGACACATGCCGGCGATGGCCGCGAAAACTCCGGAGAGCATGAACAACGCGACGCGGATCATCTTCACTGGCACGCCGGCCATGAAGGCTGCCTGTTCGTTGGAGCCGATGGCGTAGACGCGGTAGCCGAACACGGTGCGGCGCAGCAGGAAAGCCATGGCGAGCCCGATCAGCAGCCACAGCCAGATGATGCCGGGCAGGCCGAGCAGGAACGGTTTGACGACGAAATCGGAGAGACCCGGGGCTGCGCGGCCGGATGGAATGCCGTTGCGGATCACTACCAGAAGGCCCTGCAGCACACCAAGCATTCCAAGCGTCATCACCAGCGGCGGAATGCGCAGCAGCGTGACGCCGACACCGTTGATCAGGCCGAACAGTGCACCGACGACGATGCAGACCAGGATTGCCGGCAAGATGCCGCCATCGGCACCGTTCATGACATTACCGGCCAGGATCGCCGCCAGCGAGACGACGCCGCCGACCGAAAGGTCGATGCCTTCACGTCCACCAAGGATGACCAGGTTCTGGCCGGCAGCGACGATGCCTAGCAGGGCGGCAACGATCAGCAGCCTCAGGATCTGTCCCGGCGAGGCGAAGCCCGGTGACAGCCATTCGCCGACGGCAAGCAGAAGCACGATCAGGATCAGTGCCACCACGAGCGGTTTCTTCAGGAAGGCCAGAGCGGCGTTCCCGATTGGCTTGGAGGGGAGGGCGTCGGCGCTCATGCCCGTGCTCCGCGGCTGACAAGGATGCCGGTCATCAGGGCTAGCAGGATGGCAAGCCCCTGCACGAAATTCTGCCATTCCGAAGGCGTGCCGACGAAGAAGACAAGCGCGTTGATGAGGCCGATGATGAGGGCGCCGATCAAGGACCCGGTCACCGTGCCGAACCCGCCGGCCAGTGCCGAGCCGCCCAGAACCACGGCGGCGACCGAATAAAGCGTCATCTTGCCGCCGACCAGCGGATCGCCGCTCGCCGTGTCGCCGGTGATGCAGAGCGCGGCGAGTGCCGCGAACAGACCGCAGAAAACGTAACCCTTGATGCGGATAGCGGTTACCGGCAGTCCGCTCTGGAAAGCCGCCTGCTGGTCGTCGCCGACCGCCAGCATCTGCGTGGTCAAACGCATGCGCATCAGGACGGCGAGCAGGATCGCCACTGCGGCGACAGCATAAAACACGAAAGGGATACCCAGGAAGCGGCCGCCATAGGTGGTCCAGTAGGCTTCGGGCGCCGGTGTCCCGGCCACCGGCAATACGGTGAGAGCAAGACCGGTGAAGAAGATGGAGGTCGCGAAAGTGGCAACGATCGCCTGTAGACGCAAGCCGGCCACGACGATGCCGTTGATCAGCCCGCAGGCCAGCCCGATCAGCGCGCCGGCCAGGCAGGCAGCGATGACGGCGAAACCGTCGCCGCCCCATTTCTGCATCAGCACGATCACCGAGACATTCACCAGTGACACTATGCTGCCGGCGGACAGGTCGATGTCACCGGAAAAGACCACATAAGTCTGCGCCACCGCCAGCATCATCAGCGCCAGGTAGGTCGAGATGAGCCCCGTCATCGAGCGGAAGCTCAGGCTGCGCGGCTCGAAGATGCCGTTGAGCGCCAGAAGCAGGATGAGGATGATCAGCGCAGGCAGGAAAGGATAGCGACGGATCAGGCGACCAAGGCCGCTGGTACTGGTCTGGGTGGCTGCGTTGCTCATCAGGCAGCCTCATATGCGGCGTGATAGAGGTTGTAGCGGGTTCGGTCTTCTCCCTGCAGTTCGCGCGTCACCACGCCCGAATTGAAGACCAGGATACGATCGGCGTTGGCAAGCAGTTCAGCGTCCTCCGACGAATACAGCACGATACCCATGCCTTCCGCCGCCAGCGAACGGATGAGCTGGAAAAGATCCGACTTCGCGGCCAGGTCGATGCCCTTGGTCGGGTCGTCCAGCAGCAGGATGGCAGGACGATCGATCAGCCAGCGCGCGATCACCACCTTCTGCTGGTTGCCGCCGGACAGCGCGTTCACCGGCTGGCCGATATCCTGGTATTTGGTCTTCAGGGCCTTCAGCGGTCCGTCGGCCAGTGCGGTGAGCGCGCCGGGGCGGGCAAAATGCAGCCTGTTGCGCAGGAAATGAATCGGGGTGACATTTTCCAGGATCGGCCGGTCGGTCAGGATTCCGTCGCGACCGCGATCGCCGGAAACATAAGCGATGCCATTGCGGATCGCTTCGGCCGGCGTGCGTGCGGCGCAAGCCCTGCCGCCGACTTCGATCGTTCCGGCATTGTGGACCAGGGCGCCGAAAATGGCGCGCAAAACCGAAGACTGGCCCTGGCCGTGCAGTCCGCCGAAACCGAGAATTTCACCCTTGCCGACAGTGAAGGAAATGTCGTGGAAGCCGGTACCGCTGAGCTTGGCAACGGACAGCATCGGTTCGCCGGCGGCCACCGGGACTGGCGGCTTGCTTTCAGCCGATAGTGCCTCGCGTTCGCCCACCATCTGGCGGATCACTTGATCGGCGTTCGTTTCGGCAATCGCGGAGGTAGCAACGGTGGCGCCGTCGCGAATGACGGTGACGCGATCGCCGATCGAGAAGATCTCATCCATGCGGTGGGAGATGAACACCATGGCGCGGCCTTCCTGCTTCAGGCGACGCAGGATTTCGAAGAAACGATCGACCTGGGCACGATCGAGTGCGGATGTCGGCTCGTCGAAAATGAGAATGGGCGCCTCGCTGGCGAGGGCCTTCATGATCTCGACCAGCTGGCGCTGGTCGGCGCGCAGCCTGTCCACGGTCACGTCGGCGGCAAAGCCTTCGCCGGCGACGTCCTGGAATTCGGCGATGATCCGGGCGGTTCGTTCTTCCAGTTCAGTGCGATCGACGAAAATACCGCCCTTTACCGGCATTGCCGGCAGCAGGATGTTCTCGGCCACAGTGCGGCGGGCAGCCAGGCTGAGTTCCTGGTAGAAGATGCCGATGCCGAGTGCCCGCGCCGCACGAGGGCCGTCGATGGTGACGGGCTTGCCGTCCAGCAACACGTCGCCGGCATCCGGCTTCACGCTGCCGGCGACGATCTTGCACAGCGTGCTTTTGCCCGACCCGTTCGAGCCGATAAGCACATGCACTTCGCCAGGTCTGAGATGCAGGTCGCCTCGGCTCAGCGCAACCGTTGCGCCATAGGCCTTACGCGCGCCGCGAACGATGAGTTCGGACATCGAAGCCGTTCCTTCGGCTGCTGGGCCTGGTAGCCCCCGGATAATCAGCTTACTTGAAAAATCGTCCCGGGTCCGCCCGGAGCAGAAGCTGCCGGGCGGAGGTCCGAGGCCGGTTACTTGAAGAGCTTTTCAGCGTCTTCGACCGAAAGCTGGCTGGTGAAGGAATAGTAGCCGGGCTTGCCATCCACCGCCTTCGCCGCGTCGTCGAGGTTCTTGTTGTCGATGAAGGGAATCGGCAGGTACATGGCGTTGCCGTATTGGCCAGCCGTTGCCGGCTCCTTCAGTTCCTTGCCCTGCAGCATCAGAACAGCGACGTTGAGGGCGCTGGCCATGACGCCGGGCGGGTTCACCGAGGCACCGGAATTCAGCTTGTCCTTCTTCCACAGGTCGATGAAATCCTTGCGGATTTCGCCGGTCGCGGCGATCGAAGACTGCTTGTTGGCGTCGATGATCGACTTCCACGCGCCGGCGGCCATGCCATCCTGCACCCAGACGCCGGTGATGTCGGGATAGGTGGCGAGCAGGTTCTGCATGGCCTGCTGGCCCTGCGCCTGATCCCAGTTGGCATTCACTTCGTTGACGATCTTGATGTCGGGATACTGGCCGAACACTTCCTTGTAGCCGGCAACGCGCATCTCATTGGCCGGGTGACCGGCCACGCCATTGATGGCGACGACATTACCCTTGCCGCCCAGCGTCTCGGCCAGCCATTTGGCGCCGGCAGCGCCCCAGGCCTTCTGGTCGATGCCGACATAGGTGGCGTCCTTGGACGACACTTCCGCGTCGGTGGCGATCACCATGATGCCGGCGTCCTTGGCCTGCTTGAAGATCGGGTCGAACGCGGTCGGGCTGTTCGGGTTGATGATGATGGCGTTGACGCCCTGGCTCATGAAATTGCGCACCTGCGCGATCTGGCCGGGCACGTCGACATTGGCGCTCTGCACTACGACTTCGACATTGACGCCCTTTTCCTTCCAGGCGGCAGCGGCAGCCTGTGCCTCCTCGATCATCTGGGTGCGCCATTCGGAACCGACCCAGCCGTTGGAAAGGCCGATCTTGAAATCCGCTGCGTAGGTGGAAAACGCCGATACGGCCAGCGCGGTGGTGGCCGTCAAAGCCAATACGATCGCTTTTTTCATTATTGATCCTCCCTGAGTGCGACAGCGGCGACAGTATCAGGAATGAAATCGATTTCAATAGCGGTTTCACGGCTTTTCAGCGCGATTTTTGTCGTCTGGTGCCAAAATTTGGAGAAGCGGATGAGGGACGCTGTCCCGTGCCAGACGGGACCGCGCTGTGCCTTATTTGACGTCGATGAAGTCGAGCACAGCCTTGTTGTATTCGTCCGGCGCCTGCAGCATCGCGAAGTGGCTGGCATTGGGCAGGATTATTTCGGTCGCGCCGGGGATCATCCTGGCCATGGCGTCGGTGTGCTCGCGCTTGATCGCCTCGTCGTGGTCGCCGGCAACGATGGCGATCGGCGTGGTGATCCTGGCGAGCTGTTCCTTGTTCCAGTTCGGCTGCGTTTCCCACATCTTGCTGATCTGGCCGACGAAGGCGTCGTACTGATCGGGTGTCTTGGAGAGTTTCTTATAGTCGCGGCCGGAGCGCTCGATATAGGCCGCGAAGGTCTTGTTGGTCAGGACACCCGGGTCGACACCATCCGTGGTGACGTTGGCAGCCTGCGCGAACACGCGCGTCAGCCGGTCGGGGTGGTTCATGGCGAGGTCTATTCCGATGATGCCGCCGTCGCTCCAGCCGACCAACGCGGTCTTGCCAATCTTGAGATGGTCGAGCAGGGCAACGTAGTCCGATGCCATGAGATCGTAGCCGAACGGCTCCTCCGTGCGGGTCGAGCGGCCGTGGCCGCGGCTGTCGGCAACGATCACCTTGTGCGTCCTGGCCAGTTCCGCCACCTGGCTTGACCAGATGTCGGCGTGGCCGAGTCCGCCGTGGATCAGCAGCACCGGATCACCTTTGCCATAGACGGCATAGTACATCTGGATGCCGTTGACGGGCGCATAGCCGCTTTCATCGGCCTTGGGCATCGGCGCCGGCTCTGGCAGGGTCTGCCACCGCTCCTCTGCAGAGGCGACGCCGGCAAGGAGCAGGAAGGCAACAACGCTCAGGGCAGTCCACAAACGCGGCATCGGGCGATCCTCCGGAAGGGAAGGCGAGATCAACTGCCTTACCTCCAGAAAAGTCAACAGCGACGGCATCGCCGTCGCTGTTGATGAATGCCTTCCTGGAGCCGTTGGGTTCAGGCGTCTTCTTCGACGAAGACTTCCTCGCGCTTCTTGCGCACCGAAGGCAGCAGGACGACCACCAGGACCAGGGCGGCGGCCAGAAGCAGCATGGCGCTGATCGGCCTGGTGACGAAGGTCGACGGATCGCCCCTCGACAGGATCATGGCCCGGCGCAGGTTTTCCTCAAGCATTGGCCCAAGCACGAAACCGAGCAGCAAGGGAGCCGGCTCGCAGCGCAGCTTGGCCAGCACATAGCCGAGGAAGCCGAAGAAGGCGACCGAGTAGAGATCCCAGGCGCTCGACTTCACCGAATAGACACCGATCGCCGAGAACGCCATGATCGCCGGGAACAGCACCTGGTAGGGTACGGTGAGCAGTCTCACCCACAGCCCAATCAGTGGCAGGTTGAGCACGATCAGCATCAGATTGCCGATCCACATCGAGGCGATCAGCCCCCAGAACAGCGCCGGCCGTTCGGCGGCGACGTCGGGTCCGGGCACGATGCCCTGGATGATCATTGCGCCGATCATCAGCGCCATCACAGGGTTGGCGGGGATGCCCAGCGTCAGCATCGGGATGAACGAGGTCTGGGCCGCGGCGTTGTTGGCCGATTCAGGGCCTGCCACGCCTTCGATCGCGCCCTTGCCGAATTCCTCGGGGTTCTTGGCGACACGCTTTTCCAGCGTGTAGGAGGCGAAGGAGGCGAGGATGGCGCCGCCGCCGGGCAAGATGCCCAGCACCGAACCGAGACCGGTGCCGCGCAGCACGGGAGCGGTCATGCGCCGGAAATCCTCGCGTGTCGGCATCAATCCGGTCACCTTGCGGATCATCACCGAGCGGTCATGTTCGTTTTCCAGGTTGCGCAGGATTTCGGCGACGCCGAACACGCCGACCGCAACCGCGACAAAGTTCAGGCCATCGGCGAATTCGCGGATGCCAAGCGTGAAGCGGGGCGTGCCCTCGAAAATGTCGGAACCAACCAGGCCGAGCAGCAGGCCAAGCACCACCATGGCCAGCGCCTTGATCACCGAACCATGGGCGAGCGCGATCGAAGACACCAGTCCGACGACCATCAGCGAGAAATATTCGGCTGAACCGAACTGCAGTGCGATTTTTGTCAGCGGCGGTGCAAACAGCGCCACAAGGAAGGTGGCCACCGTGCCGGCGAAGAAAGAGCCGAGAGCGGCAGTGGCAAGTGCTGCCCCCGCGCGGCCGTTTCGCGCCATCTGGTAGCCATCGATGGCCGTGACGGCCGAGGAGGATTCACCCGGCATGTTGATCAGGATGGCCGTGGTGGAGCCGCCATACTGGGCGCCGTAGTAGATGCCCGCCAGCATGATCAGCGATGAAACCGGATCGCCGATCTGGAAGGTCACCGGCAAAAGCATGGCAATGGTGGCGGTCGCGCCAATGCCGGGCAACACGCCGATCAATGTACCGAGCAGGACGCCGATGAGGCAGAAGATCAGGTTCCACAGCGTGGAGGCGGTGACGAAACCGAGCGCGAGATTGTCGAAAAGCTCCATGGCTCAGGCTCCTACCCAGGGTATCCACGGGCCGAACCGCTGGAACGGCAGGCCGAGCGCATAGCTGAACACGATCGTGGAGAAGATGGTGAGCGCCAGCGCGACGATGATCGCGGTGCCGGGCCGCATGCGTTGCGAGGCGAAGGCCGCGATCAGTGCCGTGATGAACAGGGAGGGCACGAAGCCCAGGCCGCGTACGGTAAGCCCGAAGAAGATCGGTGCGGGCAGGATGAAGAACATGCCGCGCCATGCGATCGCGCCGATCGGTTCGCCGGCGACGCGGGTTGCCTGGACGGCGATGATGGCGCCGAGCACGATCAGGATGCCTGACAGGACGAGCGGGAAGTAACCCGGTCCCATGCGAAAGGCGGTGCCGATCTCCTGGCCGAGTGACTGGTAGCCGAAGAACAGGCCGGCGGCGACGAAGATCGCCCCGCACGCGCCGTTCGCCGGATCGATGGAAAGCTTGTTCACGGTTCCCTCCAAAGGCCTGACGCTAGACTTCGCTAGATGCGGCCGCCGGGCATCCTCGATCAGGACCAGGCCGGCGACAAGGTGAAGGCCGGACGAGGGACGCTCGTCCGGCCTTCCGAAGGTTCAGTCTGCGTATTGGCCGGCAGCCTCGATCACCGGCTTCCAGCGGGCGACTTCGCTCTCGAGCTTGGCCTTGAGCGCTGCCGGCGTCGCGTCAGCCTCGGGCGAAGGCTTGGTGCCGAGTTCTGCGAAGCGGGCGATGACGTTCTCATCCTTCAGCGCCTTCTGCAGCGATTTGCTGAGCTTTTCGAGCACCTCTGGCGGCGTGCCCTTCGGGGCGTAGAGGCCGTGCCAGATGCCGACCTGGAAACCTGGCAGGCCAGCTTCTTCGGTGGTCGGGATGTTGGGCAGCACATCGAGACGGGCCGGCGAGGTGACGGCGTAGGCCTTGATCGTGCCACCCTGGATCTGCTTGGTCGTGTTGGTGGTCTGGTCGCACATAATGTCGACCTGGCCGCCGAGCAGGTCGGTCATTGCCGGACCGGTGCCCTTGTAGGGCACGGTCACGAACTGCGTCTGGATGGCGTTCATGAACATCATGCCGCAAAGATGCGAGGCGGCGCCGATGCCGGCATTGGCAAGCGTCACCTTGTCCTTGTTCGCCTTGACGTAATCGATCAGGCCCTTGAGGTCGGCGGGCTCGAAATCCTTGCGCGTGACGATCGTCATCGGCACTTCGGTGACGAGGCCTACATAGTCGAAGGCATTCAGCGTATCGTAGGCGAGCTTGCGGTAGAGTGTGGCGCTGGTGGCCATGCCGATATGGTGCAGCAGCAGTGTGTAGCCATCCGGATCGGCTTCGGCGACGCGGGCTGCGCCCAGCGTGCCGCCGGCACCGCCGACATTTTCCACGATCAACTGCTGGCCGAGGTCCTTGGACATCGACTCGGCGACCAGACGGGTGACCGTGTCGGTTGGTCCGCCTGCCGCAAATGGCACGATGACGGTGATCGTCTTGTCGGGATAGGTCTGCGCCACGGCAGAGCTCGCCAGAATGGCAAAGGTCGCAGCCGTCGCCAGCGAGGCGATAAGCTTCTTCATGAAATCCTCCCAGATCATCGTTCCAGTGCAGGTCTCCTCCAGCACCATGAACGGATGGCCGATAGGAAGAGCCTTCTTCGCGTTGGGCAATGTCCGACATAGAAGAAACTTCGGCATTCACGCTTCGACACCGCCGCAATGGGTGGAAATCGTAACATTGCGGCCAGGGCGTGTGTGGTTTCCCACACATCGGGCTTAGTCAGCGGTCTCCGCCGCTCCAAGCTGCTTCTTGTCGAGCCCATAGCGCTGCATCTTTTCGTAGAGCGTCTTGCGCGAGATTCCGAGCTGTTCGTAGACCGGCTTGAGGCTGCCGCCATGCGCGACAAGCGCCGCGGAGATGATGTCCTTTTCAAACTCCGCGACGCGATCCGCCAGCCGCAGATCGCCATTGGTGGTTTCGGTTGCCTGTGAGCCCGCATGCGGGCTCAGTCCCAGCACGAACCGGTCCGCTGCGTTCCTCAGTTCCCGCACATTGCCGGGCCAGTCCCGGCCTGCGATGTCTGCGATGACATGCGGTGCCACATCGACATCGTCGCGACGGTAGCGTCCGGCGGCTTCGCGCACCAGCTGCAGGAAAAGCAGGGGGATGTCCTCGCGCCGGGCGACAAGCGCCGGCATTCTCAATGTCACCACGTTGAGATGGTAAAGCAGATCGGCGCGGAAGCGTCCCGCAGCGACTTCGTCATCGAGATCGACCTTGCTGGTGGCGATGAAACGCACGTCGAGCGGGATCGGTTCGTTGGAGCCAAGCCGGTAGATGACACGGTCCTGTATGACGCGCAGCAGCTTTGCCTGCAGATCGAGGGGCATCGAGCCGATCTCGTCGAGGAGCACGGTACCGCCCCTGGCATGCTCGAACTTGCCGAAGCGAGGCCGCAATGCGCCCGGGAAAGCACCCGCCTCGTGGCCAAACAGCTCGCTTTCGATCAGCGTGGCAGGAAGGGCTGCACAATTGATGGCGATGAAAGGCCTGGTCGCGCGGCCGCTGATGTCATGCAGCGCGCGTGCCGCCACCTCTTTGCCGGTGCCGGTATCGCCGATCACCAAAATGTCGGCATCGGTGGCCGCGATGGCCCGCAGCTTGTAGCGCAGCTCGACCATCACCTGGGTGCGGCCGGGCAGGCGGGTCTCCAGGTCGTCGTTCTTGCCGGCTGCCGCGCGCAACTGGCGATTTTCAAGCACGAGGCTGCGCCGGTCGATGGCGCGCCCGGCCATTTCGATCAGGTGCTGCACGACATACGGCTTTTCGAGGAAATCGTAGGCGCCTTCGCGCATCGCACGCACGGCGAGCTGGACGTCGCCGTGGCCGGTCACGAGGATGACGGGAATATCCGCATCGATTTCGCGAATGCGGGCAAGAAGCGTCATTCCATCCATTCCGGGCATGCGGATGTCGGAAACCACGACACCGCTGAAGCCTGGTGTGATGAAATCAAGCGCGCGCTCCGCCGAGGCGCATTCCTGCAGCGCAAGTCCGGCAAGGTCGAGCGACTGGGCTGCAGCCCGGCGTGGTTCCTCCTCGTCGTCGACGAGCAGCACGATAGGAGGCTTCATTCGGCCGCCTCACGCACCGTGTTGCGCATTGCTTCGAGCTCGATCGTGAACAGGGCACCACCCTCGGGATGATTCAATACGGCAAGGCTTCCTCCGAAGTCCTTGATGATGTTGTAGGAAATTGAAAGACCGAGGCCCAGCCCCTTGCCAACGCCTTTCGTCGAGAAAAACGGATCGAATATCCGTTCCGCAATGGCATCGGCCACGCCGGGGCCATGGTCGCGGATCGTCACGAGCACTCTGCCTGCCTTGCGGCGAGCCTGAAGTTCGATGCGCCTGTCCGGCAGCCCTTCAACGGCGTCGGCTGCATTCGTGATGATGTTGACAAGCACCTGCTGAAGCCGGACCGATCCTGCCTTGACCGTCAGCGGCGTCCGACCGAGGTCGACAAGCAGTGCCGCATCGGCTGCCTTGAGCCGCCAGGCGACGATTTCCTGCGTGTCGCGCACGACGTCCGCCAGATCGACCGCGCCCAGTTTTTCGTTCGGCTTGCGGGCGAAATTGCGAAGATGACGGCTGATCGAGGCCATGCGGTCGGCAAGGATCGAGATACGCGCAACATTGTCGCGAGCCTCGGTGGTGCGGTTGCGCTCGATCAGGACTGCGGCGTTGTCGGCATAGGTTTTCACGGCTGCCAGCGGCTGGTTGAATTCATGAGACAGGGCTGCCGACATCTGCCCGAGTGCCGCCAGTTTGCCGGCCTGGATAAGGTCGGCCTGTGTTTGCCTCAGTTGCTGTTCCGTCGTGCGTCGCTCGGCGACTTCCGTCTCTAGGCGGGTGTTCACCAGCGCGAGGTCGTGCGTGCGCTCCTCGACGCGACGCTCCAGCTCTTCGCGGGCAAAGCGTTGCATTTCCATGCGTTCGGCAAGCCGGGCGCGCCGCTGTAGCAGGACAAAGCCGGCAAGGGCAGCCAGGCCTAGCGTCAGAAGTGCGGCGGCAACGGTGGTCAAAGCCTGTGTTCGCGCCGAACTCGTATCCAGGAGCACGTTGATCGTCCAGCCGGCGTCCGGCATGGCCTCGGACAGTACCAGATACTCGCTCTGCTGCCTGTCGAAATTGACGGTCATCAGCGAAAGGCGGTTTTCAAAATTGCCGCGTGTGACCGGCAGCTCGCGCAAGGAGGCGGTTGCATAACGCCGCGATGCGGCGGTGCGGGCGAGCCGCTCCGGCGTGAGCGGCAGCAGGCTGGTGTAGAGCCACTCCGGCCGCTCCGCCATGAAGATGATGCCTTCGGGATCGGTAACGATGATCTCGTCGTCGCCGCCAAGCCACGACGCTTCTATGGCGTCGACCTCGACCTTGAACACCACGACACCACGGATGGCGTCGCCGACATGCACGGGAGCCGAGAAATAGTATCCGCGTTTCAAAGAGGTGGTGCCGAGCGCGAAGAAGCGGCCGCGCTTGCCCTTGATCGCGTCCTGGAAATAGGGGCGATAGGAAAAATTCTCTCCGACGAAGCTGATCGGGCGGTCGAAATTGCTGGCAACGATCGTCTCGCCGTCCGGACCGATCACATAGATATCGGAGGATTGCAGCAACGCATTGATCTGCTTGAGATAGAGGTCGCCCCGGGCACGAAGTTCCGGGTTGCCGGGATCCGACAGCAATTCCTTGATGTCGTCATTGTCTGCGATCAGGGACGGAAGCGGTTCGAAGCGATTGAGCTGTCCCTGCAAGGCAGCAACCGCCAGCCGCAGTGTGGTTTTGCCGCGCGACGCCGCCTGGTCGAGATAGGCACGTGTCGCGAAGGTGCTGCCGTAGACGGCGAGCGCTGCCGCGAGTGCGACCAGAAGCGCAATCCAGAACCAGCGCCTGTTAGAAGATAGCTTGAGCATCAGCATCGCCGGTTGACCCGCAGGCAGTATAGCCGGCGTGCCATCTTGTACAACGGACCGGCAGACCACGGAAACCGGGTGCGATCGCGGGCGCATTTCGGCACATCCGCTGTTCTCGCAAAGGCATTGGATGATCGATCGGCAATTCCGATATCCGACCTTCTGTGGATACCAGGAAAATGGAGCGCGCCATGACGAACCGACCTGACGAATTGTCTGCAAACATTACCGCAACGCTGATCGGCGGTCCGACCGCCTTGATCAACATAGGCGGTCTCAATCTTCTGACCGATCCGGCCTTCGACACGCCGCAGGCCTATGATGGCGGGGTACGCCTGGTGAAGCTGACAGGTCCGGCTCTCGGTCCGGATGAACTGCCGCCCATCGACGCCGTTCTGCTCAGCCACGACCAGCATTTCGACAATCTCGATCATGCCGGCCGCGCCTTCCTGCCGAAGGCCGGCCGCGTGCTGACAACGACCGTGGGAGCGGAACGCCTGGGAGGTCGCGCTGAAGGTCTTGAACCCTGGCAGAGCGTGGATATCCAGACCCCGCAGGGCCAACGCCTGGTGATAACGGCGGCTCCCGCCCGCCATGGCCCGCATGGCTTCGAGCCGATCAGTGGCGATGTCATCGGCTTCATCATCTCTTTTGGCGACGCGAAGGGACCGAGCATCTATATTTCCGGCGACACGGTCTGGTTCGATGGTGTTGCGGAAGTCGCACGGCGTTTCGATGTGCGCCTTGCCGTGCTGTTCACCGGTTCCGCCAAGCCACGCGGTGCCTTCCATGTCACCATGGACGCCAATGATGCGATCGAGGCGGCCGCAGCCTTCAAGAAGGCGACCATTGTCGCCATCCACAATGAGGGCTGGGAGCATTTCACCGAAACGCAGGAGCAACTCGCCCACGCATTCAAGGCTCTGGGCATCGCCGACCGCCTGAAGGTACTTGAGAAAGGCAAGGCAACTGAATTTGGAGTTTAGGTTCAGTCCTTTGGCATGATTTCCTGCCTCCCTGTTTCACGCGACCTTTCGGCGTTCTGTCGTGTGAACGGACGAACGAGGTCAAAATGAGCCGTTGGCTTGTCATCATCGAACTGGTTTCCCGCCGGCAGTTTTGCCAGAGTGGGAAATTCAGTGCGATCGACGGAAGCGAAACGTGATTCCAGCAAGATTTCCCCGACCCAAACCCTGGACCGAGGTGGCAACTCTGCTTGTCGATGTTGCCACCGGGCGCAAGCCGGCCGACCTCGTGGTGCGCAACGGTCGCTGGGTCAATGTCCACTCTGGCGAGATCATCGCCGGAACCGACATTGCCGTTGTAGGGGGGCGTTTCGCCTACTGCGGGCCCGACGCTTCCCACGCCATCGGACAGGAGACTGTGGTGGTCGACGCGGGCGGGCGCTATCTGGTGCCTGGCCTGTGCGACGCGCACATGCATGTCGAAAGCGGCATGGTGACCGTTACCGAGTTCAGCCGTGCGGTCATTCCGCATGGCACCACGTCCATGTTCATCGATCCGCATGAGATCGCCAATGTGCTTGGCCTGCCCGGCGTGCGGTTGATGCATGACGAGGCGCTCGCCATGCCGATCAACGTGCATGTGCAGATGCCATCCTGCGTGCCTTCCGCGCCGGGGCTGGAGAACGCCGGTGCCGTGCTCACGGTCGAGGACGTCGCCGAGGCAATGACCTGGGAGAACATCATCGGGCTCGGCGAAGTCATGAACTTTCCCGGCGTCGCTGCCAACAATCCGGTCATGTCAGGCGAGATCGCAGCCACGGTCAGGGCCGGCAAGACGGTGGGCGGCCACTATGCTTCGCCGGACCTCGGCCTGCCGTTCCACGGCTATGTCGCCGGCGGGCCGGAAGACGACCATGAAGGCACGCGCGCCGAGGACGCGATTGCGCGTGTGCGTCAGGGCATGAAAGCGATGCTGCGGCTTGGTTCGGCCTGGTACGATATCGCCGAGCAGATCAAAGCGGTGACGGAGCAGGGGATCGATCCGCGCAATTTCATCCTGTGCACCGACGATAGCCATTCTGGAACGCTGGTGAATGACGGCCACATGGACCGTGTCGTCAGACACGCCATCCAGCAGGGATTGAAGCCGGTAACTGCGATCCAGATGGTAACGATCAACACCGCCCAGCATTTTCGGCTGGAGCGCGAGATCGGCTCGATCGCACCAGGGCGGCTTGCCGATTTCCTGATCGTGTCGAACCTTGCCGAAATGACCATGGACGAGGTCTATGGCCGCGGCACTCGGCTGGCGGCGAACGGCCGGCTCGAGGCCGATATCCCGCCCTATGACTATCCCGCCAGCGCCAAGAATACGGTCAAGCTTGGCAAGCGGCTCGCCGCCACAGATTTCGACATCAAGGCCCCAGAGGGCGCTAACAAGGTGCGCGCCCGTGTCATCGGTGTCATCGAGAACCAGGCGCCGACCCGAGCACTGGAGGCGGATCTGGTCGTCGAGGATGGCCTGGTCGCCATCGACCGGGCTGGCGATGTCTGCCAGATCGCGCTGGTCGAGCGTCATCGCGGCACCGGCGGCGTCACCAACGCCTTCGTGTCGGGCTTCGGTTACGTCGAGGACTGCGCGATGGCGTCGTCGGTCGCGCATGACAGTCACCACATCATCGTCGTCGGCACCAACAAGCAGGACATGGCGCTCGCTGCCAACCGGCTCGCTGAAGTCGGTGGCGGTGTCGTGCTTTATTCGAAGGGCAAGGAACTGGCATTGGTCGAAATGCCGATCGCCGGCCTGATGTCCGACGAGCGGGCCGAAATCGTCGCTGCCAAGGCCGAGAAGCTGACCGAGGCGATGCGCAAGATGGGCTGCTCGCTGAACAACGCCTACATGCAGCACTCACTTCTGGCGTTGGTGGTCATCCCGGAACTGCGCATCTCGGATGTCGGGCTGGTCGACGTCAGGACTTTCGAAAAGGTCGACCTGTTCGTCTGAGCGAAAGGCATTTCAGGACATCCCATGTATGTAGGCCGTTCTTACAGGTTGCTGGATTTCGCGCTTTGGTCGCGGCGCAGCGTGATCTACATGATCGCGGTGAGCGCACTGGCAGTGGCACTCTATCGCCTTCCCGGTACAGCCGGGTTCTCCGTGCCGTGGTCGGTGGTGCTCGTGCTCGGTACAACCGTTTCGCTCGTGACCGGCTTCAAGAATTCGCAGGTGTTCACACGCAGCAATGAGGCCTTGCAGGCGTTTTCCCAGATCACGGCAAGCAGCCGGTTATGGTCCAATTTCTGCAGGGACTTCACCGACGCTGCAATCGCAAGGCAGCTCATTTATCGACACCTCGCCTGGCTGACCGCACTGCGGTTCTCCTTGCGCAGGCCGATGCCTTGGGAGTCGCTGGCGCGCGCCGCCAACATCGAATTCCGTCGGCGCCGCTATCATATCCAGGAAGATAAAAGCGCGGTCGCCGACGAATTGCGCGCGCTGTTGGCTGAAGATGCCGACCGTGTCCTGAAAACGCCTCAGCCAGCCGTAACCCTTCTTGAGATGCAATCTGTCCAGGTCAACGGATTGCTCAAAAGCACCGCTGTCCCGACACAGGTCTATTCCGAGCTTACCAAGCTGATACGCGACTTCCATGATCAGCAAGCGCGTTGCGATCGCATCAAGAACAACCCGTACCCGCGGCAATACGCGATCATCAGTTCGATGTTCATGGTGATCTTCTGCACTCTGCTGCCCTTCGGCATCGTTCCCGTCTTCGCCGAGATGGGCAAACTGGGCGGCTTCCTCGGTCCTGTCGCGATCTGGCTGACCATCCCGTTCAGCGCGCTTCTCGGATGGGTCTACATGTCGCTGGACCTGGTTGGCGAGAGCAGTGCAAATCCGTTCGAAGGCGGCGCCAACGATGTCCCCATTTCCCAGATCTGCCGGGATCTCGAGATCGAGCTGCGCAGGTCGCTTGGCGAAACCAGCCTGCCGGCGCCGTTGCCTGCGATCAATGATATCGCGACCTGAGTGTGCCTCCTGTGTTCACACCTGGCCGATAAAAAGACGGAAATCCCGTGCCTCCGCCTCGGCCAGCATCGACGCCCTGCTGTCCGGATTTTGAGACAGGAAACGTTCAACGAGCCGGAATCCCAAGGCATAGCCAGACCAGCTTGGTCTACCGTCGGTGCCAAAGAACCATGCCTCGTGATCGTAGTCCGTCTTGTCCCATTCCTGCAGCGCCGACCCGACATGAGCCCGGACGGTATCCATGGGCAGCAATTCCCAAGGCTCCAGAGGTTGCCCGTAGAGTTCCTGGGCGAAATGTCCGGCAAGTCCTTCCGAAACCAGCGCTTCACCCAGAGAAGAGCCATAACCCGGTCCGTCCCAGCGGGCAGCGTGATGAAGCTCGTGTGCAAACATCCGCTCGAGTGATGCGTCCGCATTGGCTTGCAATGCCGGATTGTCCGGGTCGACCGTCACGAAAATAACGCCCGGTCTTGGCGCATACCCCATATGTCCCTTATCGGGAATGACCCAGCCTCCCGACTGTACGACGACGTCCAGAGGTTGGATGGGCATCAACGCGATCGCCTTGGCATGCGTTTCCGTCAGGCAGTCGCGAAGCCAGTCGTGATGTTGCGCGAGCGCGCCGCGGGCATCGAGGAAATGAAGTTCCATGGACATAACCGCAAGCCTCAACGGCGTTTGAGGATGAAGCCGCACCCCGAGATCAATTCTGGCTGCCGTCTGTGCTATTGCCCACCGGTCACCACGGTCAGCACCTTGAACGGCGTGGTGATGACGATCTGGGCCACGGATCCAACCGCCTGGCCAAGGCCGGTGCCGAGCTGTTCGATCGGTTGGTTGCTGGCAGGTTCAGCCTCGGCCAGCGCCGCCGGCGTTCGCAACTGCTTGCCGAGCAACTGCACCAGAAGTGGGTTGTCTGCGAACTTCGCATGGTTCAGCCGATCGCCACTTTCAGTCTTGGTCAGGTCGACGACCGTGACGCCGTATTGCGCGAGATCTGAGGCATTGCCGTAGTCGCCGACGCGCGGCTTGGCGCCGGAGATGAAAGTCGAAAGCTGCAGGGCGCGGTCGTCTGCCGACAGGAGCACGGTGAAGGGCCGGTCGGGTTTGCCGTAGCGTATCATCTGTTTCTTGAACACATCGACGTCGATGTCGGGGGAGGCGAGCACGACATAGCCGAGCTTGCCGGAAAGGTCGCGGTTTCCGGTGATGGCCAACTGCCGCAAGGCCTCCATCGCTACCCAGTTGCCCATGGAATGAGCGATGATGTCGATGCTCTTTGCTTTGGTCTTGGCCAGCAACCGCAGCGTCGCCTCAAGATCGTCGCGGGCGGCGTTGGCGCTTTCCTTGTCGTAGATGTAGCCGGTGGTCTTGCCGGCCGATGCCCAGGAAAACAGCACCGGCGTGCCTGGATAGTTCGTGTCCTGGACGATCTGGGTCAGCCGATAGACGCCGTCGTCGAAGCCGTTGTTGTAGCCATGCACGAAGACCAGAACGCGCCCGTCACTGCGGGCGATGTCAGCGCCCACGGCCTGCTCGAATTCCCTGGCGTTGCCGTAGAGGGTGGCGCGGGTTGCGGTGAAGTGTTTGGCTGGGTCACTTTGCGCGCGCCCCCTGGCGCGCTCGATCTGGCCCACCTGATGGATCTTCGGCACCGAAACGTCGATGCGCGCATATTGCGTACGCAGCGAGCGTTCGCTGGCAAACACCTGGCGCGGTTCGGTTTTCGCTGCCTCGCGCGTGGTGGCGACATAGATGTCATGGGTGGCGGCAATCGCCGAAGCCGGCGCCTCGATCGCGGTCTTGTTGAGCAGGTCGTGCGAATTGGAGCCGGCGCAGCCAGTGGCCGAGAGCGCGATGGCGACGACGAACAAAGCCTTCCAGCGCATGAAGCCGATCCTGATGCCTTCGCGCCCGAACACGGCGCCTTCAATCTCGAATAGAGGCTGGAGCTGCCCCCGTCCAGATTATTTGAGCCGTGACCTACATCATGCCCAGCTGTTTGATGCGGTCCGTGACGGTGCGGTCATTGGCGTAGCCGTCGTCTTCACGCAGTCGCTGACCGAGCAGTTTGACCATCTCTGGGTTATCCGCGAACTTGTTGTGATTGAACGAGTCCGTGCCCGACTTGGAGGACAGGTCGACAACGGTCACGCCGTAGTCGGCAAGTTCAGCTGCTTCCTTGTAGTCACCGAGACGGGGGCGTGAGCCGGCGAGAATGCCGGAGAGCCGCAGCGCGCGATCGTCGTCTGACAGAAGCACGATGAAAGGCTTGTCCGGCTTGCCGTAGCGGCGCATCTGGCTTTTGAATACGTCAACGTCGATATCCGGCGACGCCAGCACCACATCGCCCAGCTTGCCGCTCAGGTTGCGGTCGCCGGTGATGGCGAGCTGGCGCAGGGCTTCCATCGTCACCCATGTGCCCATGGAGTGCGCCACGATGTCGATGCGGCGTGCGCCCGACCTGGCCAGTGTGCGCAGTGTGACTTCGAGCTGGTCGCGGGCGACACTGGCGCTCTCGCGGTCATAGACATAGCCGGTGGTCGAGGCGCCGGATGCCCAGGAAAACAGCACCGGCGTGCCGGGATAACCGGAATCGTTGACGATTTGCGTCAGTCTGTAGACGGCATTGTCGAACGAAGTGTTGTAGCCGTGCACGAACACCATGGCACGGCCGCCACGGGCGGCGATGTCGGCATTGAGTGCCGCCTCAAATTTCGGCTCGGTGTCATAGCCGACCATCTGCGAGGCCATGAAATATTTCGATGGATCGTCGGAATTACCACGACTCTTGCGTTCGATTTGTCCGATCTGGTGTTCTTTCGGCACGGTGACGTTGACGCGTGCGTAGTTCAGCGTCGACGAACGGTCGCCGTCGAAGCCCTGGTTGGGGTCGTCGGAGCGTTTGCGGGTTGTGGTGATGAAGATTGCGTGGTTGCCGACGATGTCGGAAACCGATGCCGTTACCATCGCACTGCCCAGCACTTCCTGCGGCCCCTGGCTGGCGCAGCCGGCGGCAACAAGCGTCATCGCAACGATCAGCAACCTTTTCAAACGCACGATACGTCCAGCCCTGCTAAATCCGACTCCCGCCGGTTCTTGTCTTTTGAAAGCAGTCTCCGGACAAGTGAAGTGCGGCCAAAGTAAGTCGGTGGCCGCGAAAACCACATTGCGAAGCTCCTGTCGAGGCCCGGGTGTTGCGCCAAAGCCAAAATGGCGGCAGGAACGATTGCTGTAATTTCTACAAGGGCTTGCCTCATGACCAGTTTTGTCGACCGGGTCGCCAACGCAGCCGCGGCGGTGCGGCAGATCTTCCCAGAGACGCCGCTGCAGGAGAACGACTACCTGTCGCGCAAATACGGCGCGCGCGTGCTTTTGAAGCGCGAGGATCTGACGCCGGTGCGTTCCTACAAGATCAGGGGCGCCTTCAATTTCTTCCGCAAGGCGTTGGCGGAAGGCAACGAAGCCGAGCTTTTCGTCTGTGCATCCGCAGGCAACCATGCACAGGGTTTCGCTTTCGTCTGTCGGCATTTCGGCCGCAAGGGCGTCGTCTTCATGCCTGTGACGACGCCCCAGCAGAAGATCGACAAGACACGGCTGTTCGGCGCCGAATTCGTCGAGATCAGACTGGTCGGCGACTTCTTCGACGAATGCTATCGCGCCGCCTTTGAATTCACCGAGCAGAGCGGTGCGCATATGGTGCCGCCGTTCGACCACAAGGACATCATCGAGGGCCAGGCGACGGTGGCTTATGAGATCGCCGACCAGATGCCCGGTGCGCGGCTGCCCGACATCATCATGCTGCCGGTCGGCGGCGGCGGGCTTTCTGCCGGCGTCTCACACTATTTCACCCAGGGGGGCAGGGCGCCGCGTTTCGTTTTCTGCGAACCTGCCGGTGCGCCGAGCCTCAGGGAAAGCCTCGCTTCCGACAAGCGCGCGAAACTCGCAAGGGTCGACAACTTCGTCGACGGCGCTGCCGTTGCCGAGATCGGTCGCGAGCCGTTCCGCCATCTGAAGGGCTATTCCAAGGACGATGTGCGGCTGGTGCCGGAGAACCGGCTGTGCGCCACCATGATCGAGATGCTGAATGTCGAAGGCGTCGTTCTGGAGCCCGCCGGCGCGCTCGCCATCGATGCGCTCAAGGATTTCCCGCGCAAGGAGATCAGGGGCAAGACCATCGTCGCCGTCGTGTCGGGTGGCAATTTCGACTTCGAACGCTTGCCTGATGTCAAGGAACGGGCTCTTCGTTTCGAGGGATTGAAGAAGTACTTCATCATCCGCTTCCCGCAGCGGCCGGGCGCGCTGCGCGATTTCCTTGAGATGCTGGGGCCGGACGACGACATCGCCCGCTTTGAGTATCTGAAGAAATCGGCGCGCAATTTCGGGTCGGTGCTGATCGGCATCGAAACCAAGGACCGCCGCAACTTCGATCTGCTGACCGCGAATTTCGCCGCGCACGGCGTGCAGTATCAGGACATCACCGACAACGAGACGCTGGCAGGTTTCATCATATGAACGGATTCGTTGCGCTGTTTTCCGGCATCAATGTCGGCGGTAACCGCATCGTCAAGATGGCGGAGTTGCGTGACTTCTTCGAACAACTCGGCTTTGCCGATGTCGCAAGCTACGTGCAGAGCGGCAACGTGGTGTTCCGCTCGACACATACCGATGCCATCGCGCTGACGAACATGCTGCAGGATGCATTCGAGAAGCGCTGGGGATTTCGTTCACGCATCATGGTGCGCGATGCGGCCTGGTTTGCGCGACTGGTAGCCGATAATCCTTATCCCGAGATCGCGGAGGACCCGACCCGGTTGCATGCGATGGCCCTGGAACGTGAACCGACGCCAGAGGAGGTCGCCAGGCTTGCCGAAAAATGCACCGGGCCCGAGCGCTTCGAGGTGAAAGGCGATGTCCTCTACCTGCATGCCCCCGATGGTCTGGGCAAATCGAAATTCGCCGAAATCCTGCCGCGCACGCTCAAAGTGCCCGGCACGATGCGCAACTGGCGCAGTGTCCTCGCCCTGGCAGCGCTGATCGGCGCCTAGGCCGCTGCCCAGTTGAAGACCAGTTCCTCGCGGAAGGCGAAGCGCTTGATGTGGTCTTCGACGACACGTTCGAGCTGTTGCAACTGGCTGGTATCGCTCGCGGTCAGTGCGATGCGCAGCGCTGCCGCATCGGCATCCATCACCGTTTTACCGATGGTCAGCTCGATTTCACCGTGGTTCGGATCGAAGGTGACCGGAAATTTATGTGCCCAATGCTTGCAGAGCTGTTGCAGATAGCGGCTGGCATGTTCGGTGGTGACGTCGGCATTGCTGGTCGACATGGGAGTTCTCCGTTCGGCTGTCTGGCTGGCGTCACGCTGGCTGATGAAAGCGGGCCCGGTTCTTCATGACGTTCCCGCTGAAATAGTGAAGCGCTGGTAGCCGCCCGGCAGGTTACCAGTTTCCGGTATTGGCCATCGAGGCCCAGGGTTCTGCCTTCTCCTGGGCGGCACCTTTCTGCAGGAGCTCGATCGATATGCCGTCCGGCGACTTGATGAAGGCCATATAGCCATCGCGCGGCGGGCGGTTGATCGTCACGCCCCGATCCTGCAGGCGCTGGCAGGTGGCGTAGATGTCGTCGACCTCATAGGCGAGGTGGCCGAAATTGCGCCCGCCTTTGTAGTCTTCGGGATCCCAGTTGTAGGTTAGCTCGATCAGCGGTGCGCGCGCTTCGACGCCGCTTTTCTCATCCTCGGAAGCTGCCAGGAAGATCAGCGTGAAGCGGCCCTGTTCATTTTCGATGCGGCGGACTTCCTTGAGGCCCAGCTTGTTGCAGTAGAAATCAAGGGATTCGTCGACATTGGTCACACGGACCATCGTGTGCAGATAGCGCATATTGCTCTCCAAGCTTGGGATCGCGCGCACCATAGGGGTGGTCGCAGGATGCCGCAACGCTGAAAAGCAACGTTACGGCAGCCAGCAAACAGTCTTTGCGAGCTCGACTGAATATAACTCTGAATGAGCCGGTGAAAAAAGGCACGTCAGGTCTTGCACACCCCGGAAGCCGAAGTGTTAATCTCATGTAAAGAATCAGTGGCTGCAGTTTCGGAGAAAGGGGGCATTCTGATGGGGGAAAAAGCCTCTCTGACCAGTCGGGATGCGCTTCTTGGCGATACCGCTGGGCATGACGAGATCGGCGAATCCGCGGATCTGCTGGAGATCTCCGGCGCGATCAAATGGTTCGACGTTGCCAAGGGATACGGCTTTATTCTTCCAGACGAAGGTGTCTCCGGCGATATCCTGCTCCATGTGACCTGTCTGCGGCGCGATGGTTTCCAGACTGCGCTCGAAGGCGCTCGGGTTGTCTGCCTTGTCAAGCAAGGTGATCGCGGCCTGCAGGCGTTTCGCGTTCTCTCGATGGACACCTCGACCGCGGTCCATCCTGCCGAACAGCAGGAGCAGCGCACGCACGTCACGGTGACGCCGGAAAGCGGGCTGGAACGCGCGCTCGTCAAGTGGTTCAACCGCACCAAGGGTTTCGGTTTCCTCAGCCGGGGCGAGGGTACCGAGGATATCTTCGTGCATATGGAAACGCTTCGCCGCTACGGTGTTACGGAACTCAGGCCCGGCCAGGTCGTCCTGGTGCGTTATGGTCGTGGCGACAAGGGGCTGATGGCGGCGGAAATCCACCCGGATATGGGGACGCTGCCAGTCGCTCACTGAGCGCATGGTTTTTCGTGATCGAGGCCGCCTTCGCGCGGCCTTTTGCTTATCCGGCATGGGCTGTCTTGCCATCATCGGCCATCATCTAGGCGCCGGTCGTGTAGCGATGGTCGTCGGATGCGAGCACCAGTGCGAAGGCCGCCACCACTTTCCATGTCGTATGGAAATGTTCTTGCTACTCACAGGTGCTCCCGAACCTTGTGTAGGGCGGTTGCGTGCGTGAGCGAGCGCGTGCCAGTTCTACAAGGCTGTTTGATGTGGCCGTTGTCATCGGTCAGGTTTTAACGGGACACAATGCTGCAAGGCGCTTGCGCCGGTCGGCGGGCCGTCTAGGGTGCGGCGGTGCGGTGAATGAAGCAGGAACGACGATGGTTGGATTTTCGATACGGCAAACTTGGCGTCTTTTGGCTCTGGCTGGCCTTGTGGTCGCATCGCTTGTCGTGGGCCGGACACAGGCAGCCGAGGGGCAGGCGATGATGTTGCCTGTCGACCCGGCGCCGCTGGTTGCCGTCACAGGCAACGGCGACCGTCCATTCCAGATTGAGATTGCAGACGATGATGGTGAGCGCGAAGCGGGGCTGATGTTCCGCCAGACGATGCCGGACGATCGCGGCATGCTGTTTGTGTTTCCGCAGACAGAGAGTGTCGGATTCTGGATGAAGAACACGCCGATGCCGCTCGATCTGCTTTTCATCGGACAGGACGGCCGTATCAAGGCGATCCGGCAAGGGGAGCCGCAGTCGGAAGCGGTCATCGCGCCCAATGAGCCGGTGCGTTTCGTGCTGGAGTTGAAAGCAGGCACCGCCACGCGCGAAAACATCAAGGAAGGCGATCTGGTCAGGCATCCGGCCGTCAACGCTGTCTCTGGCGTCAACTGAAGGTGGTTCACGCAATGCAGTTTTTCAGCCATGACGGCTTCGACCTCGCTTTTCTGGATCGCCAGCCTGCCACGGGCAACGGGGATCCCGTGCTGATGATTCACGGTTTTGCCTCCAGCCACTATGTGAACTGGGTCGCGCCGGGCTGGTTCAAGACGCTGAACGAGGCGGGCTATCGCGCCATCGCTTTCGATCATCGCGGGCATGGTGCTTCCACCAAGAGTTATGAGGGCGCCGACTACACGCCGGACAAGATGGCTTCCGATGCGGCAGCACTGCTCGACCATCTCGGCATCGAGCGAGCTCACGTGATGGGATATTCCATGGGCGCGCGTGTTTCCGCCTTCCTGGCGCTCTCCGATCCTGACAAGGTTGCTACGCTGGTGCTGGGCGGCCTGGGCATCGGTATGGTCGACGGTGTTGGCGACTGGGATCCGATCGCCGATGCGCTGATGGCGCCCGATGCCTCCGCGATCACGCATGCTCGCGGCAGGATGTTCCGCAGCTTTGCCGACCAGACCAGGAGCGACCGCCAGGCGCTTGCCGCCTGCATCGTCACCTCGCGTGAACTGCTTTCCGAAGACCAGGTTTCGCGCATTGCGCAGCCGACACTGGTGGCCGTCGGCACGACCGATGACATTGCCGGGTCGGCCGACGATCTGGCGGCATTGATGCCCAATGCCGCAGCGTTCCACATCGAAGGACGCGATCACATGCTGTCGGTGGGAGACCGCACCTTCAAGAAGCGGGTTCTGGAGTTCTACGCTCAACATCCGCTCTGAACTCGCAATGGTCGAGCTTCTCGTCGCCTATCTGGATATGACCGTATCGCCGTCAGGCACGGCATTGAGCAGTCCGGACGGTTCGGCTCGCCTGGCGCGCGAAACCCTTTCGCCCGCCGACTACCTGGACCTTTATCGCGCGGTCGGTGCATCGCTGGATTGGGATCAGCGGTTGCGCATGCCGGCGGAGCAATTGGCGATCCTGCTGGCGAGCCCCTCCACATGGCTGAATGTCCTGCGGGTGGATGGTGTTGCTGCGGGCTTCTGTGAATTCAACGGTGTCGGCGAGCCGGTTGTCGAACTGGCCCATTTCGGCTTGGCTATCGCCTTTCGGGACAGGGGATTGGGGCCCTATCTGCTGGACAGCTCGTTACGCGCGATCTGGTCGGAGAAGCCTCGCCGCGTGTGGTTGCATACCGACACCAACGATCACCCGAAGGCGCTGTCCGTCTATCTGCGCGCCGGTTTCGCCATTCGCGAACGGCGGATGGAGAGTTTTCCCGACTAGTTGCCTGATGGCGCCTCAAGCGCTTCGATCGAACGTCGGATATTTTCCCGCGCCTGCTTTTCGAAGCGGCTGCGGAAGATCTCGGTGTGGTAAATGTGCTCGCGCTCGAGAAAGGTCCTCAACACGTTGCCGCGCCCGATAACCCACAACGGCTCCTCCACCCAGGTGTATTCGCGCCGCACCGCTGCCTCGTAGGCGTTGAATGTTTCGGGTGCTGTGCCCAGGATCGACAGGTCCATGTCGAGCAGAAGCGCCGCGTCGCGCCTCGCCGTCTCCGGTTCGATCTGTGGAACCGTATGCGTGGCGGTGGCCTCGATCGTCAGGGCAATGCGGTTGAGCCTTTCCGCACTGGCGATGCCAGCCAGTTTGGCGCGCGCGAGATCGGCGCTGCGTGCCTCGTTATCCTTGGCCCGGCTGTCATAGATCGCATCGTGGAACCAGATCACCGCTTCGACTGCCTCGGGATCGGAAAAGGAGGATCGGTATTCGTCGAGCAGGTCCAGCAACGCCTCGATGTGAGCCATGCCGTGATAGTGGCGATCTCCACCACCATAGAGTGTCGACAGCTCCGCCTTCAATTCTGGCGCAATCAGGGAGGTGCTCATTGGCCGGTGAACTCCGCTTTGCGGCGTGCCTGGAAGGCAGCCCGGCCCTCGGCATAGTCGGCGCTGGTGAAGGTTTTGTCGCCAGCCGCACGAGCAAGCTCGATCTCGGTCGCATCGCCGCTCAATTCTGCATGGATTGCCAGCTTAGAGGCGCGCACCGAAAGCGGGGCATTGGCAGCTATGGTCGCCGCGAGCTCGGCGACGCGCCGCTCGAGTTCCCCGGGCGCGACGATTTCGAGCAGGAAACCAGCCTTGAGTGCGGTTTCCGCATCGATGCGATTGCCGGTGAAGGTGAGATAGCGTGCCATCTGCGGTCCCGCTGCGCCGACGATATCGCACATGGCGTCCTGCGGATACGCAAGCCCGAGTTTGGCGGCAGGCACTGCAAACAGCGTGTCGGGTGTTGCGAGCCTCAGGTCAGCCGCGGCGGCAAGACCGAAGCCGCCACCGAAGCATATGCCGTTCAGCGCTGCGATTACCGGTATCCGAGCGTTGCGAATGGACGCGAAGGCCGCGGAATTGGCCGCTTCGTAGCTGCGTGCGTTCTCGCCGCCGCGCAACGTGTCGAACTCGGCGATGTCGGCGCCGGCTGAAAAATCGGCCCCCGTGCCGCCTAGTATGATGGCTCGCACGGACGGATCAGCCGACAAGGCTTCAAACTTGGCGGACAGGGCCTGCCACATGGCGAAGGTGATGGCGTTCTTCTTCTGCGGCCGGTTGATGAGGATCGAGGCCACGTTATCGGTGACCTTCACGATCAAGGGTTCGTTTTCCATGCCCGGTTGAATTCCAGCCAGCCAAAACCATTTGAACGAGCGATAAGGAAAATTGAGTTCACCCGTGCTATGATATGGCTTATAGGACCGGCCGGATAAGACAAGCCGCCAGCGGAGACTGTCCATGAACAGCATCAGCATCGCCCGCTCCAGCCTTTTGCAGCCGGTCGACCCGATCTGGCGGTCCATTCGCGACGAGGCGACCGAGGCGGTCAACCGCGATCCGCTGCTGGCGGCGTTTCTCTACGCCACCATCCTGAACCAGGAGACGCTGGAAGAGGCCGTGATCCATCGTCTCGCCGAACGGCTCGCCCATCAGGATGTTGGTGCCGACCTGATCCGCCAGACGTTCAAGGCTATGCTCGACGATCAGTCCGACTGGTCCGATGTGGTACGCACCGACATCCAGGCCTATTTCGACCGCGACCCGGCCTGCGATCGCTATCTGATGCCGGTTCTCTACTTCAAGGGCTTCCATGCGATCCAGACACACCGCCTGGCGCACTGGCTTTGGAACCATGGCCGCCGGGATTTCGCTCTCTATCTGCAGAGCAGATCGTCGTCCGTGTTCCAGACCGACATCAATCCGGCCGCCCGTATCGGCAAGGGCATTTTCCTCGACCATGCCACCGGCTTTGTCGTCGGTGAAACGGCGGTCATCGAGGACGATGTCTCGATCCTGCATGGCGTCACCCTTGGCGGCACCGGCAAGGCCGGCGGCGACCGTCACCCGAAGATTCGCCACGGTGTGCTGATCGGCGCCGGCGCCAAGATCCTCGGCAACATCGAGATCGGTCATTGCTCCAAGGTGGCGGCCGGTTCCGTCGTGCTCTCGGCGGTGCCGCATAACAAGACGGTTGCTGGCGTGCCTGCACGCGTGGTGGGTGAAACCGGCTGCGACCAGCCGTCTCGCCAGATGGACCAGTTGCTGCCGTCTCAGTCGATGGAGCATGTGGTGTCGTTCGACATCTGAGCCAGGTCATGGGTCGCTCGAATTTAGAGGCACATTGCTGAGCCGCTTCATTGTGCGGCGGAGCCTGTCACCAATAGGCGCATCTGCCTTTACATCGCCATCCTTACCGTGCCAGAAGCGCGGAACGCCGTGAGCGCCGGATGGTGCCGGGCAGCCATTTCCTAGCGGAGAAAGCCGTTGAAACCCGACGAAATCAGAAAGCTGGACGCCTATTTCAAGCGCGTCTTCCAGAATCCGAAGCTCGAAGTAAAGGCGCGCCCGCGCAAGGAAGATTCGGCCGAACTCTACATCGGCGACGAGTTCCTGGGTCTCGTCTACAAGGACGAGGAAGAGGGCGATTACAATTTCTCGATGGCGATCCTCGACATCGATCTCGGCTGACACCGTGCAGGCGCCGTCCTGCTGCGCGGTCATCTAGACCCGCAAAGGGATGTTCCGACGTCTTTGAATGGCGGCGCCTGTCACTTCTTCAGCGTTGCACCCGTCTTCAAGGTGCCCGACGCAAAGGCCAGGACCGCTGCGTCCAGCGCCGGCCACTGGGCCAGGAATTCTCTCGGAAACCGGTAAGTGAGGCTCAGCCTTTCGCCGACGAGCACATCGCGCTCGCACGGAGCAAGCGATTGCTCTGCGCTTGGGCCGGCAAGACAACGCGCGACGAACGGCTCTTGTCCAGGACGCTCGGCCACGACCAGTTTCTCGTTCAGATAGCCGGACTTTTCGGTGAAATCGTAAATCGTGGTGCCGGCAGGGCCAGGCGTGCCGGGCCGTGCGATCAGCGACGAATAGATTGGTGCATAGCGGCCGCTCATGTCGCGCGACATCGCCTGTTCCTCGAATGTCAAAAACAGGATGGTGCGCTTGCCGGACGCATTGTTGAAATCGTCCCGTGCCGCGGCGGAGTATCCATCCATCTTGGGATAGCGCAGATAAACGTCGAGCCGGTCGGTGTTGCCATCGCGGCGTGCCTTGTCGAAACGGATGAAATTGGCAGGCACGGCCAGCACATTGTTGCCGATGACGATCCCGCGTATTTTCGTATCGTCGGAATAGCCACCCATGGCGATGGAATGACCAAGCCACTTGCCGGCTGCGCTGATGCCCGCCGACAGCAATGCCACGACGGCAAAAGCGTAGAACACCTTCACCATCACGCTGGAGTCGACAACCGTGAATTCGGGCGTTTCCGTTGCGGATTTGCTCATCTCGATCCCGAAGGCTGTGACCTGTTCCTTGCGCCGCACACAGGCGATTCCGGCAGGCTGACGATCAAGTCTGACTGTGAGGAACTATGGTAAACGGACGGTAAAGGTCTGGCCGTGCTTGTCACGCTCGCAGGCGGTCCTCTACTGTCTGGGAGACCTGAATTTTCCGAGCCTTGAGGGAAAGATGCCGATTTATGCTCTGGATGGAAAAGCGCCGCGCCTCGTCGACGCTGACAGCAACTGGATCGCACCCGACGCGACATTGATCGGCGACATCACGCTTGGGCGCAACGCCGGCATATGGTTTGGCGTCGTCATTCGGGGCGACAACGAGCCGATCCTTATAGGTGATGATACCAATGTGCAGGAACACACGGTGATGCACACCGACATCGGCTTTCCGCTGACCATCGGCACCGGCTGCACCATTGGCCACCGTGCCATGCTGCATGGCTGCAGCATCGGCGACAACAGCCTGATCGGCATGGGTGCCATCGTGCTGAATGGTGCGAAGATAGGTCGCAACTGCCTTGTCGGTGCGGGCGCGCTTGTCACCGAAGGCAAGGCTTTTCCCGACAATTCGCTTGTCGTCGGTTCGCCGGCGCGCGTCGTCCGTACCCTGGACGAAGATACGATCGCCGGTCTGCGCAATTCGGCTGCGCACTATGTCGCCAACGGCAGGCGCTTCAAGGCTGGCTTGACCGCTGCATGAAAGGATCGTGGGCCAGACAAGGCTCTGCAAGTTCTCCCCTCGGAATAATGCCGGCCGGTCGAGCCGCCACCTTGCAAAAAGGTGGAGCCGGCCCGGGGACTGGGCCGGCTCCTTGACCCGGTCGTCGGGGACGGGGAGGGTGGGGACTCGACCGGGTTTCCGTTATGTCCTTGGCGAGTGGGCCAGTTGCCCGGCCTGGACACGCTGTCAGCGGACGCTGGCAACCGCGTCGGCGCGACCATCCGTGATCGTTACCCAGACGCCGGAGTTCGTCTCGGACTGGCGCTTGAGGTAGGTGTAGGGGGTCTGGCTCCAGAGCAGGACCTTCGGCTGCAGGTTGTCGAGCACGAAGTCACCCATCGAGGTTCGGACAGTGAGGACGGCGTGGCCGTCGCCGTTCGGCTGGCGAGCCACGGTTATCAGCAGATCCCCCGCCGGGACACCGGCTCTGATCAGCTGCCGGCGCTTCTCAAGCGCATAATCCTCGCAATCGCCGTAGCCCTTGTCCGGATAGGCCCAGTATTCCTCAACGCCATAGGCTTCCAGATCGGTGACCGGCTTCACCTTGGTGTTCACATCGTTGTTGACCGAGATCATCGTCGCCCACAGCTTGCGCGACAGCTCGATCGGCGCGCCCTTTGCTGTGCGCTGCGTGCATTCGTCAGGCAGCCGCTGGCAAAGTTCATAGTGACCAACGGGCTGCGTTGTGCGCGCGCCGGTCGGCATATAGTTGCCGCCGGCCTTCGCGGTCCCCACCGCGCTGACCAGCACAGCTACTGCGACCAGCAGCTTGCGTCCAAATCCGTCCATGTCGTCGTCTCCCCGTTTGAGATGACAATGCCATGGTCGGATTTATTTGACGCAAAGTGGCGAAGTATATATTGAATAAAAGGCGGAACGATTTGAAAACTATTTCAAATACAATAAGTATAAAATAGTTACGATTTTTGTTGCAATTCGTTAACCATGGATCCTGGCCGCCTTTTCGGTACTGGTCCACAGCTATGGCTGAAGTCGGTTCTGCTGCTTGCTGCTCTCGGTTGTGATGTCGCAGATGTTGGATGGTAGCCGAAAAGCGCATGACGTGGCGGCCCTGAGGGACTTGCCTTCGACAGACAAAAGCGCAATCCTGACCCGCCAGAACAAGTCTTGCCACTTGAAGTTGTTAGAGGGGCAGCCAAGAGTCGGTAAATGGACGAGGACACCAAGCAAAGGTTGAGCCATCGCCAGTCACCGGTTCTTCCCGATGATGTCAGTCTGCTGCGTGGCATCATCGACCGAGCCGCAACCGCAATGGCGTTGCTTGGCAACGGTGGGCAGTGTCTCTTTGCAAATCGGGCTTTTGGTGCGTTGCTCGACCGGGAGCCGGAGAGTTGTATCGGACTGTCGCTGGCGGATGTTTTTCAAGTCGGTGATCGCAGCCCCTTCGCCGAACCGCTGCTGCCTATCGCAGATGCCGAGTGCCGGTACAGGCGCGCTGGGGGCGGTCTTCGCCACGGACTGATCAGCATCTCCCCTCTGGGAGAGACCGCAGGCGACACCGCATTCTGCTTTGTGCTTCAAATCACCGACATCGAGGTCCAGAAGCAGGCCGAACAGCGTTCGGTGGAAAACGAATGGCGCTGGAGCCATGCGCTTTCAGGCGCGGATCAGGCGGTCTGGGACACCGACATTCTTGGTCGTCGCATGTGGGTTTCCCCCCAGATCAGAACGATGGTCGGCCAGGAGGCCGGAGAGCTTGAGGTCGACGAATCCGAGTGGCTTGCACGGACCCATCCGGACGATCGTGACCGTGTCCGCGAGTCGGTCCGGGATGTCGTCCTCGGGCGCCGGGCCTCCCATGATGAAACCTACAGGCTCTTGCACGAAGACGGACACTGGGTCTGGATCCGCGCGCGGGGCAAGGTCGTGAAGCGCACGCCGGAGGGACGATCCCTGCGGCTGGTCGGGGCCATCACCGACATCTCGCATCAAAGGGAGATCGAAGAACAGCTGGCAGATGCTTCCGAACGCCTCGATATCGCGCTGGAAACCGGCGGTATCGGTATCTTCCACGTCGATTTTCCATCAGGTTTCCGGCACTGGGACGCACGCACGCATGAATTGCATGGGGTCACCGAGAAAACCTTTGATGGCACCGTCGACGGATTCAATCGCCTGCTCCACCCTGATGATGTGATCAAGGTTGAGCAGGTTCGGAATGCTGCTTTGGCGGAGCAAGAGCGCTACCAGACGGACTATCGCGTCAAACTGGGGGCACCGGACGCCTATCGCCATATCCGGGTTTCGGTTCGTCTCCTGCGCGACACGGATGGTTTGGTGCGCCGCGGCATCGGCGCCTGCTGGGACATTACCGGCGATGTGGAGCGGGCGACTGAACTCAGCGAAACGCTGGACCAGCTTTCCAGCGTCACCGACCGTCTGCAACTCGCCCTCGAAGCCGGCCATATCGGCACCTTCGACATGGATTATTCGACCGGTATGCGCAAATGGGACGCGCGCGCCTTCGCGCTGCATGGCGTGACACCGGGAACTTATGACGGATCGCGTGAAGGCTTCTTCAAGCTGCTTCATCCGGAAGACATCGCGCGCGTGCGCGAGCGCACGCGGCACTTTGCGGAATCAGGTGACGCCTTCACTTCCATTGAATACAGGGTGGTTCATCCCGCTTCTGGCGAGGTTCATCATATCCGGGTTGCAACCAAGGCAATCCGCGGGCCGGAAGGCAGGGTCCGGCGTTTTGTCGGTGTCTGCTGGGACATCACCGAGCAGATTGAGCGGTCAAAGCAGTTGCACGATGCACTGGCTCTCCTGGAGGCGGTGATGCGCGGCACGCCGGACCTGATCTACGCCAAGGACGCCGAAGGGCGTTACCTGCTCACCAACAAATCTGTCGAGCAACTGGCTGGTCGCTCGAGTGCCGATATTCTGGGCCGCTTTGACCACCAGGTTTTTCCGAGGGCCACGGCAGACACCGTTGTTGTTCACGACAGGCACGTGATGGAGACCGGGAAGCCGTTCACGGTCGAGGAGACCGTGCTGGTCGATGGTGTCCTGCGAACCTATTCGTCGACCAAGGCACCTCGGCTGGACGAAAAGGGCGAGATCGTCGGCATCGTCGGCATTTCGCGCGACATTACTGAGGCCAAGGCTGCGGAAGCGGCACTGCGCAGAAGCGAAATGCGCTGGCAATTTGCCGTCGATGGCGCCGGCGACGGCATCTGGGACTGGAATCTCGAAACAGGCCACGTTTTCTACTCCCCCCGCTGGAAAAGCATGCTGGGCTATGAGGAAGACGATATCGGGAACGCGGTCAGCGATTGGTCGGACCATGTTCATCCGGAGGATTTGCCGCGTTGCATGGAGATCATCGAAAGGCATCTCCGTGGCGAAACCGCCGACTTTATCCTGGAGCACCGCATGCTGGCCAAGGATGGTACGTGGCGCTGGATCTACGACCGCGGCAAGGTGATCGAAAGGGATGAGGCGGGCAAGCCACTCCGCTGTATCGGCACTCACACCGACATCACTGCGCGCAAGGAAGCGGAGCAGGCGATCGTGGCTTTGAACCAGCGGCTGCAACTTGCCGTCGAAGCGTCCGAGGCCGGTATTTTCGAGCTCGATTTCGCGACGGGGAAGTTCACCTGGGACGAGCGCATGTACGAGCTGTACGAATTGTCGCCGGATGATTTCGACGGCACCCTCGATCACTGGTTGACCTTCATCCATCCCGACGACGTGCCGGAGGTCCTGCGCCGTTATGAACTCGGGGTTCAGGAAACGTCGATCTTCTCCATGGATGTGCGCATCCGGCGTCAACATTCGGGCGCGATGCGTCATATCCGGTCGCTCGCCAAATTGTCGCGGGACGAAAGCGGCGCTCCTTTGCGTGCCGTCGGCATGAATTGGGACATCACCGACCATATCGACCTCGCTCAGGCTGTGTTCGAGGAAAAGGAACGGCTGCGCATCACGCTGCATTCGATCGGCGACTCAGTAATTTCAACCGACGCGCAAGCGCGCATCACTTTCATGAACCCGGTCGCCGAACAGATGACCGGCTGGCTGGCGAGCGAGGCGGCGGGCATGCCTTTGCGCGACGTTTTCCGCATCGTCGATGAGCAGACCGGCGATCCGATCCCCGACCCGGTCGAAACCTGTCTCGCCCGGCTACAACCATTTTATCTCAGCGACGCGGCGATACTGATCGGGCGCGACGGCGAGCGCCGCAGCGTCCGCGATTCAGCTGCTCCGGTGCGCACGGCTTCCGGCGAGATCATTGGTGCCGTACTGGTGTTTCAGGACGTGACCAAGGCCCGCACGCTGCAGCAGGCACTGGAACATTCGGCTAGTCATGACAGTCTGACCGGCTTGCCCAATCGGGCTGCTTTTGAGCGGGAGCTGAGGATTGCCGGCGAGCAGGCTCGTTCACGCGGCCAGCAGCATGTCATGTGCTTCATCGATCTCGATCGCTTCAAGCTGGTCAATGACACCGCCGGTCATGCCGCCGGTGATGCATTGCTGCGGGATGTTGCCAATGTGATGCGCCGGGTCTGCCGCGAAGACGACATCGTCGCCCGTCTGGGAGGAGACGAGTTCGGTTTGCTGCTGTACGAATGCGACACGCCCGACGGTGAAAAGCTTGCGCAACTGCTTCTGCGTCAGCTCGCGGCGCTCGAATTCGTCTGGGATGAGCGAACATACCGGATTGGGGCCAGCGTCGGCCTGACCGTCATCGGTCCCGAGGGCTTGCGTATCGATGAACTGATGAGCCAGGCAGATATTGCGTGCTACACAGCCAAGACCGCAGGCCGCAATCAGGTGTCGGTCTACGGCGGTGCCGGCAGCGAAGCGCATCGCAATCATCGCCAGGTTCAGGTGGCCGCAGGCATCCGCAACGCGATCGAGGCCAACCGGTTTCGCCTGTTTGCCCAGAAGGTGTGCGACCTCAGCGGTCGCTCGAACGGCTATTCGCATTACGAGATCCTGCTCCGGATGCTTGGGGACGATGGCGGCATCGTCGAGCCATCGGCCTTTATTCCCGCATCCGAGCACTACGACCTGATGGGCAATATCGACCGCTGGGTCATCCGCACCACATTCCGCGACTTCGGTGAGCGCCTGGCGTCGGCCGAACACCTGTCTTTCGCCATCAACTTGTCGGCCAATTCACTCAACGACCCGTTCCTGTGGCCATTCCTGCAGGAAGAACTGGACCGGTCCGGCCTGTCGCCGAGGCGGCTGCATTTCGAAATCACCGAGACCGCCGTCATGAACAATCTGTCGGCGGCGAAACTGTTCCTTTCCAAGGCGCGCACGGCTGGCTGCGGCGTGATCCTGGACGATTTCGGTACAGGTCTGAGCTCGTTCAGCTATCTGAGGCAGTTTCCGGTCAATGGTCTGAAAATCGATGGCAGCTTCATCCGGCAAGTCACCGAAAACGACCTCGACCGTGCCATCGTGGAATCGATCAACGCCGTTGGTCACCGCTTGGGCGCCATAACGGTTGCCGAGCAGGTCGAGGATAAGAAGACGCTCGAACTGGTCAAGGCCATGGGCATCGACCAGGCGCAGGGTTATGCGATCGCCATGCCGCAGCCGCTGGAGACGATTTTCTGATCGGGCATGGGCTGCAACAGCACGGCTGCAAACCCACGCAACCAGACTTGGGGCAGGCGGCTAGGTTCGCGGGCGGTTGAATTCGGAATCGAGCGTTTCCGGGCGCTGCACGACGGCGAACTCGATAGCGATGCCTTCTTCGAAATGGCGCACGACCTGGCCCCGCATGGTGCCGAGCACCACCTGAACGCCCTTGGCCGGCTTGACGTCGATTTCGATGGCCGCGCCCGACAGAGACAGATCGATGATACGGCACTGATACTGCCGTCCGTCTGAAAGCTGCAGCACGCTCATTGGATTGCGTGGCGCGACGCGTTCATGGCGACGGTCTTCCGGCAGGTCGAGTTCATGCTTGTTGGCGAGCCAGGTGAGCTGCGCGGCCAGCTTGTCGCGTTTGCGCTCGGAGGCCACCACTGTCATGGCAAAACCGTCCTGCAGGCGTCGCGTCACCACACCTTCGATACGGCCGATATGATCCAGATAAGCGATCACCTTTTCGCCGGGATCGCCGACGCGGTCGGCGCGAAGGGCCACGTTGCCGGGCGACATGTCGATGACTTGACAAGGATGCTCGGTGCGATCCTCGAGCATGAAACGACCATAGATCTTCACGCGAACGCGCTGAAAGTTGCGCCTTTCAGCCGCCGCCGGCGCCTGGTCGATCGCCGCTGACCTCATCACCGCTTGTTACCTCGTTGGCATTCCTGCGCCGTTGCGAGGAATTTCAGCAGAACGCTACATGATGAGAAGTTAAAAAAGCTGAAAATGTTAACGTCAGCTTAGAGCATTTACTCGTCTTCCCGCCCACCTTCGAGCACGACCAAATGGCGCACGCGCCTGGCGCCGCTGTAAGTGCCGGTCGGTTTGGCATATCCAAGTTCCGTCGGCGCCAGCGATGGAGCGACGATAGCCGTCCGGCTGGTCAAGGCAGCCATTTCCTTGTCCGGCTCGATGACACGAACCGATTCGATCGTCGCATCGGCGATTGGATCGGCACCCAGCCAGAACGGTTTTTCGGCGGTACTGACCACGCCCAGGCAGCGTGGGTGCTCCGCACCGCCATCGAGCGGCAACGCCAGAAGTTCGAATCGACAGGAGTGGCCGCCACGGCTCCTGCCTTCATAGCTGATCAGCACTGCCGAATTCTGCTCGAATACCCCCTGCATCAGGCGAGACACCAGTCGCTGGTCCTTTTCAAGCCACAACGAGGGGAAGGAGAAACCCTTCAGTTCGCGGCCGTAGGTGGCACACAACCTCGTGCCGGCCAGCCGAAAGACAGCTTCGCCACGCGAATCCCTCTCAAGAATGAAGGTGTCGGCCAGCAGCGTCTTGATATCGGCGGGCTCCACCTCGGTTCGCCGCGGTGCCGGGCGGCCGCGGCGCAGCCGGTTCCAATATTGGAACAGTGCGATCGATCCGTTCAGGTTCATAGTCGATATGCTCCGCGCCATCCGTCCATCAGATGTGCCATCGGGGAACAGCTGGGCGTTTTCCGATGGCCTACATGGGACGCGGAGCAGGATGCGTGCCAGTCTGGATGGCATTTGTTAACCGGCCGGGGTCATTAAGGTTAACGAGCGGTTTACATTGCTGATCAAACTTGTCCGTGCAAGATTGAAATCACTCCAGTTTTCGTCGTGGTCCGGTTCGGGCGGCGGCATTCCAGTCAAAGGCTTTCAGGGGAGCATGGGGGCTCGACCAGCCGTCCGAGGGAAACCTTGGACGGCTTTTTTTCTTGTTTTCCGAACTTTGATTCGTTTTCGATGCGCCCCGTTTGTGTAATGCGGTGCCTTGGCTTACATGCACCTTCACCAGGACGGGCCAGGAACCGGGAATGATACGATGAACGAGGCGAGAGAGACGGGGACACCGGCGGACGACGAGATTCCGTCGCGCGAGCCGATCTTCAATCTGCCCGTCATCGTCCTCGCGATTATCCTGATCTGCGCCGCGGTTCATTTGTTGCGTCTTTATGTGCTGACATCGCAGCAGGACATTGAACTGCTCATTCGTGCCGCGTTCATTCCGGTTCGTTACTCCGGCCAGTACGATCTGGATTTCTACGCCTTTTCGAGCCCGTTCACTTACACCTTCGTGCATGGTGGCTGGGCACATCTGATCGTGAACATGATCTGGCTTGCCGCATTCGGATCGCCGCTTGCAAACCGCATCGGCGTTTTGCGTTTCGCGCTGTTCTTCGCGGTCACCGGCGTCGCAGCGGCGTTCTTCTTTTTCGCCATTCACCCGCAGACGCAGGCGCCGTTGATCGGTGCGTCCGGTTCGATTTCCGGTATGATGGGCGCAGCCGCCCGTTTCGCCTTCCATGTCGATCGTTCATCCGGCAAAGGCGCGTTCGCCGGACCGTTGCTGCCTTTCAGCGCGGTGTTCCGTTCGCGTGCCACGCTGAGCTTCCTGGCTGTGTGGATGGTCATCAACATCGTCACCGGCGTCATCGGCTTCGTGCCGGGGCAAGACAGCCAGATCGCATGGGAGGCTCATATCGGCGGCTTCCTTGCCGGCTTCCTCGGACTGCGTTTCTTCGATCGCAAGCAAGTCTATGGTCGCTGATCGGAATACTTGAAATGCAGCCCGTCACGGCGCACCATATCCCTGCTTGACGTCAATATCCGCTCGCCCTGGGGCTGACGGATGGTTGCAGAGGAGGACGCCATGACTGTTAAGGCAATTCTTGAGGCGAAGGGCCACGCTGTGGTCACACTTGGCCCCAACGCGACACTGACCGAAGCGGTCGGATTGCTCGCCGATCGGCGGATTGGTGCGCTGGTCATCACCAACGGAGATCGCAAGATCGTCGGAATTCTCTCCGAGCGCGACGTGGTGCGTGTCATCGCCAAGGAGGGCGCCGCCGCACTCGACCTTCAAGTGCGCGCCGTCATGACGCCGAAGGTCAAGATCTGTAACGCGAGCCACACGGTCAACGAAGTCATGGAGATCATGACCAATGGCCGCTTCCGCCACCTGCCGGTGGAAAAGGATGGCTTGCTCGATGGCATCATCTCGATCGGCGACGTGGTCAAGCGGCGCATTGAAACGGTTGAGCGCGAGGCTGAGCAGATCAAAGCCTATATCGCCACGGCGTGATCACTGTTTCCCGACGAGGGAATCAAGACCTCCCCATGCCGGCGACGACATGGGGAGGTCTTTTCTTTGGGACAGGTCGCCAGCTCAACGGTTGTCGAGCTGTGGACGTACCAGTCTCAGCCCTTCACGCGTGATGCGATAGGGGCCGCCATTGTTGGAAGCGACGGCCTTCCTTCGCTTCAGTTTCTTGAAGAGCGAAATGTCGAAATCCGGATACCGCCAACCATCGCGGGTCAGGCAGTACACGGCTTCGATCTTCTGGCTGTCGTCTTTTTCGATTTCAATGCGTCCGCCCTGCGCGAGCAGGTGCAGGATGCGCTGTTCCAAG
Source organism: Mesorhizobium sp. NPDC059025 (assembly GCF_042739655.1). NCBI lineage: Bacteria > Pseudomonadati > Pseudomonadota > Alphaproteobacteria > Hyphomicrobiales > Phyllobacteriaceae > Mesorhizobium > Mesorhizobium sp. NPDC059025. Next base: position 341,091 of record NZ_JBHYIM010000002.1, on the reverse strand, counting down.
CGCGAAATGTTCATTGTGGAATGGTCCCGGGAAAACCTGGCCAAAATGGCCAAAACAAAAAACCGCAGCCACGCGAACGCGGCACGGGGTTTCAGGTTCTCACGCCCCGCCTTCAGCAGAAGGTCGGGGCTCTAGCGGGACTCAGACGAAGTAAACATCCACACTCCATGGGATGAGCGCCGTATAGGCGAAACCGTCACGGAATGCCAGCCTGGGCAGAATTCTGAAAATTGCAGACTTTTCTGAGAAAGGAGGCATCTGCGGTCCGTCATGCCAAGGCAGAGAACGGTAGAGCAGAATACCGTCCCATCGTCAGCGGATTCCGCTCTGGCATCAAAGCCGGATCAGCTTCGGTGATCCAGCCGCGCAACCAGCCGGTCACCCAGCCACTGTATGCCGCATACGAGCACGATCAGAACCGCCACCACGGCGATCATCACGGTGGTCTCGAAACGCTGATAGCCGTAGCGGATGGCAAGGTCGCCGAGCCCGCCTGCTCCGATCGCGCCGGCCATGGCAGACGCACCGACCAGCGTCACCAGTGTCACGGTGAAGCCGGCGACGATACCGGGCAGGGCTTCGGGCACGAGCACTTCGCGGATGATCGTCCAGCGGTTGCCGCCCATGGCGCGCGCCGCTTCGATGAGACCGCGGTCGACTTCGCGCAACGAGACTTCGGCGATACGGGCGTAATAGGGCGTCGCCGCAATCGACAGCGGTACGATTGCTGCCCATGTACCGATCGAGGTGCCAACGATCAGTCTCGTCACGGGGATCAACGCAACAAGCAGGATAATGAAGGGCACTGAACGAAAACCGTTGATGATGGCGGCAAGGATGCGGTTCACCCAAAGGTTCTCCGCGATGCCGCCGCGTTCGGTGGCGATCAGCGCCAGCCCCAACGGCAAGCCGGCGACCAGCGAGATCAAGCCGGACGCCGCCGTCATCAGCACGGTCTCCCAAAGCGACCGCAGCAGGAGTTGGAGCATGATTTCAGACATAACCGAGCACCTTGGCCCTGGCATTGCGGGCAATCAGGAAATCGAGTGTTTTGGCGACCTGGCCGTCTTTGGTGGCTATGCCGAGGAAGAGGCTGCCGACCGGTTCGCCCTGGACGTGGTCGACGCCGCCATGAATCAGGCGGAAACGGCCGGGAACGGCTGCTGCCAGTTCTGAAAGCAGTGGACGCCTGGCAGCATCACCGGCGATATCCACGCGCAGGATCGCCTCCTTGCCAGGAACGGATGAAAGTTTTTCGGCGATCTCGGCTGGCAGCTGCGGGCGGATTCCGCCAAGCAGGCTTTTCGTGATTTCGGACTGCGGATCAGCGAAGACCGACCAGACCGGACCCTCTTCGACGATACGTCCGGCATCGATCACCGCGACGCGGTCGGCGATCGAGCGGATCACTTCCATCTCGTGGGTGATCAGGAGGATGGTGAGGCCGAAACGTTGATTGATATCCTTGAGCAGCGCCAGGATCGATCGCGTCGTTTCCGGGTCGAGTGCCGATGTCGCTTCATCCGACAACAACAGCGCCGGTCCGGCGGCAAGCGCGCGGGCAATGCCGACGCGCTGTTTCTGGCCGCCGGACAGCGAGGACGGATAAGCCCTGGCCTTGGCGGAAAGGCCGACCAGTTCCAGCAGTTCTGCCGCTCGCGCCCGGCGCTCGGCCTTGGGTCTTCCCTCGATCTTGAGCGGCAGCGCGACATTGTCCTCGACCGTCTTGGCCGACAGCAGGTTGAAGTGCTGGAAAATCATGCCGATGCGCCGTCTCAGCGGCTGCAGTTCACGCTCGCCAAGCCGGCTGATCTCTCGGCCTTCGATGTGGACTTCGCCGGAATCCGGCCGCTCCAGTCCGTTCAGGCACCGGATCAATGTCGATTTGCCCGCGCCGCTGCGGCCGATGATGCCGAGGATCTCACCCTTGCGCACGGTCAGCGACACGCCCTCCAGTGCCGGCGTTTCTCCGAAGCGACGCTTCAGATCGACAAGGCGCACAATCTCGTCGCTCTGGGCAAGGGCCGGGCTGGCTGGCCGGCTGGCGATGTCATCGTCCATTGTGTCGGCCAAATGCGGGATCTCTGCCAAGACGTGCTGATTCACGGGTTGTCCTTTCCCGGCAGCCTCTTGCGGCTGCGCATCGAACGGCTCCAAACCAAGCAGCCCGCTGGCCGAAAGGCCGCGAGCTGCTCGCCGTTCCAGATAGGGTTGCATCGGCCTTAATAGGCGCTGATGCCGGTGCCCTTGTAGACGCGGTCGAATTCTGCCTTCACCGTCGGGTTCTGGTAGGCTGCGACCAAAGCCTTCACCCAGGGCTCGTTTTCATTGCCCTGCTTGACGGCGATGAAATTGCGGTACGGATTATCGGCGACCGGCTCCTGCGCGATGCGGTTTTCCGGTGTCAGCCCACTCTTCAGCGCCCAGTCTGTGTTGACGACAGCTGCGTCCAGGTCTTCCACCGAGCGGCCGACGATGCCGGCGTCGAGTTCCTTGATCTCGATCCCGCTCGGATTCTCGGCGATGTCGGCAGTGGTGGCCAGGATACCTGTACCGTCCTTCAGCTTGATGAGCTTTTCGTTCTGCAGCACGCGAAGCGCGCGGCCTTCGTTCGACGGATCGTTCGGCACGCCGACGACCGCGCCTTTTTTCAGGTCGGCCACCTTGGCATGCTTTTTCGAATAGAGGCCGATTGGCCAGACGCCGGTATAGCCGACCGGCACGATGTGATAGCCCTGTGTCTTGACCTGGTTGTCGAGATAAGGCTGGTGCTGGAACGCGTTGGCGTCGATCTCGCCGCGTTCCAACGCTTCGTTGGGCTGGGTGTAGTCGTTGAAGACCACGGTCTCGATGGTCAGGCCCGTCTTGGCGGCTTCAGCGGTGACGACGCGCCAGACGTCTTCATCCTCGCCGGAAATGATGCCAACCTTCACGGATTTCTTGTCCTCTGCATAGGCGGACGACGGAGCCGCAAGGCTGACGAGCGCGACGGCCGAAGCCAGCAATGCGGCAAGACCGGCGCGGCGGGTAATCGGGCTTCTAAAGGCGGTGGTCATAACAGTCCTCGGTCAAAAATAGCCTTGGGAGGCGAAAGGGTTGGCAGCGCGGAATGCGAAGCCTGCCCATATCGTCCACAAAGCCGGCTTCAAGTTCAAAGGACCGCTTTGCCTGTTCAGGGGTGGCGACAGGAATTTCGTCTTAAAGATTCCGCATTGCAGAGCAGAACAAACCTCGTCTTCGCACTTGCGAGATGACGGCGCGCAAAGTTTTTCCTAAAAGGAGACGAGGGGCGCGACATTTGCGGTGGCTTGCCTCGCGGCGCCGGTTGCGCTAGCCCAAATCAACGATTTCACGCTTCCTGAATGCAGGCCTCCATGACCCTCATCGACACCCGCACGTCCGACCCCAAGCGATTGATTCCCGGCGCCACCGGCGACTGGGAAGTTATCATCGGCATGGAGGTCCACGCGCAGGTGACCTCGGAGGCCAAGCTGTTCTCCGGTGCGTCGGCTGCTTTCGGTGCAGCCCCCAATGCCAACGTCTCGCTGGTCGATGCGGCGATGCCCGGTATGCTGCCCGTGATCAACGAGGAATGCGTGCGTCAGGCCATCCGCACCGGGCTTGGCCTGAACGCCCAGATCAACCACAAATCGGTTTTCGACCGGAAGAACTATTTTTATCCGGATCTGCCGCAAGGCTACCAGATCTCCCAGTTCAAGCAGCCGATCGTCGGTGAAGGCACGGTGATCGTCTCGGTCGGCCCGGATAAGAAAGGTGAGTTCGAGGACATCGAGGTCGGCATCGAACGCCTGCATCTGGAGCAGGACGCGGGCAAATCGATGCACGACCAGCATCCGACCATGTCCTATGTCGATCTCAACCGCTCCGGCGTGGCGCTGATGGAGATTGTCTCGAAGCCCGACATTCGCTCATCCGACGAGGCCAAGGCGTACATCACCAAGCTGCGCACCATCGTGCGCTACCTCGGCACCTGCGACGGCAACATGGACGAGGGCTCCCTGCGCGCCGATGTCAACGTTTCGGTGCGCCGGCCGGGCGAAGGCTTCGGCACCCGTTGCGAAATCAAGAACATGAACTCGATCCGCTTTATCGGCCAGGCTATCGAGTATGAGGCGCGCCGCCAGATCGCCATCCTGGAGGACGGGGGCAAGATCGACCAGGAAACTCGCCTATTCGACCCGGTAAAGGGCGAGACGCGTTCCATGCGTTCCAAGGAGGAAGCGCACGACTATCGCTATTTCCCCGATCCGGACCTGCTGCCGCTGGAGTTCGACCAGGCCTATGTCGAGGAACTCGCCAGATACCTGCCGGAGTTGCCGGACGACAAGAAGACGCGTCTGGTCGAGAAGCTCGGCCTGTCCGCTTATGACGCCTCGATCCTCGTCTCGGAAAAGGCCATTGCCGATTATTTCGAGCAGGTGACGATGGGGCGCGACGGCAAGGCGGTGGCGAACTGGGTCATCAACGACCTGCTGGGTGCGTTGAACAAGTCCGGCAAAGCCATTGAAGAGACTCCGGTTTCACCTGCCCAGCTTGGTGGCATCATTGACTTGATCAAGGAAGGCACCATCTCCGGCAAGATTGCCAAGGACCTGTTCGAGATCGTCTGGAACGAAGGCGGTGACCCGAAGGAGCTCGTCGAGACGCGCGGCATGAAGCAGGTCACCGACACCGGTGCCATCGAAAAGGCGGTGGACGAGGTGATCGCAGCCAACCCGGACAAGGTCGAGCAGGCCAAGGCGAAGCCGTCGATGGCCGGCTGGTTCGTCGGCCAGGTCATGAAGGCGACCGGCGGCAAGGCCAATCCGCAGGCGGTCAACGATCTCGTCAAGGCCAAACTCGGCATCACGGAATAGCCGCCATGTTCGTGCGTACGGCGAGCGAGCGTGACCTTGAAGCGGTAAAGGCGCTGCTCGCCGAGACATGGCATGCCACCTATGATGCCATTTACGGCGTGGAGCGGGTGAACGAGATCACCAGCCAGTGGCACACGCCAGCTTCGCTCAAGGCCCGCCTGACTCAGCCAAACTCCGAGTTCCTGGTCGCCGACGATGGCGAGACCATCGCCGGCGTGGCCTTTGCAGCTGCGACCGACGATCCAAAGGTGGTGAAGTTGCGCCAGCTTTATGTGCTGCCGGCATTCCAGCACAAAGGCATCGGCAGCATGCTGCTGGAAGAGATCGAAGACAGCTTTCCCGAAGCCCACACACTGCGGCTGGAGGTGGAGGGTGCCAATGCGCCGGCCATCCGCTTCTACAAGGCCAATGGTTTCACCGAGGCTGGCCAGAGCAGCGATTGTGGTGCTGCCGGATCGGGTATCCCGGCGCTGGTATTCGAGAAACGGCTGGGTTAGCCGCTTCCCGCGGAGAGAATAAGTCCTCTAGATCCCGACAATCTCGACATTGTCGATCAACCGCGTAGCGCCGAGCCGCGCGGCCACCAGGATGCGGCCGTCGCGGTCGCGTCGCCAGGGTGCAAGCGTATCACTCTCGCGCGCCTCGACATAGTCGACGGCAGCGAAGCCAGTGGCGAGGATTTGTCGGCGGGCTTTCTCCAGCGTTTCCTCTTCGCCAGCCCCAGATTGCAAGTCCTGCGCGGCACGGCGCAGGATCTTGTTGAGCTGTCGCGCCACGGCGAGTTCGGCAGGCGAGAGATAGGCATTGCGCGAGGACATGGCGAGGCCTTCTCCGTCCCGCACCGTCGGTGCTCCGATGACCTCGACGGGAATGTCCAGATCGCGGCAGAGCTTTTTCACCACACAGAGCTGCTGATAGTCTTTTTCGCCGAAGATCGCGCAGTCGGGCAGGGTCTGCAGGAAAAGCTTGGCGACGATCGTGGCGACGCCTTCGAAGAAGGTTGGCCGGAAATCGGTTTCCAGTCCGGTCGACGGACCACCGATGACCACCTTGGCGTCGAAGCCTTGCGGGTACATTTCCGCCGCCGCCGGCGTGAAGGCAAGCTGCACGCCGGCTTCTGCCAGTCGGTCAAGGTCGGCGGCCAGCTGGCGCGGATATTTGTCGAGGTCTTCGGTCGGTGCGAATTGCGTCGGATTGACGAAGATCGACACCACGCATCGGTCGGCGCGATCGAGTGCTATGCGCGTCAGCGAAACATGTCCGTCATGCAGCGCGCCCATGGTCGGCACCATGGCAACGCTCAGGCCCTGGCGGCGCCACTCCCGCACGACGGTGCGCAGATTGGAAACGGTTTCAACAACTTGCGGGCGTTTCATGATTCTTTCGTGCCCTTCGGTTGAAACACGTGTTCGGGTCCCGGGAAGGTGCGCGCGCGTACGTCCTCGGCATAGTGGACGGCTGCTTTGGCCACCGTGTCGCGCAGGCTGGCATATTCCTTGACGAATTTCGGCACGCGGTCGACGGTCAGGCCGATCGCATCGTCGACGACGAGGATCTGGCCGTCGCAGGCCGCGCTGGCGCCTATGCCGATGGTGGGGATCGCCGCCCGACGCGTGATCTCGGCCGCCACAGGCTCCATCGTGCCTTCGATCACCATCGAGAAGGCTCCAGCGCGCTCGACAGCTTTGGCATCAGCCAGGAGTGCGGCGATGGCGGTATCGGTGCCGCCCTTGATTTTATAGCCGCCGTCCTTTTCGACCGATTGCGGCTGCAGTCCGATATGACCCATGACGGCAATGCCGGCGCCTGTAATGGCGGCGATCTGTTCCGCCACGTCGATCCCACCCTCCAGCTTCACGGCATCACAGCCGGTTTCATCGATCAGGCGTTGGGCCGAGGCGAGGGCGACGGCGGGCGAACTTTCATAGCTGCCGGCCGGCATGTCGAGCACGACGCACGCGCGCCGCGTGCCGCGCATCACAGCCTGGCCATGCAGGATCATCATCTCCATGGTCGCGCCGAGTGTTGTCTTGTGCCCATGCAGGACCATGGCGACGCTATCGCCGACCAGCAAAAGATCGACATGCGGGTCAAGCAGGCGGGCAATGGGATAGGTGTAGGCGGTCAGGCAGACGATCGGCGTGCCGCCCTTGCGGGCCGACAACTCTGCAGGCGTGATGCGGGGTGCAGCCGCAGTCGCGTCGGAAGCCATCTTTTTCCTCCCATGACGGACAGGCCGAACCTGTCCGAAAGCCCGGTTGTCCGAGCGTCCCAAGGGATACGGAGCGGCTAATTATTTTGCAAGTGCGAGATGGATTTGAGCAAATGCGAAATGGAGGGGCATTTTTCCCCGTTTCCGGATGAGGAGTGCTGGAACTCCACATTGTCCCGACGATCTAACCCTTGCCTTCCGCCCGGCAGGGCGCCATAAGCAGGCAACGGCAAACGCCCGCGAGGACCAGCATGGCAGGCTTTCTGACGCAGTTTTTCACCTGGTGGAACGGCCAGACGCTGGGAACGCGTTTCCATACCTGGCGTCATGGCAAGAAAGTTGGTCAGGACGAATTCGGCAACATCTACTACGAGGGCGGCATCAATTCCGACGGGCAGACCCGCCGTTGGGTGATCTATGCCGATAAGTCGGAAGCCTCGGCCATTCCTCCCGGCTGGCACGGCTGGATTCACCACCGTGTCGATGTTGCTCCGGTCAACGAGACATACACGCCGCGCGAATGGCAGAAGCCGCACGAGCCCAACCTGACGGGTACCGCCGCCGCGTACCGGCCGAAGGGTTCGATCCTGGGCAGCCAGCACCGTCCACAGGTGACCGGCGACTATGATGCCTGGACGCCGGGTTCCTGACTAGACACGGTTCGGGTTCTCGCCACATTTGCCGTTTAGCTGGTTCGCTTCGCCGGAACGCTCTACCTTTGGGCGTTGAGAATCACCTGCCCAAAGACGGGTCGTCCGTATGAGATCTATCAGCCGCCTTTCGACCGGCGCCTTGGCAACAATGCTGGCGGTTGCTTGCCCGCTTGTTGCGAATTCACAGCAGATGCCCTGGGATCCGCCCGCCGGTGAAACGCCTGCCCAGATACCGTTCGAGATCCAGCCAGACGCCAACCAGGGACAGCCTGTCCAGGAGCAACCGGCCCAGGAACCGGCTCCTCAACAACCGGCTCAGGGTGAACAGCCTGGCCAGAAGCAGCCTGCCCAGAACAAGCCGGCTCCCGAGGTGAAGGTTGAACGCGTTGCCAATCCGGTCGCCGAATTTTCCGGCATCGACAAGATCACCGGCCGCATCATCAATTTCGACGTCTATATCGACGAGACGGTGCAGTTCGGTGCGCTGCAGGTGACGCCGCGCGTGTGTTATTCGCGCCCCGGCGCCGAGGCGCCGAAAACGGATTCCTTCGTCGAGGTTGACGAGATCACGCTCGACCGCAAGATCCGCCGTATCTTCACAGGCTGGATGTTCGCCGAAAGCCCCGGCATCAACGCTGTCGAGCACGCCGTCTACGACGTGTGGCTGAAGGGCTGCAAACAGAAGTCCGACGTGCCCGCGCCTGTTGCAGCCAAGCCGTCGTCCAGTGGCGCACCCGCCAAGGTCAACAGCAAGCAGCCCACCAACTGACCGGCCGCTGGCGATCTCAATCTGCCCTTGGGCTGAATGCCGCTTCGCCTTTCAGTGCTGCTGCGAGCATCTTTTCATAGCGGCCGCGCGGTACGTCGACAGCGCCGAAGCGTTTCAGATGTTCGGTGGTGAACTGGGTGTCGAGCAAGGCAAAGCCGCGCTCCTTGAGCCGCTCGACCAGATGGACGAGGCAGACCTTGGAGGCGTCGGTCTCCCGTGAAAACATGCTTTCGCCAAAGAAGACGCGGCCGAGCGAGACGCCATAGAGCCCGCCGACGAGGTGATCGTCGCGCCAGGCTTCGACCGAGTGGCAGTGGCTCATCCGGGCGAGTTGCAGATAGGCTTCACGGATCGGTGCGTTGATCCAGGTCGACTGGCGCTCATCCCGCTGTTCGGCGCAGCCGGCGATTGTTGCTGCGATGTCATGGTCGAAGCGGATATCGAAGGGAGCCCGGCGGATCGTCTTGGCAAGACTCTTCGGAATATGGAAGCCGTCCAGCGGGATGATGCCGCGCTTTTCCGGTCGCACCCAGAACACTTCGGGATCATCGGCACTCTCCGCCATCGGGAAGACACCCGAGGCATAGGCCTTGAGCAGCAGGTCCGTCGGGATGCGATAGCCGGGCGCGAAAGGGCGGGTCATTTCAGCGTTGTGCTCGAGCATGATCTCGAAAAGTTGCTGACTTTTCGGATAAAGATCATGCGCCAAAACAAAGAGATAGAGCCGGATTTATTTCGAATGCATCCGCATCCAACGATGCGTCCCTCGGGGCAAGCCTCGAAGGACGCATTGTCTGTCACTCCGTCTTGGCCAGATATTTTTCCAGCCAGTGGATGTCGTAGTCGCCATTGGCGATGTCGGAGTTACCGACGAGGTCGCGGAACAACGGCAGCGTGGTCTTGATGCCATCGACAACGAATTCATCGAGCGCACGGCGCAGGCGCATCATGCATTCGACACGGTTGCGGCCGTGCACGATCAGCTTGCCGATCAAGCTGTCGTAGTAGGGCGGGATGCGGTAGCCGGAATAGACGCCGGAATCGACGCGGATGCCGAGACCACCAGGCGTGTGGAAATGCGTGATGGTGCCTGGCGAAGGCGTAAAGGTGCGCGGGTCCTCGGCATTGATGCGGCATTCAATGGCATGGCCGTTGAACTTGATATCTTCCTGCCGCACCGAAAGTCCGCCACCCGAAGCAACCCTGATCTGCTCATGCACCAGATCGATGCCGGTGATCGCTTCCGTCACCGGATGCTCCACCTGCAGGCGGGTGTTCATCTCGATGAAATAGAATTCGCCGTTTTCATAGAGAAACTCGATGGTGCCGGCGCCCGAATAGCCAAGATCGGCGACAGCGTTGGCGCAGATACCGCCGATGCGGGCTCGCTCTTCCTCGTTGAGGGCAGGAGAGTTGGCCTCTTCCCATACCTTCTGGTGGCGACGCTGCAGCGAACAGTCACGCTCACCGAAATGCACGCCCTGGCCGGCGCCGTCGCCGAACACCTGCAATTCGATGTGGCGCGGCTTTTCGAGATATTTCTCGATGTAGACAGCATCGTCGCCGAAGGCTGCGCCTGCTTCCGAACGAGCGGTGGCGAGCGCGACTTCCAGGTCTGCCTCGGTGCGCGCCACTTTCATGCCGCGGCCTCCGCCGCCTGCGGAGGCCTTGATGATGACCGGATAGCCGATCTCCGCGGCAACGCGTTTGGCTTCCTTTTCTTCTGAGACTGCGCCATCCGAGCCGGGAACAACCGGAATGCCGAGGCGCTTGGCGGTGCGCTTGGCTTCGATCTTGTCGCCCATGATGCGGATATGGTCGCCCGAGGGACCGATGAAAGTGATGTTGTGGGCGGCGAGGATGTCGGCGAACTTGGCGTTCTCCGACAGGAAGCCGTAGCCCGGATGCACTGCATCGGCGCCGGTGATTTCGCAGGCGGCAACGATCTGGTGGATGTTGAGGTAGCTGTCGCGCGAAGGCGGCGGGCCGATGCAAACGCTTTCGTCCGCAAGGCGAACATGCATGGCATCCGCGTCGGCGGTGGAGTGCACGACGACTGTCTTGATGCCGAGTTCCTTGCAGGCGCGCAGCACCCGAAGCGCGATTTCGCCGCGATTGGCGATGAGGATCTTCTGGAACATTCCGTCCGTCCCCGTGCCTTATTCGATCACGACGAGCGGCATTCCGTATTCTACCGGCTGCGCGTCCTCGACCAGTATCGCCGTCACCGTGCCGGCGCGCGGCGAGGGAATCTGGTTCATCGTCTTCATGGCTTCGATGATCAGCAGCGTCTGGCCTTCCTTCACCTTCTGCCCGATTTCGACAAACTGCTTGGCATCGGGCGAGGGAGAAAGATAGGCGGTGCCGACCATCGGTGAGGGCACGGCGTTCTTGGCAGCTTCGGCTGCGCTCGGTGCGGCGGGAGCAGTCGGTGCCTGCGGCGCGGCAGCCTGGGCGAAGACCGGAGCCGGCGCTGCGACTGCGTGCACGGTCGGCGCATGGCGCGACACGCGCAGCTTCAGATCGCCGAGCTCGACTTCGATTTCCGTGAGGTTGGTATCGTTCAGGATACCCGCGAGATCGCGGATCAGCTGCTGGTCAACACCGGTTTTTTTCGTCGTCATGTCCGACCCTTCTTGTTGTCCGCCCATTTCAGATGCGGGCGGCGAGCGCTTGCAGCGCCAGCGTGTAGCCAAGCGGCCCGAAGCCGCAGATCATTCCCACGGCGTGCGGTGCGATCCGGGATACATGCCGGAATGGCTCGCGCGCGTGGATGTTGGAAAGATGCACTTCGACCACCGGCAGCGGGGCAACACCCCGGATGGCGTCGTGGATGGCGATGGAGGTATGGGTATATGCGCCGGCATTGATGACGATCCCGGCAGCAGCTTCGCCTGCTTCCTGGATCCAGTCGACCAGATGGCCTTCATGGTTCGACTGGCGGAAATCGACGGTCAGCCCGAGGTCCTTGCCTGCCTTCACGCAGCCAGCGGCGATGTCGTCCAGCGTCTGGTCGCCATAGATCGATGGCTCGCGCTTGCCGAGCATGTTGAGATTGGGACCGTTGAGGACGAAAACCGTTTTCAAAAATGGCTACCTTTACCCTCGCGCCGAATATCGCCGGCGCGCCGGACCTCTATAATGGGCATAACCGGCGGCGAAAAGAGCGCAAGTGTGATCTTGGCCTGTCCACAACGCCGGTTTGACCGGACTTAAGCTGGTCAAGTCCGGGCGTTCAATTCCGCAAAGCTCAGAGCGTGGGCTTTGCGGCCTTGATCTTTTCGGTCAGAACATCCGCGCCGAGCGCGCCAAACACCACCTCATTGCCGATGACGTAGGAGGGGGTACCCGTGATGGCGAGCTTGTTGGCAAGGTCGTAGGTCTTGGCGAAGCGCTCCATGATGGCTGGATCCTTCATCGCCTCGCGCAGCTTTGCCTCGTCGGCGCCGAGCTCCAGTGCGATCTTGATGGCGGTTTCTTCGGTCGCGCGGGTCTGGCCACCGAGGAGCTCGAGATGGAATTCTCCCGCCTTCTCCGGCATCAGCTTCTGGAACGCCTGCGAGACGACATGGGCCTTCTGGGAATCCGGTCCGAGGATCGGGAACTCCTTCAGCACGAAGCGAAGATCGGGGTTGGCTTTGGTGAGATCGGCCATGTCGGCCATCGCGCGTTTGCAGAAGCCGCAATTGTAGTCGTAGAACTCCACGATCGTGATCTTGCCCTTGGGATTGCCCACGACGGTGTCGTACGAGGCGTTGAAGATCTCGTCCTTGTTTTCTTTGATGACGCCGGAAGCAGCGAGCTTCTGTTCCTCCTTCTGCTTGGTCTCCAGCGCATCCTGCACTTCAAGCAGGATTTCCGGGTTTTTCAGGAGGTAGTTGCGGACAATCTCCTCGACCTGGGCGCGATCGAGCTTGGTGTCGGCGGATGCCGGGCGGGTGTCGCTGGCGGTAAAGCCGAAGGTAAAGGCGGCAAGGGCAATGGCCGCTCCGGCGGTGCTGAGCAGATAGGCCTTGTTCATGGTCGTCTTCCTTTGCCTTTCAGGCGCTGCAGCAGGGTCATATCCTGCGGCCGTGTCGTCTTCAGTTCGATTTCTTGGTTGGCGCCTTGGCACCGATGATGTCCTGTGCACGAACCCAGGCCGGTTCGCCCGGCTTCAAAAGCTTCTGCGCACGCATGGCGAATATTTTGGCGTCGTTGGTGGCGCCCTGGTAATAGTAACCTTCGGCCGTCGCCAACTCGGCCTTGCCGACATCGCCGAGTTCGCCATAGGCCTGCGCCAGAAAACGGTAGCCGCCGGCGTTCTCGCGGTCACGCTCGAGGCCGTTGGAGAGCTGCGTGACGGCCTGTTTCAACGATTCCGGTGTTCCCTGGGCAAGCAACGCCTGCCCATAGGATACGGAAAGAAGTCCCGATTTCGCCGGGTCGAGGCTGACGGCCTTGGCGTAGGCGGAGGCCGCTTCCTTCGGCTTGTTGGCTTTCATCAGGATGTCGCCACGCAACTCCTGGAGGTAGGCGTTCTTGGGCTGTGACTTGATCATTGCATCAGTCTTGGCCAGCGCGGAACTTGGATTGCCGTTCAGGTAGTTCGAAATCGCTTCACCGTACTGCACCGCAACCGCATCGGGATTCTTGCGCAGCAGCCGCGACGTGGCCGCCTGGCCTTGCGTGAAGGCGGCGATCTTGACCCGCATCATGTTGTGGCGCTGCTGCAGGGCAGGGGGATCCTTGGCATCAAGGTAAGGGCTCTTGCTCACCAGTTCCTGCAGGTTCGAGATACGCTCTTGCGGCATCGGGTGGCTGACGCGGTAAGGATCAACACGCGCGCCCGAAAGCGATAGCGCGCTCTGGAAACGTTGGAAGGTTTTCAACATGCCTGCACCAGACTGGCCGGTGGCGTTGAGATAGGTAATGGCGGATCGGTCCGCCGTCATTTCCTCGCCGCGCTGATAGGCAAGCAGCGAACGCTGCGCCAATTCGGTGCCGCCGGTGGCGAGTCCCATGCCGGCACCTGCCAGGCCCTTGCTGTTGCTGGCCGCGCCTGCCACCAGCGCGCCGGCACCAAGCAGGCCGGCGACGATTGCCATCGTCTTGGCACGCTCGAGCTGTTCACGCAGCCGTTGCTGGTGGCCGCCGGCAATGTGCCCGGTTTCGTGTGCCAGCACCCCGATTACCTCGTTTGGCGTTTCGGCCTGCATCAACGTACCTGTGTTGATGAAGACGCGGCGACCGGCAACAAAGGCGTTGAAACTGGGATCATTGACCAGAACGATCTGGATGCCGGCATTGGAAAGGCCGGCCGCCTTGAAAATCGGCTTGGCGTAATCGCGCACCAGCGCCTCGATCTCGGCATCCCGCACGACCGGCACGTTTTGCGCAAAAGCATTTACAGTGCCGGAGACGGCGATAGCCGCGCCAAGCGCCAACGTCGCCAGGGCGCGCACGGTCCTTGTGATCGTCTTTCCGGGACGTGAGAGGCTTAGCATGATGCGTACACTGGTAGACGAGGCAGTTGACGATGAAAAGCCGGCGCGCGAAAACTTGCTGAACTTGTGATCCCCATCAATCGGGCATTTGTGCGGCACGGTCCGGCGGCCGGCTGCGGATGGCGGGGGCGTCTTGAACAGGAGTTTTGCCCAAGAATGGTTGTTTCATTGTCACGGCGCGGAGACGTCGAGCCGTTCCACGCCATGGATGTTCTGGCTGGTGCCAACAAATTGAGGGCCGAAGGCGTATCGGTGATTTCCATGGCCGTCGGCCAGCCATCCGATCCCGCCCCCGCCATCGTGCGCGAGGCAGCCGCCGCCGCCTTGAAGAGCGGCCGCATCGGCTATACCGACGCACTCGGCCTGGCCGGCTTGCGTCGTGCCATCGCCGACCACTATCGCGACCACTACCAGATCGAGGTCGCGCCGGAACGGATCGCTGTCACGACCGGCTCTTCTGCTGCCTTTAATCTGGCGTTTCTGGCCATGTTCGACGCCGGCGATCGTGTTGCCATCGCTGCACCCGGCTATCCGGCCTATCGCAACATCATGGCAGCGCTCGGCATTGAGGTGGTTGAGATCGAGCTGGAAGGCGCAGCGTATCTCCACGCCGAACATCTGGTGAGTGCGCACGCCGAAAAGCCCTTGAAGGGCGTGCTGTTTGCCAGTCCGGCCAATCCTACCGGTGCGGTCATTCCTGTCGAGGCGTTGAAGGCGCTGGTCGAAACGGCGGACCGGCTCGGCATCGCGGTGATCTCCGATGAGATCTACCATCGGCTGACCTATGGCGCACCCGACACCACCGCGCTGGCCTTTGGCCACGACGTCACGGTGATCAACTCCTTCTCCAAATATTACTGCATGACCGGCTGGCGTATCGGCTGGATGGTGTTGCCGGAAAAACTGGTGAGACCGGTCGAGCGCATCGCGCAGAGCCTTTACATCTCCGCGCCGGAGCTTTCGCAGGTGGCTGCCATGGAGGCCTTTAGGGCGACCGAGCAGTTGGAAGTGGTGAAGGCGCGTTATGCCTGGAACCGTGAACTGCTGATGAAACGCCTGCCCGAATTGGGGTTTGTGCTTGCCGCGCCAATGGATGGCGCGTTCTACGCTTTCTGCGATGTCTCGCGCCTCACCAATCACAGCATGACATTTGCAGGCAAGATGTTGGCAGAAGCCCACGTCGCCGCCACGCCTGGTCGGGATTTCGATCCGCTGCAGGGACATCGCTACATGCGTTTCTCCTACGCAGGCAGCCATGAAGAGATGGTGGAAGCCGTGGCCCGACTGGAGCACTGGCTGAAATAGGCAAGGCCAGGGTGGTCTTACGCCCATCACGATTTCGCGACTGCAGGAACCCGCAGCGGCGGAGTGCGTTTTAACGTCAGGCAACAATTCATGGAGGCACCGATGCGCGCCATGAACCTTGTCACCCTCGTCCTGATCATCATTGGCGGCCTGAACTGGCTGGTCATGGGCGTTGCGGGCTACGATGTCCTCGGAATGCTGTCCGGAGGCACCGGAACCCTGCTCGCCCGGCTGGTTTCTGTCATCATCGGCCTTTCGGCCGTATGGCAGCTCATGCCGTTCGTACAGGCGTTCAGCGAAGGTGAGGTTTCGGCGGAACGGCATATCCGCCATCACTAAACGCGTCCAAGATGAAAAAAGCGGCGGCACCTGGTGCCGCCGCTTTCTTATACGCTCTGACGGTTTCTCCGCCGAGGCCGGATAGTCGACTCAGAAGAAGCCCTTGCGCTGCCACCAGCCGCCACGCTTCGGCTTTTCTTCGACTGCTTCTTCAGCTTCCGCTTCGACCGTGGAAGAAACGACAGGTGCAGCCGGCGTCTCCGCGCTAGCAGTCTTGCGGCGCGACGCGCGAGGTTTTTTCCCGGCGGGAACATCCTTGGCCTCAGACGCAGCCGTCTCGACGACGATGTCGACGGCCGGTTCGGTCGCGACCTCCGCCGCTGCTGCCTCGGCGGCTTCGGCCTTCTTCGACTTTGCTGTACGGCGCGGCTTTTTCGGCTTTTCGGCCGGAGCTTCCTCCACGGCAGGTGCGGGTTCCGGCTCGACCACCACAGCTTCGGCGACGGCTTCGGCGGTCACGGTTTCGCTGTCGGCCGTGGCAGCCTCTGCCGCATCGTCGCCAGTCTCGCCATCTTCCTTGCGGCTGCGCTTGCCGCCGCGCTTGCCGCGCCGGCGTTTCTTGGCCGGTTCGTCGTCGTTCTCTTCTGCGACAACGATCGCCTCGACCTCCGCCACGGCTTCAACGGCGGCGGCATCACTTTCTTCGCCGATTTCCTCGTCGTCAGCAGCCGCGCCTTCATCGCCTGCTTCCGTGGCCGCCTGATCGCGATCGCGGCCGCCGCGACGACGCCTGCGCCGACGACGCTTGCGGTCGCGCTGGCTGTCGCCGTCGCGTGCCTGCTGCTGTTCCTGGCGGGGCTGATCTTCTTCGGTCTCGTCCTCGTCCTCGACGATGATCTCGTCTTCCGGCTCTTCGGGTTCGAGTGGGATCGGCTGCGGCTTCGCCTCTAGGAAGCCTTCCGGCTTCTCGGCGATTGCACCGCGCGCGATGGCATAGTGCTGAGAACCGACGGTCTCGTCAGCTTCGACAGTGATCGTCAAGCCGAAGCGCGTTTCCAGTTCGACCAGCGTGGAGCGCTTGTGGTTGAGCACGTATAGCGCGGTCGCTGCCGGGGTGCGAACGGTGATGTGGCTGCGCGAATCCTTGAGCAGGAATTCCTCGATGGCACGCACGACAAGCAGCGCGACGGAGGAATCGGAACGAACATGGCCGGTGCCACCGCAATGCGGGCAAGGTTTCATGGTCGATTCCAGCACGCTGGCACGAATACGCTGACGGCTCATCTCCATAAGGCCGAAATGCGAAATGCGGCCGACCTGGATGCGCGCGCGATCGTTCTTCAGGCAATCCTTCAGCTTCTTCTCGACAGCCCGATTGTTCCGGTTCTCTTCCATATCGATGAAGTCGATGACGATCAGGCCGGCAAGATCGCGCAGTCGCAACTGGCGGGCCACTTCTTCGGCGGCTTCCAGATTTGTCTGCAGCGCAGTGTCTTCGATCGAGTGCTCACGCGTCGAGCGGCCCGAGTTCACGTCGATCGAAACCAGCGCCTCGGTCTGGTTGATGATCAGGTAGCCGCCGCTCTTCAGCGTCACCTGCGGTTGCAGCATCTTGTCGAGCTGTGCCTCGATGCCGTTGCGCGCGAAGATCGGCGAAGTATCGCGATAGGGCTGGACCATCTTGGCATGGCTGGGCATCAGCATGCGCATGAAGTCCTTCGCCTCGCGATAACCGTCCTCGCCTGCGACAAGGATCTCGTCGATCTCCTTGTTGTAGAGATCGCGCACCGAGCGCTTGATCAGCGACCCTTCTTCATAGACCAGCGCGGGTGCGGTGGACTTGAGCGTCAGGTTGCGGACGTTCTCCCACAACCGCATGAGGTATTCGTAGTCGCGCTTGATTTCGGCCTTGGTTCGGCTTTCGCCGGCGGTGCGCAGGATCACACCCATGCCCTGCGGAACTTCGAGGTCGGCCACCACTTCCTTGAGACGCTTGCGGTCCTGGGCGTTGGTGATTTTGCGCGAGATGCCGCCACCGCGGGCGGTGTTTGGCATCAGGACGGAATAACGGCCAGCCAGCGACAGGTAGGTGGTCAGAGCGGCGCCCTTGTTGCCGCGCTCTTCCTTGACGACCTGGACCAGCAGGATCTGGCGACGCTTGATGACTTCCTGGATCTTGTACTGCTTGCGCACCGGCCTGCGCCGATCGCGGATTTCCTCGAGCGCGTCCTCGGCGCCAACCGATTCGATCTCGTGATCATCGGAATGGGAGGAGGCTATTTCTTCCAGCGTGCCACGATCGGCATCGGCGGCAGGTGCGACTTCGTCGCTGTGAACGTCCTCAGAGGCGTGAGGCTGTTCTTCACGGCTTTCCTGCGCGACCTCTTCCGAAATCACATCGACTTCGACACTGGCAGCAATCGAGCCGCCTTTTACGCCTTCTTCGGCATCGCCGTTGTCGTTCGGCTCGACGGTTTCGACATCATCGGCGCTTTCGTCGGCCGCTACTGCCTCATCACCCGTTTCGTCGTTTTCGCTGGCTGCGGCGTCACGCTTGCGCTCACCGCGGTCGCGATTGCGTCCGCGACGGCGGCCGCGCCGCCCGCGATTGCGCTCCTGGCGATCGTCGCCATTCTCGCCGTTTTCGT
The DNA here is from genome assembly GCF_042739655.1 of Mesorhizobium sp. NPDC059025. NCBI lineage: Bacteria > Pseudomonadati > Pseudomonadota > Alphaproteobacteria > Hyphomicrobiales > Phyllobacteriaceae > Mesorhizobium > Mesorhizobium sp. NPDC059025. The sequence continues at coordinate 322,862 of NZ_JBHYIM010000002.1, read as the reverse complement.
CCTCGTCTTCATCCTCATGCTCCTGCGCTTCGGCGCGCAACAGCGCCTGACGGTCAGCAACGGGTATCTGGTAGTAATCAGGATGGATTTCGCTGAAAGCCAGGAAGCCATGGCGGTTGCCGCCATATTCCACGAACGCCGCCTGCAACGACGGCTCAACCCGCGTGACGCGGGCAAGGTAGATGTTTCCTTTGAGCTGCTTCTTGTCCTGCGATTCGAAGTCGAATTCTTCGATACGGTTACCGCGAACGACGACTACGCGTGTTTCCTCCGGGTGGGAGGCGTCGATTAGCATCTTGTTGGGCATTATTATGTTTCCTCCCGGCAGCCGCCAGCCGCGACCGACGGGATGATGCCCGCTGCCGTGATGCTGTTTGTGCGTGAGTGCCGGATGTTTGTGCGTCCGCAGTGGGCCGCTTCAGGGTCATGGCGGTGCCGCCCGCAGCCATGTTGGCGCGGTTGAATGCGGACCTTTCCAATGCAGTACCTGAAACCGTCAAAACCGAACGGACCTTTTTGAACCTAAGCCCGGAAACCCGGACCAGCTTGTTTTGCTCCTGTCGAGCCGGCGCGGTGCAACCCTTGCCGTTTTCCTGCCGCAGGCACTTCCCCCGCCTCTGGCGAGCACCTGCGAAAATCATCGCGATCACCTGCATTCCCGCCGCTTTGGCGATGACCTGCCTCTCACCTTGAACCCAGCAGAAAGCTGAGGGGAAAGGTTGTCCCTGGATTGCAGTGACCCACCATCGCTTTTATGATTTGACGCGTAGGAAGGCAACCCCGATTTCCATGCCGGCAAAGGGCTGTTCCCTCAACGAAATCGCTCTTGAAAAGGCTTGGTTAACCTTCTCTGGATACCAATCGTTAATCGAGTTTACCGCTTAAGCGCGTCTTCGACCGAACAACCGGGCTGGTTCGATGAATCGGCAGCGACTGGAATTGAGATGGGGCTGAAAGCAATCACGAACAAGAGGCTCGGCGGCTGGGTCGGCGTACTATGCTGCGCTCTGTTCGTCGTGTTCGCGAGCCTGATCCTTCCGGCGATTGCGCGCGCCGCCGAGGTTCCGCTGGCAGCGACCGGCTACAAGATGGCCGGTGACGCCACCAAGATGCGCGTCGTCGTCGATTTCGATCGCGAGCCAAATCCGCGCTGGTTCCTGCTGCGCGGTCCGCACCGGCTGGTCATCGATGTTCCCAACTCCAAGCTGGCTTTCAGCGCCAGGGATCTCAAAGCCCGTGGGCTCATCAAGAGCGTGCGTTATGGCCAGATCGAGGCGGGGGCTTCGCGGCTGATCCTGATCAGCAAGGGGCCGTTCCGCGTCGACAAGCTGGATGTGCTCAAGAACGAAGATGGTTCCGGCTATCGCATGGCGGTCGACATCTCGGCCGTTTCGGATCGCGAGTTCGATGCGGCACTCGCTGACCAGGCGGTGACGACGGCCTCGACCGTTTCTCCGGACAAGCGAGAGCGTCTCGCCAAGCCTGTTCCTGCTGCAGCCTCCCACAAATTCACCATTGTCATCGATCCCGGCCATGGTGGCGTCGATGGTGGCGCCGAGGGATTGAACGGTACGGTCGAAAAAAATGTCACCTTGGCCTTCGCCAAGGAGCTGCGCGACAGGCTTTTGGCGGAAGGCAAATATGACATCTCGCTTACCCGCGAGGACGACACCTTCCTGCGCCTGGATGACAGGGTGCGTATCGCCCGACAGCGCGGCGCCAATCTGTTCATCTCCATCCATGCCGACACCATTCGCCTGAAGGGCATCCGTGGCGCCACGGTCTACACCGTCTCGGACAAGGCCTCCGATCCGGAAGCGCAGGCCCTGGCTGATCGGGAAAATCTGTCCGACCAGTTCGCCGGCATGGAGATCAAGGAAGACAGCCAGGAAGTCACTGATATCCTGATCGATCTGATCCGCCGCGAGACCCATTCCTTCTCGATGAGTTTTGCCCAGACGCTGGTCGGCGAGCTTGGCAACAGTGTCGGGCTGATCAACAACCCGCACCGCTTCGCCGGCTTCCGCGTGCTCAAGGCGCCGGACGTGCCGTCGGTTCTGGTCGAACTGGGCTATCTGTCGAACGCGAAGGACGAAGCGCAACTCACCAACCCGGAATGGCGTGGCAAGGCGGCCGACAGCATCAGCAAGGCGGTGTCGGCTTTTGCTGCGTCGCGGGTCAATGCGGGCGGATAAGCCTGCTGAAATGGGAGCAGGGCGCTGTTAGCCTTTGGCAGCGTTGCACCTCGACAACACCGGGTGTTAATATTCCGGCCGATTGGCCAGGAAATTTGCGATTGCCGCAATTTACCCACATCGCCGCGACAATGGGTGGCGAACGGCCGGGTGGTTCCCGAGCCTTGCGTGGCAGGCAGTATCGTTTATGGCGTCTCATGCAAGGGCAGGACGCAAGGATTGCCGTAGCGTATGAAGCGGCGCAGGAGCGCCGGGAAATCGATTCCGATTCCCGGGACCATGCGCTAGGGAAATCCTGGGCCACGGACTGGAGTGGGCATGATTCGTCTTATCGGCTATTTTTTCGGCATCGGCACGATGCTGGCTCTGCTGGCCGCCGCGGTTGTCGCGATCTATGTCGGCAATCTGGCCAAGGAGCTGCCTGACTACGAGGTCCTGGCCAAATACGAGCCGCCTGTCACCACCCGCATCCACGCTTCCGATGGTGCGCTGATGGCCGAGTATGCCCGTGAGCGTCGTCTGTACCTGCCGATCCAGGCCGTGCCGGATCGCGTCAAGGCCGCTTTCCTGTCGGCCGAGGACAAGAATTTCTATTCGCATCCAGGCATCGACATCACCGGTCTTGGCCGCGCCATCATCGTCAACGTGCAGAACTGGGGTTCGCGCCGTCCGGTCGGCGCCTCGACGATCACCCAGCAGGTGGCGAAGAACTTCCTGCTCACCGCCGACCAGACGATGGACCGCAAGATCAAGGAAGCGATCCTCGCCTTCCGCATCGAGCAGGCCTATTCCAAGGACCGTATCCTTGAACTCTATCTCAACGAAATCTTCTTCGGCCTGAACGCTTATGGCGTTGCGGGCGCAGCGCTGACCTATTTCGACAAGTCGGTGAACGAGTTGACGGTGGCGGAAGCCGCCTATCTCGCCGCACTTCCGCGTGGCCCGTCCAACTATCACCCGTTCCGGCACACCGAGCGTGCCATCGAGCGCCGCAACTGGGTCATCGATCAGATGGTCGAGAACGGTTACGTCACCAAGGAGGAGGGCGCCAAGGCCAAGGCCGAGCCGCTCGGCGTCAAGCCGCGCCGCAACGGCACCTACCTATTCGCTGGTGAATATTTCACCGAGGAAGTCCGCCGACAGATCATCTCCCGCTATGGCGAGAATGCACTCTATGAAGGCGGTCTTTCCGTCCGAACCACACTTGATCCCAAGTTGCAGCTGTTCGCTCGCAAGGCGATGCAGAACGGCCTGATGAAATTCGATACGTTGCGCGGCTATCGTGGCCCGATCACGCATATCGACGTGTCGGGCGACTGGGGGCCGGGACTGGGCGCTGTCAAGTCTTTGAGCGACGTGCCGGAATGGACGCTCGCCGTCGTGCTCGACAGTTCCGGCGAGGGTCTGTCCATCGGCCTGCAGCCTGATCGCGAGGCTTCCGGTGACCTCGTCAAGGAGCGGGTCGAAGGCACGGTATCGCGCGAGGATATGAGCTGGGCGATGCGCTACAAGCAGGGTGACAAGACGCTGAAGGCGAAATCCCCGGCGGAAGTCCTGAAGGCCGGCGATGTCATCTTCGTTCAGAGGAAGGGTGACAGCGGTTCCGATTATCTCCTGCGCCAGGTGCCGCAGGTCGAAGGCGGCCTCGTCGCCATGGATCCGCACACCGGCCGTGTGCTTGCCATGGTCGGCGGCTTCTCCTATGCCGCTTCCGAGTTCAACCGCGCCACGCAGGCCATGCGTCAGCCTGGCTCATCATTCAAGCCGATCGTCTATGCGGCGGCCTTGGACAATGGCTATACGCCGGCCTCCGTCATCATGGATGGTCCGATCACCATCCAGTCTGGCAACACCACCTGGACGCCGAAGAATTACGACGGCAACTCGGCCGGTCCGTCGACGCTGCGCAACGGTATCGAGCGTTCGCGTAACCTGATGACCGTTCGCCTCGCCAATGACATGGGCATGAAGCTGGTTGCGGAGTACGCGGAGCGTTTCGGCGTCTACGACAAGCTGGCGCCATATCTGCCGATGGCGTTGGGTTCCGGTGAAACAACGGTCATGCGCATGGTTTCGGCCTATGCGATCATGGCCAATGGCGGCAAATCGATCAAGCCGTCGGTCATCGACCGCATCCAGGATCGTTACGGCAAAACGGTGTTCCGTCAGGATGAGCGTACCTGCGAGAACTGCAACGCGACCGAATGGAAAAACCAGCCCGAGCCGGAACTGACCGACAATTCCGAGCAGGTGCTGGACCCGATGACGGCGTACCAGATCACCTCCATGATGGAAGGCGTGATCAAGCGCGGCACCGGTGCCACCGTTGCCGAACTCGGCTACCCGATGGCTGGCAAGACCGGCACGACCAACGACGAGAAGGACGCCTGGTTCATCGGCTTCACGCCGAATCTTCTGGTCGGTCTCTATCTTGGTTATGACCAGCCCAAGCCGCTCGGCAAGGGCATCACGGGTGGCGGTCTCGCGGCGCCGATCTTCAAGGACATGATGCGCGAAGCGCTTGTTGGTCAGCCGAAGATCGAATTCAAGGTACCGGAAGGCATGACCTTGGTCGCGATCAACCGCAAGACCGGCATGCGTGCCAACGAGGGCGACCCCAACACGATCATGGAAGCCTTCAAGCCCGGCACGGGTCCTGCCGACAGCTACTGGGTCATCGGCATGGGGTCTGACGGCTCGAATGGTCCCGGCACGGGGATTTCGCCGCAGGCTTCGCAAGCGATCCAGTCGGGTGGCGGCGGCCTCTACTGACGAGACGATCCTTGTTGGATGGGCCGGCTCTATGCCGGCCCATTTTCCTTTACAGGCGGCGGGGCGATGCCTATGTATCGCGCCGACTTGCTTGTTGGGATCCATGCCATCTTGAGCCGGCAACGGCGGGCAGGTGTCCTTTGAATCTCAGCTGGCCCCGAGTGGCGACGGTCGTCACTTCGCAAACCGGAAAAGAAAAGAGATCATGCGCGCGGAAACGCAGAACATTGTCGACGAGATCAGGCAGGCGATAACCCTGCTGAGGAGGCATCTTTGACTGGGATCAAGCGCTAAAACGGCTTGAATACCTGAACGTCCGTGCCGAGGACGCCAGCCTGTGGAACGATCCGCAGGAAGCGCAGAAGCTGATGCGCGAGCGCCAGGGTCTGGAGGAGGGCATCGGCACGGTCAAGGGCGTCACCCAGGCACTCGAGGACAATATCGGCCTGATCGAACTCGGCGAGGAAGAGGGCGATGAAAGCGTCGTCCAGGAAGCCGAGACGGCGATTCGCTCGCTGGCCGGCGAAGTCCGCGCGCGCCAGATCGAGACCATGCTCTCGGGTGAAGCCGACGGCAACGACACCTATCTGGAAGTCCACGCCGGTGCCGGCGGCACCGAAAGCCAGGATTGGGCGAACATGCTGTTGCGCATGTACACGCGCTGGGCCGAACGTCGCAAATTCAAGGTCGAGGTCCTGGAAGTCCATGATGGCGAAGAAGCCGGCATCAAGTCGGCGACAGTGCTCATCAAGGGCCACAATGCCTATGGCTGGCTGAAGACGGAATCGGGCGTGCACCGTCTTGTGCGCATCTCGCCCTACGATTCCAACGCGCGCCGCCACACCTCGTTCTCATCGATCTGGGTTTATCCGGTGATCGACGACAACATCCAGATCGACGTCAGCGAATCCGACGTGCGCATCGACACCTACCGGTCGTCGGGTGCCGGCGGCCAGCACGTCAACACCACCGACTCGGCCGTACGCATCACGCATATCGCGACCGGGATTGCGGTCGCGTGCCAGGCCGGGCGTTCACAACACCAGAACCGCGCCAAGGCATGGGAGATGCTTCGGTCGCGCCTTTACGAGGAAGAGTTGAAGAAGCGCGAAGCAGCTGCCAGCGCGACGGAAGCCGCCAAGACCGATATCGGCTGGGGCCACCAGATCCGATCCTATGTGCTGCAGCCCTATCAGTTGGTGAAAGATCTGCGCACCGGCGTGGAGTCGACAAGCCCGTCGGACGTGCTCGACGGCGACCTCGACGACTTCATGGAAGCCTCGCTGTCGCAGCGCATCGAAGGCGGAGTGGGGCAGCCTGTCGCGGATATCGACTAGGAAAATCCGCTCCGTTTCGATGGCCTCCTGACGTTAAGTTGTCAGGAGGCTCTCTCTATGCTGTGTTGCTAATCCAATGGCACAGCGAGGAGAGCCGATGATCATCAAGGGAAGCTGTCACTGCAGGGCCACGACGTTCGAGGTGTCGGAGGCGCCGCAGACGGTGACACAGTGCACCTGCTCCTTCTGTTCGAAGCGTGGCTCGCTCTGGGCCTACTACACGCCCGACAAGTTCAAGCTTACCAGCCGTCCTGAAAATGTGAGCTTCTACCGTTGGGGCTCCAAGACCATCAAGCACGGCTTCTGCGCGATTTGCGGCTGCGGCACCTTCACCGAGACGCCGGACTGGTCGACTGGCGAGCCGGATTTCGACAATCCCAAGATCAGCATCAACTCGCGCCTGTTCGACGATTTCGACCTCGATACAGTCGAGGTGGTGATCATCGACGGCAAGAACCTCTGGTAGTCGCGACTGGAGTTTTCCTTGCTCGACGCGATGATCCTGAGGGCACGCGGAAAAACCCCGCGCTCCGCCATTTCATGCTCCGGTTTCTGCCGCAATTCGTGCTAGAAGGGCGGCTAAGGACTTGCCCGCGCGCCGAGTCGCGGCCGTAGTTTGGAGAGGGATATCTCATGAAGAAAATTGTGCTCAGCGTGGTGGCTACGGCGGTGTTGGCCAGTGCCTGCACGACCGATCCCTACACGGGTGAGCAGAAGGTTTCCAATACCGCGGGCGGCGCCGTTCTCGGCGGTCTGGCTGGCGCGGCGCTCGGCACGCTTGCAGGTGGCAACGATCGCCGCAATGCGCTGATCGGTGCGGGCATCGGTGCGCTGGCAGGCGGCGCCATCGGTTCGGTGATGGACCAGAATGAAAATGCGCTGCGTCAGCAGCTGCAGGGCACCGGCGTCAGCGTTACCCGCGTTGGCAACCAGATCGTTCTCAACATGCCATCCGACATTACTTTCGCCACTGACCAGGACTCGGTGAAGGCGAGTTTCTACTCGGTGCTGAACTCCGTTGCACTGGTCCTGAAGAAGTACAATCAGACTACCGTCGACGTGTTCGGCCACACCGACTCGACCGGTTCGGACCAGCACAATTTCGACCTGTCGCAGCGCCGTGCGCTCTCGGTGGCGAACTACCTGTCGTCGCAGGGTGTCGATTCGCGGCGCTTCGCGGTCACCGGCTTCGGCAAGACCCGGCCGGTTGCTCCCAACAACACCGCCGAAGGCCGCGCGCAGAACCGCCGCGTCGAGATCCAACTTTCTCCGCTTACCTGAGGCTCGGCCTCTACGGATACGAAAACGGCCCCGCTCGGGGCCGTTTTTATTTGGGTGTTTGTAGAAAACTCAGTCCGGCATCGGGCGAGATCCACCCGACTGCATTCAGACCTTGGCGACGATCTTCATGAAGGCGGGCACGTCATCACCGAAGCCGATTGTCTTATCGTCTTCCTCCTCGCGGTGGTGACGGGAGTGGCGCTGTTCGCGATGCGGGCGCTGATCCTTGCGGTCGGTGTCCCTGCGATCGGCATTGTCGGCGCGGATTGCCTCCTTGCGCTGCTTGCGGTCGTCACCCGCAGGTGCAGCCGCTTCAGTCGGAGCCGGGATCGCCTCGCCATTTTCGTTGGCGGCATGCCTGTCGCCGCGCTTGCCCTTGTTACGCCGGTCGTCGCCATCCTTGCGACCGCCACGGCGCTTGTCGCCGCGGCCGCGGCGTGGTGCCTCATCGGCGTCCTCGCTGACAACCAGCGTCGAAAGATCGCCGTCGAACCATTCGATCTGTTTGCCGATCAGCTTCTCGATCGCGTCGACATATTTGGTATCGCCCTTGGTGGCGATGGTGAACGACTTGCCGGAGCGTCCCGCGCGGCCTGTACGGCCGATGCGGTGGACATAGTCTTCGGCATGGATCGGTACGTCGTAGTTGAAGACGTGGCTGACGTCCGGAATATCAAGTCCGCGGGCGGCGACGTCCGACGCCACCAGCAACTTCAGCTTGCCGTCGCGGAAGTTGGACAACATGGTCATGCGCGCGCGCTGGTCCATGTCGCCATGCAGTGCGCCGGCGTTGAAGTCATGTTTCAGCAGCGAACGGAACAGTTCCGAGACTTCGACCTTGCGGTTGCAGAAGATGATGGCGTTCTTCAGCCCTTCTTCCTCTGCGTGGATCAGGTCGCGCAGGACGGCACGTTTGTCCCACGGTTTCGAGCCGGCCTTGACCAGGCGCTGCGTCACTGTCGAAGCCGTGGTTGCAGCCTTGGCGACCTCGATGCGCACCGGGGCGTGCAGGAACTGCTCGGTGAGCTTGGTGATCTCGGGCGGCATGGTCGCGGAGAAGAACAGCGTCTGCCGGGTGAATGGGATGAGTTTGCAGATGCGCTCGATGTCGGGAATGAAGCCCATGTCGAGCATGCGGTCAGCCTCGTCGATGACGAGGATTTCGACGCCGGTCAGCAGCAGTTTGCCACGTTCGAAGTGATCGAGCAGGCGACCAGGGGTTGCGATGAGCACGTCGGCACCGCGTTCCAGCTTCTTTTCCTGGTCCTCGAAGGAAACACCGCCGATGAGCAGCGCCACGGTGAGGCGATGGTTCTTGCCGTATTTGACAAAATTCTCCTCGACCTGGGCCGCCAATTCACGTGTCGGTTCCAGGATCAGCGTGCGCGGCATGCGCGCCCTTGCGCGGCCCTTTTCCAGCCGCGTCAACATCGGCAGCACGAAGGATGCGGTCTTGCCGGTTCCGGTCTGGGCGATGCCCAGGACGTCCTTGCCTTGCAAAGCGTGCGGGATCGCGCCGGCCTGGATCGGCGTCGGCTGCGTGTAGCCGGCGTCTGTCACGGCGGAAAGAACCTTGGGCGAGAGGCCGAGGTCGGAAAAAAGCAACGCTTCTTGAGCGGTCTGGGTGTCTGAGGACAAGTTTTGCTGTCTTTGGCTTGTATGGGGAGCGCGGCGGCTTCCGTCGCGGCAGACGCCTCGCGTCTTCGATATCGTGAACGCCGATAGGCGCAAGTCCACGTTTTGTCAACACAAACGGGCTTGAAAGCCGGCAATCACGCGGTCTTTTGCCTAAGGTAGTGTCTGATAGGGTTCCGTCAAGCCGGGCGCAGGCTCAATATCGGAACTGTTCGGCCAGGATACGCTCATCCCAGGAGTGGTTGGGATCGAACAGCACCGTGGCAGTCGCGGTCAGGGATTCTCGCACCGTCACCGACGTCACAGCCTTCACCTCGGTGTGGTCGGCGGCGGCGTTCACCGGCCGCTTTTCTGCCTCCAGTATGTCGAAGCGTACCGTTGCGCGGTTGGAAAGCAGCGCGCCACGCCAGCGGCGCGGCCTGAACGGGCTCACCGGGGTGAGCGCCAGCAGGGGAGCATCGAGCGGCAGGATCGGGCCGTGGGCGGAAAGGTTGTAGGCAGTGGAACCCGCCGGCGTGGCGATCATGACACCGTCGCAACTCAATTCCTCGAGGCGTACATGGTCGTCGACGGCAATGCGGATCTTGGCCGTCTGGTAGGACTGGCGCCATAGTGCCACCTCGTTGATGGCAAGCGCTTCGACGGTTTCGCCTTCGGCGTTGGTTGCCGACATTTCCAGCGGCCGGATGGTTTCCGGTACCGCCTTGGCGATGCGTTCGGTCAGGCCTTTTTCGCGGAACTCGTTCATCAGGAAGCCGATCGTGCCCCGGTTCATGCCGTAGACACGCTTGCCGCTGCTCATCGTGTCACGCAGCGTCTGCAACAGGAAACCGTCGCCACCGAGGGCGACGATCGTATCGGCTTCATCGACCGGTACCTGGCCATAGCGGGCACTAAGCCGCTCCAGCGCGGCCCGGGCGTCGGCGGTTTCGGAGGACACAAAGGCGAGGCGGCTTACGGTATTCGTCATGGCTCCCGGCGGGCGATCCTCGGCATCGACCAGCGCGGCGTAGCATGGTCAACCGGCACCTGCAAAGGGCGTCATGGTAAGCACGGCAAGATCACTGCCATTCGCGACGGACGAATCATTGCACCGTGTCTGCTTGCGCAAACATGGTTAAAATCCGTCTTAATTTTTCTGAAATTTGCTTTGCCCATGCTTGGGGCAGCAATCGGTGGGCGGGGGCCAAGTCGAGAGCTTTCCCATTGTCGATGTCACGCCTGATGATCCTTTTCCTGATGCTCGGTTCGTTCGCCGTGATGTTCTCCATCGTGGTCCGGGCCTCAGACCAGATGAACCAGCCGGTCGTGTCTTCAAAATGCACGGGCGTGCTGATGCCTTGCCTGAGCAAGCGTTGATCAGGAACTGAAAGGCGGAGAAGAAGTGCCAGCCCGGGGCAGGACATTGCAACTGCAGGCTGAATTGAATGGTGCCGGCGGAGAGGATCGAACTCCCGACCTTCGGTTTACAAAACCGCTGCACTACCGCTGTGCTACGCCGGCTCCAGGACACCGCAACTTGGTGGCCAATCGGTACTTCGGATCCTCCGATCCCGGTTTCAGTTGCCAGGTTGGAGGAACATGGCGCACCGGTTAGCACATTTGCCGCGCCAGTAAAGACAATTGTCGGCAACTTGGATGCCGCAATGCTCCCCTGGCCGGGCGTCGAGCATGAAATCGGCCAGTTTCATCCTTATATCCATGGCGATGCCTGCTAGCGGGTATCGTTGATGGGGTTTGTCCATGATCCGAATCGTCGTCGTCGGTTTGATCGTATTCGCCGTCTGGCTTCTGGCGATGAAGCTGCTGCGTGCCCTCAAAGGCGCCAATGTCGACTGGACCGGCGTCAGTTTCGCCATCGGCTTCATCGTGCTGGCGTTCTGGCTGCGCCACGTCACCGGAATGGGCTGATGGCAACGTTCAGCGTTTGGTGCTGCCACCAATCATCTTGGTGATCTCCACTGCTGCATTCCGCACCAGCGGCCCGATCTCCGTCAGGCGTTCGGGCGTCACCCTTGCCGTCGGCCCCGATACCGAAACGCCACCGATCGGTTCTCCGAATTCGTTGAAAATCGCGGCGGCAACGCAGCGCATGCCAAGGTTCCGTTCCTCGTCGTCAACGGACCAGCCTCTTTCGCGAATATCCTTCAGATCGAGCGCCAATGCGGGCAGGGTGGACAAGGTTTTCGCGGTAAAAGCTTCGAGCCCGGTCTTGCGGCTTATGGCGGCAACACGATCGCCGTCGAGATAGGCCAGCACGGCCTTGCCGATGCCGGAGGCATGAAACGGGCTGCGCGTACCCGGCCGGAAGAAGGCACGGATCGCCTGATGTGTCTCGACCTGGCTGACAAACACAACGCAGTCGTCTTCGGCCAGACCCAGATTGGCGGTCTCGCCGGTCTTTTCCATCAGCTCCTGCATGACGATGCGGGCACGGTCGACCAGCTTGCGCCTGCGCAGAAATGCGGCGCCCATGCGGTAGGTCTCCACACCGATCGACCAGAGCTGATCGGTTTTGTCGAACTCGACCATGCCGTGTGTTTCGAGTGTCGTCAGCATGCGGTAGGCGGTCGAGGCGGCGATGCCGGAAGCGTTGGCCACCTCCGAGAGCGACAGGCCGCTACCTTCCGCGACAATGGCAAGGATGCGCAGCGCGCGATCCAGCGATTGCACCTGCGCGGTGTCTGCAGGGGCGTTGAATGCGCGTGGGCGTCCGCGCTGGCGTTTTTCGGTTTGTTCCATATCCGCATTGTCGCCAAAACTGGCCGATCATCAATAAAAAATTTTTTCGAATTGCCGATAGCGATTTGATTGGAAAACGGAATCTTTTTTAAAATCAGTATGAAAGGGATAAATTTCAATAATGAAAAATTATTTTGGAAAAATTGAAAAATACGCGAGCCGCTGGCAGAGTCGGACCATTCGAACATCACCGTTTTGGAGGGCTCAGATATGGCCAGGATGCGCGCAGTCGATGCGGCGGTTCTCGTTCTCGAGAAAGAGGGGATCAAATGCGGCTTCGGGGTGCCGGGTGCTGCCATCAATCCGTTCTATTCGGCACTGAAGGCACGCGGCACCATTGGCCATGTCCTGGCGCGCCATGTCGAGGGAGCTTCCCACATGGCGGAGGGCTATACCCGTGCCAAGGCTGGCAATATCGGCCTGTGCATCGGCACCTCCGGTCCAGCTGGCACCGACATGATCACCGGCCTTTATTCGGCGGCGGCCGACTCTATTCCGATCCTGTGCATCACCGGCCAGGCGCCGCGTGCCCGTCTCACCAAGGAAGATTTCCAGGCCGTCGATATCGCCGCGATCGCTGGTCCGGTCGCCAAGTGGGCGGTGACGGTCATGGAGCCCTATCTGGTTCCGATGACGTTGCAGAAGGCTTTCCATCTGATGCGCTCGGGTCGCCCAGGCCCGGTTCTGGTCGACCTGCCGATCGACGTTCAGCTCGCCGAAATTGAATTCGACATCGACGCCTACGAGCCGCTGCCGCTGGCCAAACCCGCGCTGACCCGCGCCCAGGCGGAAAAAGCCCTGGCCATGCTGAACCAGGCCGAGAGGCCGCTGATCGTCGCCGGTGGCGGCATCATCAACGCCGACGCTTCCGACCTGCTCATCGAATTTGCCGAGATCACCGGCGTTCCGGTTGTTCCGACCCTGATGGGTTGGGGCACCATCCCCGACGACCACGCCCTGATGGCAGGCATGTGCGGCCTGCAGACTTCGCACCGCTACGGCAATGCGACCATGCTGGAAGCCGACTTCGTGTTCGGTATCGGCAATCGCTGGGCCAACCGCCACACCGGTTCGGTCGATGTCTACACCAAGGGCAGGAAGTTCATCCACATCGACATCGAACCAACCCAGATCGGCCGCGTCTTCGCGCCGGATCTTGGCCTTGTCTCCGACGCTGGTGCGGCGCTGAAGGCGCTGCTCGACGTCGCCACCGAGTGGAAGACGGCCGGCAAGCTGCGCGACTGGTCCGGTTGGGCCAAATCTTGTCAGGAACGCAAGAAGACCCTGAAGCGCAAGACCCATTTCGAGCAGGTTCCGCTGAAGCCCCAGCGTGTCTACGAAGAGATGAACAAGGCATTCCCGCGCGACACCACCTATGTCACCACGATCGGCCTCAGCCAGATTGCCGGTGCGCAGTTCCTGCATGTCTACAAGCCGCGCAACTGGATCAATTGCGGCCAGGCCGGCCCGCTCGGCTGGACGTTGCCGGCAGCGCTTGGTGTTCGCGCCGCCAATCCGGATGCTTTTATCGTTGCGCTGTCGGGTGACTATGATTTCCAGTTCATGATCGAAGAACTGGCGGTCGGTGCCCAGCACAAGCTGCCCTACATCCACGTCGTCGTGAACAACGCCTATCTCGGCCTCATCCGCCAGGCACAGCGCGGCTTCCAGATGGACTACGAAGTCAGTCTTGCCTTCGAAAACCAGAACAGGAAGGATGACCCGGAAGCAGGTTATGGTGTCGACCATGTCGCCGTCGCCGAGGCGATGGGCTGCAAGGCGGTTCGGGTTCGCAAACCGGAAGAGTTCGCCGGTGCCTTCAAGGAGGCCGAACGGCTGATGAAGGAGCATCAGGTTCCGGTCGTTCTGGAATTCATCCTGGAGCGTGTCACCAACATCTCCATGGGCACCGAGATCAACAACATCACCGAATTCGAGGAACTGGCCGAGAAAAACGAAGACGCTCCCACGGCGATCGTGCTGCTCGACTGAATCTGTTCCTGAAGTCGTTGACTCAATTTCCAAGGAAGTTCCGCTATGCCACGGTTTTCAGCCAATCTTTCGATGCTCTTCAACGAGCACGAATTTCTCGATCGCTTCGATGCGGCGGCCCGCGCCGGCTTCAAGGGGGTCGAATATATCGGTCCCTACGACCACACTCCCGAGGTGATCGCTGCCCGATTGAAGAAGAACGGCCTGACACAGGTCCTGTTCAACCTTCCGGTCGGGGACTGGGGCAAGGGCGAACGCGGTATCGCCGTGCTGCCGGACCGCATCCATGAGTTCCGACAGGGTGTTGCCAAGGCCATCGCCTATGCGCATGCGCTGGGTTGTGACCAGGTCAACTGTCTTGCTGGTATCACCCCGGCCGGCGTGTCGCAGCAGGCGCTCCAGAATGTCTTTGTCGAGAACCTCGGCTTTGCCGCCGAGAAGCTGGAGCAGGCCGGTATCAAGCTGTTGATCGAGCCGATCAACACCCGTGACATTCCCGGCTTCTTCCTGACCAACACCGGCCAGGCGCTCGATATCATCGAGCGGGTCGGCTCGAAGAACCTCTATCTGCAGTACGACATCTATCACATGCAGGTCATGGAGGGGGATCTCGCCCGGACCATCGAGGCCAATCTCGGCCGCATCGCGCATATCCAGCTGGCGGACAATCCCGGACGCAACGAGCCGGGGACGGGCGAGATCAACTATCCGTTCCTGTACGAGCATATCGACCGCATCGGCTATGCGGGCTGGATCGGCGCTGAATACAAGCCGAAGGCCGGCACCGAGGCTGGGCTGGGCTGGTTCCACGCTCTGATCGGCAAGGGCAGCGCCGCGGCCTGACCGCATCCTCTGGAAAATTTCTGCCTCCTCCAGCGGCGCGAGCCGGCTGGCGGGAAGACGACTGACTTCGAAAGGACAATGACAATGGAAAAGATCGGTTTCATCGGCCTCGGCATCATGGGCACGCCGATGGCGGGACATCTGCTCGACGCCGGCTATGAGGTCGTGACAACCGACCATTTCGCAAAGCCCGCGCCGGAGCTTTCCGCCAAGGGCATCAAGGTCGTGACCGGCAATGATGCGGTGGCGCGTGCGGCCGACATCATTATCCTGATGGTCCCGGACACTCCGCAGGTCGAGGATGTCCTGTTCGGCGGCAAGGGTGTCGCCGAGGGCCTGTCAAACGGCAAGCTGGTCATCGATATGAGCTCGATCTCGCCGATCTTCACCAAGGAATTCGCCGCCAAGGTCAAGGCGACCGGTGCGGACTATCTCGACGCTCCGGTTTCGGGCGGCGAGGTTGGCGCAAAGGCGGCTTCGCTCGCCATCATGGTCGGCGGCGAGGAGGCTTCGTTTGATCGCGCCAGGCCGATCTTCGACAAGCTCGGCAAGAACATCACCCTCGTCGGCCCGAATGGCTCCGGCCAGACGGCGAAGGTGGCCAACCAGATCATCGTCGCACTCACCATCGAGGCCGTCGCCGAGGCGCTGGTGTTTGCTTCCAAGGCGGGTGCCGATCCGGCCAAGGTGCGGCAGGCTCTGATGGGAGGCCTCGCCAATTCGCGCATCTTGGAAGTTCATGGCGAGCGCATGATCAAGCGCACCTTCGCGCCGGGTTTCCGCATCGAGTTGCACCAGAAAGACCTGAATCTCGCACTGGAAGGCGCCAGGTCGCTGGGTGTTGCCTTGCCCAACACCTCGACCACACAGCAGCTCTTCAACGCCTGCGCGGCCAATGGCGGCGCCAGGGATGATCACTCCGGGGTGGTCAAGGCGCTGGAGTTGATGGCCGGGCATCCTGTGGCCTGATCTTCAGGGAACCTCTCCCCGGGGCGCATTCTTCGGGATGCACCGTTTTTGAGGCCTGCCTTTGAAGCGTCTTCTGGTACTGCGTGCCCAGGAGGAGATGACGCCCGGCGGCTCTGGAGGAGTGGGTTCCCGATTGCGGTTCGGCTGGGAGCGGCGGACCGCCTCCAGATCCACCTCGTCGAGGCCATGTGCCGCGGCGAGGTGGATCTACCTACCATCGCCCACCTTGGCGGTTTCTCCGCTTTGACGAAGATTTCACGTTCAGGCGCAAGCCCTTGCCCTCGATCCCAACGCGAGGGCATTCTTTTTGGCGATACAGATCAGCCGAGGAATCGTCGCACCGCGTAGAGCGCCACCGCGGCAGCGTTGGAAACGTTGAGCGAGCGGATGGCTCCCGGCATGTTCAGCCTGGCCAATGCCGTCACTGTCTCGCGCGTCTTCTGACGCAGACCTTTGCCTTCGGCACCCAGAACCAGGGCAATCCTGTCGCCAGAGAAGGTTTTCTCAAGCTCTGCCGGCCCCTCCGAATCGAGGCCGATCGTCTGGAAACCCGCCTCATGCAGTTCATCGAGCGCCTCGGCGAGGTTCTTGACCTCGATATGGTCGATGTGCTCCAGCGCGCCGGACGCCGATTTTGCCAACACGCCGCTTTCCTGTGGGCTGTGACGCGCGGTGGTGATCAGGGCGCCGGCACCAAAGGCGACGGCAGAACGCAGGATGGCGCCGACATTATGCGGATCGGTGACCTGGTCGAGGACGAGCACCAGATTGCTGTCGCCAAGCGCATCGAGCCGTTTTGGTTTCAGCGGTTCGGCCTCGATCAGGACACCTTGGTGCACGGCGTCTGATCCCGTCAGCTTGTCGATATCGCGTGGTTCGACCAGTTCAGCCTTGAAGGGCAGGGTGGCGATGTCTGAAATCTCGAGCCGCTCCAGTGCGTTGCGCGTGACCAGCATGGAGCGGATGCGACGGCCGGGGTTGTCGAGTGCCGCACGCACCGTATGCAGTCCATAGAGCCGCACCAGCCCGTTTGCCGGGCCTTCGCCTGGCGCGACCTTCGGGCGTGGTCGGAAAGCAGGCCCGCCGCCGGTCTTTTCCTCGCGGTGCGCACGCCGCAGCCGCGCGTAGTGGCTGTCCTTCGGCGTTCCCTTCTTGGTGTCGTTGCTCATCAGGTGGCTCCGGCATCGTGCAAGCGCAATTTTAGTGCAGATGTCGCGGCTGTGTCCAAAAGTAAACCGGTATGTCGGCTTTTCTTTCGAGGGATTGCAGAATCCCGGCGGGGCCCTTGTTCCGGGATTGAAACAGGCCTGGCAATCGCCTGAAGCTTCGCAGGGCGGGCTGCATTTTACGCCTTTCATCTTAGCCGCGACAGGTTTGCGGAGGTTGGTTGGGAGCGGCTGCTGCTCCATATGAAGAAAATCATCCTGGTGGTTGCCGGCCGTGGTTGACAGGCCGAACCTCAACCGCCATAAGGCACCCGGTTTCCGGCCGGCCGATCCCACAACAGGGACAGGTCACGGTTAAGGGAGAATGTCCCGAGCGGCAAAGGGGGCGGACTGTAAATCCGCTGGCTACGCCTTCGTAGGTTCGAGTCCTACTTCTCCCACCACTTCTTTTTCATGAGAACAAGGTCGAATGGCCGCAAGGCAGCTGCCTTGTTCAGTCGGCCAAATTTCTTGTGGAACGGGCTTCCGGATCGCCGTCATCTCCTCTATGGATGCGGACGCAAAGCGGGTGTAGCTCAATGGTAGAGCAGCAGCCTTCCAAGCTGAATACGAGGGTTCGATTCCCTTCACCCGCTCCAGTCACTTCCATCATCTAGAAAATAAAGGCCGCGCGAAGCGCGGCCGATATCCTGTTTGCGATGGCGGCGCCTCCATGCGCGGAGACGCCAGAGCTGGCCGGCTAGAACACCGCCAGATATTTGAGCAGCGACACGATGCCGATCAGAATCACGATGATCTGCACGATTTGCCTGATGCGGCCGTCTAGCGGCAGCCGCTGCACGAGATAGAGCACGAGCACAATCACCAGGAAGGTGATCAGGATGCCGATCAGCATGGAAGAAGCCATGACAATTTCCTCATACGGTTGACTGGGGTCCGGTAAAGCGCTGGATCGGACCTACCAGTAGCCATCCCTGCCGTTGTGAGACCTGGCCAGGGCCATCCCTGCGAGCAGAGCCAATGCGCCAACCACCGCGACGACCGCCGTTGTGGCGCGCGGGTTCTCCCTCGCCGTCTCCGAAACGGAATGTGCCTGGCTACGCAGATGGCGCATGGCCCTTGCCGCGGTTGCCGAGGCGGTCCGGTAGGTATCATCGGCGTGATCGATGGCCTCGTCGAAGACCTCAGCTCCGCGCGCGGCCAGCGATTTGTTGAGCTTTGCGACCTCGCGGCGCAATTCCGCGAGTTGCCCTTCGAGGGCCGCCTGGATGTCTGTTCCGTTGGCGTGCGTCTGTTTGGATGTAGCGACCATTCCACACTCCTCTGATCGAGATACACAGCCGAAACGACGGAGGTGGACGGTTCGTTCCGAAATTGTGCAATCCGAGAAATAACGTTGCCTGACAACGCGTTACAAAGGCTGTTGGAGTTTTTGCTCGCTGCTGGCCGCAAGGAAAAACGCCGCCCTGGGAGAGTGGCGGCGTTTCGCGCGTTGATTCGAAAGCTGATGAGCGACGCAGGCTAGGCGCTGAGCTGTCCCCATTCCTGCGCCACCGTGAGCGCGGCGCGGTCGAGTGCTTCTTCGGTCAAGATACCCTTGTTGTGGGCAAAGCGCTCGAACGCGTCGCGAGCCTTTGCTGCAGGTTGCATGCGGGCGATGGCGTCGCGGCAGGAAGCGATTGCCGCCGCATGGTCGTCGTCGCGGGTGCCGTTCCATTCAAGCAACACGTCATAGGCTTCGAGCGCATTTTCGACATCGCGCGGAAAGCCGAGGCCCATGAAGATCGAAACGGGATTGTTGAAACGAAGGTCGGTCATGGAAGTCCGTCTCCTTGATGATGGCGCCTTTTTGGCTGGCCAAAAGGGGCAAGGAAATGGTCGGCCCCGTCACAAATGGAGACGCGATTGTGCAGATGCGTGATGGAATCGATTAAGTTCCTTTGCTGCGGCGGCAGCGCAGGACTCTCCGGAATGTCGCAGTCGGTGCGCAGGTCCGTCATTCAAATAAAAAACGGGCGCCGAAGCGCCCGTCTTCATCTGGCAAAAGTGCGAAACTCAGTTGCCGAACAACGATTCGAGTTGGTTGCGCGAGGGCACCTGACCGTTCGGCGTCAGCTTGTCGACAACGCCCGGCAGAGCGTTGGACAGTTGCTTCAGGAGCTCTTGTTCGTCGAGCCCGGTACGAGCCGCGATCTCACGGATCACCTGCGGACCAAGGGCTTTTCCGAGCGTGCCGGCATCGATCGACTGGTTCTGGCCGGTGCCAACCCAGGAATCGGCAACCTGACCGTGGCCGGCGTCCTTCAGCTTGTCGAGCAGGCCGCCAAGACCGCCGAGCAGGCCTCCGTCGGCGCCGGTGTTGTCGGGCGCGGCGGGCTCAGGCGCAGGCTGCTGCGCCGAACCGCCACCGCCGAGCATTTTGCCCACCAGCAGGGCGCCCAGCGCGATCATCAGGGGTTTGGTGATGTTGCCGCCTGGAACGGCGTTGTCGAACAATCCCATCGTGGATCTCCATTGTGAACAGTCCTGGCCCACTCAGTCCGGCCCACGCTGACAATTGACCCTCTCGACGACAATTTCAAGACGAGCTTGAGCTTTGGCGCGCGCTATGGAAATCTCAGCTTGCCTGGGGGCAAACGGAGCAGCGCAATGGGAATCATCAGCTGGATTATCCTCGGTGTCATCGCCGGCTTCATCGGCAGCAAAATCGTTAATAAGAGTGGTCAGGGCTTCCTGATGGATATCGTGCTCGGCATAGTCGGAGCGATTGTCGGTGGTGTGATCTTCAGCGCCTTCGGTGCTACCGGTGTCACCGGGCTCAATATCTACAGCTTGATCGTCGCCGTGATCGGTGCGGTCGTAGTTCTGTGGGGCTATCACGCCATCAGCGGTCGACGCGCCTAGCGCTTCGAACCAATAGAACTTGGAAAGGGCCGCAGACGACAAGTCGCGCGGCCCTTTCTTGATCGAGCGTTCGATCTCGGAAGCGCTTACTGACCCCAGATACCCTGGCCGTAACCGGGGTCAGGCATGGTGAAGGGATCCTGGTCGGTCGGCGAGACACGGGGTGTTGCAATCGGAGATGCAATCGAAGCCGTGGGTGTATGATCGACCTGTTCGACGACGTGGCGGTTTGCCTTCTTCACATAGGTTCCGTTGGCTGCGAAGGCACTGCCGGAAGCGGCAACCAGCAGCGCGGCTGCGGTGACAACGATCTTGTTCATGGACGAAAACTCCTTGATTTCAAACCCGTGCCTGGTTTCTGGAAGCAACCATCGGCGGGCATGACGGATATGTGCAGGTGCTTGGCCGGCTTCCAATCACGACATGATCGCGCGCCGTCACGAGATCGTGGATCGACCGTGAACGACGACGTCATTGGGGCCTCTTGTGAACTAGGTTTGAATTCCTACATTCGGGCAAATCCACTGCACTGATCCCACGCAGTCGATGCGTGCGGTTTCGACGCCAGCTACAAGAGGCTTGTGTTTTGCGGCCTTTGTCGCTAATCGCCGCGCATCCGACTGAACGTAGGTCCAGGCCGTCCAAGGAAAGAGACTATGGCAAAAGGTAAATTCGAGCGTACGAAGCCTCATGTGAACATTGGCACGATTGGTCACGTTGACCATGGCAAGACGTCGCTGACGGCAGCGATCACGAAGTACTTTGGCGAATACAAGCCTTACGATCAGATCGATGCGGCGCCGGAAGAGAAGGCTCGCGGCATCACGATCTCGACGGCGCACGTCGAGTACGAGACGCCGAACCGTCACTATGCGCACGTCGACTGCCCCGGCCACGCCGACTATGTGAAGAACATGATCACCGGTGCTGCCCAGATGGACGGCGCGATCCTGGTTTGCTCGGCCGCTGACGGCCCGATGCCGCAGACGCGCGAGCACATCCTGCTTGCGCGCCAGGTTGGCGTTCCTGCGATCGTTGTGTTCCTGAACAAGGTCGACCAGGTCGACGACGCCGAGCTTCTGGAGCTGGTCGAGCTGGAAGTTCGCGAGCTTCTGTCGAAGTACGAGTTCCCGGGCGACGACATTCCGATCATCAAGGGTTCGGCTCTGGCTGCGCTTGAAGATTCGGACAAGAAGATCGGTGAAGACGCGATCCGCGAGCTGATGGCAGCGGTCGACTCTTACATCCCGACGCCTGAGCGTCCGATCGACAAGCCGTTCCTGATGCCGATCGAAGACGTGTTCTCGATCTCGGGTCGTGGCACGGTCGTGACGGGTCGCGTCGAGCGCGGCATCGTGAAGGTCGGCGAGGAACTGGAAATCGTCGGCATCCGTCCGACCTCGAAGACGACCTGCACGGGCGTCGAGATGTTCCGCAAGCTTCTGGACCAGGGCCAGGCCGGCGACAACATCGGCGCGCTGCTGCGTGGCGTTGACCGTGAAGGCGTCGAGCGCGGCCAGGTTCTGGCCAAGCCGGGCACGGTGAAGCCGCACAAGAAGTTCAAGGCGGAAGCCTACATCCTGACGAAGGAAGAGGGTGGCCGTCATACGCCGTTCTTCACGAACTACCGTCCGCAGTTCTACTTCCGCACGACGGACGTGACGGGCATCGTCTCGCTGCCGGCCGGCACCGAGATGGTGATGCCTGGCGACAACATCACCGTTGACGTCGAGCTGATCGTGCCGATCGCCATGGAAGAGAAGCTGCGCTTCGCTATCCGCGAAGGCGGCCGCACCGTCGGCGCCGGCATCGTCGCTTCCATCGTCGAGTAATCGGCGATTTGATTGAACGAATGAAAAAGGCGGTCCTCGGGCCGCCTTTTTTGTTTTGCGAGGATGAAAGCGCTTGGGCGGGGCCGAGGGCCAAATCTGCCCGTCCGGCCAGCTTGCATCCTCTGCCGCGTTTCGAGACATTGCATCCCTTCATATCAGCAAGGGAAACGACGGCATGACCGCGGATGTACCCACGCTTTACGACTGGGCCGGCGGAGCCGACCGGCTCATCCGGATGACCTCGACCTTCTATGACAAGGTAGCGAAAGACCCTGTGGTCGGGCCGGTGTTCCAGAACATGTCGCCGGACCATCCCGCCCACGTAGCGGCCTTCATCGGCGAAGTCTTCGGCGGACCGAAGACCTATTCCGAGAAGCATGGCGGACATCGAGAGATGGTGATGCATCATCTCGACAAGCATCTGACCGAGGAGCAGCGCCGCCGCTGGATCAGTCTTCTGATGGATTCGGCGGATGAGGTGGGCGTGCCGGATGATCCGGAGTTCCGTTCGGCCTTCGCCGCCTATATCGAATGGGGCTCGCGGCTGGCGAAGATGAACTCCAATCTGGGTGCGACCTGTGATCCGGAGGAAGAGCCGATGCCGCAATGGGGCTGGGGCGTGCCGGGCGGGCCCTACAAACCACCAACCGGCTGAGGCATAATCGGCCGGAATTCAGGGAACAGGTCGGCCGATGGATACGACAATCGTTGCGCGGTGGCAGGAATGGGAAGGCGGCGGCACCCAGCACCTGGTGTTGAACCGCCGGCTCGACGGATTGTCGGTGGATGCGGTTGCTGTCTCCTCCGATCCGCATCCCTTCGCAGTGCGCTACAGGATCGCGATCGACACAGATTGGCTGACCCGTCGCGTGGAAGTCGCGTTGGTCGGTCGCGAGGATGATTTGGTGCTTGAAGCCGACGGCGCCGGGCATTGGACGATGAACGGCCGGTCGATGCCCGCGCTGGACGGCGCATTGGAGCCGGACCTGTCGGTCAGCCCGTTCACCAACACGCTTCCGGTGAAGCGGCTTCGCCTCGCCAAGGGTGCGAGCGCGGAAATCCGCACTGCCTACGTCTATGCACCGACGCTTGAGGTCTTTCCGGACCCTCAGCGCTATACCTGCCTGGAAGAGGGCAGACTCTATCTCTATGAGTCGCTGGACAGTGACTTCCGCCGCGAGGTCTCGTTCGACGAGCATGGTCTGGTCACGGAGTACCCGGGGCTGTTTCGCAGGCTTTTATGATCGAGCCGGCTTGCTGTGTGATTTGCACAAAAGCTGCTCTTTACAGACGGCACGGAAGCTTCTAGGAAGCGCCTGCCGCGCAGATGATGCGTCGCAACCTTAGGGGTATAGCTCAGTTGGTAGAGCGGCGGTCTCCAAAACCGCAGGTCGCGGGTTCGAGCCCTGCTGCCCCTGCCAGTTTCCCGAATTCCTTGAAAGCTCTGGCCTTGAAATGGCCGCAAGCCTTGCCATATGAGCATTTTTCGGGCATAAGGGCGCCCATAGCCGGGACGGAACGACTGGATGGTTCCGATGCGGCGTTTGGTCATAAAGCGGAAGCTTGCCACTTGCGTGGAACAAGAATCGGTTTTATGTAGACACGACAGACACGCGGCGCGTGGAGCTGGGAAGCCAGCTTTGCGCGTCTGATTTGCATGGATCGAAGGCTTGCTGATTCGGCTTGATCTTCGGTTCTGCGGCACGTCCCGGCCGGCGGGATCATCCAGGAGATCCGGTCAACGGGTCTTGAAAGCAGAGCGGACATGGCGTCGAAGACAACCAATCCTTTCGTCTTCCTTCAGCAGGTGAGGGCGGAGACCGCCAAGGTCACCTGGCCTTCCAGGCGGGAAACGATGATTTCGACGGTCATGGTCCTGGCCTTCGCGGCGATTGCCATGATTTTCTTCTTTGCTGCCGACCAGATCATGGGTCTGGCGGTCGAGATGATCCTCGGCATCGGCAAGTAAGACCACCACGACGGGGATAATTGATAGATGACTGCGCGGTGGTACATCGTTCACGCTTATTCGAACTTCGAAAAGAAGGTCGCTGAGGACATCGAAAACAAGGCCAAGCAGAAGGGCCTGTCGGAGCGTATCGAGCAGATCGTGGTGCCGACCGAAAAGGTTGTTGAGGTTCGTCGCGGCAAGAAGGTCGATGCTGAGCGCAAGTTCTTCCCCGGCTACGTGCTGATGAAGGCTGATCTGAACGATGCGGTGATTTCGCTGGTGAAGAACACGCCGCGCGTTACTGGTTTCCTCGGTGAGGACAAGCATACGGCCAAGCCGATGTTCATCACCGAAAAGGAAGCCGAGCGCATCCTGCATCAGGTGCAGGAGGGTGTTGAGCGGCCGAAGCCGTCGGTCACTTTCGAGATCGGCGAGCAGGTGCGGGTTTCGGACGGGCCTTTCGCCTCGTTCAATGGTTTCGTCCAGGAAGTGGACGAGGAGCGTGCCCGCCTCAAGGTGGAAGTTTCGATCTTCGGGCGCGCTGTGCCGGTCGATCTCGAATTCGGTCAGGTCGAAAAGGGCTGATCGGTTCTCGCTCTCCTGCGGGAGGGCGAGAGGGTGGCGCGCTCGGCGCTGCCATGAACGGTGGGAGGTAAGGGCGGCTTAGCCGGCCGAACGAACCGAACCACCAGACTGCAACCGCCGGCGTCTTCCTGAAGTTCGGGAGCCGGCATGACTGAAGGCAGGAAAGAGTATGGCTAAGAAAATAGCGGGCCAGCTCAAGCTCCAGGTTGCCGCGGGTTCTGCGACTCCGTCGCCCCCGATCGGCCCGGCGCTTGGTCAGCGTGGCATCAATATCATGGAATTCTGCAAGGCGTTCAACGCGCAGACGCAGGAGCTGGAGAAGGGTTCGCCCATTCCGGTCGTCATCACCTACTATCAGGACAAGTCGTTCACCTTCGTCATGAAGACGCCCCCGGTGAGCTACTTCCTGAAGAAGGCCGCCAACCTGAAGTCGGGCTCGAAGGAGCCGGGCAAGGTGAAGGCTGGCACGATCGCCCGCGACAAGGTGCGCGAGATCGCCGAGAAGAAGATGAAGGACCTGAACGCCAACGACGTGGAAGCAGCAATGCGCATGGTCGAAGGCTCCGCCCGTTCGATGGGCCTGGAAGTGGTGGGCTGAGACGATGGCAAAGATTGCAAAGCGTGTAGCCAAGACCCGCGAAGGCATCGACCCGAACAAGGCCTATGGCCTGGGTGAGGCCCTGCAGATCCTCAAGGATCGCTCGAAGGTGAAGTTCGACGAGACCATCGAGATCGCCATGAACCTCGGCGTTGATCCGCGTCACGCCGACCAGATGGTTCGCGGCGTGGTCAACCTGCCGAACGGCACGGGCAAGAACGTGCGCGTCGCCGTGTTCGCGCGTGGCGACAAGGCTGAAGAAGCCAAGGCCGCTGGTGCCGACATCGTTGGTGCCGAGGAACTGGTGGACATCGTCCAGAAGGGCACGATTGATTTCGATCGCTGCATCGCCACGCCGGACATGATGCCGCTGGTCGGTCGTCTGGGTAAGGTGCTCGGCCCGCGTGGCATGATGCCGAACCCGAAGGTAGGCACCGTCACCGCTGACGTCGCCGCTGCCGTCAAGGCATCGAAGGGCGGCGCGGTCGAGTTCCGTGTCGAGAAGGCAGGCATCGTGCATGCTGGCATCGGCAAGGTGTCGTTCGACGTCAAGGCGCTGGAAGAAAACATCCGCGCTTTCGCCGATGCGGTCACCAAGGCCAAGCCGACCGGCGCCAAGGGCAACTACGTCAAGAAGGTGTCGGTCACCTCGACGATGGGCCCCGGCTTGAAGCTGGACGTCGCCACCCTGGCGGTGGCCTGAAGTATTGAAAGGCAGGTTGGCGCCTGAAGCGCCGGCCTGCCTGAAGAATTCCGGCCCTCGTGCAAGCGGGGGCCGGATGCCGGAAATCGAAAGAGATCCGGCATCCTGTCCGAGATTGCAGGCGGCCTAGTCCCGAAAGGGCGGACCTTAATCGGAATGGCCTGCATGAGACGGGGTAGGACCCGACACCGGAGCCTGGGCTCCATGGAAGGTTCGAACCGTGTTTGCCTTTTGTCTGCGCACCGCGCCGGGGAAACCCGTCAGGTGTGGCGAAAGGGGGCAGGATCCTCGAGCGCCGTTCGGGAGATCTGGATTTCTGGATAGCCCGCCCGGCAAAAGGCAACCCGACCGCTGTTCCCGCAAATGGGAAAAGTGGTCAACTGGAGATAGGCAGTGGACAGAGCGGAAAAACGCGAACTCGTCACGGACCTGAACGACGCCTTCAAGGGCGCCGGCTCAGTGGTCGTGGCCCACTATGCCGGTATCACCGTCGCGCAAATGAACGATCTTCGCACGAAGATGCGTCAGGCCGGCGGCACCGTCAAAGTCGCGAAGAACCGCCTCGCCAAGATCGCTCTTCAGGGCACGGAATCCGAAAGCATCATCGATCTGTTCAAGGGACAGACGCTGGTCGCCTATTCGGATGATCCGATTGCGGCACCGAAGGTCGCCTCCGATTTCGCCAAGGGAAATGACAAGCTGGTCATTCTCGGCGGCGCAATGGGTACGACCTCGCTCAATGCCGACGGTGTGAAGGCGCTTGCCTCGCTGCCGTCGCTCGACGAGCTGCGCGCAAGGCTGGTTGGCATGATCGCCACCCCGGCAACCCGGATCGCCCAGATTGTCAATGCGCCGGCGGCTTCGGTCGCGCGCGTCATTGGCGCTTATGCCCGGAAGGACGAGGCGGCGTGAGGCCGTTCCTCATCACAACAACACGTTCGAACCTTATAAAGGAATATCAAAATGGCTGATCTCGCAAAGATCGTAGACGACCTCTCGAGCCTGACCGTCCTCGAGGCGGCTGAACTCTCGAAGCTCCTGGAAGAGAAGTGGGGCGTTTCGGCTGCCGCTCCGGTGGCTGTTGCTGCTGCTGGCGGTGGTGCCGCTGCTGCTGCTCCGGCTGAGGAGAAGACCGAGTTCGACGTCATTCTTGCTGCCTCGGGCGACAAGAAGATCGAAGTCATCAAGGAAGTGCGCGCCATCACCGGCCTGGGCCTCAAGGAAGCCAAGGACCTGGTCGAGGCCGCTCCGAAGCCGGTCAAGGAAGGCGTCAACAAGGCTGACGCCGAGAAGATCAAGGCCCAGCTGGAAGCAGCCGGCGCCAAGGTCGAACTGAAGTAATTCAGGGTTTCGGTGGACGGCACATGCCGTCCACCGGTCCTGAAGGACGTTGTGGAAACCTCTTTCCTGAAGGCCGAAATGCGGCTTTCAGGAAACGGGTTTTCAACCGTTCTGGCCCGGCGTCGGAAGGCGAAGGGTACCCGTAGGGACCGCCATGCGGAGGCGGTCGAGAATTGCAAGGCAGGTCGAGGCGAATGCCTGCCCCAAGAGCTAGCCAAGGAGCGACGATGGCCCAGACGCAGACTTTCAATGGCCGCAGACGCGTACGCAAGTTCTTCGGAAAGATCCCGGAAGTTGCGGAGATGCCGAACCTGATCGAGGTTCAGAAGGCATCTTATGATCAGTTCCTGATGGTGGACGAGCCGAAGGGTGGCCGTCCTGACGAAGGGCTGCAGGCCGTTTTCAAGTCGGTGTTCCCGATTTCCGACTTTTCCGGCTCTTCGATGCTGGAATTCGTCAAGTATGAGTTCGAAGCGCCGAAGTTCGACGTTGACGAGTGCCGTCAGCGCGACCTGACCTATGCCGCGCCGCTCAAGGTGACGCTGCGCCTGATCGTGTTCGATATCGATGAGGATACCGGCTCGAAGTCCATCAAGGACATCAAGGAGCAGGACGTCTACATGGGTGACATGCCGCTCATGACCATGAACGGTACCTTCATCGTCAACGGCACCGAGCGCGTCATCGTCTCGCAGATGCACCGTTCGCCGGGCGTCTTCTTCGACCATGACAAGGGCAAGTCGCACTCGTCGGGCAAGCTTCTGTTTGCCGCGCGCGTCATCCCTTATCGCGGTTCGTGGCTCGACATCGAGTTCGACTCGAAGGACGTCGTGCACGCCCGTATCGACCGTCGTCGCAAGATCCCGGTGACGTCGCTGCTGATGGCGCTCGGCATGGACAGCGAAGAGATCCTGTCGACGTTCTACAACAAGATCACCTACAAGCGCACCGGCGACCATTGGCGCATCCCGTTCAGTGTCGACCGTTTCCGCGGCCTCAAGGCCGTCAACGATCTGGTTGACGCCGACACCGGCGAGATCGTTGTCGAGCAGGGCAAGAAGATCACCGCCCGCCAGGCACGCCAGCTGGCCGAGAAGGGTCTGAAGGCGATCAAGGCGGTCGATGAGGATCTGCTTGGCAGCTATCTGGCTGAAGATATTGTCAACTATGCCACTGGCGAGATCTTCCTCGAGGCCGGCGACGAAATCGACGACAAGACCCTCAAGGTCCTGCTCGGTACGGGCGAGACCGAAATCCAGATTCTCGACATCGACCACATCAATGTCGGTGGCTACATCCGCAACACGCTCAACATCGACAAGAATGAGAGCCGCCAGGATGCGTTGTTCGATATCTACCGGGTGATGCGTCCGGGCGAGCCGCCGACGCTTGAAACCGCCGATGCGATGTTCAATTCGCTGTTCTTCGACAGCGAGCGCTACGATCTGTCGGCTGTTGGCCGCGTCAAGATGAACATGCGTCTGGAACTCGACGCCGAGGACACCGTGCGCGTGCTGCGCAAGGATGACATCCTCGCCGTCGTCAAAACGCTGGTCGAACTGCGCGATGGCAAGGGCGAGATCGACGACATCGACAATCTCGGCAACCGTCGCGTGCGTTCGGTCGGCGAGCTGATGGAGAACCAGTATCGCGTCGGCCTGCTGCGCATGGAGCGCGCGATCAAGGAACGTATGTCCTCGATCGAGATCGATACGGTCATGCCGCAGGACCTGATCAACGCCAAGCCCGCGGCTGCCGCCGTGCGCGAGTTCTTCGGTTCTTCGCAGCTGTCGCAGTTCATGGACCAGACCAATCCGCTCTCCGAGATCACGCACAAGCGTCGTCTCTCGGCGCTTGGACCTGGCGGTCTGACCCGCGAGCGCGCCGGCTTCGAAGTCCGCGACGTGCACCCGACGCATTACGGCCGCATCTGCCCGATCGAAACGCCGGAAGGCCCGAACATCGGTCTGATCAACTCGCTGGCCACCTTTGCCCGCGTCAACAAGTACGGCTTCATCGAGAGCCCGTACCGCAAGATCGTCGAAGGCAAGCTGACCGAAGAGGTCGTCTATCTGTCGGCAATGGAAGAGGCCAAGCACTACGTCGCCCAGGCCAACGCCGAACTCGACAAGGAAGGCCGTTTCGTCGACGAATTCGTCATTTGCCGTAACGCCGGCGAAGTGATGATGGCGCCGCGCGAAAACGTCGACCTGATGGACGTGTCGCCGAAGCAGATGGTGTCGGTTGCCGCCGCGCTCATCCCGTTCCTCGAGAACGACGACGCCAACCGCGCGCTGATGGGCTCGAACATGCAGCGTCAGGCCGTGCCGCTGGTGCGCGCCGAGGCTCCGTTCGTCGGTACCGGCATGGAGCCGATCGTGGCCCGTGACTCAGGGGCTGCCATCGCGGCTCGCCGCACCGGCATCGTCGACCAGGTGGACGCGACCCGTATCGTTATCCGCGCCACCGAAGATCTCGATCCGGGCAAGTCCGGTGTCGACATCTACCGGCTGATGAAGTTCCAGCGCTCGAACCAGTCGACCTGCATCAACCAGCGTCCGCTGGTGAAGGTGGGCGATCCCATCGAGAAGGGCGACATCATCGCTGATGGTCCTTCGACCGATCTCGGCGATCTGGCGCTCGGCCGCAACGTGCTCGTCGCGTTCATGCCGTGGAACGGCTACAACTACGAGGACTCGATCCTTCTGTCCGAACGCATCGTCGCCGACGACGTCTTCACCTCGATCCACATCGAGGAGTTCGAGGTCATGGCGCGCGATACCAAGCTCGGGCCTGAGGAAATCACCCGCGACATTCCGAACGTTTCGGAAGAAGCGCTGAAGAACCTCGACGAAGCCGGCATCGTCTACATCGGTGCGGAAGTGCAGCCGGGCGACATCCTGGTCGGCAAGATCACCCCGAAGGGCGAGAGCCCGATGACGCCGGAAGAGAAGCTTCTGCGCGCCATCTTCGGTGAAAAGGCGTCCGACGTTCGCGACACCTCCATGCGCATGCCGCCCGGAACCTTCGGCACCGTCGTCGAAGTGCGCGTCTTCAACCGCCATGGCGTGGAGAAGGACGAGCGCGCGATGGCGATCGAGCGCGAGGAGATCGAGCGTCTGGCCAAGGACCGCGACGACGAACAGGCGATCCTGGATCGCAACGTCTACGCACGTCTGTCCGATGTGCTCATCGGCAAGGAGGCTATCGCCGGGCCGAAGGGCTTCAAGAAGGGCTCGACCCTGGCCAGGGAAACGCTGGACGACTATCCGCGTTCGCAGTGGTGGCAGTTCGCCGTGGAGAACGAAAAGCTCCAGAGCGAGCTGGAAGCCCTGCGCGGCCAGTACGACGACTCCAAGAAGGCGCTCGAGCAGCGCTTCATGGACAAGGTCGAGAAGGTGCAGCGCGGCGACGAGATGCCTCCAGGCGTCATGAAGATGGTCAAGGTCTTCGTGGCCGTGAAGCGCAAGATGCAGCCGGGCGACAAGATGGCCGGCCGTCACGGCAACAAGGGCGTGGTCTCGCGCATCGTTCCGGTCGAGGACATGCCGTTCCTCGAGGACGGTACGCATGCCGATATCGTGCTCAATCCGCTGGGCGTGCCTTCGCGCATGAACGTCGGCCAGATCCTGGAGACGCATCTTGGCTGGGCCTGTGCTGGCATGGGCAGGAAGATCGGCGAACTGATCGAAGCCTATAAGGGCGGTGGCGATATCAAGCCGCTGCGCCAGACGATCGAGCAGATCATCCCGGCCAACGACCGCAACGAGCCGGTCCGCGAGTACGACGACGAGTCCATCGTTCGCCTCGGCGAGCAGATGAAGCGCGGCGTCTCCATCGCGACCCCGGTGTTCGACGGTGCGCATGAGGTCAACATCAACGAGATGCTGGAGCAGGCTGGCCTGCACACGTCCGGCCAGTCTCAGTTGTATGATGGCCGCACGGGTGAGCCTTTCGACCGCAAGGTGACCATGGGCTACATCTACATGCTCAAGCTTCACCACCTGGTCGACGACAAGATCCACGCCCGTTCGATCGGCCCGTACTCGCTCGTTACCCAGCAGCCGCTGGGCGGCAAGGCGCAGTTCGGCGGTCAGCGCTTCGGCGAAATGGAGGTCTGGGCTCTGGAAGCCTACGGCGCCGCCTACACGCTGCAGGAAATGCTGACCGTGAAGTCGGACGACGTGGCTGGTCGTACCAAGGTCTACGAAGCGATCGTCCGTGGCGACGACACCTTCGAAGCGGGCATTCCCGAGAGCTTCAACGTTCTCGTCAAGGAAATGCGCTCGCTGGGCCTCAACGTCGAGCTCGAGAACACCAAGGTCGAGAACGGTTCGCAGAGCCTGCCGGACGCGGCCGAGTAACACGGCATATAGCGGGCGTGGATACTTCCACGCCCGCCTGAGATTTTCCGGCTCAAACCGGGTTTCGCGAGCGGTGGCTCGCAGTCACATGCAAAGGGGTTTTCGAGGACCCCGAAAAGGAGAATGGCATGAACCAAGAGGTCATGAATCTCTTCAATCCGCAGGCGCCCGCGCAGGTGTTCGACTCCATTCGCATCTCGCTGGCGTCGCCTGACAAGATTCTGTCCTGGTCGTTCGGTGAGATCAAGAAGCCGGAGACGATCAACTACCGCACGTTCAAGCCTGAGCGTGACGGCCTGTTCTGCGCGCGCATCTTCGGTCCGATCAAGGACTACGAATGCCTGTGCGGCAAGTACAAGCGCATGAAGTACAAGGGCGTCATCTGCGAAAAGTGCGGCGTCGAAGTCACGCTGTCGCGCGTTCGCCGCGAGCGCATGGGCCACATCGAGCTCGCCGCTCCGGTCGCTCACATCTGGTTCCTGAAGTCGCTTCCGTCGCGCATCGGCACGCTGCTCGACATGACGCTGAAGGATATCGAGCGCGTCCTCTATTTCGAAAACTACATCGTCACCGAGCCGGGCCTCACCGCGCTGAAGGAGCATCAGCTTCTCAGCGAGGAGGAATACATGCTGGCCGTTGACGAGTACGGCGAAGACTCCTTCACCGCCATGATCGGCGCCGAGGCGATCCATGACCTGCTCGCTGGCATGGAACTGGAGAAGATCGCGGGCGACCTGCGTTCGGAACTCGCTTCCACGACGTCGGAGCTGAAGCAGAAGAAGCTCCTGAAGCGCCTGAAGGTGGTCGAGAACTTCATGGAATCCGGCAATCGTCCGGAATGGATGATCATGAAGGTCGTCCCCGTCATCCCGCCGGACCTGCGCCCGCTGGTTCCGCTGGACGGCGGCCGTTTCGCGACGTCCGATCTGAACGATCTCTATCGTCGCGTCATCAACCGTAACAACCGTCTGAAGCGCCTCATCGAGCTGCGCGCGCCTGGCATCATCGTGCGCAATGAAAAGCGCATGCTGCAGGAAGCCGTCGACGCCCTGTTCGACAACGGCCGTCGTGGCCGCGTCATCACCGGCGCCAACAAGCGTCCGTTGAAGTCGCTGTCCGACATGCTGAAGGGCAAGCAGGGCCGCTTCCGTCAGAATCTGCTCGGCAAGCGCGTCGACTATTCGGGCCGCTCGGTCATCGTGACCGGTCCGGAGCTGAAGCTGCATCAGTGCGGCCTCCCGAAGAAGATGGCGCTGGAACTGTTCAAGCCCTTCATCTACGCCCGTCTCGACGCCAAGGGTTATTCCTCGACCGTCAAGCAGGCCAAGAAGCTGGTCGAGAAAGAGCGTCCGGAAGTCTGGGATATCCTGGACGAGGTCATCCGCGAGCATCCAGTGCTGCTCAACCGCGCGCCGACGCTGCACCGCCTCGGCATCCAGGCGTTCGAGCCCACCCTGATAGAAGGCAAGGCGATCCAGCTGCATCCGCTGGTCTGCACGGCCTTCAACGCCGACTTCGACGGTGACCAGATGGCGGTCCACGTGCCGCTGTCGCTGGAAGCTCAGCTCGAAGCCCGCGTGCTGATGATGTCGACCAACAACATCCTGCACCCTGCTTCCGGCGCACCGATCATCGTGCCGTCGCAGGACATGGTTCTGGGCCTCTATTATCTCTCGATCGTCAACCAGAACGAGCCGGGAGAGGGCATGGCGTTCGCCGACATGGGCGAGCTGCAGCATGCGCTGGAGACCAAGGCCGTCACCCTGCACGCCAAGATCAAGGGCCGCTTCCGGACCGTTGATGCGGAAGGCAATATCGTGTCGAAGATCTACGACACCACGCCTGGCCGCATGATCCTCGGCGAACTGCTGCCGAAGAACGTCAACGTGCCGTTCGAGACCGCCAACCAGGAGATGACCAAGAAGAACATCTCCAAGATGATCGACACCGTCTACCGTCACTGCGGTCAGAAAGAGACGGTCATCTTCTGCGATCGCATCATGGCCCTCGGCTTTGCTCATGCCTGCCGCGCCGGTATTTCGTTCGGCAAGGACGACATGCTGATCCCGGACACCAAGGAGAAGCTGGTTGCCGAGACCGAGGCTTTGGCCAAGGAATACGAGCAGCAGTACAATGACGGTCTGATCACTCAGGGCGAGAAGTACAACAAGGTCGTCGACGCCTGGGCCAAGTGCTCGGAAAAGGTCGCCGACGAAATGATGGGCCGCATCAAGGCGGTCGAGTTCGATCCTACCGGCCGTCAGAAGCCGATGAACTCGATCTACATGATGTCGCATTCGGGTGCGCGTGGTTCGCCCACCCAGATGCGCCAGCTCGCCGGCATGCGCGGCCTGATGGCCAAGCCGTCGGGTGAAATCATCGAGACGCCGATCATCTCGAACTTCAAGGAAGGCCTCACCGTTCTGGAGTACTTCAACTCCACGCACGGCGCCCGCAAGGGTCTGGCTGACACCGCTCTGAAGACCGCGAACTCGGGTTACCTGACCCGCCGTCTGGTCGACGTGGCGCAGGACTGCATCGTCAACTCCGTGGATTGCGGCACCGACAAGGGCCTCACCATGCAGCCGATCGTCGATGCCGGCCAGATCGTCGCTTCCATCGGCCAGCGCGTGCTGGGCCGCACCGCACTCGACGACATCAACCATCCGGTCACCGGCGATCTGCTGGTCAAGGCCGGTACGATGATGGACGAGCGCGATGTCGAGCAGATCGAAAAGGCTGGCGTACAGTCGGTCCGCATCCGTTCGGCGCTGACCTGTGAGGTCCGCATCGGCGTCTGCGCGGTCTGCTACGGTCGCGATCTTGCGCGTGGTACTCCGGTCAACCAGGGCGAGGCCGTCGGCGTCATCGCCGCGCAGTCGATCGGTGAACCGGGCACGCAGCTCACCATGCGTACGTTCCACATGGGCGGCACCGCCCAGGTGGTCGACTCCTCCTATCTCGAGGCGTCGTACGAGGGCACCGTGTCCGTTCGCAACCGCAGCGTGGTCCGCAACTCCGACGGCAACCTCGTGGTGATGGGCCGCAACATGGCGATCCTGATCCTCGACGAAACCGGCAAGGAGCGCGCCACGCACCGCGTCACCTACGGTTCGCGTATCTACGTGGACGACGGCGACAAGGTGAAGCGCGGCCAGCGTATCGCCGAGTGGGATCCGTACACCCGTCCGATCCTCACCGAAATCGAGGGTCGCGTGGCGTTCGAGGACCTGGTCGACGGTATTTCCGTTCAGGAAACCGCCGACGAGTCGACCGGCATCACCAAGCGCGAGGTCATCGACTGGCGGTCGACGCCGCGTGGTTCGGACCTCAAGCCGGCGATCGTCGTCCAGGATGCCAAGGGCAAGGTCGGCAAGCTGTCGAAGGGCGGCGATGCCCGCTTCCTGCTCTCGGTCGAGGCGATCCTCTCGGTCGAGCCGGGTGCTTCGGTCAAGCCGGGCGACGTGCTTGCCCGTATTCCGATGGAAAGCGCCAAGACCAAGGACATCACCGGTGGTCTGCCGCGCGTGGCAGAACTGTTCGAAGCTCGTCGTCCGAAGGATCACGCCATCATCGCCGAGATCGATGGTACGGTCCGCTTCGGTCGCGATTACAAGAACAAGCGCCGCATCATCATCGAGCCGCATGACTCGACGCTGGAGCCGGTCGAATACCTGATCCCGAAGGGCAAGCCGTTCCATCTCCAGGACGGCGACGTCATCGAGAAGGGCGACTACATCCTCGACGGCAATCCGGCACCGCACGACATCCTGGCGATCAAGGGCGTGGAGGCTCTGGCTTCCTACCTCGTGAACGAAATCCAGGAAGTCTACCGGTTGCAGGGCGTGACGATCAACGACAAGCACATCGAAGTGATCGTTCGTCAGATGCTGCAGAAGGTGGAAATCACCGAGCAGGGCGACTCGACCTACATCCCGGGCGACCATGTCGACGTGATCGAACTGGACGAGATCAACGAGCGCCTGATCGAGGAAGGCAAGAAGCCAGCGGCCGGCCAGCCGGTGCTGCTCGGCATCACCAAGGCCTCGCTGCAGACGCCGTCCTTCATCTCGGCCGCCTCCTTCCAGGAGACGACCCGCGTGCTGACGGAAGCTGCCGTTGCCGGCAAGACCGACATGCTGCAGGGCCTGAAGGAAAACGTCATCGTCGGCCGTCTGATCCCGGCCGGTACCGGTGGCCAGATGAGCCAGATCCGTCGCATCGCGACGCATCGCGACGAGCTCATCCTCGACGAGCGTCGCAAGACGTCGGGCGTCGAAGTGGCCGAGCCGATGCTGACCGAAATGGTCACCGCCGCACAGTAAACGGTCATCAAACGATGCAAAAAAGGGGCCAATTGGCCCCTTTTTCTTTGGTTGCCTGCTTCAGTCGGCGATCGACAGTTGGCGTCCGGTTCCACCCTTGTTTATTGATTGCAGAACCTATCAAACAGCCGAGGTCGTCGTGAAACCCACCACATTCGCTGTCTTCGCAACCCTTGCTGCGACAAGCCAGGCCTTTGCCGGCGGTTGGGCACCTTATGGCAATGCACGCTACAACTACTGGATCGACACGCCGCCCGGGTTCTCAAAGATCGAAGAATCCGCAAACGGCGATGGCGGCACGTCGAGATCGCCGGATGGCCGAGCCGAGCTTGCGGTGTGGGGTAGTTATCCAGGCGAGAACGACTTCTCCAGGGACGTGAAATGGCGCGTCGACCAGGAACGGTCCGATGGCTGGTCGGTCGACTATCAACGTCTGAAATCCAGATGGGCGGTCTGGTCGGGATCGAAAGGCGGTCGCCTGTATTACGAGCGCGCTATCCCTGTATGTGGTGGCGCGGTGGCCTATTTCCGCCTCGAATATGACAAGGCCCAGGCCGGGAGTTTCGATCCCATCGTTGCTCGTCTGGGGAAGTCATTGCGAAGCGGGGACTGCTGAAACAACGCAAGAAACGGAATGCGGAGCCTTTTCGCGGCTTCTACCTTGGCCACAGAAACCCGTTCCAGCTTTAGTTGGAGAACGGGCTACGCCAAGGAGGCCGCCATGAATGCCAGTGTCCATATCCATCGATCCGTCGATCAAGCCGCCGTGCAGCGCGTCGCGGCTTATGATTGGGAGGCACTTGGCGCCGAACTCGACGCTTATGGCTGCGCCGTGATCGGCAAGTTGCTGTCCCCACAGGAATGCACGGATATTGCCGCGCTCTATCCGCATGAGGAGCATTTCCGCAGTCACGTCGTGATGGCGCGCCACGGTTTCGGCAAAGGCGAATACCGCTATTTCAAATATCCGTTGCCGGATCTGATTGGCGGATTGCGTGCCGCGCTTTATCCGCATCTGTCGGAGGTCGCCAATCGATGGAGCGAGCGCATGGGCATGGCCACGCGCTATCCTTCCATGCACCAGGACTATCTCGATCTTTGCCACGCTTCCGGTCAGCAGCGACCGACGCCGCTTCTGCTTCAATACAAGGCAGGCGACTTCAATTGCTTGCACCAGGATCTTTACGGCGATCTCGCCTTTCCGATCCAGGTGGCGGTGCTGTTGTCTGAACCCGGCCGCGATTTCACCGGTGGCGAATTCGTGCTGACGGAGCAGCGGCCACGCATGCAGAGCCGGGCCGAGGTTGTGCCGCTGCGCCAGGGTGATGCCGTCGCTTTCGCTGTCCACAATCGACCGGTACGGGGCATGAAAGGCAACTATCGTGTCAATCTGCGCCACGGTGTCAGTCGCATCCGTTCAGGACATCGCCACACCGTCGGGATCATCTTCCATGACGCGCGCTGAACTTGCGCGTCTTTTCTGTGATGTTGCCGATACTCCTGACAGGAAACGGCGCATGAAGCGGCTAAGCTCGCCGCGGCCCGCGGTGAGCCAACGTTGTGGAGAGTGCACAGGACGATGACGCGCAAAGGCAAGGAGCAGATCGGGTTGGTCTCCGGAACGGTTGCGACGCCGATCGGGCCGTTGGTCGTGATCGAGGACGAGAGCGATGCCCTCTTCATGGTGGAGTTTGCCGATTGCGATGATCGCATGGATCGCTGGTTGCGCCATCGTTTGGCATCTGGTCGGTATTGCCTGAGGGCAGGGACTGTTTCCGCCGGCTCAAGGCAGGCTTTCGCGACCTACTTCGATGGCGAGGTCGATCTCCTTCGTACCTTGCCGGTCAGACTGGACGGCACCGCCTTTCAGAACGAGATGTGGACGGCCCTGCGTGAGATAGCCCCCGGTGAGACACTTGCCTATGGCGCGTTCGCCCAAAGGCTTGGCCGGCCGAATGCTGCGCGCGCCATTGGTCATGCCAATGGTTCCAATCCGCTATCGGTCGTCGTGCCGTGCCATCGCCTTGTCGGCGCCGATGGGGCGCTCACCAATTACGGCGGTGGATTGGAACGCAAGCGTTGGCTGCTTGACCATGAAGCGCGCCACGCCGGATCCTGAACCAACTGGTCCCACCCCAGCTAAAGGCTTGAACCAGGCCGCAGACATGCGTGCCGTTGGCGGCCTGTGCACGATGGGTGCGACAGTTTGACATCGCCTGTCGCTGCTCCATACTCGACCCGGGGATAAGGGCGGGTCCGAAGTTTGATCCATCGCCGGAATGTCGGCGGGGTCATGCGCGAAACGAGGATGCGGTGTCCTGTCCGACCTGATGGTCGCGGTGCCGCAGCGAGGAGGGACCGATGACCGACGCAACCTTGAAATCAGGCCACACGGATGCGGCGGAGCCCAGCCTTCATCGCGTCATGGGGCCATGGCTGCTGCTGCTGTTTATTGTCGGCGATATTCTGGGTACCGGCATCTATGCGCTGACCGGGCAGGTCGCCAAGCAGGTCGGCGGCGTGGTGTGGCTGCCGTTCCTGGTCGCCTTCATCGTCGCCGTCATCACCGCTTTCAGCTATCTGGAGCTGGTCACCAAATATCCTCGTGCAGCCGGTGCCGCGCTCTACACGCACAAGGCCTTCGGCATCCACTTCGTCACTTTCATCGTGGCTTTCGCGGTGATGTGTTCCGGCATCACGTCGGCCTCGACGGCTTCGCGCGCTTTCGCGGTTAATTTCTCCTCTGCTTTCGGCCTCGGGTTGGAAGGCGGCACCGGGATCATCCTGCTCGGGCTTGCTTTCATGGCGATCGTGGCAGCGGTGAACTTCCGCGGCGTCGGCGAAAGCGTGAAGCTGAATGTGGTTCTGACCTGTGTCGAACTCACCGGCCTGCTCATCGTCATCGCAATCGGTCTCTGGGCAATAGGCATGGGGCAGGGCGATGTCTCGAGAGTCACCGAGTTCCATACCCCCGAAGGTGTGAGCCCGTTCTGGCCGGTCATCGCCGCTACGACGCTCGCTTTCTTCGCCATGGTCGGTTTCGAGGATTCGGTCAACATGGCCGAGGAAACCAAGGAGCCGACCAAGATCTTCCCCAAGATCCTGCTCGCCGGCCTGCTGATCACCGGCGTGATCTATGTTCTGGTTTCGGTTTCGGCGGTCACACTCGTTGAGCCGGCGGAACTCGGTGAAGGTGAAGCGCCGCTGCTCAAGGTGGTGTCTACCGGAGCGCCGGGCTTCCCGATCTGGATATTCGCCTTCATCACGATGTTTGCGGTGGCGAACTCCGCGCTCATCAACATGCTGATGGCCAGCCGCCTGGTCTATGGAATGAGCCGTGAGCATGTTCTGCCGCCGGTGCTTGGCAAGGTTCATGCGACCCGCAAGACGCCTTACATCGCCATAGTTTTCACCACGCTGCTCGCCTTCGGCCTGATCACCTTCGTCGGCTCGGTGCCGCAGCTTGGTGGTACGACGGCGTTGCTGCTGCTTTGCGTGTTCACCATCGTCAACATCGCGGTGCTGGTGCTGCGCAAGGACAAGGTCGACCATGACCATTTCACCGCACCGACCATCCTGCCGGTGATTGGCGCCATCGCCTGTGGTTTCCTGACCGGCCCATGGACCGGCCGTAATCCCGATCAATACAAGATCGCCGGCGTGCTTCTGGCACTCGGTGTGGTGCTATGGGTGGTGACCGTTTTCATCAACCGCGCAACCGGCGTCAAGCCGGAAGCTCCGACTGTGGGCGAGGGCGGCATGCCCGGTCCGGTCAACTAGTCGATCGACATGACGCAATGAAAACGGCAGGCCTTGGCCTGCCGTTTCTTTATGCTGCCCATACCGGGTGTGTCAGTCGAAGAATGCCTCGACGACATTGCGTTTGCCGAGCATGAAGGCGTCCGCCACGTGCTGGAGCGGCGCGAGATCGACATCGGATCTTTGACCGCGTACCAGTTCGGCGAAGCGACGGTACAGTGTCGGATACTCAGTGTCCGGACCTTCCTGGATTACCTTGCCGTCGACGGCAAGCCTGGATCCGCCTGCGGAAAGCACCATCGAACCCTTGTCCGTTTCGGCCAGGATGTCCCAGCTTTGCGGACCGGTCTGGCGCCAGTCGAAATCGACAGCCACCGCAATGCCTTTGTCGGTGCGGAAGCTTACCTGCGCTGCGATTGGTGCATCCCGATTTTCCGGAAAATCGAGCGTCGCAGCCGTGATGAACATCGGCGGCAGGATATGGGTGGCAATCGACAAGGCATTGATACCGGGGTCGAACACACCGAAGCCGCCTGGCTGCCAGATCCAGTCCTGGTTCGGATGCCAGCGGCGCACGTCTTCCTTCCAGTTGATGGCAGCCGTCTTGATCCGTGCCGATGCGAGAAAAGTGCGTGCGGCTTCCACGGCAGGCGCATAGCGGGAATGCCACGACGCAAACAACGTCACGCCCCTTTCCGCCGCCAAGGTCTTCAGCTGCTCGACCTCGCTCACCGTCGCACCGGGAGGCTTTTCGAGGAAAACATGTTTGCCGGCCAGGATCGCCGCGCGCGCCGCGTCATGCCGAAACTGTGGGGGCATGCAAAGCGACACGGCTTCGACCGCAGGCTCGCCCGCCAGCAGGGCTTCTATATCGGCAAAGTTTGCGACACCATCCACCTTTCCATGCGGGCTGGCCGCGCCAAGCAGCTTGTAGTCCCTGTCCCGGGCAAGTGCCGGGAGATGCTGGTCGCGGGCGATCTTGCCCACACCGACAATGGCTATGTTGATGGGAGTAGCAGTCATCGCCAGCTTTCTTCAAGTTTGAGTTCGAACGGCCCGCCGGCCAGGAAACGCTCAAGCACGGGCTCGAAGGGGGAGGGATCAATGGCGTTCGCGCGCAACCATTCCTCCGAATAGTAGGTGTTGGCGTAGCGCTCGCCGGAATCGCAGATCAGCGTCACCACCGAACCGCTTTCTCCGGCAGCGATCATGCGTGCTGCGTGAAAGCACATAGCCGCGAAATTGGTGCCGGTCGAACCACCGACACGCCGCCCAAGCCGGCGCGACAACACACGCTTGGCTGCGATCGACACCCCGTCGGGTATGCGCAGCATGTGATCTATGACGCCAGGCACGAAGGATGGCTCGACCCGCGGCCGGCCGATGCCTTCGATACGGGAGGGCCGTTCGCAGGAGCAGCCCGCATCTCGAGTCGCATAGCCCTCAAAGAAAGCGGAATGTTCGACGTCGGCGACCGACAGCCTCGTCGCGTGGCGTTTGTAGCGGATGTAGCGGCCGATGGTCGCCGAGGTACCGCCGGTACCGGCGCCCATCACCACCCAGGAGGGGATCGGGAAGCGTTCCGCGCGCATCTGCTGGAAGATGGATTCCGCGATGTTGTTGTTGCCGCGCCAGTCGGTGGCGCGTTCCGCATGGGTGAACTGGTCCATGAAGTAGCCGCCGAGCCGCTCGGCAAGTTCCGCGGATTCGGAATATATGCGCCGGCCATCGTCGATGAAATGACAATTGCCGCCATAGTGCTCGATGGCGGCTATCTTCTCACGCGAGGTCGAGCGCGGCATCACGGCGTAAAAGGGCGAGCCGATCATGCGTGCGAAATAGGCTTCCGAAACGGCGGTGGAACCTGAGGACGCCTCGACCACCGCTGTGCCTTCACGAATCATGCCGTTGCACAGGGCATATAGAAACAGCGAGCGTGCCAGCCGATGCTTCAGGCTGCCGGTCGGATGCGTGGATTCGTCTTTCAGATAAAGGTCGATGCCGGGGAGGGCCGGCACGTCGAGCATCCATAGATGGGTATCGGCGGAACGATGCTGGTCGGCCTCGATGGCCGCGACGGCACGATCCGCCCAATCCCGCGAGGCCGTCCGTCCGGCCTGTTTCCCTGCCACGACCGTTATCCGCTAGATCGGCTCGTCGAAGGTGACGATCGAGACCTCACCTTCGAGCGCGCCCTGATAGGCTGAGAGATGCGGCTCCTCGTCGGGTTCTTCCTGCATCTCGCCGATCTGGTCCAGCTCGGCTTCGGCATAACCTTCGGCCGCGAGTGATTCCAGGGCGCGGCGCACGGCGGAATCATCATCGGGCGCCATCAGCATCACATGGACGCCTTCCGGCTTGCCGTTTTTCTTCTTCCAGACCCGGCCGGTGATGATCATGACCGGACGGGGCTCGTCATTATCGTTGAGAGGATCCTGCAAAGACTGATTCCTTCCTTTGGCGGCTCCAAAAGAGCATTTTGCCCCTTTTTGCACGAAGCCATGCCAGGCGACAGTTGGAAGCCGGTCACTTTCTTCCTCGCATATGCAAAAAGACGCAAGAATATTACATGCGTCGCGCGCAGGGCAGCCAAGCACTGACGCAAACGTAATTTCTGGGGTTGCGGGCTTGACGGTTTGCGATGTTGCGAGTAGAAGCCGCGACGTCTGAACCGATGTGAGGTCAGCTTTTCCGAGGCGTCGCGCCTTGGAGTTTGCCTCAAACAGGGTTCGTTTTACGAGCGAACGACATTTCCGTCATGCATGAAGCGGCAACGCTTCCTCTGCTTTTTGTTCGGGCAAGACCGCAAACGCGCGGTTTCGGCCCGAATTTGCGTATGGAAAGCCGCTTGAAACGGCCCGTAATGGGTTTGCGACACGAGATTTAGAACTAGAAGGAAGGTTTAATGCCTACCGTAAACCAGCTGATCCGCAAGCCGCGCCAGGTGCCGGCAACGCGAAACAAGGTCCCTGCCATGCAGCAGAACCCGCAGAAGCGGGGCGTCTGCACACGCGTCTACACCACCACGCCGAAGAAGCCGAATTCGGCTCTGCGCAAGGTGGCCAAGATTCGCCTGACCAACGGTTTCGAAGTGATCGGCTACATCCCGGGTGAGGGCCATAACCTTCAGGAGCACTCGGTTGTCATGATCCGTGGCGGTCGTGTGAAGGATCTTCCGGGTGTGCGCTATCACGTGATCCGTGGCGTGCTCGACACCCAGGGCGTCAAGAACCGCAAGCAGCGCCGTTCGAAGTACGGCGCCAAGCGTCCGAAGTAAGGTTTTCCGGCTTCGGCGCTTTTTTATTGTGCGCCAAGCCTGCGAGATTGAGAGACAAGAGCTATGTCCCGTCGTCACAGTGCAGATAAGCGTGAGATCAACCCGGACCCGAAGTTCGGCGATCTGGTGATCACCAAGTTCATGAATGCCGTTATGTATGACGGCAAGAAGTCGATTGCCGAGACGATCGTCTATGGCGCGCTGGACCAGGTGCAGTCCAAGACCAAGCAGGAGCCGGTCGGCGTCTTCCATCAGGCGCTCGACAACGTTGCCCCGCACGTCGAAGTTCGTTCGCGTCGCGTCGGTGGTGCTACCTACCAGGTGCCGGTTGATGTTCGTCCGGAGCGTCGCCAGGCCCTCGCCATTCGCTGGCTGATCACGGCTGCGCGCAACCGCAACGAGACCACCATGGTCGACCGTCTTTCCGGCGAGTTGATGGACGCGGCGAACAACCGCGGCACCGCTGTGAAGAAGCGTGAAGACACCCACAAGATGGCGGAAGCCAACCGCGCTTTCGCGCACTACCGCTGGTAAGCGCGAACGAGACTTGAGAGGCACCTTCCATGGCCCGCGAATATAAAATCGAAGACTACCGTAATTTCGGTATCATGGCGCACATCGACGCCGGCAAGACGACGACGACTGAGCGCGTCCTGTATTACACGGGCAAGTCGCACAAGATCGGCGAAGTCCACGACGGCGCTGCGACCATGGACTGGATGGAGCAGGAGCAGGAGCGCGGCATCACCATCACGTCCGCCGCGACGACGACCTTCTGGCAGGGCCGTGACGGCAAGATGCGCCGCTTCAACATCATCGACACCCCCGGCCACGTCGATTTCACCATCGAAGTCGAGCGTTCGCTTCGCGTGCTTGACGGCGCCATCGCGCTGCTCGATGCCAACGCCGGTGTAGAGCCGCAGACCGAGACCGTCTGGCGCCAGGCCGACAAGTATCATGTGCCGCGCATGATCTTCTGCAACAAGATGGACAAGATCGGTGCTG
The DNA here is from genome assembly GCF_042739655.1 of Mesorhizobium sp. NPDC059025. Lineage (NCBI taxonomy): Bacteria > Pseudomonadati > Pseudomonadota > Alphaproteobacteria > Hyphomicrobiales > Phyllobacteriaceae > Mesorhizobium > Mesorhizobium sp. NPDC059025. The sequence goes on along the minus strand of NZ_JBHYIM010000002.1, from coordinate 279,286 downwards.
ATTTCTACCGCTCGGTCGAGATGATTGGCTCGCGCCTTGGTGCGCAGGCCGTCGTCATGCAGCTGCCGATCGGCGCCGAGAGTGAATTCAAGGGCGTCGTCGACCTGGTCGAGATGAATGCGCTGGTCTGGCGCGATGAATCGCTGGGCGCTGCCTGGGACGTCGTCGAGATCCCGGCCGACCTGAAGGAAAAGGCCGAGGAATACCGCGAGAAGCTCATCGAAGCTGCCGTCGAGATGGATGACGACGCGATGAACGCCTATCTCGAGGGCAATCTCCCCGACAATGACACCATCCGCAAGCTGATCCGCAAGGGTACCATCGCGGTCAAGTTCTACCCGATGTTCTGCGGTTCGGCTTTCAAGAACAAGGGCGTGCAGCCACTGCTCGACGCCGTCGTCGAATACCTGCCGTCGCCGATCGACGTTCCGGCCATCAAGGGCGTTGACGCCAAGACCGATGCCGAGATCGAACGTCATGCGGACGACAATGAGCCGCTGTCGATGCTCGCCTTCAAGATCATGAACGACCCGTTTGTCGGTTCGCTCACCTTCGCCCGCATCTACTCGGGCAAGCTCACCAAGGGTGCGTCGCTCGATAACACCGTCAAGGGCAAGAAAGAGCGCATCGGCCGCATGCTGCAGATGCATGCCAACTCGCGCGCCGACATCGAAGAGGCTTTCGCCGGCGACATCGTCGCTCTGGCCGGCCTCAAGGAAACGACCACCGGCGACACGCTGTGCGATCCGCTGCATCCGGTCATCCTGGAGCGCATGGAATTCCCGGATCCGGTCATCCAGATCGCGATCGAGCCGAAGACCAAGGGCGACCAGGAAAAGATGGGCCTCGCGCTGCATCGTCTGGCTGCCGAGGATCCGTCCTTCCGCGTCAAGACCGACGAGGAATCGGGTCAGACCATCATCGCCGGCATGGGCGAACTTCACCTGGACATCATCGTCGACCGCATGCGTCGCGAGTTCAAGGTCGAGGCAAATGTCGGTGCTCCGCAGGTGGCCTATCGCGAGACGATCACCCGCACCCACGAGCAGGACTACACCCACAAGAAGCAGACCGGTGGTACCGGCCAGTTCGCCCGCGTCAAGCTGGTGTTCGAGCCGAACCCGGAAGGCGAAGACTACGTGTTCGAGTCCAAGATCGTTGGTGGTTCGGTTCCGAAGGAATACATCCCGGGTGTCGAGAAGGGCATCGGTTCGGTCATGTCGTCCGGTCCGTTCGCTGGCTTCCCGATGATCGGCGTCAAGGCGACGCTCATCGACGGCGCCTTCCACGACGTCGACTCGTCGGTCCTGGCCTTCGAAATCGCTTCTCGTGCTGCCTTCAGGGAAGCTGCGCCGAAGCTCGGCGTCCAGCTGCTCGAGCCGATCATGAAGGTCGAGGTCGTTACGCCTGAGGATTACGTCGGCAACGTCATCGGCGACCTGAACAGCCGCCGTGGCCAGATCCAGGGTCAGGAGACCCGTGGTGTCGCCGTCGTCGTCAACGCGATGGTGCCGCTGGCCAACATGTTCAAGTACGTCGACTCGCTGCGTTCGATGTCGCAGGGCCGCGCCCAGTACACGATGCAGTTCGACCACTACGAGCCGGTTCCGACCGCGGTGGCTCAGGAAGTCCAGAAGAAATACGCGTAATTCCGAGGAATTGCGTCAGTAACCAGGTTTAACGCCTTCGGGCATGCAGGAAATGGAGACCTCACATGGCAAAAGGTAAATTCGAGCGTACGAAGCCTCATGTGAACATTGGCACGATTGGTCACGTTGACCATGGCAAGACGTCGCTGACGGCAGCGATCACGAAGTACTTTGGCGAATACAAGCCTTACGATCAGATCGATGCGGCGCCGGAAGAGAAGGCTCGCGGCATCACGATCTCGACGGCGCACGTCGAGTACGAGACGCCGAACCGTCACTATGCGCACGTCGACTGCCCCGGCCACGCCGACTATGTGAAGAACATGATCACCGGTGCTGCCCAGATGGACGGCGCGATCCTGGTTTGCTCGGCCGCTGACGGCCCGATGCCGCAGACGCGCGAGCACATCCTGCTTGCGCGCCAGGTTGGCGTTCCTGCGATCGTTGTGTTCCTGAACAAGGTCGACCAGGTCGACGACGCCGAGCTTCTGGAGCTGGTCGAGCTGGAAGTTCGCGAGCTTCTGTCGAAGTACGAGTTCCCGGGCGACGACATTCCGATCATCAAGGGTTCGGCTCTGGCTGCGCTTGAAGATTCGGACAAGAAGATCGGTGAAGACGCGATCCGCGAGCTGATGGCAGCGGTCGACTCTTACATCCCGACGCCTGAGCGTCCGATCGACAAGCCGTTCCTGATGCCGATCGAAGACGTGTTCTCGATCTCGGGTCGTGGCACGGTCGTGACGGGTCGCGTCGAGCGCGGCATCGTGAAGGTCGGCGAGGAACTGGAAATCGTCGGCATCCGTCCGACCTCGAAGACGACCTGCACGGGCGTCGAGATGTTCCGCAAGCTTCTGGACCAGGGCCAGGCCGGCGACAACATCGGCGCGCTGCTGCGTGGCGTTGACCGTGAAGGCGTCGAGCGCGGCCAGGTTCTGGCCAAGCCGGGCACGGTGAAGCCGCACAAGAAGTTCAAGGCGGAAGCCTACATCCTGACGAAGGAAGAGGGTGGCCGTCATACGCCGTTCTTCACGAACTACCGTCCGCAGTTCTACTTCCGCACGACGGACGTGACGGGCATCGTCTCGCTGCCGGCCGGCACCGAGATGGTGATGCCTGGCGACAACATCACCGTTGACGTCGAGCTGATCGTGCCGATCGCCATGGAAGAGAAGCTGCGCTTCGCTATCCGCGAAGGCGGCCGCACCGTCGGCGCCGGCATCGTCGCTTCCATCGTCGAGTAAGAAGAACAAGAGATCTGTCGCGGGCGCGGATACGCCCGCGCCGCGCCAGAACAAGGAATAGACGCATGAACGGACAGAATATCCGCATCCGACTTAAAGCGTTCGATCACCGCGTGCTCGATGCTTCGACTCGGGAAATCGTTTCCACGGCCAAGCGCACCGGCGCTAACGTCCGCGGCCCGATCCCGCTGCCGACCCGCATTGAGAAGTTCACGGTCAACCGTTCGCCGCACGTCGACAAGAAGAGCCGCGAACAGTTCGAGATGCGCACCCACAAGCGCCTGCTCGACATCGTGGACCCGACCCCGCAGACGGTTGATGCGCTGATGAAGCTCGATCTGGCCGCCGGCGTGGACGTCGAAATCAAGCTCTAAGAGCTGAACCATGAGCCGGCGGGGTGACCCGACCTGCTCCTCTGAAGGAAGATGAACCGATGCGTTCAGGTGTAATTGCACAGAAGGTGGGAATGACCCGCATCTACAATGATGCCGGCGAGCATGTCCCCGTTACCGTTCTCCGCATGGAGAGCTGCCAGGTCGTCGCACAGCGTACGCAGGAAAAGAACGGCTACACCGCTGTTCAGCTCGGCGTCGGGCTTGCCAAGGTCAAGAACACGTCGAAGGCCATGCGCGGTCATTTCGCCGCCGCCTCCGTGGAGCCGAAGGCCAAGGTCGCCGAGTTCCGCGTTTCGCCGGACAATCTGCTGGACGTCGGTGCCGAATTGACCGTCGACCACTTCGTCGCCGGCCAGAAGGTCGACGTCACCGGCACTTCGACCGGTAAGGGTTTCCAGGGTGTCATCAAGCGTCACCATTTCGGTGGCGGTCGCGCTACCCACGGTAACTCGCTGTCGCACCGCGTGCACGGCTCGACCGGTCAGCGCCAGGACCCAGGCAAGGTGTTCAAGGGTAAAAAGATGGCCGGTCACATGGGTGCTACCCGGGTGACCACGCAGAACGTCGAGGTCGTTTCGACCGACGCCGATCGCGGCCTCATTCTCATTCGTGGCGCGGTTCCGGGCACCAAGGGCGCCTGGATCCTGGTTCGCGACGCCGCCAAGGTTGCGCTGCCTGCCAACGCGCCGAAGCCGGCCGCGATCCGCGCCGCCGCCAACAATCAGGCTCCGGCCACCGAGGGAGCGGAATAATGGACCTCAAGATCACCACTCTCGCCGGCAAGGATGCCGGCAAGGTGAAGCTCTCGGAAGAGATCTTCGGCCTTGAGCCACGCGAGGACATCCTCGCCCGCGTCGTTCGCTGGCAACTTGCCAAGAAGCAGCAGGGCACGCATCAGGCCAAGGGTCGCGCCGACATCGCGCGCACCGGTGCCAAGATGTACAAGCAGAAGGGTACGGGCCGCGCCCGCCACCATTCGGCACGCGCTCCGCAGTTCCGCGGCGGTGGCAAGGCTCATGGTCCTGTCGTTCGCAGCCATGAATTTGACTTGCCGAAGAAGATCCGCGCGCTTGGCCTGAAGCACGCTTTGTCGGCCAAGGTGAAAAGCTCGTCGATTATCATCGTCGACGATCTGAAGCTGACGGAAGCCAAGACCAAGGCGCTGGTGGAGAACTTTGCTTCGCTCGGCCTGACCAACGCCTTGCTTATCGGCGGTGCCGAGCTCGACCAGGGCTTCAAGCGGGCTGCTGCCAACATTCCGAACATCGACGTGCTGCCTATTCAGGGCATCAACGTCTACGACATTCTGCGCCGCGGCACGCTGGTCCTTTCCAAGGCCGCCGTCGAGGCTCTCGAGGAGCGCTTCAAATGACCGACCTTCGTCATTACGACGTGATCGTCTCGCCGGCGATCACCGAAAAGTCGACCATGGCGTCCGAGCAGAACCAGGTGGTCTTCAACGTCGCCAAGAAGGCGTCGAAGCCGGAGATCAAGGCAGCAGTCGAGGCGCTGTTCGGCGTCAAGGTGACGGCTGTGAACACGCTGGTCCGCAAGGGCAAGGTGAAGCGCTTCCGCGGCACGATCGGCCGCCAGGGCGACGTCAAGCGAGCAGTGGTGACGCTGGCCGATGGCCAGTCGATCGACGTCGCGACGGGTCTCTGAGCTAGGCCGCGAGGACAACGACAATGGCACTGAAGAAATATAACCCGATAACGCCGAGCACCCGCCAGCTGGTCATCGTCGACCGCTCGGGCCTCCACAAGGGCAAGCCCGTCAAGGGCCTGACCGAGGGCCTGACCAAGTCGGGCGGCCGCAACAACTACGGTCGTATCACGGCCCGCTTCATCGGCGGTGGCCACAAGCGCACCTACCGCATCATCGACTTCAAGCGTCGCAAGCTTGATGTTGTCGGCACGGTCGAGCGCCTGGAATACGATCCGAACCGCACTGCCTTCATCGCTCTCATCAAGTATGAGGATGGTGAGCTGAACTACATCATCGCCCCGCAGCGCCTGCAGGCCGGTGACAAGGTTGTGGCTGGTGAAGCGGTCGACGTGAAGCCAGGCAATGCGATGCCGCTGTCGGCCATGCCGGTGGGCACCATCGTGCACAACATCGAGCTGAAGCCCGGCAAGGGCGGTCAGGTTGCGCGCTCGGCTGGTGCCTATGCCCAGCTCGTCGGTCGCGACCAGGGCATGGCGATCCTTCGCCTGAACTCGGGTGAGCAGCGCATCGTGCACGGCTCGTGCTTTGCGACTGTCGGTGCCGTGTCGAACCCCGACCACGGCAACATCAACGACGGCAAGGCCGGTCGTTCGGTGTGGCGTGGCAAGCGCCCGCACAACCGCGGTGTTGCCATGAACCCGGTCGACCATCCGCACGGCGGTGGTGAAGGCCGCACCTCGGGTGGCCGTCATCCGGTCACGCCGTGGGGTAAGCCCACCAAGGGTAAGAAGACGCGGTCCAACAAGGCGACCGATAAGTTCATTGTGCGCTCGCGCCATCAGCGCAAGAGCTAAGAAGAGGTAACGCCAAGTGACTCGTTCGATTTGGAAAGGCCCCTTCGTCGACGGCTACCTTCTGAAGAAGGCAGACAAGGTTCGTGAAGGTGGTCGTAGTGAGGTGATCAAGATGTGGAGCCGCCGCTCCACCATCCTGCCGCAGTTCGTCGGCCTCACCTTCGGTGTCTACAACGGCCAGAAGCATGTCCCGGTCTCGGTGAACGAGGACATGGTCGGTCACAAGTTCGGTGAATTCGCTCCGACCCGGACCTATTACGGTCACGGCGCGGATAAGAAAGCGAAGAGGAAGTAATCATGGGCAAGGCCAAAGCTCCGCGCAGGCTTGCTGATAACGAGGCTCGTGCAGTTCTGCGCACGATCCGCATCAGCCCTCAGAAGCTGAACCTGGTTGCTGCGATGATCCGCGGCAAGAAGGTTGCTGCTGCGCTCAACGATCTGGAATTCTCGCGCAAGCGGATTTCGGACACCGTGAAGAAGACGCTGGAATCGGCGATCGCCAACGCGGAAAACAACCACGACCTCGATGTCGATGCGCTGATCGTGGCTGAGGCCTATGTCGGCAAGTCGATCGTCATGAAGCGTTTCCACGCTCGTGGCCGCGGTCGCGCCAGCCGTATCGAAAAGCCGTTTTCGCACCTCACGATCGTCGTGCGTGAGGTTGAAGAGAAAGGGGAGGCCGCATAATGGGTCAGAAAATCAATCCGATCGGTCTCCGTCTCGGCATCAACCGCACCTGGGATTCCCGCTGGTACGCAAACACCGGCGAGTACGGCAAGCTGCTGCATGAAGACCTGAAGATCCGCGAATATCTTGAGAAGGAACTCAAGCAGGCCGCGATCTCGAAGATCGTCATCGAGCGTCCGCACAAGAAGTGCCGCGTGACCATTCACGCCGCTCGCCCGGGTCTGATCATCGGCAAGAAGGGCGCCGACATCGAGAAGCTTCGCAAGAAGCTGACCGAGATGACGCAGTCCGAAACGCACCTCAACATCGTTGAAGTGCGCAAGCCGGAGACCGACGCGACGCTGATCGCTCAGTCGATCGCGCAGCAGCTCGAGCGCCGTATCGCATTCCGTCGCGCCATGAAGCGCGCCGTGCAGTCGGCCATGCGTCTCGGTGCCGAGGGCATCCGCATCAACTGCTCGGGCCGTCTCGGCGGCGCCGAAATCGCCCGCATGGAATGGTACCGTGAAGGCCGCGTGCCGCTGCATACGCTGCGCGCCGATGTCGACTACGGCACCGCCGAAGCCCAGACCGCTTATGGTATCTGCGGCGTCAAGGTGTGGGTATTCAAGGGCGAGATCCTCGAGCACGACCCGATGGCTTCGGAACGTCGTGCTACCGAAGGCGATCATTCGCAGGGCGGTGAGCGCTCCGAGCGCAGCCGTCGTCGCGAAAACGCCTGATAGGCATAGGAATCTGGAGTTAGAACGATGCTGCAGCCAAAGCGCACAAAGTTCCGTAAGCAGTTCAAGGGCCGCATCCACGGCACCGCGAAAGGTGGCACCAACTTGGATTTCGGCGGCTTCGGACTGAAGGCGCTGGAGCCGAACCGCGTCACCGCGCGTGAGATCGAGGCGGCCCGCCGCGCGATCACCCGCGAGATGAAGCGTGCCGGCCGGGTCTGGATCCGTGTGTTCCCGGACGTTCCGGTGACCTCGAAGCCAACCGAAGTTCGCATGGGTAAGGGTAAGGGCGCGGTCGACTACTGGGCTTGCCGCGTCAAGCCGGGCCGCGTCATGTTCGAGATCGACGGTGTGTCGGAAGAGATCGCTCGCGAGGCCCTGCGCCTCGGTGCCGCCAAGCTCTCGGTTCGCACGCGCTTCGTGCAGCGCATTGCAGAATAAGGAAGGGCTAAGCGATGAAGGCCTCTGATGTACGTATGAAGACCGTCGACGAGCTCGACGCTGATCTTGCCGATCTGAAGAAGGAGCAGTTCAACCTGCGCTTTCAGAAGGCCACCGGCCAGCTCGAAAAGACCGCGCGCGTGAAGCAGGTCCGCAAGGACATCGCGCGCATCAAGACCATCGCTGCTGAAAAAGCAGCGGCCAAGAAGGCATAAGGACGAGAATCATGCCAAAGCGCATCCTGCAGGGCACCGTCGTCAGCGACAAGAACGAGAAGACGGTCGTCGTCAAGGTCGAGCGTCGCTTCACCCACCCGGTGATGAAGAAGACCGTGCGCATGTCGAAGAAGTACAAGGCGCATGACGAGAACAACACCCACAAGGTGGGCGACCAGGTGTCCATCCAGGAATCGGCTCCGATTTCCAAGGATAAGCGCTGGGTCGTGATCGGTTCCGATCAGGCGTAACGAAACGAATTTTGGACAGACCGGGGAGGGGCTCTTAAGCCCGTCCCGATAGCGAAGAAGAAGGCGGCCAGTCATGATTCAGATGCAAACAAACCTCGACGTCGCGGACAACTCCGGCGCTCGTCGTGTCATGTGCATCAAGGTGCTGGGCGGCTCGAAGCGGAAGTATGCCTCCGTTGGCGACATCATCGTGGTGTCGATCAAGGAAGCCATTCCGCGCGGCCGCGTGAAGAAGGGTGATGTGATGAAGGCGGTCGTGGTTCGCACGGCCAAGGACATCCGTCGTCCGGACGGCAGCGTGATCCGTTTCGACAAGAACGCAGCCGTTCTCGTCGACAACAAGAAAGAGCCGGTGGGCACCCGTATCTTCGGGCCGGTTCCGCGCGAACTTCGTGCGAAGAACCACATGAAGATCATCTCGCTCGCACCTGAAGTGCTGTAAGGAGCCGGAGAAATGCAAAAGATCCGCAAAGGCGACAAGGTCGTCGTGCTTTCCGGCAAGGACAAGGGCCGCTCCGGCGAAGTTCTGTCCGTTCAGCCGAAGGAAGACACCGCGATTGTTCGCGGTATCAACATCGTGGTTCGCCACCAGCGTCAGACCCAGGCCCAGCAGGGCGGTCTGATCCGCAAGGAAGCGCCGATCCACCTTTCGAACATCGCCGTTGCCGATCCCAAGGATGGCAAGCCGACCCGTATCGGCTTCAAGCTTGAGAAGGACGGCAAGAAGGTACGAGTCGCCAAGCGCTCGGGAGAAGTCATCAATGGCTAAGGCAGCACAAACCGCGCAGAACACGCCGCGCCTGAAGCAGGTCTACAACGAGACCATCAAGAAGGCGCTGCTGGAGCAGTTCAAGTACGACAACGAGATGCAGATTCCACGCATCGACAAGATCGTGCTGAACATGGGTGTCGGCGAAGCCACGGGCGACTCCAAGAAGCCTTCGGTCGCTGCCGAGGATCTTGCGATGATCGCCGGCCAGAAGCCGGTCATCACCCGCGCCCGCAAGTCGATCGCCGGCTTCAAGGTTCGCGAGAACATGCCGATCGGCACCAAGGTGACGCTCCGCAAGGAGCGCATGTATGAATTCCTGGACCGCCTGGTCAACATCGCGCTGCCGCGCGTTCGCGACTTCCGCGGCCTGAATCCGAAGAGCTTCGATGGCCGCGGCAACTACGCCATGGGCATCAAGGAGCACATCGTGTTCCCGGAGATCAACTACGACAAGGTCGATCAGATCTGGGGCATGGACATCATCGTTTGTACGACTGCGAAGACGGACGACGAAGCCAGGGCGCTGCTCAAGGCTTTCAACTTCCCCTTCCGCCAGTAACGGCAGCGAGCAAAGGAAAAATCTGAAATGGCAAAGACCAGCTCAGTCGAAAAGAACAACCGGCGCCGCAAGCTTGTGGACCAGTACGCTGCCAAGCGTAAGGCCCTCAAGGAAATCGTCATGGATCAGTCCAAGCCGATGGACGAGCGTTTCCGCGCCCAGCTGAAGCTCTCGGCCCTGCCGCGCAACTCGGCCAAGATCCGCATCCGTAACCGCTGCGAAGTCACGGGCCGTCCGCGCGCCTTCTATCGCAAGCTCAAGGTCTCGCGTATCGCGCTTCGCGATCTCGGCAATACCGGCCAGATCCCGGGCCTGGTCAAGTCGAGCTGGTAAGGAGGACAAGAAATGTCATTGAGTGATCCTCTCGGCGATATGCTGACCCGCATCCGCAACGCCTACGGCCGCAAGAAGTCGTCGGTGTCGACTCCGGCCTCGCGTCTGCGCGCCCGCGTTCTCGACGTGCTGAAGTCGGAAGGCTATATCCGCGACTACAGCCAGACCGACTTCGACAACGGCAAGTCGGAAATCGAGATCGAACTGAAGTATTTCGACGGCAATCCGGTCGTGCGCGAAATTTCCCGCGTTTCGAAGCCGGGCCGCCGCGTCTACGTTTCGGCAAAGTCGATCCCGCAGGTCGCCAACGGCCTCGGCATCGCCATCCTTTCGACCCCGAAAGGCGTCATGGCCGATCACGAAGCACGCGAGCAGAACGTCGGCGGCGAAGTCCTCTGCCAGATCTTCTGATCGGCGAGTTGAGATAGGAAGGACGAGAGAAAATGTCTCGTATTGGTAAAAAGCCCGTCTCGGTACCGGCCGGCGTAACCGCAACCGTCAACGGCCAGACCGTGACGGCCAAGGGACCGAAGGGCGAACTGAAGTTCGTGGTCAACGACGAAGTTCTGGTCAAGCTGGACGAAGGCCACATCGCCGTCGAGCCGCGCGACCAGTCGAAGGACGCACGCTCCAAGTGGGGTATGTCGCGGACCCAGATCGTCAACATCCTGACCGGCGTGAAGGACGGCTTCGAAAAGAAGCTTGAGATCACCGGCGTTGGTTATCGCGCTGCCATGCAGGGCAAGAACCTGCAGCTGGCGCTCGGCTTTTCCCATGATGTGGTTTATGAGACCCCGCAGGGCATCACGATCACTGTAGGCAAGCCGACCGAAATCACCGTTTCGGGCATCGACAAGCAGCAGGTCGGCCAGGTTGCGGCCGAGATTCGCGAATATCGCGGCCCAGAACCCTACAAGGGCAAGGGCGTGCGTTATGCTGGCGAGAAGATCGTCCGCAAGGAAGGCAAGAAGAAGTAATAGGCTTGGCCCTGAACCGATTGTTCGGACAGGGCCAAATCCAGGAAATGCAACGCCACGGGGTGTTGCCGCGGGAGGAGAAAAACCTACCGCACAGGGCAACCCCCGTCTTACAAGGCAGGAATTACGACCATGGCAACCAAAGAAGCCACGCAGCGCCGCTCGGCGCGTATCCGTCGCCAGATCAAGGCAGTCGCCAACGGCCGCCCGCGTCTTTCGGTGCACCGTACCTCGAAGAACATCTATGTGCAGGTGATCGACGACGCCAGCGGCCACACCATCGCCGCCGCTTCGACGCTCGAGAAGGATTTCAAGGCGGCCAAGAAGACCGGCGCCGACACCGCTGCTGCAGCTGCCGTCGGCAAGCTCGTTGCCGAACGCGCCGTCAAGGCAGGCATCAAGGATGTCGTGTTCGATCGTGGCTCCTACATCTATCACGGCCGCGTCAAGGCGCTGGCCGAAGCCGCCCGTGAAGGTGGCCTGAACTTCTAAGCCTGAACCTTTCCGAAAGCCGGCTTCGAAAAAGGGGCTGACATTTCGGAACGGATCGTGCAGAAGGCACAAGTTTTTCGCCGCCGGCGACCTCGAAAAGAGGCGCCGGCATTTCAGCAACCCGTGCTTCCGGAAAAGAACAAGGACTAGGATATGGCACAGGAACGTAGGGAAGGCGGCCGCGAACGTGGCCGTGACCGCGAAGAGCGCGACGACGGCATCGTCGACAAGCTCGTACACATCAACCGCGTCGCCAAGGTGGTGAAGGGTGGTCGTCGCTTTGGCTTCGCCGCTCTCGTCGTCGTCGGCGACCAGAAGGGCCGCGTTGGCTTCGGCCACGGCAAGGCTCGCGAAGTGCCTGAGGCGATCCGCAAGGCGACCGAGTCTGCCAAGCGCGAAATGATCTTCGTGCCGCTGCGCTCGGGCCGCACGCTGCATCACGACGTCGAGGGACGTTGGGGCGCTGGCCGCGTTCTGCTGCGCACCGCCAAGCAGGGTACCGGTATCATCGCCGGTGGTCCGATGCGCGCTGTCTTCGAGACGCTCGGCATGCACGACGTCGTCGCGAAGTCGATGGGCTCGTCGAACCCGTACAACATGGTTCGCGCGACCTTCGACGCCCTGAAGCGCCAGATGCATCCGAAGGATGTGGCTGCTGCGCGTGGCATCAAGTATTCGACCCTTCAGGCTCGCCGCGGCAATGCCGTTGCGGCTGATGAATAGTCGATAGCTTAGAGGGACCACCAACATGGCCAAGAAAGCTACCAAGACTGTCACCGTTGAGCAGATCGGTTCGCCGATCCGTCGGCCGAAGGAACAGCGTGCGACGCTGGTCGGCCTCGGCCTCAACAAGATGCACCGCAAGAGCACGCTGGAAGATACGCCTTCCGTGCGCGGCATGATTGCGGCCGTCCAGCATCTCGTCCGCGTTGTGGACGAGAAGTAAGCCGCAGGAGAAGAAAAATGAAACTCAACGACCTGCGTGACAAGGACGGTGCGACCAAGGCTCGCAAGCGTCTCGGACGCGGCATCGGCTCGGGCTCCGGCAAGACTGCCGGCCGCGGCGTGAAGGGTCAGAAGGCCCGTTCCGGCGTTGCCATCAACGGCTTCGAGGGTGGCCAGATGCCACTCTACCGTCGTCTGCCGAAGCGCGGCTTCAACAACATCTTCGCCAAGAGCTTCGCCACTGTGTCGCTCGCCCGTATCCAGACGGCGATCGATGCCAAGAAGCTTGACGCCAAGGAGACCGTGACCGGTGAGGCGCTCGTCAAGGCCGGCGTCATTCGCCGCCTCAAGGACGGCGTGCGCGTTCTTTCGGACGGTGAACTGAAGGCCAAGGTCTCCTTCGACGTGGCCGGCGCCTCCAAGGCCGCCATCGAGAAGATCGAGAAGGCCGGCGGTTCGGTGAAGCTGCCTGAAAAGGCATCTGCCGAATAATATCTTAGACAAGTGGCCGCGCTCGACGCGGCCGCTTGCATCTTGGCATGGCCGAGCCTATGTCCGGTGCTCGGTGATAGGCGCTGCCCGAAGCGGGCGCTCCCGCGTCATCTGGCGGAGAAATTTCCATGGCTTCGGCTGCTGAACAACTGGCGTCCAATCTCAATTTCGCGGCTTTCGCCAAGGCCGAGGATCTCAAGAAGCGCATCTGGTTTACGATCGGCGCTCTCCTCGTGTATCGCCTTGGCACTTACATCCCGCTTCCAGGCATCGATCCGGCCGCGTTCTCGCAGGCTTTCCAGTCGCAGTCCAAGGGCGTGCTGGGCATGTTCAACATGTTCGCCGGCGGCGCTGTGCAGCGTATGGCGATCTTCGCGCTGGGCATCATGCCCTACATCTCCGCTTCCATCATCATGCAGCTGATGACGTCGGTCATTCCGTCGCTCGAAGCGCTGAAGAAGGAAGGCGAGCAGGGCCGCAAGATCATCAATCAGTACACCCGCTATGGCACCGTGCTGCTCGCCATCGTGCAGGCATACGGCATCTCGGCAGGGCTTGAGAACGGTAACGGCATCGTCACTGATCCGGGCATGTTCTTCCGCATCTCCACCGTCATTACTCTGGTGGGCGGCACCATGTTCCTGATGTGGCTGGGCGAGCAGATCACCGCCCGCGGCATCGGCAACGGCATTTCACTGATCATCTTTGCTGGTATCGTCGCCGGCCTGCCAAGCGCGATTTCCGGCACGCTGGAACTCGGCCGCACCGGTGCGTTGTCGACCCCGCTTATCCTTGCCATCATCATCCTGGCCGTCGTGGTCATCGCGCTGATCGTGTTCTTCGAACGGGCGCAGCGCCGGCTCCTGATCCAGTATCCGAAGCGCCAGGTCGGCAACCGGATGTTCCAGGGCGATACGTCGCACCTGCCGCTGAAGCTCAACACGTCGGGCGTTATCCCGCCGATCTTCGCGTCCTCGCTGCTGCTTCTGCCGGCGACCGTTGCCGGTTTCTCGAGCACGACCAACCTGCCGGCCTGGGCGAACACCGTTCTGGCGTCGCTCGGTCACGGCCAGCCGCTCTACATGGCGTTCTATGCTGCCATGATCGTGTTCTTCGCGTTCTTCTATACGGCGATCGTCTTCAATCCGAAGGACACCGCCGACCAGTTGAAGAAGCATTCCGGCTTCATCCCTGGTTACCGTCCGGGAGAGCGGACTGCCGAGTATATCGACTACGTGCTTACCCGCATCACGGTGATCGGCGCCATCTATCTGGTTGTCATCTGCTTGATGCCGGAATTCCTGATTTCGGCGACTGGCGTACCGTTCTACCTTGGTGGCACTTCGCTTCTGATCGTGGTCAGTGTAACGCTCGACACCGTTGCGCAGATTCAGGGTCATCTGATCGCGCATCAGTACGAGGGTCTGATCAAGAAGTCGAAGCTGCGCGGAGGTAAGAGGGGTAGATGAGGTTGATATTGCTTGGCCCGCCTGGTGCGGGCAAGGGGACGCAGGCGCAGCGACTGGTTGAAAAACACGGCATTCCGCAGCTCTCCACCGGAGACATGCTGCGTGCCGCCGTCAAGGCGGAGACACCGGTAGGCCTCAAGGCCAAGGCGGTCATGGATGCCGGCGAACTGGTGTCCGATGCTATCGTCAACGCCATCGTTGCAGAGCGCATAGACCAGGCCGATTGCGCCAGCGGGTTCATCCTGGACGGTTATCCGCGCACGCTGGCACAGGCCGACGCGGTCGAGGCGATGCTCGCGGAGCGCAAGCTGAAGCTGAACGCGGTCATCGAGCTCGTCGTTGACGACAAGGTGCTGGTTGGCCGAATCGTCAAGCGCGCTCAGGAAGCAGCGGCAGCCGGGCAGCCGGTGCGCAAGGACGACAATCCCGAAGTCTTCGAGGAGCGTCTGCGCGAGTATTACAAGAAGACGGCTCCGCTCATCGGTTATTATCATGCCAAAGGCATGCTGAAGGGCGTCGACGGCATGGCCGACATCGATGCCGTAACCGGGCAGATCGAGACCATTCTGGCAGCTGCTGTCCAGAAATGAACAATTAAGCTTGACTGGGCCGGGCTGCTGGAGTATGGCGGCCCGTCTCCCTATCAGGCATGAGCTTTGCTTGTCCGTGAGGACAATGCAGCCGCTTTGAACAGGAACTCCCGCATGGGCCGGCCTCCACCGGACGCGGGTTCACGCAAAGCGCCGGTTCGACGTTGTCGTCCGGCCCAAATGGAGAAAGAGAAGTCATGGCTCGTATAGCCGGCGTTAATATTCCGACCAACAAGCGCGTCGTTATCGCGCTTCAGTACATTCACGGCATTGGCAAGAAGTTCGCCCAGGAAATCGTCGACAAGGTCGGCATCCCTGCAGAGCGCCGCGTCAACCAGCTGACCGATGCCGAAGTGCTGCAGATCCGCGAGACGATCGATCGTGACTATCAGGTCGAAGGTGACCTGCGTCGCGAAGTCTCGATGAACATCAAGCGTCTGATGGACCTCGGCTGCTACCGTGGCCTGCGTCACCGTCGTTCGCTGCCGGTGCGCGGCCAGCGTACCCACACCAACGCTCGCACCCGCAAGGGTCCGGCGAAGGCGATCGCCGGCAAGAAGAAGTAATTTGGCGGCAGTCGCCAGTAGGCAATGGGCAGTCGGATAAGACGGCTGCCGACTGCCGAAGTCCGACTGCCTCCAGGTGTAGCCGCTGGCATTACGGCGGTGTAGAGATCAACTGAAAGGACTACCATGGCCAAGGAAGCCGCACGCGTCCGTCGCCGCGAACGCAAGAACATCTCGTCGGGTGTCGCTCACGTCAACTCGACCTTCAACAACACCATGATCACCATTTCCGATGCACAGGGCAATGCGATTGCCTGGTCATCGGCTGGCGCCCAGGGCTTCAAGGGTTCGCGCAAGTCGACCCCGTTCGCTGCCCAGATGGCCGCCGAAGACGTCGCCAAGAAGGCGCAGGAACACGGCATGCGCATGCTCGAAGTCGAGGTTTGCGGTCCAGGTTCGGGTCGTGAGTCGGCGCTCCGCGCTTTGCAGGCCGCCGGCTTCACCATCACCTCGATCCGTGACGTGACGCCGATCCCGCATAACGGCTGCCGTCCGCGCAAGAAGCGCCGCGTCTAATAGCTTTTCGAATGCCACCGGGAACGCCTCGTGCGTTCCCGAATGGTTTCCAGGTCGCCCGCCACGATTGGATGGTGGTGGGGAAACGGAAGGGTAGAAAATGATCCAGAAGAACTGGCAGGAACTGATCAAGCCCAACAAGATCGACTTCTCGTCGAAGGGCAAGACGCTGACGACGCTGATCGCAGAGCCGCTGGAACGCGGTTTCGGTCTGACCTTGGGCAACGCGCTGCGTCGCGTGCTGCTTTCGTCGCTGCGTGGCGCGGCTGTTACCGCCGTGCAGATCGATGGTGTGCTGCATGAATTCTCGTCCATCGGCGGTGTTCGCGAGGACGTGACCGATATCGTGCTGAACATCAAGGAAATCGCCATCAAGATGGAAGGCGATGGTCCCAAGCGCATGGTCGTGCGCAAGCAGGGGCCGGGTGCCGTCACGGCTGGTGACATCCAGACCGTTGGCGACGTCGAGATCCTGAACCCCGACCACGTCATCTGCACCCTCGACGAGGGCGCGGAGATCCGGATGGAGTTCACCGTCGACACCGGCAAGGGTTATGTGCCGGCTGAACGCAACCGCGCTGAAGACGCGCCGATCGGGCTGATCCCGGTCGACTCGCTCTACTCGCCGGTCAAGAAGGTCTCTTATAAGGTTGAGAACACCCGCCACGGCGAAGAGCTCGACAAGGACAAGCTGACCATGACCATCGAGACCGATGGTTCGGTTACCGGTGAGGACGCGGTGGCTTTCGCCGCTCGCATCCTGCAGGACCAGCTTTCGCTGTTCGTCAACTTCGACGAGCCGCAGAAGGAAGTGGCGGCTGAGGCTGTCACCGAACTCGCTTTCAACCCGTCGCTCCTCAAGAAGGTCGACGAGCTGGAACTGTCGGTGCGCTCGGCCAACTGCCTGAAGAACGACAACATCGTCTACATCGGCGACCTCATCCAGAAGACGGAAGCGGAGATGCTTCGTACGCCGAACTTCGGCCGCAAGTCCCTGAACGAGATCAAGGAAGTTCTGGCAGCGATGGGCCTGCACCTCGGTATGGAAGTGCCGGACTGGCCGCCGGAAAACATCGAAGACCTCGCAAAGCGTTACGAAGACCAATATTGAGCATGAACTCCAAGGATCGGCGGTGAGAGCCGCTGATCCGACGGTCATGCGGAAAACCATCAGAGGCCGTGGCCTCTTGAACAACTGAAGAAGGAAAAGAGCCATGCGCCACGGTTTCAAAGGCCGTCGCTTCGCCCGCAGCGTAAGCCACCGCAAGTCGATGTTCGCCAACCTCGCCGTGTCTCTGATTGAGCACGAGCAGATCGTCACCACCCTGCCGAAGGCGAAGGACCTGCGTCCGATCGTCGAGAAGCTCGTCACGCTCGGCAAGCGCGGCGACCTGCACGCCCGTCGTCAGGTCATCGCCCAGATCGGCAATGAGCCGGTCGTGAAGCGCCTGTTCGATACGATTGCACCGCGTTATGCGCAGCGCAACGGCGGTTATCTGCGCATCATGAAGGCAGGTTTCCGCAAGGGCGACAACGCCGCCATGGCGGTCATCGAGTTCGTTGATCGTGATACCTCGGCCAAGGGCGCTGCCGACCGCGCTCGTGTCGAAGCCGAAGCGACCGAGACCGAGGCGGCCTAAGCCCTTCGGACTTGTTGAAAGACATTCAGGGACCCCTCGTGGGTCCCTTTTTGTTTTTGGGTCCCGCATCATTTGCGGTTTGTGCATCAGCCTGAATCGGCTTTTCAGCGCAGAGCAGGGGATGATCATCCAGCCGTTGCCCGGCTGTCATCTGCCGGTCATGGCTTTCCAACAAAACGGAGAGGGGATGGGTCTCGGGGGACCCTTATCACCGTTTTGAAGGATGGATGATCATGACCAATCTCATCAGGCGCTCGCTGCTGGCCACGGCAGCGTTTTCCGCGCTTCTCGTTTCTGGCACCGTTTACGGGCAGGGGGCCGCCGATGCTTTTCTTGAGCGTGGCGCCAAGGGGGACATCACCCAGCAAGGGGGCGCAAGGCGCCTGACCGGAGAGGCCACCGCGGAATTTCAGAAGTACATCCAGGGCGGCGACGTGAAGAACGTCATCCTGCTCATCGGCGACGGCATGGGCGATTCCGAAATCACGGTAGCGCGTAACGTTGCCGAAGGCGCCGGCGGGTTCTTCAAGGGCATCGATGCGCTACCGGTTACGGGTCAGTACACGCACTATGCGCTCGACAAGAAGAGCGGCAAGCCGAGCTATGTCACTGATTCCGCCGCCTCGGGCTCGGCCTGGGCTACGGGCACCAAGACCTACAACGGCGCCATCTCCGTCGACATCCAGGAAAAGCCGCACAAGACCCTGATCGAGCTGGCCAAGGTCGCCGGGATCGGCACGGGCAATGTCTCCACCGCCGAGATCCAGGACGCCACGCCTGCCGTGCAGGTTGCCCATGTCACGCAGCGCAAATGCTATGGCCCAACCGCGACCGCTGAAAAATGCCCGACCAATGCGCTGGAGAACGGCGGCCTCGGTTCGATTTCAGAGCAGTTGCTGAACACGCGCGCCGACGTTGTGCTGGGTGGTGGCGCAAAGAGCTTCGGCGAGACCGCCAAGGCCGGGGACTGGAAGGACAAGACGTTGCTCGACCAGGCTAAGGAACGCGGTTTCCAGATCGTGACCAATGCCGACGAGCTCAAGGCTCTGACCGCTGCCAACAACGACAAGCCGGTGCTCGGCCTGTTCTCGGAGGGCAACATGCCTGTGCGCTGGAAGGGCCCGAAGGCCACTCATCACGGTAACATCGACCAGCCGGTGGTGACCTGCGAACCGAACGGCGAACGCGCCGCAACTGTCCCGACGCTGGCCGCGATGACAACCAAGGCGATCGAACTGCTCAAGACCAACGAGAAGGGCTTCTTCCTGCAGGTCGAGGGTGCTTCGATCGACAAGCAGGATCATGCCGCCAATCCATGTGGCCAGATCGGCGAGACGGTCGATCTCGACGAAGCCGTGCAGGTTGCACTCGACTTCGCCAAGGCCGACGGCAAGACGCTGGTCATCGTCACCGCCGACCACGCCCACACCAGCCAGATCATCCCGAACGAGACCAAGTCGACTGGTCTCACTCAGGTTCTGAACACCAAGGATGGTACAGTGCTCACCATCAACTATGGCACGTCGGAAGATGAAAACGATCAGGAACATACCGGCGCGCAGCTACGCGTCGCGGCCTATGGTCCCCATGCCGCCAATTTTGCCGGCCTGACGGACCAGACCGACATGTTCTTCACCATCCGCGATGCGTTGAAGCTGGCTGATTGATGACCTCGGCCCTTCCTCCTCTCGGGGAAGGGCATCCGCCTGATCGCGACGGAGGCGAACGGGACGTATGGAATTGCACCTGCGCAAACTTTAGAACGTAGTTATTCTGGTTCCAGAAACTGGCGGTTTTCATGATGAGAACCGCCAGTTTTGTCATGTTTTCCATTAGGCACGAATGGATTGGCAAGTTCTTCAAAAGGAAATGCGCGCGTGCAGGCGGCTTTTCTCGGGGTGGGAAATTAGCGGATGGGGATGCTGTTGGATTCCGCTTCCGCGCTTCCTACTTTGTTGGAAACACTCTAGCCTCGCGCCCAATCAGAATCGTTAGCCAAGGCCCGCCATGCGTTGTCCCTATTGCCAGTCCGAAGACACGCAGGTGAAGGATTCGCGTCCCGCCGAGGATGGCGCCGCCATCCGCCGCCGCCGCGTCTGCCCCGATTGCGGCGGTCGCTTCACCACGTTCGAGCGGGTGCAACTGCGTGACCTCGTCGTCGTCAAGAAATCCGGCCGCAAGGTACCATTCGATCGCGACAAGCTTGCGCGTTCGGTCGAGACCGCGGTGCGCAAACGCAATGTCGATCCCGATCGGATCGACCGTGCGGTCACCGGTATCGTGCGTCAGCTGGAAAGCTCGGGCGAGACCGAAATCCCGTCGGCGGAGGTTGGCCGCCTGGTGATGGACGCGCTGAAGTCGCTGGACGATGTTGCCTATGTCCGTTTTGCCTCGGTCTATCGCAATTTCCGCGAAGCCAAGGACTTCCACGACGTGCTTGGCGAACTGAAGGGCGACGAGGATGCTGGATAGGTCGTGACGTCGCATAACAGCCCAGAACAGCAGGCTCTCGACCGCCGGTTCATGGCCGCAGCGATCAGGCTGTCACGGCGCAACCTCGGCCGCACTGCCACCAATCCTTCCGTTGGCACCATCATCGTGCGGGACGATGGTGCTGGTCCGATGATCGTTGGCACCGGTGTGACTGCCATTGGTGGACGTCCACATGCCGAAACCGAGGCTCTGGCCGAGGCGGGCTCGCTCGCCAAAGGTGCCACCGCCTATGTGACGCTCGAACCTTGCGCCCATCATGGCCGCACGCCGCCCTGTGCCAACGCACTGGTTGCCGCAGGCATCAAGCGGGTGGTTGGTTCGGCGAGCGATCCGGATCCGCGCGTATCAGGCAAGGGTTACGCCATCCTGCGTGATGCCGGCGTCGAAGTGATTGAGCATGTACTGGCCGCAGAGGCCGGCGAGCAGATGGCCGGCTACCTGATGCGCTCTCTCAGGAAGCGTCCGGAAGTGATTCTGAAACTTGCCCTTTCGGCAGACGGCATGATCGGCCGCAAGGGCGCGGGCCAAATCTCCATCACCGGTGATGCCGCGCGCCGCGAGGTGCATCTGATCCGTGCGGAAGCGGACGCGGTTCTGATCGGGATCGGCACGGCACTCGAGGACGATCCTGCCTTGACCGTTCGCCTGCCCGGGTTGGAGGGGCGTTCGCCGGCGCGGGTGCTGCTTGATCGTCACATCCGTTTGCCGGAAACAGCCAAGCTGCTGGCCGAGGTGGACCGTGTACCGCTCTACATCGCCGCCTGTGCCGAAGCAGATCCTCAGCGCAAGGCAGCACTGGAACGGCGCGGAGTGCGCTTTATCGGCACCGAAACCGTCGATGGCCGTATCGCATTGCCAGAACTGATGGAGGACCTGGCAGCGCTCGGCATGGCGAGCGTGCTGGTTGAAGGTGGCGCGGAGATCGCCAGGGCTTTCCTGGACGAGGGGCTGGTTGATCGGATCATCCTGTTCACCGGGCCGGCGTTGATCGGCGCCGATGGAATCGCCTCGCCCATCGACGCGACTGGCATTCCGGCCGAATTCCGTAAATTGCGCGAGACGAGCTTCGGCGAGGATCGCTGCGCAGAATGGATAAGGGATAGTCTCTGATGTTCACCGGCATAGTCACCGATATTGGCACTGTGGCTGCGGTTGCTCCGCGCAAGGAAGGCGTCGGTCTGCGCATCGATACCAGCTACGACCCAGCGACCATCGACATCGGTGCCTCGATCTCCTGTGGCGGCGTGTGCCTGACCGTGACGGCGTTGCCGGAACAGGGGTCCAACGCACGCTGGTTCGAGGTCGAGGCCTGGGAAGAGGCGCTGAGGCTCACCACCGCGTCCGACTGGAAGGCGGGCACCCGCATCAATCTGGAGCGGGCATTGAAGATCGGCGACGAATTGGGCGGCCATATCGTGTCCGGCCACGTCGATGGTACCGCACTGGTCGTGGCACGTGAGGACGAGGGCGATGCCGTGCGTTTCACGCTCGAGGCGCCGCGCGAACTGGCCAAATTCATTGCGCCCAAGGGTTCGGTGGCGCTGGATGGTACCTCGCTGACCGTCAACAAGGTGGAAGGCACGCACTTCGACGTGCTTTTGATCCATCATTCGTTGCAGGTGACGACCTGGGCGGATCGGCAGGTGGGCGATCGTATCAACATCGAGATCGACACCATGGCGCGCTACGCGGCGCGACTGGCCGAGGCTGCAAAAGAGGGGCTTTGAGGGGCTCCGGCCCCAAAAAAGGGAACGCCATGTCTGAGTTTCAATTCGAAGCCCAGATAATTCACTGGCGGGGGCCGTCTCCGTTTTTCTTTGCGCCGGTACCTCCCCACTGCGGCGAAGAGATACGGCAAATCTCGAAGTTCGTGACGTATGGTTGGGGGATGATCCCTGTCGAGGCCACGATCCGTGGTTTCATGTTTTCCTCGTCATTGTTCCCAAAGAACGAGGGTTACCTTCTGCCATTGAAGGACAAGGTAAGGCGAAAACTCGATCTGACTGCAGGCGACACGATTTCAGTCGTAATGTCAGTTCGGTCGGCACAGCGCTAAGTTGTCCAGAACCGAGATGACTCATCGCATTCTGTCAGGTTGCCCAGCCATTCTGGTGGTTCACAGTTCACGGCTCCGGAATGGCGCCAGCAAGCACCTGCGAATAAGCCGCCGCGTCGACGTTGCCGCCCGATATGACGCACACCACGTTGCCTTTGATGCGGTCGCTGGCAAGGGCGACCGCCAGAGAAGCAGCGCCCGCGCCCTCCGCCACAACCTTGCCTTTCGAGAACAGGAGCCGCATCGCATCGGCGATCTGGTTGAGACTGACGGCAACCGCTCCGTCGATCAGCGGGTTCACGACCGGCCACAACTTCGGCACGAGCGACGGGCCGCCGATGCTCTTCACGAAAGACGGCTTGGTCTCGATCTCGACAATGCCCCCGGCAGCAAGAGCCGCGGTGACGGGCGCCGCCTGTTCATCTTCGGCTGCAATGATCTTCGCCTCTGGGCACAACGCCTTGACCGCACTGGCAACGCCCGTCGTCAGGCTGCCGCCGCCGAAGGGTGTCACCACGACATCGACCTCCGGTAGATCCTCGACGATTTCCAGGCCGATCGTGCCGTTGCCGATCAGCACGGCCTGATCCGTCACCGGATTGATGAGAAGCTCATCGAGTTCGGGACGTTCGGCGTCGATGATGTAGCGCCACCAGGTTTCCATGGAGATGAAGCGGACTTCACCGCCGAGTTTGCGGACGCCGTCAATCTTGGTCCGCGGTGCTCCTGAATACATGTAGGCGGCCATCGGGACGCCGAGCCTGTGCGCGGCCCAGGCCATGCCATAGGCCATGTTACCGGAGCTCGCCGTTGCAACGCCACTACGCAAGGTCTTGATGTCGCGCGACAGCAATGCATTCAGTGCCGGCCGCAGCTTGAAAGCCCCGATGGGGGACAGTGTTTCGAGTTTGAGGAATATGCGCCGATCCGGCAGCCCAAGATCGAGCTGAATCAACGGCGTGCGGGACATGTAGGCCGCCAGCCGCGTCCGCGCTGTCTCGATCTCGTCGAGGCGCGGACGTCGTGGCCTTGCGGTATCGAAGCTTTCTGCGCCCGTTTCCATGGGATACCTTCGTCCGTCATCAATTCTGGCACGAGATTATATTTTATCCCTAAAACAATAAAGGAGTGTCCCGAATAGGGGCTGGCATCGACGCGCGGTTGTCGGGGAATGCATGTGATGGCAGGCATGCTCAAACGTCGCTTGCGCCGGCCGCCGCTTCGGCCTAAGTCACCGACAATTCCGGAGATCTTCATGGCTGGCACATCTCAACACGGCAAGGCGTTCATCAGGCCAAGGAAGAACGCCCACCTTCTCATCATCGAGGCGCGGTTCCACGACGATCTCGCGGACGCGTTGCTTGACGGCGCCGCGAGCGCGCTTGGCGAAGCCGGCGCGACCTATGACGTGGTGACCGTTCCTGGCTCGCTCGAAATCCCGGGCGTCATCGCATTCGCGCTCGACGGTATGGCTGAGGGCGGCAAGATCTATGACGGCTTCGTGGCGCTCGGCACCGTCATCCGCGGAGACACCTATCATTTCGACATTGTGGCGAACGAGTCGAGTCGTGCGCTGATGGACCTTTCGGTGCAGGAGTCGATTGCGATCGGCAACGGTATCCTGACCACCGAAAACGAGGAACAGGCTTGGGTGCGCGCCAAGAAGAGCGAAGGCGACAAAGGCGGGTTCGCCGCGCGCGCGGCGCTGACCATGATCGCGCTCAAGGAAAAACTGGGAGCGTCAGCGTGACAGAACCGTCCGATTCTGCTCCGCGTCAGGCCAACAAGCGGGGTGCCGCGCGCCTCGCGGCTGTGCAGGCGCTCTACCAGATGGATGTCGCCGGCTCAGGCTTGCTGGAGATCACCGCTGAATACGAAGCGTTTCGGCTCGGCAAGGAAGTCGACGGCGCCCTGTACCGTGAGGCAGACGCACAGTGGTTTCGTGCCATCCTGGCCGGTGTGGTCGAGAACCAGAAGACGGTCGATCCGGTTATCCGTCAGTCCTTGACCGAAGATTGGCCGCTGTCCCGGCTGGATTCCACGCTGCGCGCCATCCTGCGCGCCGGCGTCTACGAGTTGATGAAGCGCGAGGACGTGCCGGTTGCGGTGATCGTCTCGGAATATGTTGACATCGCAAAGGCTTTCTACTCCGAAGAAGAGCCCAAGCTGGTCAATGCGGTGCTCGACCGTGTGGCGCGTCGTGTGCGCGGCGAGGGCAGGGGAAAGGACGCGCGATGAGCGCCGTGACGGCCGCCGCTGAAAACGAGGCGCGCCGTACCGCCTTCATCCTCTCCGCTGCCCAGGCAGTACTGGGGTCGGCCGGTCCGATCTGCTTCGCGCTCGGCGCGCTGGCTGGCGAATTCCTGCTCGGGCCCGACAAGTCACTTGCCACGGCACCACTCACCGGGTTCTCGGTCGGCCTGGCGGTGGGTGCGCTGCCTTCGGCCGCGCTGATCCGCCGATTGGGCCATCGCGACGGCTTTCTCCTCGGTACTGTCGTCACCGCGCTGGGCGGACTGATCGCCACCCTGGCGCTGTTCCAGTCGAGTTTCTGGATTTTTGTGTTCGGGCTGCTGGTGATAGGGGTGGGAGCCGCCTTCGTGCAGCAGTTCCGCTTCGCCGCTGCCGACAATGCCCCGCAGGAATTCAAGGCACGTGCCATTTCCTTCGTGTTGGCGGGCGGTATCATCACGGCAATTCTCGGCCCGCAGGTGGTGATCTTCACCAAGGACCTGCTGGCGCCGGTGCCTTTTGCCGGCGCCTTTGCGTCGATCCTCGTCCTGTCGGTGGTGGGCGGCGCGATCCTGTTTTTCCTCAACACGCCAAAGCCGTCGCAGGCCGAGCAGGCGGCGGCCCATGGCGGCAGGTCTCTCGCCGAGATCATCAGCCAGCCGCGCTTCTTCATCGCGCTCTTTTGTGCCGTCGGCTCCTACACGATGATGACCTTCGTCATGACCGGCGCACCTCTTGCCATGGTCGGTTGCGGCTTTTCCTCCGATGAAGCGACGCTCGGCATCTCCTGGCACGTGATGGCAATGTTCGGGCCGAGCTTCTTCACTGGTCGGCTTATCCATCGTTTCGGTGCCCCAAGCATCGTTGCCGTCGGCTTCGTGCTCTTGATCGGATGCGCGGTGATCGCTTTGTCAGGCATCCAGCTCTGGCAATTCTGGACCACGCTGATCCTGCTAGGCCTGGGCTGGAATTTCGGCTTCATCGGCGCAACCGCCATGGTGACGGAAAGCTATCGGCCGGAGGAGAAGGGTACGATCCAGGGCTTCCACGACCTGATCCTGTTCGGTTCCGTGGCGTTTGCCTCGCTGATGTCCGGTGCGGTCTACAACGCCTGGGGTTGGTCGATGCTCGCATGGATCGTCTTTCCGGTCTCGATCCTCTGCCTCGTGGCACTTGGGGCGCTGCGCAGCACGGCGATGCGTCAGGCCTGAAGCGTGCCTTTCGTCTCTTTCGGGAAGTCGAAGGTGGCTTGCTGTCGAGAGTCGGGCAACGACCGGGCGTCTAGTCTCCCAGTGCATTGCGTGCGGCGTAGAGTTCCGCGGTGAAGTCGGTGACAAGCGCCGAATTGATGCCATCCGGTGGGCGCAGGATCAGCGCACGGAAATGGACAGCCGGCTCGAATGGCCTGGCGACGATGCCTGCGATCATCCCGTCGGCTATGACGGAGGGATTGACCAGTCCCACCCCCATGCCCTTCGCGGCGAGGATGGCGATGGTGAGGCCATAGGGCGTCTCGATGAGGACGCGTGGCCGCACGCCGTGTTCGACGAAGATCTTGTCCATTGCCAGCCGCACCGTGTCTTCCGGCGACAGAGCCAGGAAGCCCTCATCCGCGAGATCGGCGGGCGTGACGACAGATTTGCCAGATAGTCGGTGGTTCTTCGGCATGACACAGACTGCGCGTGGCGTGGTGAAGACGCTGTGCAAAACGCCTGTGGTATCCACTTCGTCTGCAGCGAGCCCGATGTCGAAACTGCCGGACGCCACAAGATCGCGGACGACGTGGGAGGTGCGGACCTGATAGCTGATGCGCACCTGCGGGTGCTTCTTCGAGAAAGCAACGATGGCGCGTGGCACCAGCCCATGCCCCAATGCCGATAGGCTGGCCACGCGGATCGTACCCGTGCCGACTTCCTTGATCTGGGCGGCACGCAGCTTCAGTCGATCAAGCCCGACCAGGTTGGCTTTGACTTCGGCATGGAAAAGCTCGCCCTCCCGCGTCGGGACGAGCCTGCCGCGAATGCGCTCGAACAGGCGAAAATCGAGTTCGCCCTCCAGCTTGGCGAGCGAGCGGCTGATCGCTGGTTGCGAGGTGTCGAGCAGTGTTGCGGCTGCCCCGGCACCTCCTGTGATCATGATCGCATTGAAGACGTCGACATCCCGCAGGTTCATGGGAAACCTATATCAAAAGTGGATGGACTCTACCGAAATGGCCATAGATGGCAATGGCTGAGTCGACTAGAGTTTCTCCATGACCCGACAGGACGACACCGCACACATTCATCCTCCGCTACGCTCGCGGGAGCCTTTCCAGGCGCTGGCCATGTCGGTCGAGCGCGCGTCGACTGTGGTCTTCGACAATCTCGAGGCCTTTCAGACCCGCACCGAACGCCTGTACGACGGTTTCAGCTACGGACTTTACGGCACGCCGACGAGCCGCCAGCTGGAGGATCACATCGCCGCGCTGGAAGGCGGCAGTCGCGCGCTCGTCGTGCCTTCCGGCATGGCGGCCATTACCTTGGCGACCATGGCGACATGCAAGGGAGGGGAGCGTGTACTCGTGCCGGAGACCCTCTACGCACCGGCGCGCGACATGGCTTTGCGTTTCCTTGGGCCATTGGGGATCGATGCCGTTTCCTACGATCCACGGCTTGACGCAGATCTTATCGGGCTCATCGACGAAAGGACGCGGCTGGTTTGGGTAGAGTCCCCAGGCTCCGCCACTTTCGAGGTGCAGGATGTGCCGGCCATTGTCGCTGCGGTCCACAAAGCCGGCGCGCTCGTCGCTGCCGACAACACGTGGGCCTCGCATCTTCTGTTCCGGCCTCTCGACCATGGCGTCGACATCTCCATGCAGGCTCTCTCCAAACATGCCGGCGGTCATGGCGACCTGTTGATGGGTTCCGTCGCGGTTCGTGATGATGCGCTGTTCAGGCGCCTGAAAGATACCGCGCGTTTCCTTGGCTACGGAGTTTCACCGGACGACTGCGCGCTGTGCGAGCGTGGGCTGATGACCATGCCGGTACGCATGCGACAGGCCGACGCCACGGCGCGAGAAATCCTGGCCTGGTTGGCGTCCCGCCCCGAAGTCGTTCAGATATTGCACCCGTCCCAGCCAGCACATCCGGGGCATCAGGTCTGGAAACGGGATTTCGCGGGTGCGGCGGGTGTTTTTTCGGTCGTTCTGCGACCCGACCTGGCGCCGTTTCAGGCCGAAGCGCTCGACCGCTTGCGTCTGTTCAAGCTTGGCGCCAGCTGGGGCGGAGTGCACTCGCTGGTCGCGGTCAACGACCCGCGCAGGGGGCGAAGCAGTCTCGACTGGCTGAAGCCCGGTCCGGTCTGGCGACTGTCGATCGGTCTTGAAGCGGCAAGCGATCTTCTGGCCGACCTTACACGGGCTTTCGAGCTGTTCGCGAAAAAACAACCTGTCTTGGCTCTGAGCCAAGACAGCGCTGCCGAAGAACAATGACAACACAAGAACAAGGGGAAATGGACATGTCTGCGAGAAACTTCAAACGGTTTGCCGTGATGGCGTTTGGCCTGGCTGGGCTCGTGGCCGGCGCAGACGCTGCCAGCGCGCAGAGCGTGGTCGGCAAGATCAAGGAGCGCGACTATCTGAGCTGCGGAGCAAGTCAAGGCGTGCCTGGCCTCTCCCGGCCGGACGAGAAGGGTTACTATCGTGGCTTCGATTCCGACATCTGCCGCGCCTTCGCCACGGCAATCCTCGGCGACAAGGAAAAGATCCGCTACGTGCCGCTGAATGCCGGCCAGCGCTTCCCGGCACTGCAGACCGGCGAGATCGACGTGCTGTCACGCACTTCCACGATCACCTACAGCCGCGACTCGGTCGTGCGCTTCGTGTGGATCACGCTCTACGACACCGATGGCGTTCTGGTGCGTAAGTCCGACAACATCACCGATGCCAAGCAACTGGACGGCAAGACGGTATGCCTGCAGAGCGGCGGTTCGCTGACCGAAAAGGCCATCGAGGAGACCGAGGAAGAATATGGCATCACCATGAAGAAGGTCTACTACGACTCGACCATCCAGGCCCGCGACGCCTTCTTCGGTGGTCGCTGCGACACCTACGTTACCGACGGAACCGCCGCGGCCGGCCAGCGCGCCTCCGTCGCCAAGAACCCGGACGACTACGACATCATCAAGGCAGGCCATGGCGCCGAGCCCAACGGCGTTGCCGTGGCACGTGGCGACGATCAGCTCTTCGACGTTGTACGCTGGACGGTGAATGCGCTGTTCTGGGCGGAACTCAACGGCATCACATCACAGAACATCGATGAAAAGCTCGCTTCCGGCGGGCCGGATATCAAGCGCGTCCTTGGAGGTGAGGCCGGTTTTGGCAAGCCGCTCGGGCTGGACGACAAGTGGGCCTACAACGTCATCAAGCAGGTCGGGAACTACGCCGAGATCTGGGACAGAAATCTCGGCAAGGACAGCCCATTGAAGGTCGATCGCGGTCTCAACAAGCTCTGGCAGGATGGCGGTCTCAATTACCCTTATCCCTGGGAGTGAGCCCATACAAAGGCACCCCCTTTGACCTCCGAACGCTGTGAACCTGCGAGGCCGGAATGCTGAGCGACGCCAAGACCCGATCAATCATCATCCAGGCTATTCTGGTTCTGGCCTTCGTTGCCTTCGTTGCCTTGCTGGTGGATACGACCTTCGACAATCTGAAGGCGAGGGGGATTCCGATTGGCTTCGATTTTCTGACGACGCCATCGAGGATCGTCATTTCAGAGGCGATCCTCACCTACAAGTCGCGCGATCCTTACTACTGGGCCATCGTGGTCGGGTTGGCCAACACGGTGTTCATTTCCGTCCTGGTCATTCTCTTTTCGTCCGTGCTCGGTCTCATCGTCGGCATCACCCGATTGAGCAGCAACCCTTTGGCCGCGGGCACTTGTCGTGTCTGGGTTGAGCTGGCGCGCAATTCGCCACCGATCGTGCTGCTGATCTTTCTCTACTCCCTGTGGTGGAAAGTGCTGCCGCCAGTCGGCGAAGCGCTCAACCCGCTGCCGGGCGTTTACGCATCCATGCGCGGTTTCGTGGTGCCCGCCATTGGCTTCGATGTCGGCACGACTGGCCTGATCATTGTGCTGGCAGCCCCTGTATTGCTGGTCACGGCCTGGGTGGCGACGGGCAAAGGCAGGTCACGGTCATGGATGGTGCCTGCTGCCCTGGTCGCAGGATTGACGGGGCTCTGGCTTGCCGATGTGCGCTTTGTGGTCGACTGGCCAACCTTTGCCGGCTCGAACTTCGAAGGGGGTAAGGAATTGACGCCCGAGCTCAGCACGATCCTCGTCGGATTGACCATCTACACCACAGGCTTTGTGGCGGAGATCGTCCGCGGCGGCATCTTGTCGGTTGGTCGCGGGCAATGGGATGCCGGCAACTCGCTCGGTCTGCCGCGTAGCAAGATATTGCGCCTGATCGTCGTGCCGCAAATGCTGCGGGTAATCGTGCCACCGCTCAACAGCCAATACATCAACGTCGTCAAGAACTCGACCCTGGCCATTGCTGTCGGCTACCCGGATTTCCTCGCCGTCATGAACACCATTATCAGCAAATCCAGCCATTCGATCGAAGGCGTCTTCATCATCCTTGGCGTCTATCTCGCCCTGAATCTCACCCTGTCGAGCGCGGCCAATTGGTACAATCGCCGCATCGCCATCGTGGAGCGATAAGCCATGAAGGCAGTATCCCTTCCCATGCCACCCGAAACCTTGCCGGGGAATTTGCGCTTTGGCGCCCTGCAGCGCCTCGCCAGGCTTCTGTTGGGCTCGCCGCTCAACGCCGCTCTCACGCTGATGTTCAGCGCCTTGCTCATCGTTACAGTGCCGCCCATGCTGCGTTGGCTGGTGATCGATGCGGTGTGGTTCGATCCAGATCCCAACGCCTGTCGTACAGCCACGGGGGCCTGCTGGAGCTTTGTCTACGCGAAGTCCGGACAGTTGCTCTTCGGCATCTACCCGGTCGACGAACGCTGGCGCCCTGCGATCGTCTGTTTGCTGATCGTGGCCCTGCTGGGCTGGTCTGTTCGGCCGGCGAGTTGGACATCTCGGTTGCTTATGCTGTGGGTTGCTGCATTCGCTCTGATCGTCTGGCTGATGGGAGGTGGCTTCGGTCTTGTCGAGGTGCCAACCTCTTCCTGGGGTGGTCTTCCGGTAACATTGATACTGACTGTCGTTGCTATAGGCACTGCCTTCCCGATCGGCATCCTCCTTGCCCTGGCAAGGCGCTCGGCAATGCCGATGGTGAGGATTGGTGCTGTCGTGCTGATCGAATCCGTGCGTGGCTTGCCACTGCTCTCGATCCTGTTCGTTGCCTCGATCATGATGCCGCTGTTCCTGCCCGAGGCGCTCCTGCCCGACAAGTTCGTGCGTGCGCTGGTTGCGCTGACCATCTTTGCCGCGGCTTATCTCGCCGAGGTGATCCGCGGTGGTCTTCAGGCTATACCGAAAGGCCAATACGAGGCGGCGGCTGCACTCGGTCTGCCTTTCTGGCGAACGCAGTACCTCGTCATCCTGCCGCAAGCGATCAGGGTAGTGATCCCGGCCCTTGCCAACACCATCATCGTGATGATCAAGAACACCAGCCTTGTCCTGGTGGTGGGACTGTTCGACCTGATCAGTTCCGGCAAGGCGGCACTCGCCGACCCGGAATGGCCTTCGCCAGCCGCCGAAACCTTCCTCTTCATCGGCGCGATCTTCTTTGCGCTGTCTTTCTCCTTCGCCCGTTTCGCCGACTTCCTGGAGAGACGCGGCCCGGTTTCCCATTGAGCATCCTCATGACGGCATTTACGGATATGACGACCGACCAGACCTCGCTCCCGCCGATCTCCGACAGTTCGGTCGCATGCGAAATCGTCGGCATGCACAAGTGGTATGGCGAGTTCCATGTGCTGAAGGACATCAACCTGAAGGTGATGCGCGGCGAGCGCATCGTCATCTGCGGTCCTTCTGGCTCGGGCAAATCGACGATGATCCGTTGCATCAACCGTCTGGAAGAACACCAGAAGGGCAAGATCATCGTCGACGGCAAGGAACTGACCAACGATCTGAAGAAGATCGACGAGGTGCGCCGCGAGGTCGGCATGGTGTTCCAGCACTTCAACCTGTTCCCGCACCTGACCATCCTGGAGAACTGCACGCTGGCGCCGATCTGGGTGCGCAAGATCCCGAAGAAGCAGGCGGAGGAGACCGCCATGCATTTCCTCAAGCGCGTCAAGATCCCGGAGCAGGCGCACAAATATCCGGGCCAGCTGTCGGGTGGCCAGCAGCAGCGCGTGGCGATCGCGCGTTCGCTGTGCATGAACCCGCGCATCATGCTGTTCGATGAGCCGACCTCGGCGCTGGATCCGGAAATGATCAAGGAAGTTCTGGAGACGATGGTCGGCCTTGCCGAAGAGGGCATGACGATGCTGTGCGTGACGCACGAGATGGGCTTCGCGCGCAAGGTGGCCAACCGCGTGATCTTCATGGATCAGGGCCAGATCGTGGAAGAGAACACGCCGGTCGAGTTCTTCGATCATCCGCGCCACGAGCGCACCAAGCTCTTCCTCAGCCAGATTCTCGGGTAACGGAAGGGCCTGCTGTCCTTCTTGGGGCAGCAGGCCGATTGACCTAGAAGTTCCGTTCGAAGCGGAGGAAGCCGCCGAGAGAACCCTTGCCATTGGTTATGTAGTCGAGCTTGCTCGTATAGACGACCTCGGGCGTCACGTAGAAACCTGGCACAACCGCGTAGGAGACATTGGCAACCGCCGCAAAAGCCTTGCTGTCGTCATAGGCGACTTGCAGATTGAGGCTGGTCTTGTCGTTCACCTGTGCCGTACCACCGCCCCAGACGGCCCATGAGCCACCCCAGTTGCCATAGTAATTCTGGATGTTCCTGTCGGATTTGTAGCCTGCCATCACGAACAGCGTGATGGTATCCGTTGCCTTGATGTCCAATCTTGCCTTGCCGGCCCAGACCTCGTTGACGCTGTCATAAGCGCCAACCGCCGACACTTTACCCCAGCCTTGGGTGTAAGAGCCGCCGAAGACGACGTGAGGAACATAGTTGTCGATGGTGTAGGAGCCTGCTCCTTGTTCCAAAGCGACGGTGGCCGCAAAGCCGTTGCTGCCGGTGTAGGTATAGGAGACCTGGTTGGTACGAAACGGTCCGTAGCCCAGGAGCCAATCGTTGATGACGTTGCCGGCATAATCTGTCAGCGTGCTGAAGACGGAATCGGTCATGCCGATCCGGAAGCCGCCAAGCTCCATATAGATCTCGTTGAGGTAGATGTTGTCGGCCACGGGCGATCCGAACGAGTTGTAATTCCAGATCGAACCATTGGTGTCGCGGTCGAAATTGATCTTGGCATAGGCGCGCAAGGTACCGAGCTCGGTCTGGCTTCGCGCATCTGTCTGCAGCGAGAAGCGCGCGCGCTTGTAGTAGGTGTCGCCGAGCCCATCGCCATCGACATCCGAACCGAGGTTTTCGCCGAAGCCGATGTCGTAGCGAACGTATCCGCCGATCCTCAGACAGGTTTCGGTCCCGGGGATGTAAAAAAAGCCGGTGCCATAGACATCGCAAATCTTGACGAATTCGGCTGGTTCCGGTTCGGCAACAACCGCCGGATCGGCGGCATAGGCACCGTTGAAACCGAGTGCCGGCATGACGAGTACGGCCGACAGAAGAGATTTTCTCATTTCCCACCTTTTCAATTCGAGTAACGCCGTACCGGTCGTCGGTGCGGTCGAATTGATCTGCGGGCACGAGTTTTTCCGGTGCCGAACACGAGGCTTACATATCTGTAAGAGCGGCGCTCGGTGCCGCGGAGGACCGAAACTGTTGCCGTGACGCCACATCACATTTGCCGGCTTCTGGCCGGTGGCGCACTCAGGGAAATGGCGAGCACCGCGAGCGCCGAACACCGAATTACAGATTTGTATATCCCGGCTCAAACGGGCTCAAAGGCGGTGTCTTATGAAAGGAGGGTCTCAATGACGAACGCAGATCTGACTATCCGCCCGTGCGTCTGACCTCCACGGGCGGAGATTTTCTTTCTGGAGCAATTCCAGGAAAAGTGCGTAGGGTTCTGCGCTTCTAATGAACCGTCGGGAAGAAAATCGAAACGATCAGGCCTGGGTTGTTATCATTCAGGAAGATGTTGGCGCCGTGGATATCGGCTATCGCCTTGACGAGACTGAGCCCCAGCCCCGTGCCTTCCGTCGTACGGCTCTTCTCCAGCCGATAGAAGCGCTTGAATACCCTCTGGCGTTCATGCTCGGGGATGCCAGGCCCATTGTCGGCAACAATGACCACGCACGAGCCGCCCCGAACTCTGACGCCGATAACAATGCGTGCGCCTGGCTGTGTGTGACGCATTGCGTTGACGATCAGGTTGACGCACATCTGCTTTAAAAGATCCGCATCGCCCCACACGAAAGCGGAGGTGTTGCGCCTGTCGTCTGAAAAGCGGAGCGAACGCCCACTGTCCTCGACTATATCGCGATAGATGTCGTCGATATCGCGGACCAGCGCCATCAGGTCGACTTTGGCAAATCGCGACCGGCGTGCGCCGGATTCAATCTGGGAGATGCGCAGCAGTCCCTCGAACGTCGCAGTGATGCGCGCGACTTCATTCATCGCTCGTTCGATAAGCGGAAGCGCCGATGCCTGGTCCGGGCTTTCGGAAGCTGCCTCAAGCGTCAGATACAGCCGCCCGATGGGCGTTTTGAGATCGTGGGCGATATCGGTCGTGACCTGGGTCATGGCCGCGACGTTTGCCTGCAATTGCCCTAGCGCGTCGTTGACCTCGATTGCCAAGGCGTCGATGTCGTCATGGCGCTTCGAAACCGGCAGTCGGGTGGCAAGTGCGCCGGCTCCGACAGCCTTCATGGCCTTCGAGAACCTGGCTATCCGGCGACGAGTGCGGAATGCGAATATCGCACCGCCACCTAGCCCGGCCGCAAGGACGATGGCCGTCGCCCATCCGAAACTCACAAGTGCGATCCAGCGCAGACGGTTGGTGTCGTCGTAGCTGACGCCAACGGTCAGATCGTACCGGTCGAGGTTCCTTCGATAGAGGCGATAATTGGTCGGGGGCTTATCATGGCTCGTGGGCGCCCGTGTCGAGAAGCCCGGCGGCGCGTGAGCCGTGTCGATGTTTCCGACAAGGACGGTGTCATCTGCATCCTTGAGGGTATAGAGCGTTTCCTGACCGCGTATCGCCGGGCCATGGCTTCGGATCATCGCAGCGGCACCATCAATCCCGTTCTTGATATAGGCAGTCTCGATCTCCCTGAAGCGCTCCATGACGTTCGAGTCCAGGCGCTCATAAAGATAGGAGGCGACCATATTGTAGCCCACCGCGTTGGCGCCCAGAAACGAAAGCAGGAACAGCGAGATGTAGAAGCCGGCGAGGCGGAGTGATGTACTGCGCGTTATGCTAGCGTTGACCATGAATGCTGTAGCCGGTGTTGCGCGTATTGTGCAGCAGCGGCACGTCGAAGGGTTTGTCGATCTTGGCACGGAGGCGGCTGATATGGGTCTCCACGACAGTGCTTTGCGGATCGAAATTGAAGTTCCAGATACG
Organism: Mesorhizobium sp. NPDC059025; assembly: GCF_042739655.1. NCBI lineage: Bacteria > Pseudomonadati > Pseudomonadota > Alphaproteobacteria > Hyphomicrobiales > Phyllobacteriaceae > Mesorhizobium > Mesorhizobium sp. NPDC059025. Next base: position 244,437 of record NZ_JBHYIM010000002.1, on the reverse strand, counting down.
TTCCAGCAACATCGTCTTTGTCAGAATGCGGCCTTCGTTGCGCATCAGCAGTTCAAGCAAGGCGAATTCGCGCGGCAACAGTTCGATACTGGTGCCACCCCTGCTGGCCAATCGGCTGAACAGATCCAGCTCCAGGTCTGCCACGCGCAGCTTGGCTTTTCCTGCGGTGATCGGCGGCCGGCGCAACAAGGCATTCACCCTTGCCAGGAGTTCTGAAAATGCAAACGGCTTGACCAGGTAGTCGTCGGCGCCGGCTTCCAAGCCCTCGACCCGATCGTTGACCCCGCCCATCGAGGTCAGGAAGATGATCGGAACCTTGCCGCCGGCGCCGCGCAGGCCCCGCACGAGCGACAAACCGTCAAGCCCCGGGATCATCCGGTCGACGATTGCGACATCGAAAGGCTCTCGCAGTCCTACCGATAGGGCGTCGCGTCCGTCACTCAGGATGTCGACGACATGGCCGGACGATTTCAGTCCGTTCTGGATGTATTGGCTGATCTGTTCATCATCTTCGACCAGAAGAATTCTCATGACGAATGGCTCTCATCTGACTTGGTTGCCCAAGCGTTGACGACCTCGGGGGGCGGTTCGTCCAATTCCTGCACGAACCATGTCTCAATGAATTGTTGAACGGCGGGTATTCCCGCTCGACGCCTGTTATGATCGCATCGCGGCTCAGGACTGCCCTGTGCCATGGGGGAGATTGGCGGCTGATATAAGTGTCGTTGGGTCGCGCAGGTTCTCGTATCTCCGCCAAACTCGTATCATCGGGGTCGCTCTGCTGAAGCTGGTTCGATTCCGGTGGTGGCTATCGGCATCTGCAACAACTGTGTTCGATCTGGGTCTTCAGCCAGGCAGATTGTGGAACTGCGATCACGGATTGGTGACGGTCGATGAAGTTGCAACTTCGCCCAACGCAGTCGTGAGCTTGGCCACATTGGTCGACAAACGAAGCCATGAGCCGGGGCAAGAGGTGAGCGGCTTCAGGAGCGATCCGTCGGTCGGATCGCTCCTTGCGTCAAATCGTTCCGCGGGGGGGACGGTGTCGACGCCTACCTCCGTCCCGCCCAACTGGCACGCTGGCCTTGTGACCAGGAGGGCTTCACGATCTCGACGCGGTTGTAACGCGTGTTGGTCTTTTCAACGTCTCCGTTGGCAAGAACCCTGTAGGAGATGTCCGGATTCGACACCGATCCGGCCGCCTCGCCAGCTGATCCATGGCCCTGCAAGATCCTGTCGAGCCCGGAATTTGTTGGATTGGAACCGCTGTTGGCAAAAGCGCCGGTCGCCGTGCCGGCCACGATGATCAAAGCATATCCTATGGTCTTGTTCATGACTGTTCCTCTTGTCGAACGCGGGCGTCTTGGGAGCCCGACGATCCGAGGCTAGGCGTGCGACTTCACCGTCACTTTCCGCACGATTTACAATTTTGTGATTCTAGCCTTCGCGGGCATGAAACGTCGTGACGGTTCTGCACTAGGCGTCATCTGCAGCTTGACGTGCCGCTGGACCACCGTCACAAAAGCCGCGCCCGCAACCCGCTCTCGGGTTGATGATTCTCGCGGTGTCGGGCGACCGACCGTGCACCATGCCGGTCAACGAGAGACGAATACAAATATGTATAAAAAAACTTGTTGGCCCTCCGAGATCCCGGCAATACCATCATCCGGTAGCCGTTGTCTGATCCGCGTCGGAACTTCGGCGTCGATGTAAGAAACCAAGGTCGTTGGAACTGCGCCTGATGACTGTTCGCCAAGCCATAGCAAGCGTCGCGGCCTGCCTTTTGCCTGTATTTATATGCACGGGCAGAACGCTGTCGGTTGCGCTTGTCATGATGGCAGTGGCGATAAGCAGCACGGGCTGGGCCGCAACCGCGGTCTTGCCAGCAACCGGTGACGTCGTGACTGGTGAAACCTCAACGGTGGATCATCAGAGCGCCGGAAACCACGATCATGGCGGTAAACCGGCAAACAGTTCGACAGCCTGCAAGGGTGGAAACTGCGGCAGCTCGCACCATCAACCACAGGACTTGGCGCAAACCTGCTGCGCCATGGCCTGCCACACCGCCATTCTTTCCGTCGATTGTGTTGCACCGGTCAGCTTCCTGACCTGGCAGGTCAAGCACCGCCAATGGGCCGACGTGCTGGAGGGCTCCGCTACCCTCCGCCTTGAACGTCCTCCTCGTCCACTCCACGCCTGAAACGTTGGCGTAAGGTTGGATTGTTGCGTAGCTGGCGGAATTCCCCGCTCGACTGACGCACTCAATTCCTGTTTCTGATCGACCTTGACGATCGGCCCGGCGACACGCCGGGGGAGATCGTGCGCGCCGACTGAGCGTCAGTGCCCGGGATTCTGTGGGGATCCGGCACGGCGGCTATCACCAATCGTCGCATGGCCTTGCCCGGAGATTTCTCTTCGTCAGGCCCGCGTTTCTCGTTCATTTCCGTCGTTGAGGATCATTCATGAGGTCTCCTTTCGTGATGGCGCCCGCCATCATCCTTTCCGCTTGCACGGCCCTGCCTGATATCGGCACAGGGCCGTCGGCCGCGGACCCTGCCGTTGCCGTGCCACCTGCACGGTACGCGCCGGTACTTGCCGGCACAGTCGACTATCGGCCCGTAGCGCCCAAATCCTGGATCGACAGCAACCGTCAAGTGGCGCCGAAGGAGAAGGGCAAATGATGCCGATCATCTCCTTTGCTGTTTCCGTCTTGCCGGCCACCTGGAACGGCAAGTTCATCAAACTCGGGGGTGTCAGCCTGCTTGCGCTTACGCTTGCCGGCTGTGCCTCCTTCACCAAGGATGGCGGCATGTTGCCGGTGGGCGCGCAGGTGTCGTCGGCCATCGGCGCCAACGTGGTGAAGATTGCCTCGAAGGCCGACGCCGCGGCGGGGTCTTCGCGTGTGAAGACGCTTTTGGCCAAGCCATTGAACGCTGACAGTGCCGTCCAGGTTGCATTGCTGAGCAACAGGAACCTGCAGGCCGAGTACAATGCGCTCGGCGTTTCGGAAGCGGCCTTCGTGGAGGCCAGCCTGCCGCCCAATCCAAGCATTTCGCTTGGCGGGACCTTGCAGGGAGGATCGCTGGAGATCGAACGCCGGCTGGTCGGTTCGCTGCTGTCGCTGCTCACCTTGCCTGCACGCAAGGCGATTGCCGAGAAGGAATTCGAGGCAGCGCGATATCGCGCCATGGAGGCAACATTTCGTCAGGCGGCCGCTGCGCGCAAGGCATACTATCGAGCCGTGGCCGCCCGTCACCGGGTGACCTATCTCGAGCAGGCGAGAGCCTCGACGGACGCAGCCGCTGACCTTACTCGCAAGCTCGGCGAAACTGGCGCGGCCACCAAGCTGGATCAGGCGCGTGCGGGTGCCTTCAATGCCGAAACCTCCAGCCAACTCGCCGCCGCAAGGCTTGAAGCAGGTGTCACACGCGAGGCGCTGACGCGCGAGCTTGGCTTGTGGGGCTCGGATGCCGGCTACAAGATCCCGGACAGGTTGCCGTCCCTGCCAAAGAAACTGCAGACGTCGGATCAAGCCGAGACGGAGGCCGTTCGCAAACGCGTCGATCTGATTGCGGCACGGCTCGAACTCGACGCCCTGGCGCGTTCGCTCAAACTCGACAACGCGACCCGGTATGTCTCGGCCTTCCAGCTCGCCGGCTTTGCCAATTTCGAGCGCAGCAAGAACGATCACGGCGAGGTCGAGAAGGACTATCCCAAGGGAGGTGTGCTCGACCTCGAACTGGAGATACCGATCTTCGATTTGGGCGAGACCACCAGGCGGCGCAATGCCGAGACCTATATGCAGGCGGTCAACCGCTTTGCGGCAAAAGCCGTGAACATCCGCTCCGAATCCCGCGCGGCACTTCTTGCCTACCGTGCCGCCACGGACATCGCCCACCAGTACCGAGCCAGCATCATCCCGCTGCGCAGGGTGATCTCGGAGGAAGCTCAGCTTCAATACAACGGCATGCTGATCGACGTGTTCGAGCTGCTGACCACCACCCGCGAAGGCATCGAGAGCAATGTCGCCGCCATCGAGGCACAGCGCGACGCCTTGCTCGCCGGTGTCGACTACCAGAGCGCCATCATCGGCGGTGGTGCGGGAGGCGGCGATGAGTGATCCCAAGGAGAAAAGAAACATGACGGTTTCCCGCCGAAACTTCCTTGGCGCCACCGGTGCCATGACCTTGCTGGGTGCCGGTGCGGTATCGGGGCGCACCGCGTTCGCCTCGGTGCCCGAGGCACCGACCATGACGGAGGCTGTGATGCAGCCGCCGCTCGTGCCGAAAACCGGGCCGGACTACAACCCTGTCGTCACCTTGAACGGTTGGACCTTGCCGTGGCGCATGAACGGAGACTGGAAGGAATTCCATCTCGTCGCCGAGCCGGTGGTGCGCGAGTTTTCGCCAGGCATGGTCGGTCATCTGTGGGGCTACAACGGCCAGTCGCCGGGACCGACCATCGAGGCGGTCGAGGGCGACAAGGTGCGTATCTTCGTCACCAACAGGCTGCCGGAGCACACCACTATCCACTGGCACGGTCAGCTGTTGCCCAGCGGCATGGACGGCGTCGGCGGTCTCACGCAACCGCATATCCCGGTCGGCAAAACCTTCGTCTACGAGTTCCAGCTGCAGAAGAGCGGTACCTTCATGTACCACCCCCATGCCGACGAGATGGTGCAGATGGCGATGGGCATGATGGGCTTCTTCGTGGTGCATCCGAAGGATCCGGCCTTCCGCCGCGTCGACCGCGACTTCGTCTTCCTGATGTCATCCTACGACATCGAGCCGGGCGCCTATGTGCCGCGCGTGGCGGAAATGACCGACTTCAACATGTGGACCTGGAACAGCCGTGTCTTCCCGGGCATCGACCCGCTGGTGGTAGGCAAGGGCGACAAGGTGCGTGTGCGCTTCGGCAATCTCACCATGACCAACCATCCCATCCACATGCACGGCTACGACTTCAAGGTCTCGTGCACGGATGGCGGCTGGGTGCCGGAAGCGGCGGCCTGGCCGGAAGTGACCGTCGACTGCGCGGTCGGCCAGATGCGTGCCTTCGACTTCGTGGCAGATAATCCCGGCGACTGGGCGATCCACTGTCACAAATCGCATCACACCATGAACGCCATGGGGCACGAGCTCGCTACCTTCATCGGCGCAGACAAGAAGGAGGTCGCCAGGAAGATCAAGCGCCTCGTGCCGGACTACATGCCGATGGGCACCGCCGGCATGGCCGACATGGGCGAAATGGAAATGCCGTTGCCCGAAAACACCCTGCCGATGATGACAGGTTTCGGTCCGTTCGGACCGATCGAGATGGGTGGCATGTTCTCGGTGGTCAAGGTCCGCGAGGGGTTGGCCGCCGGGGATTACAAGGATCCCGGCTGGTATCAGCACCCGTCGGGTACGGTCTCCTATGAATGGACCGGACAGACCGGCCAAGCGGCGCGTCAGGAAACGCCCGCCTTCGACAGGTCAAAAACCGCCGAAGTCACCGTGGTGAAGCCCGGCGGGCAATCCTCTCCCAAGAACTCCCACAACAATCACTAAGGATAGACACGACATGAAATCCCGAACTCTCATTGCCGTCTTGGCTGTGTTGGCGTGGCCTGTGGCCGCCATCGCCGACCCCGGCCACGACGGCGAGCGCGCCTATGGCGAGCCCGGCAACCCGAAGAAGCCGGCGCGCGTGGTGCAGGTCGTCATGCGCGAAGCCGACGGCAGGATGGAATTCCTGCCCAATCGCGTCGAGATCAAGAAGGGCGAGCAGGTGAAGCTCATGCTGCGCAACAATGGCGAGCTCGACCACGAGCTGGTGCTCGGCACGCTTGCCGAGAATCTCAAGCACGGCGAGCAGATGCAGAAGAATCCCGACATGGAACATGACGATCCGAACGCTAAGCGCCTGGCGCCGAATAAAAACGGCGAGATCGTCTGGAAGTTCACCAAGGCCGGCGAGTTCGACTTCTCCTGCCTCATCCCCGGTCACCGTGAAGCCGGCATGACAGGCACCATCGTCGTCAAGTGAAGACGGCGCAATCCCAACCGGACTACCCAACGCAAATGAAGGAGAACCCAATGCGTAAGATCGTAACCGCCGCCGCTTTTGCTCTGGCTCTTGCCACCTCTGCTCGCGCTGCGCCCGTGGACGGCCAGATCACCAAGATCGACACGGCGCAGAATAAGGTCACGCTGAAGCATGGCCCGATCACCAATCTGGAGATGGACGCCATGACGATGGTGTTCGTGGTTGCGGATCCGGCTGCGCTCAAGGCCGTCAAGGTCGGCGACAAGGTCAAGTTCGAAGCCGATCGTGTCAATGGCCGCCTCACCGTGACCAAGATCGAAAAAGCCAAGTAAACCTAATCGTAAACTCAGCGAAGACAGCACGGAGCCGATCTGGCTCCGTGCTGTTCGCACCAAAGGAGATGGTGATGAAACGCAGGACTTTTCTCGTCGCGACAGCGGTCTTGCTTGCAGGCACGTCGGCCTTCGCCGCGAACCGGCCGCTGGTGACGGTCTACAAGGACCCTTCGTGCGGTTGTTGCGGGGCGTGGGCCGATCACATGGCAAAGGCGGGCTACGCAGTGAAGGTCGTGGAGAGCTCAACGCTGGAGAAACTCAAGGCGGAGAACGGGATACCGTCGGCTCTGCAGTCATGCCATACCGCCCTGGTCGCCGGCTATGTGCTCGAAGGGCATGTGCCAGCCAAGGCGGTTGGAAAGCTGCTTGCCGAGCGGCCGGCCATCAAGGGCCTTGCGGTTGCAGGCATGCCCGTCGGCTCGCCAGGCATGGAGATGCCGGGCGTTGAGCCCGAAGCCTACGATGTCGTGACATTTGGCCCTGTCGGCACTGTCTTCATGCGATTTTAGGCGAACCGGTCATTACATCCCAACGCAGGGCCATGAAGCGTTGATTGGAGCAGGATCCATCACGGGCTGCCTCTATGGCCGGCCGTAGGTGTCTCTGTATTGATGAGTGGTGCCAGCCTCTCGGTGATGCCGGCATCCGGAGTTCTACATGGACCAGCCTTTCAGTCCGCGGCGCGGCACCGGCATCACACTCGCCTTCATTTGCCTCATCGTGCTTGGCCTGATGCCGATTATCGCAATCGGCCGCCCAGCTGGTTCCAGTGCGCTTTCCTTTGCGCTGTGGCTCTCGGTCTGGCAACTTCTGTTCTCGCTGCCGCTGCTGGCACTCGAGTGGCATTCGGGCGAGCATGGGCTGTTCGGTGACCGTCTGCCTCGATCAGAACGATGGCGTGTGCTTGGCGTCACGCTGTTCACCGGTGGGCTCTTCAGCCTGTCCACCTGGATGTACGTTCTGGCGTTCGAGAAGGCGGGAGCGGTCAATGCGGCCATTGCCCTGCAGGCCTACCCGCTCTTTGCGGCCGCGCTCGAGGCGGTGTTCCTGCGTCGCCGCAAGAATGCGCTCGAGCTAGGCTTCATGCTTTTGGTGGTTGTTGCGCTCTATTATCTCGCCACACAGGGCACCTGGCAGCTGGCCGGGCTGTCGTCCTGGTTCCTGATGGCGCTCGCGGTCCCACTGGTCTGGAGCGTTGCCCACATCATCGTCAGGCAGGCATTGTTGTCGACCCCGATCACCCCGAGCCAGGTCACCACTTCGCGTTTGATCGTGTCCACGATATTTCTGCTCGTGCTTGCTGTCGTACTCGAGGGTTTTGAGGCCATCCCATTGTTAGGGCTGGATTTTCAGTTCCAGATCTTCGCGGTTGCCATGGGCCTTGCCTACTATGTGGAACTGATCGTCTGGTTCTATGCCGTCCGCCATATCGACGTTTCGGTGGCCAGTTCCATCACCGTGCCGGCGCCGGTTGTGACGATGGTCCTGTCGGCCTTGTTTTTCAATGAAACCATCACCGGACTTCAGATCATCGTTCTGGGCCTTGTCATCCTTGGATTGACGGGTTTGCTGTATGCGGGTTCGCGCGCCCATATCGCGACGCCATATGAAGCGGGACAGTGAGCTTACAACGTTGGCATGTTGGTGCGGGAAGTTCCGGCCGGCAGTCAAACGGACAAAGCCGCCAAGCCAACTGACAGAACGCTGTCGGGATAAGCATGGACCGAACGCCCATTGCGGATAAAAATATTGCGCTTACCCTCCATCTTATGAAACCGTATGCCCCGACTGCCCGACTGGGTCGTGCGATAGCAGGCATCGTCATCGGTTTTATCAGAGGGATTTGCCGCCATGTCTTCAACCAGATTTTTAGCCGGTGCGCTTGTGGTGCTCGGCCTCTCCGTCGCCTCCGCCAACGCTGCCGACGTCGTCGTCTCTTCCAAGATCGACACCGAGGGCGGGGTTCTTGGCAACATCATCCAGTCGGTTCTGAATGCGAACGGCATCAAGACCGTCGACCGTATTCAGCTTGGCGCCACGCCTGTGGTGCGCAAGGCGATCATTGCGGGCGAGATCGACATCTATCCCGAATACACCGGCAACGCCGCCTTCTTCTTCGAGAAGGCTGACGACCCGATCTGGAAGGATGCCGCCAAGGGTTATGCCGAAGCAAAGAAGCTCGACTACGACGCCAACAAGCTTGTCTGGCTGACACCATCGCCGGCTAACAACACCTGGGCGATCGCGTTGCGCAAGGATGTCACCGACGCCAACAAACTGGCCACGCTCTCCGACTTCGGCAAATACGTCTCGGGCGGTGGTAAGGTGGTGCTGGCGGCTTCAGCCGAATTCGTCAATTCGGCTGCCGCCCTGCCAGCTTTCCAGACAACTTACGGCTTCACCCTGAAGCCGGATCAGCTGATCACGCTTTCGGGCGGTGACACGGCTGCCACTATTGGCGCTGCCGCCAACCAGACCAACGGGGCCAATGCTGCCATGGTCTACGGCACTGACGGCGGCATCGCACCGTCCGGCCTCGTGGTTCTCAGCGACGACAAGAATGTCCAGCCGGTCTACCAACCGACACCGATCATCCGCGAGGCGGTGCTCAAGGAAAACCCCAAGATCGAGGAGGTGCTGAAGCCGGTTTTCGAGAAGCTCGACCTTGTCACGCTGCAGGAGTTGAACGGCCGCGTGCAGGTTGGTGGTGAGCCGGCCAAAGCGGTTGCCGAGGACTTCCTGAAGAAGAACGGCTTCCTCAAGTAGGAAGCGGTTCCGGCGCGCCGGCTGGATCGAAACGACTGGGCGCGCCGGACCTGAAGGACCGGGGATCGTGGGGATTCGCTTTGACAAGCTGGGCGTGGTGATTGCCGCGATTGCTGCCTATGCGGCTTTCCTTGCACCATTCGCCACCTTCCGTGCCAACCGCATCGTGCCGGGGGAAGGGCGATCCATCCTCGACGCGCTTCCTGCTGTCAGCGGGCCTTTGCTGCTGGCGCTGGTCATCGCCGCCATCATCGTCGCACTGCTGAAGACACCATTGGCCTGGCGGCTTGTTGCAAGTGTCGTTCTGTTGGTCGCGCTTGCGTTGGCCATCGGCATGGCGGGCAGCTTTCTGACGCCGCCCGGCAACACCTTCGCGCGCGTGTCACCGGCGTCCGGCTTCTGGTTGCTGCTCTTCGCCTTTACCCTGCTGCTGGCCGACGTGCTGACGCGCCTGGAACTGTCGCCATTTATGCGCATCGTTATTCTCTTCGTCGCTTCAGTGGCGATTGCCGCCCTCTTGGCATCTGGCAGCTGGGACAGCCTCTCCATCCTCAAGGAATATGCCAACAGGGCCGGTAGTTTCTGGGCCGAGGCACGCAAGCATGTCGCTTTGGCGCTGGGTTCGCTGGCCGCCGCCGTCGCGGTTGGCCTGCCGCTCGGCATTCTCTGCCACAGGGTCGAAGTGCTGCGGGCGGGGGTCCTCAATGTGCTCAACATCATCCAGACCATCCCGTCGATCGCGCTGTTTGGCATGTTGATCGGACCGCTTGGCTGGGTGGCGCTGCACGTGCCGGGAGCCGCCGCGCTTGGCATTCGCGGCATCGGCACCGCGCCGGCCTTCGTGGCGCTGTTCCTCTATTCGTTGCTGCCGGTGGTGGCGAACACGGTGGTGGGACTGGCCGGCGTGCCGAAGGCGGCCAATGAGGCCGCGCGCGGCATGGGTATGACGGACAGGCAGCGGTTGTTCGGCGTGGAGTTCCCGCTTGCCTTCCCGGTGATCCTGACCGGGATCCGCATCGTTCTGGTGCAGAACATCGGCCTTGCCACCATCGCCGCCCTGATCGGCGGCGGCGGCTTCGGCGTCTTTGTCTTTCAGGGCGTCGGACAGACGGCGATGGATCTGGTTTTGCTCGGTGCGGTGCCGACGGTGGCACTGGCCTTCGCGGCGGGCATCGTGCTCGATGCCGTCATCGAACTCACCGCAACAGCCAAGCGCAAGGAAGCGGTCGCATGATCGAAATCGAAAACATCACCAAGCGCTACGACAAGCAGACCGTGGTCGACGAGGTGTCGATGGTGATCGAACCGCGCACCATCGCGGCCATCGTCGGCACGTCCGGTTCCGGCAAGACCACGCTGTTGCGTATGATCAACCGGCTGGTCGAACCAACTTCCGGCACGATCAAGCTGGACGGTGTCGATAACCATTCGCTGCCGGACTACGAGTTGCGCCGCTCGATCGGTTACGCCATCCAGGGCCATGGCCTGTTTCCGCATCGCACCGTGGCGCAGAACATCGCAACGGTGCCGCTGCTGCTCGGCTGGGACAAGGAACGCATCGACGAGCGTGTCGATGAGCTGCTGAAGCTCTTCCAGCTCGATCCCGCAGCTTTCGGCCCACGCTATCCGCACGAATTGTCAGGCGGCCAGCAGCAGCGTGTCGGCGTGGCGCGCGCGCTCGCCGCCAAACCCAATGTGCTGTTGATGGACGAGCCATTCGGCGCGCTCGACCCGATCATCCGCACCAAGGCGCAGGAAGACCTGCTCGCCATCCAGAAACATTTCGGCACCACCATCATCCTGGTTACCCACGACATGGAGGAGGCGGTGCATCTGGGCCACAAGATCGCGGTCATGGATGGTGGCAAGCTGGTTCAATACGCCGGCCCCGCCGAAATTCTGGCGAAGCCCGCCAGTTCCTTTGTCGAGACGCTGGTCGGCTCGTCCGAGCGGCCGTTCCGGCTGCTGTCGCTTGGCCGTGTCGGCGATGCGGTGGAGAAGGGCAGCGCGGAAGGCGAAGCAATACCCGCCGACGCCAGCCAGCGCGATGCACTGGCGGAACTGCTTTGGACCGGCAAGCCGGCGCTGCCGGTCAAAGGGGCGGATGGCCAGGCGCTCGGCCGTGTTACCGTGGACGGCCTGGTGAAGCTCGCGGCGAGGCCGGCATGAAGGTTTTCCTGCCAGCAGCATTGCGTGTCGTACTGCTGGTGCTCCTGGTGGCGTTCATCGTCAATCCGGGCTGGTTCGAGCCACTGTTCAAGCCGCTTACGGAAAACAATGCGCCGGCGATCTACAACCAGGGCAGCCTGCTGTCGCTGACCTTGCAGCATCTGGGCACCGTGGCCGTGGCTACGACCGCCGCGATCATTGTCGCTATCGGCCTTGCCATCCTGGTGACACGGCCCTTTGGTGCCGAATTCCTGCCGCTGTCGCGATCGCTGGTCAATATAGGCCAGACCTTCCCGCCGGTCGCGGTGCTGGCGCTCGCCGTGCCTGCGGTCGGTTTCGGCGAGAAGCCGACCTTGATCGCGCTCTTCCTCTACGGCCTGCTGCCGATCTTCGAGAACGCGCTGACCGGACTTACCACGCTGCCGGCCAATGTCGTTGAGGCGGCCCGCGGTGCCGGCATGACCGATCGCCAGAAACTATTCCGGGTCGAACTTCCGCTCAGCCTGCCGGTGATCCTGGCAGGCATCCGGCTGTCGGTGGTGATCAGCCTGGCCACCGCCACCATTGGATCCACTGTCGCGGCCAAGACGCTGGGCGAGGTCATCATTGCCGGATTGATTTCCAACAACCTGGCCTTCGTCGTCCAGGGTGGCCTCATCGTTGCCGGGCTTGCGGTGTTCATCTACGACGGACTGATGGCTCTCGAACGTGTCGCGGCACGCCGGATGGGGCAGGCTGTCCAGTAGTGCGCAGCCGACTGGGGCCGCCGTCTAACGCCTTGCCGGATGGTCGAGGGTTATTTCCAGTTCCGCGGCATTTCCTGCGACGACCCATCGGCGCTGGATGATCGAAAAATCATGGCGCCCCGCGTCGCCCGTCTCCAGCGATACCAGATCTCCAGTCGTGCAGCTTGCCGGCAGCCGCAACGACAGCAGCATTGTCGTCAACTGGTGCTTTTCGGCGTGGCGCTCCGCGCTTGCGGTCAGGACAATTGAAGCGAGACTCATTGCGTGTTCGCCGGGACTCGGTGATCCTGCTTTGCCGTGACCAGAATCATCGAAAGCAGAAGGGGCTTTTGCCATGACGTCACGTCTTTCCAAGATCACCATGTGCCTGTGTCTGGCGGCCTTCGCCTTCCTCGTCGCCTTTGGCAACATCACCGACTATGGCTCCAACTTCGCCTTTGTCCAGCATGTGCTGTCCATGGACACAACCTTTCCGGGCAATGCCCTGATGTATCGTTCGATCACCAGCCCAACGCTCTGGACCGTGGGCTACTGGCTGATCATCGTCGGTGAAGCACTGACCTGCGTACTCTTCCTGATCGCCGCCTGGAATTTGTGGAGCGCCCGCAAGGGGAGTGGCGAAACGTTCAACAATGCCAAGAAATTCGCCATTATCGCCACAACCATGGGCTTTCTGGTCTGGTATTTCGGCTTCATGGTCATCGGCGGAGAGTGGTTTGCCATGTGGCAGTCGAAAACCTGGAATGGCCAGGAAGCCGCCTTCAAGTTCTATATGACCATGCTTGCGGTGCTGATCTTCATCATGCAACCGGACCGCGACTTGCAGCGGTAGCGTTGGGCCGCAACCGCTGCTTCAAGGTGAAGCGCATGCAAGCATTTGGGCTCGGCAACACACCGAGCGCGGTAAACTGTCGCAGCGAAATGCGGGCAAATGTCGCACGCCGGCTTGACGGTCGAGACCGCGGCTTTGCATAAATCGATCGAGGGGTCGGGATTCCGCTCGGGAATCCCGGTTCGGTTCCAAGGTCCGGGGAGGAGGTCTGCCGGGCCACAGATCGAGGAATAATCCGCAAATGACCATGCTTTATGTCGTCATCCTCTGCGGCGTGCTTTCGATCGTCTACGCCATCTGGGCTACACAGTCCGTGCTGGCGTCCGACCAGGGCAACGCACGCATGCAGGAAATCGCCGCGGCAATCCGCGAGGGCGCGCAGGCCTATCTGGCGCGCCAATACACCACCATCGCCATCGTCGGGGTTGTCGTGTTCCTGCTGGCCTGGTGGCTGCTGTCGGGTACCGCCGCCATCGGCTTCCTGATCGGTGCCGTGCTTTCGGGCGCGGCAGGCTTCATAGGCATGCACGTTTCGGTGCGCGCCAATGTGCGCACGGCGCAGGCCGCATCGAACAGTCTGTCTGCCGGCCTCGACATCGCCTTCAAGTCGGGTGCCATTACCGGCATGCTGGTTGCCGGCTTGGCACTGCTTGGCGTCTCCGTCTACTACTGGGTGCTGACCGGCCCGCTGGGCCTGGCGCCCGGCGATCGTACCGTGATCGACTCGCTGGTGGCGCTTGGCTTCGGCGCGTCACTGATCTCGATCTTCGCGCGTCTCGGCGGTGGTATCTTCACCAAGGGAGCTGACGTTGGCGGCGATCTCGTCGGCAAGGTGGAAGCCGGCATCCCGGAGGATGACCCACGCAACCCCGCCACCATCGCAGACAACGTCGGTGACAATGTCGGTGACTGCGCCGGCATGGCTGCCGACCTGTTCGAGACCTATGCCGTGACCGTGGTCGCAACCATGGTGCTGGCCGCGATCTTCTTTGCCGGCACTGACGTGCTGTCCAGCATGATGCTCTATCCGCTGGTCATCTGCGGTGCCTGTATCGTCACTTCCATCATCGGCACCTTTTTCGTGAAGCTCGGGGCCAATGGTTCGATCATGGGCGCCCTCTACAAGGGCCTGATCGTCACGGGCATCCTGTCGATCGTCGGTTTGGGTGCCGCCACGTCCATGACCATCGGCTGGGGCCCGGTCGGGGCCGGCGCGCATGTCGTGACCGGAACGAATCTGTTCATCTGCGGTCTGATTGGCCTGCTGGTGACGGCGCTGATCGTGGTGATCACCGAATACTATACCGGCACCGACAAGCGTCCGGTCAATTCGATTGCCCAGGCCTCGGTCACCGGCCATGGCACAAATGTCATCCAGGGCCTCGCGGTTTCACTGGAATCGACCGCGCTGCCGGCGATCGTCATTGTCGGCGGCATCATCGCCACCTTCCAGCTGGCGGGCCTGTTCGGTACCGCGATCGCCGTCACCACCATGCTTGGCCTTGCCGGCATGATCGTGGCGCTCGATGCCTTCGGCCCGGTCACCGACAATGCCGGCGGCATCGCTGAGATGTCCGGCCTGCCCAAGGAAGTGCGTCATTCCACCGACGCGCTTGATGCTGTCGGCAACACCACCAAGGCCGTCACCAAGGGTTACGCCATCGGTTCGGCAGGCCTCGGCGCGCTGGTGCTGTTCGCGGCATATTCGAACGACCTGCAGTATTTCGCCGCCAACGGCGCGCAATATCCTTACTTCGCCGATCTCGGCACGGTCTCCTTCGACCTGTCGAATCCTTATGTCGTCGCGGGCCTGATCTTCGGTGGTCTGATTCCGTATCTGTTCGGTGGCATCGCCATGACCGCGGTTGGGCGCGCCGCGGGTTCGATCGTGGAGGAGGTGCGCCGCCAGTTCCGCGAGGACCCAGGCATCATGAAGGGCACGTCCAAGCCCAACTATGCGCGGGCGGTCGACCTTTTGACCAAGGCTGCGATCAAGGAAATGATCATTCCGTCGCTGCTGCCAGTACTGGCGCCGCTGGTCGTCTACTATGGCGTGCTGCTGATCTCGGGCTCCAAGGCCTCGGCTTTCGCGGCGCTCGGCGCCTCGCTGCTCGGCGTCATCGTCAACGGTCTGTTCGTGGCCATTTCGATGACCTCCGGCGGCGGCGCCTGGGACAACGCCAAAAAGTCGTTCGAAGACGGCTTCACCGATAAGGATGGCGTCAAGCACCTGAAGGGTTCGGAGGCGCACAAGGCTTCCGTCACCGGCGACACGGTTGGCGATCCCTACAAGGACACGGCCGGTCCGGCCGTGAACCCGGCCATCAAGATCACCAACATCGTGGCCCTGCTGTTGCTCGCCGTGCTGGCGCACAGCTGACAACGGCATCTGTCCGGCAGAAAGAAAAAACCCGCGGGAGCGATCCCGCGGGTTTTGCTTTTGGAATATCTGTCTGGCAGGTCGTCCTTGCCGACCTGCAGCGGGATCAGAGCCCGGCAGCCGGATTGGGCTTGAGCTTGCCGGCGCCGGAGATGATCTGGCCGAGGAAGTTCTGATCCTTGCCGCCGGTCGGCGTCGTGCGTGAAATGAAGTCAAACACCCGGCCATCCTTCATTCCGTAGTTTGCCAGGCGGGCGACACGGCCATCCTGGCCGAAATAGACGGCCAGTACCTTCTGGTCGACAACGCTCGGATTGGCGAAAGCAACCGAACGACGGCGCGTCTGCGAGATGTAATAGAAGACCTCGTTGTCGAAGGTGGCTGTGGTGGATGGCGTACCGAGCGCAAGCAGCACCTGCTCGCGGCTGGAACCAACGGGAACCGAATCCAGCGTCTGCTGGTCGACGATGTAGCCCTGAGTGAGTGTCTCGCCAGGCGTCAGATCCCCGAACATCTTCGACGAGTTGCAGCCGGTCAGCGCCGTTGCGATGACAAGCATCGAGGCGACGGACGCAGGACCTGCCAAGGCGGTCGACTTGAATTTCAATGCGCGCAACGACAACTCCATAGTCCGCTCTCGGGCACCGGCTTGCGCGAGGCGGCAAAACCGGTAAACCAGCTTAGCCGCCGATGCAACAATTCTGCCTTAACAAACAGGTCCCCGGGAGACCGTCCCCAATGTTTCAGCGCCTGTTCGGCCGTGAACGCCATGCCAACCGCGCTATTGTCGAGGCGCTGTACGCACAAATCGTGGCGGCGGCGCGGCAAACTTTCTTTTATTCGCACTGGAATGTGCCCGATACGCCGCTTGGCCGTTTCGAGATGTTGTCGCTGCATATGTTCCTGTTCCAGCACAGGCTGCATGGCGAGAGTGGCGTGCCGGCTGAGCTGGCGCAGACCCTCATTGACGAGTTCTTCACCGATGTCGACCATTCGCTGCGCGAACTCGGCATAAGCGATGTCGGCGTCCCGAAGCGCATGAAGAAGCTGGCGAAGATGTATTATGGCCGTACCGCCGCCTATGCCGACGCGCTCGCCCGTGACGACAAGGCTGATCTCGCCGCTGCTCTGTCCCGCAATGTCCGCCCCAATGTCGCGGATTGGCCGGAGGCATCGGATATGGCGGCTTATGTGCTGCGGGCCAGGGAGGCGCTTGCCACTCAATCGTCGGATGCGATCTGCCTTGGCGAGCTGGTCTTTCCGGCCGCCGCAGCCTGAAGGATGACCGCAATGAAACATCAAGAAGAATCAAGCAGCGCCGTCTCGTTCGTGGCGCATGTCTCGCGCCTGCCGCAAAAAGGCATGCCGGTGCTCATCGAGGCCGATGCTGCTCAACGCGAGGCTCTCGCCAGGGCGCATGGGCTGGTCTCCGTCGAGCATTATGCCGCCAATCTCGTGGTGACACCCTGGAAACGCTACGGCGTGAAGGTTACAGGCCGTGTCGAGGGTGACATCACCCAGGCCTGCGTGGTGACGCTGGAGCCGCTGACGGCTCATATCGACGAAGAAGTCGAGGGCCTGTTCCTGCCCGAGGATTCGAAGCTGGGTCGCCAGGGTTTCGAGGGCGGCGGCGAGATCCTGCTCGACGCCGAAGGCCCCGATGGCCCGGAAACCTTCACCGGCGATACGATCGATGTCGGCGCTCTGGCCGAGCAGTTCTTCGGCCTGGCGATTGATCCCTATCCGCGCAAGGCCGGTGTATCTCTGGAGGCTGGGCCGGATGATGCCGAACCCGAAAGCGAATTCCAGAAAAAGCTGAAATCCCTGCTCGGAAAATCCTGAAAGCCATGGATCGACGACAAAAGCCGGTTGTGCGGTGACTCAAAACCGCTATTTTCGCCGGAAAGTCACGATGGTCCCAAGCCAACCCACGAGATGAACAACGCGTGATAAAAATCTCCATTGATGCCATGGGCGGTGACCACGGTCCCGGTGTGGTCATTCCGGCGCTCCAGACAGTCGCCACCCGTCGCCCGGACATCCGTTTCATTATCTATGGCCGCGAAGACGTGGTGCGGCCCGAATTGGCCAAGTTTCCCGGCCTTGCCGAGAAGAGCGAGTTCTTCCACTGTGAGGTTGCCGTCCGCATGGACGACAAGCCGAGCCAGGCATTGCGCCATGGTCGCTGGAAATCGTCGATGTGGAAGGCGATCGAGGCGGTAAAGGCCAATACAGCCGATGCCTGCGTGTCCGCAGGCAATACCGGCGCGCTGATGGCGATGTCGAAATTCTGCCTGCGCACGATGGCGACCATCGATCGGCCGGCAATTGCCGCGATCTGGCCGACCATGCGTGGCGAAAGCGTGGTGCTGGATGTCGGCGCCACCATCGGCGCCGACGCTCATCAGCTGGTCGACTTCGCTATTCTTGGCACTGGCATGGCCCGCGCGGTCTTCGGCGTGGAACGGCCGACCGTCGGCCTGCTCAATGTCGGCGTCGAGGAGATCAAGGGCCAGGAAGTGGTCAAGGAGGCTGGACGCATGCTGCGCGAGGCCAATATGAACTCGCTTGTCTATCACGGCTTCGTTGAGGGCGATGATATCGGCAAGGGCACCGTCGATGTCGTGGTGACGGAAGGTTTCGCCGGCAACATCGCGTTGAAGACCGCCGAAGGCACGGCGCGCCAGATCGGCGGTTACCTGCGTGCGGCCATGGGGCGGACGCTGATGGCACGTATAGGCTATCTGTTCGCGAAAGGCGCTTTCGACTTGCTGCGCGAAAAGATGGATGTCAGCCGTTCCAACGGCGGTGTCTTCCTCGGATTGGACGGCGTCGTGGTAAAAAGCCATGGTGGCGCCGATTCGGCGGGGTTTGCCGCTGCGGTGGAACTGGCCTACGACATGGTGCGCAATCGTTTGCTGGATCGCATCGAAGCGGATCTCGATCTGTTCCATGCCCGCAACCCGCAGTCTCCGGCACCCAGAAAGTCTGACGTCGCGGTCGACGAAGAAGGATAAAACAGCTTGATCAGATCAGTCGTGCGCGGCACGGGCCAGGCGTTGCCCCGCCGTATCATGAAGAATGCCGATTTCGAGGGCATGGTCGAAACGTCGGACGAATGGATCGCCCAGCGTACCGGCATTCGTCAGCGCCATATCGCGTCCGATGACGAGACCACGGCTTCGCTTGGCGAAGGGGCTGCACGTGCGGCGCTGGCCGATGCCGGTCTTACGCCGGACGATATCGACCTCATCGTTCTGGCGACTTCGACACCGAACAACACGTTCCCTGCCACGGCTGTCGAGATTCAGCAGCGACTGGGAATGCGTCATGGCTATGCCTTCGATATGCAGGCAGTGTGTTCCGGTTTCGTCTATGCGGTTACCACGGCCGATGCCTACATTCGCGCCGGACTTGCCAAGCGCGTGCTGGTGATCGGCTCGGAGACTTTCTCCCGGATTCTCGATTGGAACGACCGCTCGACCTGCGTCCTGTTCGGCGACGGCGCCGGCGCGCTGGTGCTGGAGGCCGCGGAAGCGGCGGGTACCATCGCTGACCGTGGTGTTCTGGCCGCCAGCCTGCGTTCCGACGGCTCGCACAAGGAGAAGCTCTATGTCGACGGCGGTCCGTCGACCACCGGAACGGTCGGTCATCTCAGGATGGAAGGGCGCGAGGTGTTCAAGCACGCCGTTGGCATGATCACCGACGTGATCGAGGCGACGTTCTCGCAGGCTGGAATCACGGCGGACGACCTCGACTGGTTTGTGCCGCACCAGGCCAACAAACGCATCATCGACGCTTCTGCCAAGAAACTCGGCATCGCTGAGGAGAAGGTGGTGATCACCGTCGACAAGCATGGCAACACATCCGCAGCCTCGGTGCCGCTGGCGCTTTCGATCGCAGCCGCCGATGGCCGCATCAAGCGTGGCGACCTCGTGCTTCTGGAGGCGATGGGGGGAGGATTCACCTGGGGTGCGGTCCTCATCAGATGGTGAAGCGAACCGCACGGTTCGGTTCTTGACCTTGTCGAGTCAATTACTTAGGCTCCGCCTCGTTTAGTCGATACATTTGAGCACAAGCTGATAGGACGGTCTCTGATGGGGGGAAAGACACTGACACGTGCTGACCTTGCTGAGGCCGTTTATCGCAAGGTCGGTTTGTCGCGTACAGAGTCGGCTGAGCTGGTCGAAGCGGTGCTTGACGAGATATGCGAGGCCATCGTTCGTGGCGAGACGGTGAAGCTGTCATCCTTCGCCACCTTCCACGTCCGCTCCAAGAACGAGCGTATCGGGCGCAATCCCAAGACAGGCGAGGAGGTGCCGATCCTGCCTCGCCGGGTGATGACCTTCAAGGCCTCGAACGTGCTGAAGAGCCGTATCCTGCGCTCTCATCAGGCCGGCAAGACAAAATCAGGCAAATAGGCGAAAGTCTCACTCTGCGGTTGAAAACCAGCTTCGGCTTTATGCCGGGCTTGAATGTCGGGTGATAAATCGCTGAAATAGACTGCGATTCGACAGGGTAGTGCCGAATCTTCGGTTCGTCTGTTCTTTGCGCATTGGATTGACCAACGCACGTGACGACGCGTCCGATCCGATGCCCAGCGCGAGGATCCACCCATGGACAAGAGCCCCGACGCCTTCCGCACCATTTCCGAGGTCGCCGAAGACCTTGATCTGCCACAGCATGTGTTGCGGTTCTGGGAGACGCGTTTCAATCAGATCAAGCCGATGAAACGCGGCGGCGGCCGTCGTTATTACCGGCCGCAGGATGTCGAGCTGATCAAGGGCATCCGCCACATGCTCTACGACCAGGGCTACACCATCAAGGGTGTGCAGAAGCTGCTGCGGGAGAACGGCAACCAGTTCCTGATCGCCGTTGGTCATGGTGATGTCGCAGCCGTCGAGGCGATTGCGCAGCGCCGCCAGGCCGAAGAAGTGCCGCTGACGTCGGCCGCGCAACCGCGCACCGACGACGAGATGCTGGTCGGCCAGCCGACAGCCAAGCCAAATCGCCGTTTCTTTGGTCTCGGCAAGGCCGACGATGAGGGCCCCGTGCAGGCCGGTTCCGGTAAGCTTTCGCGCGACAATCGCGCATTGCTGCAGGAGGCGCTGTTCGACTTGCTGGAGTGCAAGCGCCTGCTCGATCAGGTGCGGTAGCAGTCTGCCGGATCGACAGAAATGTCGGCAGACAATGTTCCTTTGCAGAGGCTTGGCTCCACTTCGCAAAATCGCTTGCAAAACAGGTTGACCGGCGCAGGGGTATCACGTACATCGCGACCGGCTCGGAGTGTAGCGCAGCCCGGTAGCGCACTTGACTGGGGGTCAAGGGGTCGTCGGTTCGAATCCGGCCACTCCGACCATTTTTCAGACAGATTGACTTGACCCCATTGCCGGTTCGCCCGGCAATTACCCATGCCCGCAAGGGCTGGACCTGGCTTTCGTTCCGGAACCTAGAGCATTTTAGCCAAGTGGAATCGCTTGGCGTTGCAAAAATGCGGTGAAAACAAAAGCTTAGAGCATTTCCGCGTTTCCGTGAAAAACGGAACCGCTCTAGTTCGCGGGCGCCAGGGACAACAATGATACGGAGCGGACGGCGGGCTGGGCCTCTTGCCCGCTGAGGACAGCCGGACCGACGCTCTGCCGGCGGCTTGTTTGTGTAGCGACGGGCTCGGCCAAGGCAATCAATCCACGCTGATAACGGTATTCCAGCGCGATGCCACCCCAGACAAGGCCAAGCAGCAGGTAGAAATGGCGCCAGTGGTCGATATCGATGACGCTGCCAAGCCCGATATGGCCGACATAGACGACATAAGCGCATAGAACATAAGGTTGCCATGGCCTGTTGCGCAGCAGCAGGCGGAAGCCGGCGGCGATCGTCCAGATCGTCAGCGTCAGGTAAGACACAAAACCCAGCCAGCCATAATCCATCAGCGTCTTCAGCCAGATGTTATGGGTGTCTTCGCCGTAGATCTTGCCGAACACCAGCGCGCCGATGCCGAACGGCTTTTCCAGGGCCAGCATGAAGCCGATGCCATAGCGGGCAAACCGGCCGAGACGCGCCGAATCGTAGTCTTGCGCTAGTCTCGCGCGCGTGGTCAGCATCTCCGACACGCCCGGTATCTGCAGCACCACGAGCATTGCAACCACCAGCAGCACCAGTGCTGCAATGGTCATGATCACAACGCGCAGCCGGAATCGGCCGCTGGTGTTCTCAAGGAACACCAGCCCGGTCAGCAGGATGACAGCCACGCCAAACAGGCCCCAGGCGCCACGCGAAAAGGACAGAAAGATACCGCCGACCACGATCAGCAACGGTATTGCCAGGAACGGCATTCGCTGCACAGGCCCGGTCAGCAGTCTGTAGAACAGGTAGATGCCGGGCAGGACGAGGAACGGGCCAAAGACGTTCGGATCCTGGAAGGCGCCGGCGGCGCGCTCATACTTGGTGAAGATTTCGGCCCCCGGAAACAGCCTGAAATAGCCGGCAATGCCGAGGATCGAGGTGAAGACCGCAGTGGTCACATAGGCCAGGAAGATGAGCCTGTAGAGATCCGGCTTCCGCTCGAGCACGGAAGCGAAGAAAACAGCGGTGAAGGCCAGAAACAGCGAGACGGCCAGATAAAGCGGCGTCCACGAAAGGTCCGCCATTTGCGTCATGGCGATCATGCCGCCAATGTTCATTGACACCAGCAGGATGAGCAGTGGCACGACCGGCCGCGAAATGTGCAGGCCGAAAAGCGCCCACACGCCGATCAGCGCTGCCATGTAAAGCTCGTACGGGGCGGGTTCCTCGATGACGAAGCCCGAAAGCAGGATGCCGAAAATGATGGCGCTTGATGACAGCAGCGCGATCAGCTTGGCATTGACCGCGCTCGAAGGCAGCTCATGTGTCAGCGTGCTCAATAGGCATTTTCCGTGTTGAGCAGGCGTACCGGCGTCAACAGCAGGATCTTCAGGTCGAACAGCATCGACCAGTTTTCGATATAATAAAGATCATACTCGGTACGCATGCGGATCTTGTCATTGGTGTCCATCTCGCCGCGCCAGCCATTGATCTGCGCCCAGCCGGTCACTCCCGGCTTGACGCGGTGGCGGGCGAAATAGCCGTCGACCACTTCATTATAAAGAAGGTTGTGGGACTGCGCCGCGACAGCGTGCGGTCGCGGGCCGACGAGCGAAAGCGTGCCGAACAGCGAATTGAAGAACTGCGGCAGCTCGTCGAGCGAGGTCTTGCGGATGAAGCGCCCGACGCGGGTCACACGCGGATCGTTCTTGGTGACGGTTTGCTTGGCGCTGGGATCTGACTTGTCCGTGTACATGGAACGGAACTTGTAGACCACGATCTCCTCGTTGTTGAAACCGTGCCGCTTCTGCTTGAAGAGCACAGGGCCCTTGCTGTCCAGCTTGATGGCAATCGCTGTCGCCAGCATGATCGGCGAGAATGCGACGATGAAGAGGATCGAGAAAATGATGTCGAAGGCTCGCTTGGCGACCGAATCCCAGTCGTTGATCGGCTTGTCGAATATGTCGAGCATCGGCACGGAGCCGATGTAGGAGTAGGAGCGTGGCCTGAACTGCAACTGGTTGCTGTGCGCGGAAAGGCGGATGTCCACCGGCAGCACCCACAGCTTCTTCAAAAGCTGCAGCACGCGCGCCTCCGCCGAAATCGGCAATGACACGATCAGCATGTCGATGCGGGCGACGCGGGCGAATTCGAGCAGCTCCGCAATGGTGCCGAGCTTAGGATAACCCGCAACCACGGGCGGCGAACGACTGTCGTCACGGTCGTCGAAGATACCGCAGATGCGGATATCGTTGTCCGGCTGCTTTTCGATCGAGCGGATAAGCGTCTCCGCCGCCTTGCCGCCGCCGACGATGACGGCACGGCGCTCCATGCGTCCGTCCCGCGCCCAGCGGCGCAGCAGGCGTGCGGTGACCAGCCGCATCAGGAAAGTGAGGACGAAGCCGACGATGAACCATGTGCCGAACAGAAGTCGCGAATAATCCTCGGAGATCTTGAGGAAGAAGGCGGCGACGGCAAGCGCCGCGAACGTGCCTGCCCAGACTGACAGGAGGCGGCCTAAATTGGCGACAGGCCTGAGCAGTCGCGGGACCTGATAGCAGTCGGCCACCTCGAGAAGGATAATTGCAAGCAACGAGGCGGATGCAAAAGTCAGCGTGTATTGCCAGGCGAGGTTCTGGAAGAAGCCTTCGTAGAAGACGTAGAGGGCAAGGCCGGACACGAACAGCAGCGAAAATTCGATCAGCCGCAACGTGCCGATGACCATCACGGGCGACATCGTATCGCTGCGATACTGCGCAGCCACCTGGCGGGCAAGCTCGCTCAAGCCGGCGGAAGACGTCTTGTCTGCGTCCGGATCTTCGAACTTGCGCACCGCATCTGCTGAAAAGCGGCTGCCCGGATCGCTCTTGTTCATGGAATAGTCCCCAAGCTGGCTTCACCCTATCACAGGAGAGCTAATATTCTCTTCCTGGAACCTTTAAGTTCAAACTTTCAAGCGGGGTGCTGCTCCAGGCATGCTAGCAGAATGCCGTGGGCTTGTCGCGAAAGCCAACATCGGTTCGGGACTACGCGGGACTGACTGGCGCGTCGACGAACGCCGACGCGCTTTCGTGGGGACGGGGATCGGCTGTCAGCCTGCGATGGCACCGCGTGCCTTGAGGGCCTCTACGACACGATCGTGCGGCAGCGCGGGACTGCGATGGCCATCGCGGCCAATCATCTCCGCATTGGCGACCAGCGCGTTGACCACTGCCTCCTCGGTGGCCTGCACCACCGCGGTATAGAAATCGTCCATGCGGCCCCACAGGATGAAATCCATATGGCCGTAGGCGCTGGCATCAGGTTCGCCCCTCGGAAAACGGCCGCTTAATGCATCCCGATTGCCGGTCGAGAAGGCGAGAAAGATGTCGCCGGAGAAATGCGAACCTGCAGTTCCCGTGCGCGCAAGTCCAAGGGGTACGCGCCTGGCGAGCGCCTTGCACTGGCCGGGCAGGAGAGGGGCGTCGGTGGCAACGATGCCGATGCAGGAGCCGGCCCCGGCGGGCAGGCTGGCTGCAAAGGCCTCCATCGGGTTGTCGTCGGAGAGTTCCGCGCCAAGCGGCACTCCAGCAATGGTGAGCTCGTTGCGGGAACCGAAATTGGTCTGCAGAAAGACGCCGACCGTATAGCTGCGATGGCCGTAGTCGACGACACGCGAAGCAGTGCCGTTGCCGCCCTTGAAGGCATAGCAGTTCATGCCGGTGCCACCACCGACTGAACCTTCCTCGATCGCGCCGCTCCTTGCGGCGTCGAGCGCCGCGACGGCATGGGCGCTCGTCACATGCGGTCCGTTGATGTCGTTCAAATAGCCGTCCCAGGTCTCCGCTGCCACCGGCAGCATCCACTGGTTGGCAACCTCCGGCTTGTTTCGCACCATCCAGTCTATGGTGCCGCGATGGCAGGGACCGACCGCGTGCGTGTTGGAAATGAGGATCGGCATGTTGAGCGCGCCGGTTTCTTCCAGCCATGACACGCCGGTCATCTCGCCATTGCCGTTGAACGAATGATAGCCGGCGGCGATCGCCTGGCCGGCACCTTCCCGGCCGAGCGGCAGGATCGCGGTGACGCCCGTGCGCACCGGCCCCTTGCCGATTTCCATGCCGCCGTCGCCCGATATCAGCGTGGTGTAGCCGACCTCGACCCCAGGCACGTCGGTGATCGCGTTCAATCGACCTGGATTGCCGGTGAAGGGAATGCCTAGCGCCCGGGCGCGCGGTTTGCCTGCGGGCGTGACATGCGAGGTCTCACTCATACGTTCTTCCTTGAAGGTTGACGGTTGGAGAAATGGTCAGGAGAGGCGGCAGCCGGTCGCAGTCTCGGCGTAGGCAGTAAGGATGCGGAGCGCGGTTGGATGGTCGACGGCGGGTACGACGTTGAGAAGGTGAAGGCCGAGACCGTCTTCCAGAATGACAAGGCTGCGAGCCAGCGTGTCGCTGGTATCGGAAAGTTTGAACGTGCCGGTGATGGCGCCTGCCTCGAGGATGCCGACATAGATGGCGACCTGCCGCTCGAACAGCGTGATGTGACGCGCCGCATAGGCGGCATCGGAGCGGGCATAGGCACCAAGTTCCATCAGCAGTCGGCAAAGCCGGTCGCTGGGGTCATCAGGTATGCCGGAGCGGATCATCGCCTTCAGGCGTTCGCGCGGGTCCGAAATCTGCGCAATCGCCATGGCCCTTACCGTGCAGAAACGCTCGACAGCTTGTTTCTGCACGTCGTCCAGAAGGTCTTTCAGGCCCGGATAGTAATAGAGCGCGGCGCTCGAACTCATGCCTGCCTCATTGGCGACGGCACGCAAGGTCACGCCAGCGAGGCCGTGCTTGGCGATCATCGTCTCGGCGGCGCTGATCAAGGTGAGGCGACGTTCGGTCTGGGCAGCAGGTCTGCTCATATTTTCTCCTGAATGATGTTCAAATTAAAATCGATGCTGTGAGCATTGCAAGCGATTTTAGCCGAAGTTCATTGACGAATTGCTGAGTCGGGCGTAGCGTTTTGATGGGAGCATTATTTTAATAATATCAAAATGGGAGGGCTTGATGCCATCACAGGAAACGCCATCGAGCGGGGGGCTTGATCGCGCGCTCAACGGACTGGGCACATTGATGATCGTGCTGTCGGCGGTGACGCCGGCGTCATCGGTTTTCATCATCGTGCCCGGTGTTATCGCACTGGCCGGCACAGGTTCGTTCCTGTCATTTCTCTTTGCCGCGATCATCGGCCTGTTCATGGCGTTCGTTTATGCGGAGCTGTCATCGGCGTACCCGACAGCCGGTGGCGAATACACCATGATCGGTCGCACGCTCGGCCGTTTTTGGGGTTTTGTGACGCTGGTTCTCGTCTTCATTTCCATCGTGCTGATCATCGCGGTGGTGGCGTTAGGCGTAGGCACCTATCTTGGAGTGCTTCTGCCCAACCTCAATGCGCAGTGGGTCGGGGTGGCAACGATCATCCTGGCCGGCATCGTCGCGGCATTGCGGATCAAGCTTAATGCTTTTGTCACCGGCATCTTCCTCGGCATCGAGATGCTGGCTCTGCTGGTCCTGGTTGCGCTCGGTTTCATCAACATCGAACGGCCGCTTTCCAGCCTGTTTACCTCACCACAGATTCTCGACGCTGCAACCAATTCGCTGGTTCCGGCTTCAACGGGTCTGATCCTGGCCGCCACCGCCGTCGCCATCTTTGCCTACAATGGCTACGGTGCCGCAGCCTATTTCGGTGAAGAAACACAGGACGCCAAGCGCAGCATCGGCAAGGTCGTGCTGTGGGCGCTCGTCATCACGGTCGCCGCGGAACTGATCCCGCTGACCGCTGTCCTGCTCGGCTCGCCCGATCTCACCGCCTTGCTCGCCGCACCAGCGAAGATTGAATATTTCCTCGAGGCACGGGGCGGGCACGCGCTGACGGTGGTCGTCAGCCTTGCCATCGCGATTGCGATCTTCAACGCAGTGATCGCCATCGTGCTGCAGGCGTCTCGTCTCCTGTTTTCGTCCGGCCGTGACAAAACCTGGTTCGGACCGATCAACAATGCGGTCGCGTCGGTGCATGGTACCTATGCATCGCCCTGGGTCGCGACCATTGTGGTGTCGATTGCCGCAGCCGCAGCCTGTTTCATCGATCTCAGCCTGCTTCTGGTGGTGTCCGGCACGTCGCTGGTCGTCATCTATGCGCTGCTCTGCCTGGCGGCTGTTGCCGGGCGCCGCAACGGCACAACCTCGGAGGGGCATTATCGCATGCCGCTTTTCCCGCTGCCGCCGATCCTTGCTTTCGTTGCGCTTGTCTATGTCGCTTATCAGAACTGGCTGGACGTCGCCTTCGGCAGGCCGAGCCTGCTCGCGACGCTCGCGATCGTGGCCGTGGCGGCAGTCTACTATGTGGTGTTCCTGGCGCGTCGTGCCGATTGGACGATGCATGCACCTGAAGAGATCGAAGAGATTGCCGGGTAAGTCGTCCTCCTTCGACAAATCCAGCAATACCCCGGCCGCGAGGCCGGGGTCTTTTTTTTGCCCACCACCCGTCCTCGGCCTCGCTGTTACAAGGCGGGAAGGCGTCGTTGATCCTGAGGCGGCGGCGACCCGGGCTGGTCGATGCCAGTGAAGCGGCTGATCAACCCGCGCCTGCTGGCGCTTCCGCATGACCGTGTGTCAAAAAGCAAGGAACCCCGGTCTTGCGACCGGGGTTCTTCTCGTCAGGCGGATAGGGAAGCTTAGATCGAGTAATACATGTCGAATTCGACCGGATGCGGGGTCATTTCGAAACGCATCACCTCGGCCATCTTCAGTTCGATGAAGGCATCGATCTGGTCGTCGTCGAAGACGCCGCCGGCCTTCAGGAAGCCGCGGTCCTTGTCAAGGCTCTGCAGGGCCTCGCGCAGGCTGCCGCAGACGGTCGGGATCTTCTTCAGTTCCTTCGGCGGCAGGTCGTACAGATCCTTGTCCATCGGCTGGCCGGGATGGATCTTGTTCTTGATGCCGTCGAGACCGGCCATCAGCAGCGCCGCGAAGCCGAGATACGGGTTTGCGCCCGGATCGGGGAAGCGGACCTCGACGCGCTTGGCCTTCGGCGAATTGCCGAATGGAATGCGGCAAGATGCCGAGCGGTTGCGAGCCGAATAGGCGAGCAGCACCGGAGCCTCATAGCCCGGCACCAGACGCTTGTAGGAGTTGGTGAGCGGGTTGGTGAAAGCGTTCACTGCCTTGGCGTGCTTGATGACGCCGCCGATGAAGTACAGGCAGTTCTCCGACAGGCCGGCATATTCATTGCCAGCGAAAGTCGGCTTGCCGTTCTTCCAGATCGACATGTGCACATGCATGCCCGAGCCGTTGTCGCCGAAAATCGGCTTCGGCATGAAGGTGGCCGTCTTGCCATAGGCATTGGCAACCTGGTGCACGACGTACTTGTACAGCAGCATCTTGTCGGCGTTGCGCACAAGGGTGTCGAACTTGATGCCGAGTTCGTGCTGGGCGGCAGCCACTTCGTGGTGATGCTTCTCGACGCGCACGCCCATCTCGGTGAGCACCGTGAGCATCTCGGAACGCATGTCCTGGCAGCTGTCGATCGGCGGAACCGGGAAATAACCGCCCTTGACGCGCGGGCGATGGCCAAGGTTGCCGGTCTCGTAGTCGGTGTCGTCGTTGGACGGCAGTTCCGAGGAGTCCAGTTTGAAACCGGTATTGTACGGATCGGCCTTGTACTTGACGTCGTCGAACACGAAG
Source organism: Mesorhizobium sp. NPDC059025 (assembly GCF_042739655.1). Classification (NCBI taxonomy): domain Bacteria; kingdom Pseudomonadati; phylum Pseudomonadota; class Alphaproteobacteria; order Hyphomicrobiales; family Phyllobacteriaceae; genus Mesorhizobium; species Mesorhizobium sp. NPDC059025. Next base: position 215,908 of record NZ_JBHYIM010000002.1, on the reverse strand, counting down.
AATTCGGCTTCCGGGCCGACATAGATGGTGTCGCCGATGCCTTCGGCTCTCAAATAAGCCTCGGCCTTCTTGGCGGTGCCGCGTGGATCGCGGTTATAGGCTTCACCGGAGACCGGATCGAGGATGTCGCACAGGATGACCATGGTCGACTGCGCGAAGAACGGGTCCATGTGAACCGTGTCGGTATCGGGCATCAGCACCATGTCGGACTCGTTGATGGCCTTCCAGCCGCCGATCGAGGAGCCGTCGAACATGACGCCGTCGGCGAACATGTCTTCATCGACTTCGGCCACATCCATGGTGACGTGCTGCAGCTTGCCCTTGGGGTCGGTGAAGCGCAGGTCGACGAATTTCACGTCGTTGTCCTTGATCTGCTTCAAGATGTCTTTGGCTGTCGTCATGTCTCTTTCCTGTATGATGACGTTGAAATTCGAAAACTGAAAACGGTGGCGCGGAGCGTCAGATCGCGTCCGGGCCAGTTTCGCCGGTCCGGATACGCACGACTTCCTCGATGTTGGAGACGAAAATCTTGCCGTCGCCGATGCGACCCGTCTGGGCGGCTTTGCGGATGGCCTCGATGGCAGCCTCGACGGACTCGTCACCGAGCACAACCTCGATCTTCACCTTGGGCAGGAAGTCGACGACATACTCTGCGCCGCGATAAAGTTCGGTATGGCCCTTCTGTCTGCCGAAGCCCTTGGCCTCCGTTACGGTGATGCCTTGCAGGCCGGCCTCCTGAAGCGCTTCCTTCACTTCATCCAGTTTGAACGGCTTGATGATCGCTTCGATCTTTTTCATGTCGATATGGGGCCTCCACTGCCGGTACAACGGGTTGTCAGTCCCGCTCGCGCATCCTTGAAGCATGAAGCGTGCCAATTGGCTCCGCTGAGAAGGTATCGTTGCGAATTTTCATGGAAAGCACATGACGCAACAGGTTTGCGCCGCTCGTCCTGTGACGGGTAGATTGTGCTGCGTGTCGCCTCATAGCCCAAATTTCCAACCGTTTGCACAATTTTTGAGCAAATTGCGCGCGGATTGCGCATTTGCCTCCCGTCTCAAACTGTCCGAATGTCTGTTCGGGCGCGCCAATGGGAGATACGGCATGAACCTTGAGTTGCTCACGCCCACTGAAATGGCCGAGGCCGATCGACTTGCCATCGCCAACGGGCCATTCGACGGCATCGGCTTGATGCGCAACGCAGGTGCGGCTGTCGCTGCCGTCGTGCTCGAGCGCTTTCCGTCCAGCAACCGCGTCCATGTGTTGGCTGGTCCGGGCAACAATGGTGGCGATGGCTACGTGGCGGCCAGGATGCTGCATGAGAGCGGTGTAGCCGTTTCACTCTGGTTTTCGGGTGCGCCGCGCGACGGCAGCGATGCCGCCGTCGCAGCTGCTGAGTGCCCGGTGTCGGGGCGGCCTATTGCTGATTTCGATGCCGGGGCCGATGATTTGATCGTCGACGCGCTTTATGGCGCCGGCTTGTCGAAGCCGCTTGCCGATGACGCCGCGCGCGCGCTTTCGCTCGTCACCACCAGACGATTGCCGGTCGTCGCGGTCGATTTGCCGTCCGGTGTCTCGGGTGAAAGTGGCAGGGTGCAGGGCAACGCCTTTCAAGCCGTTGTAACCGTGACCTTCGCGCGCAAGAAACCAGGCCATCTGCTGCTGCCGGGCCGCGCATCCTGCGGCGAGGTGGTCGTCGCCGACATTGGCATCGCCGCGGGTGTTATCGATTCCCTTGCTGTGGGCACCTTTGAAAACCAGCCGGCACTGTGGCGGAAAGCCTTCCCATTACCCGATGTCGATACACACAAGTATCGCCGCGGCCATGTCGGCGTCTTTTCAGGAGGGCCGACCTCGACGGGCGCGGCCAGGCTTTCGGCGCTGGCCGCCGCGCGCGCCGGGGCTGGTGCTGTCACGGTTCTGGCGCCTGGCAGCGCATTGGCGATCCACGCCATGCACCTGACTTCGATCATGCTGCGCAAGGTTGAGGACGTTGCGGAGTTCGCGGCGATGTTGGGCGAGGGGCGCTCCTCCGCGTTCGTGCTGGGACCAGGCTTTGGTGTCGGTGAAAAGGCGCGCGATTTTGCGCTGGCGGTGCTGGCCGCCGGTGACCGGTTGAGCGAGCCCCGCGCCGCGGGGCTGGTTCTCGATGCCGACGGCATCACGGCCTTTCGTGAAGCGCCGCAATGGCTGTTCGAGGCTGCTGCCCGTCCCGGTGCCCCCGAGCTGGTTTTGACACCGCATGAGGGTGAGTTCGCCCGGCTGTTTCCCGACATTGCCGGGGGCGATGACCTGTCGAAGCTCGGCAAGGCGCGTGCCGCCGCCAGAAGAGCGAATGGGGTCGTCATCTACAAAGGTGCGGATACGGTCATTGCCGCGCCGGACGGTCGCGCAGCGATCAACGCCAATGGAGTGCCATGGCTTGCAACGGCGGGTTCCGGCGACGTGCTGGCCGGCATTGTTACCGGGCTCATCGCGCAGCGCATGCCAGCCTTCGAGGCGGCGTGCGCGGGTGTCTGGCTGCACGCCGAGGCGGGCCGACGCTTTGGTCCCGGCCTCATCGCCGAGGATCTGCCCACGGCGCTGCTCCCGGTTCTCGCCGAACTTTACGGAGGGTAGCTGGGGTCAAGGCGGTTCTGCTGCCCGAGGGGTGAGGGGCGGTTGACGTTTATGCTTGCCAAGTCGAGCGGTATTTTGAGAAGCAGAAGATCCTGCCTGGTTTCCGGTGTTGCAACAATGACTTCTATCCTGGGTGTCACGAGCAGTTTTGCGCCATCGGCGACGCCCTTCGGCACGCCGACCGGGACGGAAAATCCAGGCGGGCGGCTCAATGGCACGACCGTGCCCGGGATGCGCCCGATGGGATGGTCCGAACAGGGACGGTCAGAGATTGTCGCGCGCAACGGCATGGTCACCACAAGCCATCCGCTTGCTGCTCAGGCTGGACTGGAAATCCTGCAGAAGGGCGGCAACGCAATCGATGCGGCCGTCGCTGGACTGGCGACGCTCGATGTGGTGTCGCCCAACGATACCGGCATCGGCGGCGATGTCTTTGTTCTTTATTGGTCAGCCACCGACCGCAAGCTCTATTCCCTCAGTTCGGCAGGCTGGTCCCCCGAAAGCTGGACGACCGACTATTTCAGGGACCGTAAGCTTGAAGGCGTGAATTCCGTTACCGTGCCGGGTGCGGTCGCAGGTTTCGACGCCATGTTGAAGCGCTGCGGCACGATGACTTTCAAGGAGACCTTCGAACGCGCCGCAACCATTGCCGAACAAGGCTGGGGAATGAGCGAGCGCCACCACAGGGATCTGGTGCATAACCTGGATGTCGTACGCAAGGATCCGGAATCCGCGCGTGTCTTCCTTCGCGATGGTGATGTACCGCCACTTTACAGCATCCTCAGAAATCCCGACCTGGCCAGGACCTTGCGGTTGCTGCAGGAGAAGGGGCGTGACGGTTTCTACAAAGGCCCGGTGGCTGACGCGATCGTTGCCCGCGTGAAGGCGGGCGGTGGCGTGATGGCCAACACGGATCTCGAAGCATTCGAACCGGAATGGAACGAGCCGATCACGACGAGCTATCGTGGCTACGATGTCTTTCAGGTGCCGCCGCCCGGTCAGGGGTGGGCGACGCTTCTCCAGTTGAATCTGCTTGAAGCTTGTGGCCAAAAGCTCGGGCTCGACCTGAGCAAATTCAATCATAGCTTCCCGGAATACTGGCATCTTCTGGTGGAGACGAAGAAGCTCGCCTACTCAGATCTGCTTCGATACAACGCCGATCCCAGATTCGCGGATGTCCCGCTGGGCAGGCTGTTGTCCAAGGACCACGCGGCTGAGGCCTGCTCCAGGATAGACATGAAGAAAGCTGGAACGCCCGACGTTGCCGGTACCCTGAAAGGTGGCACGGTCAATCTGATTGCCGCCGACCGCTGGGGCAATATGGCTTCGGTAGTTCACAGCGTCTACAACGTCTATGGCTCCAGGATAACGGTTCCGGGCTACGGCTTCCTCCTGCACGACAGGGGGAGCGGCTTCTCGTTGGATCCAGTCAGCCCAAACCGTGTCGAGCCGCGCAAGCGTCCCTTCCACACCATCATAACCGGCTTTGTGATGAAGGATGGTGAGCCGCTGTTGGGCTTCGGCAATATGCAGGGTTCCATCCAGGCCTATTCACTCACCACGCACCTGGCGAACATGATCGACCTCGGCTTCAGTCCGCAGGCAACAGCGGATGCGGCCCGCTACGTGCATGAGCAGAGGAATGACGGCCCGGGCAAGCTTGTCCTGGAGCCTCGCCTGTTCGAACGGGTCGGCCAGCAATTGCGGGCGCTAGGTCATCCGGTCGAAACCATGAAGGCGGATATGAGTGTGGGTGGTTTTCAGGGGATATTGTTTCAGCAGGACCAGTCGATGCCCGCGCCGCCGAGATACCCCGAGCAGGCTCCCGTAAATGGCGTTTATCGTGCAGGTTCCGATCCACGCAAGGATGGGCAAGCAGTAGGATGGTAACGGCATTATCCAGGATCGATCGCGAGGTTCGGGCCGTGATCGCGGAGGGTGTGCTGTCCAACTGCCACGAGCACGGCGGCTGCCAGCAGACCCAAGGCCCCGGCGCAGGCAACGGCCATAGAAAATCCCTGGCCAATGGCCTCTGCAAGCAGTGATCGGAACAGGTCGGGCGCCATGTCGAGGCCGGCCGGCATCGCGTGCTGCCTGACCGCGGTGGTTGCGGCACCGAGGGCGTCAGTCGCATTCGTGGTGGAGAGGTAGTCTGTCAGCGAGGAAATGGCGCGGGCGCTCATCAGCGTGCCGAGCAGGGCGATGCCGACCGTCATGCCGCCCTGGCGAAGTGCGTTCATCGTTGCCGAGGCGGCCCCGCTTCTTTCGCGTGGCGTGGCTGCCATTGCCGCCGCCCCGGTAGAGGGGACGGCCAGCCCCATGCCGATGCCCAGGATCGCGAAAACCGAGGCGATGATCGGGTAGGGCGTGCCCGGCGTGAACAGGGCCATGGCCAGCATCGAGCTGCCGAGCAGGGCATAGCCGACGATCATCGGCCAACGGGTTCCGCACCACGACGAAAGCTTGCCGAACAAGGAAGAGGTGAGCGCCATTGCGACGAAGACGGGGGTCATTCGCCATCCCGCCGCCGTTGCTGACAGGCCTTGCACCTGCTGGAGAAACAGGGAAAAGAAGAACAGGCTGCTGTAACCTGAAAAGCCGAGTGCGAAGGAAGCGAAGTTGACCGCTGCGAACTGCCGGTCACGGAAAAGGTCGACCGGCAGCACCGGGCGCGCCGCGCGCAATTCCATGGCTATGAAGGCAACGAACCCGGCAATCGCGACAGCAAGCGCGCCGGCAATGCGCGGTGACGTCCAGCCGGCATCGCCAGCCCCGATCAGCGCATAGGTCAGTGCACCGAGAAAGACGACAGACAGCGCCTGTCCGACAGGGTCGAGGGCAGCGTGGTCAGGGTCTGCGCTCTCGCTGATGCCTCTCAGTCCGAGTACCATGGTGATCGCACCCAGCGGTATGTTGATCAGGAAGATGCTCGACCAGCCGACAGTGTCGACCAGGAACCCGCCGAGCATCGGTCCGAGGATAAGCGACACGGCGCTGAAGGATGCCCAGCCTCCGATCACATGGGCACGTTGCGCGGGATCGGCAAATGCCTGCGTCAGAATGGATAAGGCGCCCGGGATGACCAGCGCACCCGCAATACCCTGCAAGGCGCTGCCGGCGATGAGGGTGCCGAGCGACGAAGCCATGGCCGAGATCGCCGATCCAGTCGAAAACAGCGCCACGCCCACCAACCAGACGCGCTTGCGCCCGTAGCGGTCGCTGATTGGTCCGGCGGACAGCATGAAGGCGGAAAGGCAAAGCGCGTAGGACCCCACGACCCACTGCAACCCGGACAGATCGGTTCCGAGCGCCGCCTGGATGGACGGAAGCGCGACGGTGACGATGCTGATGGCCAGCGTTGCCATGAAGGTGCCAAGGTAGACGGCCGCGACAAGGTCGCGTCTGCGAGATGATGGCATGGGATAAATCCTGATGATTTAACTCAACAATATGATTCGACCGACCGTCGGTCAATACAAAAACATGTTGAAATCATTACTGCTATGCGAGGGGAGGTCGGTTGTCTTAAACTGACGACGCCTTCGCTGACGGGAATCGGGATGAACGCAAACGTAGCTGCAGAACGCCGATCGCGCCCCCGGCGGCGTACCCTGCCGCCCGAGGTGCGAACGGATGATCTGATGACATCCGCGGCAGCCCTCTTCATCGCGAAAGGGATCGAGGCGACGACGATCGACGAGATCGTCGCGCGCGCCGGTGTAGCCAAGGGAACTTTTTATCACTACTTCGCGACGAAGACGGATGTTGTCCTGGCCCTGCGGGAGCGTTTCTCGCAGGATTTTTTGAGCAGCGTGAATGAGGCAATCGAGGCTTGTCCCGCAACGGACTTCCCGGCGCGGCTGTCAGGATGGGTCCATGGCGCGGTGCAGGCCTATCTCGCCAATTTCAAACTGCACGATGTCGTCTTTCACGATTTCAGTCACTCCAGGCGGCAATCACGGGAAAAGGACGTCGTGATTGCTCAGCTTGTTGCCCTGCTCGAAGCCGGCCAGGCGGCCGGGGTCTGGACCATGCCCGATGCGCGCATGACCGCGCTCATTCTGTTTGATGGCATGCACGGTGTGGTGGACGACGCGATTGCGCGTGAGATCCGCGATCCGCAGCCGCTCTGCGACATCCTGCTGGAGTTGTTTTCCAGGATGCTGTCGGCCGGCGGAAGCTTCCTGCCGAAGGCCGCCGGGTGATCGAGCGGTGAGAGCCGGCTCGCGCTTTCGATGCCGGCTCGCCGTCCCACGGATCATGGAGCTGCGGTGAAACACACGAGGTTGTTATCAGGATCGCTCACGATGAAGGCACGCGAGCCCCAGGGTTCTGTCTTGAGCTGCTGGAAGAAGGAAACGCCGGCGGCCTGATAGTCGAGGAACAGTTTCTTGATGCCGTGGTCCAGCACGATCGTGGCCACGACGAGATGTTCGGGCACGATCCTGCTGGTATCCACCACTGGTGTATCGACATGACGCAGGTTGATGCGCGCGCCATCCCGAAAGACCTGGGCGAAAAAGGGTGGTTCGCCATAGGTGAATCGGAGCGTGAAGCCGAGCTTGCTTGTGTAGAAATCGCAGGCCCGGCCGATATCGGCAACGAACAGCTGTGGTTCCGACAGGGCAAGGAAGGGTTCTTTTTCAGCTGTGGTGGAGGTGCTCATGTCTGAAGATCCTTTTTTGAGCGCCTCCCAGTTTTCGAAACCGGCCTTGCGGGCAACAAGCTCCTGGGCGTCGGCGAGCTTGAACTCCTGCTCGAGGATCTGCGTGTCGCTGAGATCTCGAAAGCGCGGCAGCAGGGAACGTATCGCCGCCGCGGCGGGATAACGGCCCTCGCGATGCCATTTGAGATAAAGTTTTGCCTGCTTGCGGAAATGCTCGAACTGGGACATGGGCGCATTCTGGGTTGATGTGGCGTAGGCGGGCAATGCCCCTTCGGCCGAAACCGGTGCGCCCTACAGCAGCAGCAGGATCGTAGGCGGAGCACGCCGCCAAGGCAAGAGGTCGCCTTGGTTCGGCCGTCTGGTGCTCCTATCTGTCGGATGGCGGTTGTTCGCGTGGTTGACTTGGTCAAGTCCTTCCGATTTACCGTCACCAGCAAATCCCGACAGTCCGGACGCCTTTCCCATGCTCGAAAAAACCTATGACGCAAAAAGCGTCGAGCCGAAGATCGCCAAGATTTGGGAGGAGGCGGATGCCTTCCGCGCCGGTGCTGGCGCCGAGGAAGGCGCAGAACCCTTTTCCATTGTCATCCCGCCGCCCAATGTCACCGGCTCGCTGCATATGGGCCATGCGCTCAACAACACGCTGCAGGACATTCTGGTGCGCTTCGAGCGCATGCGCGGCAAGAACGTGCTGTGGCAGCCGGGCATGGACCATGCCGGCATCGCCACCCAGATGGTGGTCGAGCGCAAGTTGATGGAACGGCAGATCCACCGCCGCGACCTCACCCGGGAGCAGTTCGTCGAAAAGGTCTGGGAGTGGAAGGACGAATCTGGCGGCGCTATCTTCAATCAGCTGAAGCGGCTGGGCGCCTCTGCGGATTGGTCGCGCGAGCGCTTCACCATGGATGAGGGCCTGTCGAAGGCCGTACTCGAAGTGTTCGTCACGTTGCACAAGCAAGGCTTGATCTACCGCGGCAAGCGGCTGGTGAACTGGGATCCGCAATTCGAGACGGCGATCTCGGACCTCGAGGTCGAGAACAGGGAAGCCGACGGCCATATGTGGCACTTCAAGTACCCGCTGGCCGGCGGCGAAACCTACACCTACGTCGAGAAGGACGCGGACGGCAACGTCACGCTGGAGGAGGAGCGTAACTACATCTCGATTGCGACCACCCGGCCGGAGACGATGCTGGGCGACGGCGCGGTCGCTGTTCATCCTTCGGACGAGCGTTACGCGCCAATCGTCGGCAAGCTGTGCGAGATCCCGGTCGGCCCGAAGGAGCACCGGCGCCTGATCCCGATCATCACGGATGAATATCCGGATCCGACCTTCGGTTCAGGTGCGGTCAAGATCACCGGCGCGCATGATTTCAACGACTATCAGGTCGCCCGCCGCAACAACATTCCGCTCTACCGGCTGATGGACACGCAGGCCGCGATGCGCGCTGACGGTGAGCCCTATGCCGATTATGCGGCGCAGGCGCTGGAAATAGCTCGCTCCGGAAACGTGCCGAACGAGGCCGAAGTCGATGCCATCAACCTGGTCCCGGACGAGTATCGCGGCCTTGACCGATACGCTGCCCGCAAGCTGATCATCGAGGCGATCACGGCGGAAGGGCTTGCCGTTACGGTCAAGGATGCCGACGGCAACGACATTCCCTTCGTGGAAAAGAAGAAGCTGATGCAGCCTTTCGGCGACCGGTCGAATGTCGTGATCGAACCGATGTTGACCGACCAGTGGTTCCTTGACGCCAAGGTCCTTGCAAAGCCGGCACTGGCATCCGTACGCGAGGGCCGCACCAAATTCGTGCCCAAGAACTGGGAAAAGACCTACTACGACTGGATGGAGAACATCGAGCCCTGGTGCATCTCGCGCCAGCTTTGGTGGGGTCACCAGATCCCGGCCTGGTATGGCCCGGACGGACATATCTTTGTCGAGAAGAGCGAAGAAGAGGCACTCGAGGCTGCCATCCAGCACTATCTGGCGCACGAAGGTCCGTGGAAGGCCTGGGTCGAGGAGAAGCTGGAGAATTTCCAGCCGGGCGAGATCCTGACCCGCGACGAAGACGTCCTCGACACCTGGTTCTCATCCGCGCTGTGGCCGTTCTCGACACTCGGCTGGCCGGACAAGACGCCGGAGCTGAAGACCTATTACCAGACCGACGTGCTGGTGACCGGCTTCGACATCATCTTCTTCTGGGTCGCCCGCATGATGATGATGGGCTTGCACTTCATGGACGAGGAGCCGTTCCACACCGTCTATGTGCATGCGCTGGTGCGCGACAAGAACGGGCAGAAGATGTCGAAGTCGAAAGGCAACGTCATCGATCCGCTCGAACTGATCGACGAATATGGTGCGGACGCCCTGCGTTTCACCCTGGCGGTCATGGCCGCGCAGGGGCGTGACGTGAAGCTCGACCCAGCCCGCATCGCCGGCTACCGCAATTTCGGCACCAAGCTTTGGAACGCAACGCGCTTTGCCGAGATGAACGGTGTGGCTCGCGACGACACGTTCTGGCTGAACGACGCCAAGCTGGCGTTGAACCGCTGGATCCTGACCGAACTGACCCGTGCGGCGCGCGAGATCACCGACGCGATCACGTCGTATCGCTTCAACGAGGCGGCGGGCGCCGCCTACCGGTTCGTCTGGAACCTGTTCTGCGACTGGTATCTTGAGCTGCTGAAGCCGGTGTTCATGGGCGAGGATGAGGCTGCCAAGGTCGAAAGCCGGGCTTGCGTCGCCTTTGTGCTCGATGAGATCTACAAGCTGCTTCATCCCATGATGCCGTTCATGACCGAAGAGCTGTGGGCCGAGACGGCAGGCGAAGGCAAGGAGCGCTCCTCGCTGCTCTGCCATGCGACGTGGCCGTCGCCGGACTTCGAAGATGTCGAAGCCGCGGACGACATCAACTGGCTGATCGATCTGGTCACCGGCATCCGTTCGGTGCGTTCGGAGATGAACGTGCCGCCGGCTGCGATTGCACCGCTGGTGGTCATTGGCGCCAATGCCACCACCCGGGAGCGTCTGGTCCGCCATGATGCCGCGATCAAAAGGCTGTCGCGGATCGGCGAGATCTCGCACGGCGACACGGCGCCGAAAGGCTCGGCACAGATCGTGCTGGCCGAGGCGACGGCGTGCCTGCCATTGGGAAGCCTGATCGACCTGACCGCCGAGGCAGCGCGCCTGCAGAAGGAACTGGCCAAGGTGACAGAGGAGATCGCCCGCCTGCACAAGAAGCTGTCGAACGAGAAGTTCGTTGCCAATGCGCCGGAAGAGGTGGTTGAAGCCGAGCGCGAGAAACTCGTCGAATACAACGAACAGCAGGCAAAGCTCTCGGCAGCACTTACCCGCGTGCGCGACGCCAGCTGAGTACGGCAGGCAATTTGAGGCCGATTCCGGTGGTCAAATTCTGCCTGCCGGAAATGCGATTCTGACGTTGCGTCCGCTGCTTTCAAACCGATCGCAGGCAGCCGGAAAGAGCATTCCGCAGCGTCACAATTGACGTAAAGGGAAAGTTTTGAACCGCATTGTTGCCATAATGTAACAATGCGAACGAGTACCCCGCAAAATGCGGCTTTTTCGGGTGTTTTCAGCGCGTTTCGCTGCGATTTTGCTGCCGCAACCTTCAAAAATGGTGGCTTTTTGGTGTCCGGCCAAGGGTTGGGGCGAGTATCCGCAGTGTATTCGGCGTCACAGTAAAAAACTGTACTTGTACGCCTTGAAATTCCTTATTGCCTCATTAACGCGAATTGGCTCTAGCTTGGTGCACGGAATTTCCGGGGAGAGGATTTCATGACCAATCTACGTATCAAAGCGCTCCTGGGGGCAGGGTGCATGTCGCTGGCGATGATCGGCACTTCGAATGCCGGCGGCTTCTCGCGCGGCTCGGCCGATACGGACATTCTTTTCGAACAGGGCAACTTCAACATGCGCTCGAGCGTCACCTATGTGACGCCGACCCGCAAGTTCAACAAGAATGGCAATCCGAAGCTTATCGGTACCGATTATGCCGAGGACTATGTCATTCCGTCGGCCGCGGTGAAGTTCAACCTGACCGATAACCTGCGTTGCGCCGGCACGCTGGTGAACAACAACGGCGGCAATGCAAAGTATGACTTTCCGACGCTGAGCGGCAAGATTTCCGAGGAGTTCACGACCTATGAATCCGCACTGACCTGCGGTGTCGGATTTGATGTCGGCAAGGGCAAGCTCTGGGTGCTCGGCGGCGGCTTCATGGAGAAGTTCGACTACAATCGCGTGAATTCCTACGCGGCACTGGGCCTCGGCAACGCTACCCTGAACCTCAAGGGCCAGGAATACGGCTACCGCATTGGCGCTGCCTATGAGATTCCGGACATCGCCTTGCGCGGCCAGGTCATGTACCGCTCGGGCACGAAATATGGTGCGGATGGTGGTTTGACCGCGCCGGCCGCCGTGTTGGCCCAGGCAACGGCAGGCACGCCGCTTCAGGCCCGTTTCCTCCAGATCATTCAGCAGGCAGGCCCGAATGCACAGGTGCCCGTCGATGCGATCGGTGTCGGCAATCTGCCACAGAGCGTCGAGTTCAAACTGCAGACTGGCGTCGCGCCTGGCTGGCTGGCGTTTGGTAGCGTCAAGTGGACCGACTGGAGCCAGCTGACCACGCTTGATGTTCGTTCCAAGATTGGTGGTGTGACCGTTTCTTCGGACAAGTATTTCTGGAAGGACGGCTGGACCGTTACCGGCGGCGTTGGCCACGCATTCAACGATCAGGTTTCCGGTTTTGCCAGCCTGACCTGGGATCAGGGTGTTGGCACCGGCTGGGACGTCATTGGCGACACCTATACGCTGGCAGTCGGCGGCTCATTCAAGGACGGTATGGGCGGCGAGTTCCGTGGCGGCGTCGGCTTCAGCTATCTCGGTTCCGGCGAAGAAACCAAATATGCTCCGGGCACCAACCAGGGTGTGAAGTCGGGCTATGCCATTGCCTTCAACGGTGGTTACAGCATCAAGTGGTAAGTCTTTCATTTTGAACAAAAAAGCCGGGCCACGTGCCCGGCTTTTTTGTTGCAAGGAGCATCCGGCACAACCGTTTTGTGGGGTCGGGCGTCCCGCGCGCCAGCCCGTGCCGTAAATGCAACATCAACGGCCTCATTCATAATTGTGACGTTTCGGCAACAGTTTCGAAACAAGCCATCGGCTAAGAAGTCGACATGGGCGCGATGCCCATTTCCCGCCATAAACCCGGAGCACTTCGATAGGGCCCCGGCAAGACCGAAGACGGTTGGCGTGAGGGGATAGGCCGCATGGCCGCGGCAGGAATGGAAATGAACGCCAGCGTGTTTATCAATGCCAGCCAGTTGAACCGCAGCGCGGCCGCCATTTCGCTGCGCGGTTTCAACCGCAGTTTGGCCGAAAATGCGTGGCAGAATTCGTTTGAATATGAGTCCCAGCGCCATGCGCCGCGCAAAGGCGTGGCCGTGAAGTCGCTGGCTGGTACGGGTTCGATCGTCCGCATGGGCGACACGAAAGAAATGCGCAGCCATGCGGGTTGGTGAGTTGGCAAGATCTTCTGTTTTGACGGTGCTGGTCGCGGTGGCGACCCTTGGCGCTGCCGGACAGGCTTTTGCCTTCGACGAAAAGGTTTTCGACGACAAGAGTGGCGTGAAGCCGAAGTCCAGCCCCTGGGAAGTCTTTCAGTTCGGTTTCTCGGCCTACAAGAACGGCCACAAGGAACAGGCTGTCGAGGCCTATAAATATGCCGCAGAGAACGGCCAGATCGGTGCGACCTGGAAGCTGGCGCGCATGTATGCCGAAGGCGATGGCGTCGCCCAGGACGACTACGCGGCCTATAAATTCTTCTCTGAAATCGCCGAGCAGGATGTCGAGCCCGGTTCGCCGGAAGAAAGCTACGTCTCTGATGCGCTGGTCGCCCTGGGCGACTACCTGAAGCAAGGCATCCCTGGCAGCCCCGTCAGCGCAGACCCGGTCACGGCGCAGGAGTACTTCACGCGCGCTGCCGCCAACTACCGCAATCCAAATGCCCAGTACGAATTGGGCAAGATGTTCCTGAAGGGTGAGGGCGGTGCAAAGGCCAGTGTCAGGCAAGCTGGCCGCTGGCTGCAACTTGCCGCCGAAAAGGGCCACGCCGGCGCGCAGGCAACGCTAGGAAACCTGTTGTTCCAGAGCGGCAAGGTGGTGCGTGGGCTGGCCATGATGACAGCCGCGCTTTCGCGCGCGACACCGGCCGATCAGCCGTGGATTCGTTCCATGCAGGAAGAGGCTTTTGCGGTTTCCGGCGAGGCTGACAGGCGTACCGCCATCTCGCTGGCCGATGACATGCTGGCCAAGGGCGTCACCGGGGCCGAACAGCAGTAGTCTGCTGTCATTTCACTGGAATACTCGCTTGCTGGTCACGCCGCAGTGAGCGTCAGGTCCACTGCCACCGGCACATGGTCTGACGGCTTTTCCCATGCGCGAACATGCTTTTCGATCGATGCTGCGGAGAAACGGTTCGCTGCCTCGGGTGACAAAAGCAGGTGGTCGATGCGGATGCCGTTGTTTTTCTGCCAGGCGCCGGCCTGGTAATCCCAGAACGTATAGACACCCGGCGCATCCGTAACGGAGCGCACGGCTTCGGTGAAGCCGAGGTTCAGCAGGCGCCGGAACGCCTGCCGGGTCTCCGGTTGGAACAGCGCGTCTCCCAGCCAGGCTTCGGGATTTCTGGCATCGATGGCTTCGGGAATGACGTTGTAGTCTCCAGCCAGCACCAGGGCTTCTTCCAGCGCCAGCCTCTGTCGGGCCCATCGCTCCAACCGCGCCATCCAGGAGAGTTTATAGGGAAATTTCACCGGATCGCTGATTGGATTGCCGTTCGGCAGATAGAGCGACACGACGCGCAACGCGCCCTTGTCGGTGGAGAACACGCCCTCGATGAAACGAGCATGTTCATCGGCATCGTCGCCCGGCAAGCCGCGATTGACTTCGTCGAAGCGCAGCTTCGACAGAATGGCGACACCATTGAAACCCTTCTGGCCGTGCGTCTCCACATGGTAGCCGAGCGCTTCCACCTCAAGGCGCGGGAACTGGTCGTCGACGGTCTTGATCTCCTGGAGGCAGACGATGTCAGGCTGGCTCTCTTCCAGCCAATGGACGAGGTTTTCGATGCGGGCGCGTACGCCGTTGATATTCCAGGTGACGATCTTCATGAAAATCTCGCGTCTGTCTCAGGCAAATCAAGCGGGGCAAACCCATGTCGATTCGATCCTGCAATATCCATTGCGGGAAAGGAACCCGGGTAACCGGGATGGGCACATCATCTTGCCAATTCCTGTCCGCAGGTCAGACGTGATGACTTGCAACAAAGGCCGCCTGGACAACGGCCCTTGTTGGACTTGAACCTAGTCTTTCGTCACGGGAACCGGTCTGGTGAGCAGATCGACGTAGAAGTCATTGAAGCGTTTGTTGTCGAACTCCTTCACCACCTTGACCTTTTGCAAAAGCTGAGTCGGCTGCTCCTTCCAGTAACCGAACGTGCGGCCGTACCCGGGACCAAAGGCTACATCCACGTCGATGAAGAGGTCTTCCACCCTGGTCGCGAAAGTGGGGTCGACAAGGTAGGCAAGAGCCAGCGTGTCGAAGACATTTGCCTTGGCGTTGGCATCCTTGGCGAAGCGCTTGGCCATCCAACTGTCGCCGAGCAGTTTCTGCACCGGCCCTTCCTTGGCGACGATGCGGTCGAATTCCGCTTTTCCGATCTGGGTGATGTCGGTGACGTCGAGCGGGATGAGGGCTTGCGCGATGGGCTCTCGCATGACGATGCGGGCGGCCTCCGGGTCGATCCAGACATTCATTTCGGCAGCCGGCGTCGTATTGCCTTTCACGTCAACGGCACCGGCCATGTAGACGATCTGCTTGATCAAGGGAACGATTTCCGGATTCTTGCGGATCGCGAGTGCGATGTTGGTGGCCGGACCTATCACCAGGAGCGACACCTCCCCGGGATTCGCCTTGACTGTATCGATAATGAAGTCGACCGCGTTTTCCTGCCGCAACTTCGCCTTCATGGCAAAACCATCCGGCGGAGCGATCAGATCCTTCTCGGTCGGTTGCGGACGATGGAATGCAGTCTTGTAGCTTTCGCCGAAGCCAAACAGGGCACGTTCGTGTTCGAAACTGCGTGGATCATGGACCAGTGGAAGGTTTGCACCGGCATACACTCCAACCTTTTCGTCGATCCCGAGGCGCTCGACGGCCCGCAACGCATCGACGACCTCCTGTTTGAGCCAGTTGTTGCCGGTGACCACCGTGACGCCGAGCAGGTCGATCACTCCCTCTTTTTGCAGCTGCGCCGCCATGATGAGTGTCTGGCCATCGTCGCCGATGGTGCTGAAATCCGTGTCGAGAATGACTTTCTCCGGTGCCGCGCTGGCCACCGACGCCAAAACGGCCCCCGCAGCAGCCAGTAACATCGTGATGAAACGTTTCATTTGAAGAAGATACCTCCCGTCAATTTCGTCCTTGATCCGCCCATGCGTATCAACAGACGACAGATCTGCCCAAGTCAAGCTGGCAGGCTTGCCGGAAGGAAAATGGACGGGGACGATGAAGGCTCGCCTCTCGTGGTCAGGCATCTTCCACGGCAGGTTTCGTCTGGAACTGGCGCCGATAGCTGGCCGGTGAGATCGAAAAGGCCCGCGTGAAATGCTGGCGCAGCGACACCGTCGAGCCAAAGCCGGCCATCACGGCTATGTGGTCGATCGAACATGATCCGGTCTCCAGCAGGCGTTGCGCTGCGGCGAGGCGATGGTTCAGCAGCCATTGCGTGAAGGTCGTGCCGGTCTTGTTGCGGAAATGTCGAGTGAAGCTGCGCAGGCTCATGCCCGCGCGCGCCGCGAGCCGGTCAAGGCTCAAAGGTTCGTCGAGATGCTCGATTGCCCAGCCGATCGCCGCGCCGATCCGATCCTGGTCGCCACCTGTCGGCAAGGGCTTTTCGATGTATTGCGCCTGGCCACCATGACGATGCGGTGCGACCACCAGGCGTCTGGCGACACGGTTGGCGATCTCCGCACCGTGATCGCGGCGCACGATATGCAGGCAGCAATCAAGAGCGGCGGCTGTTCCGGCTGACGTCAGGACATCGCCGTCATCGATGTAAAGTGCATTCTGGTCCAGGGCGACGTGCGGGTGGTTGCGCTCGAACTCAACGGCCCAGGCCCAATGCGTGGAGACCGTGCGCCCGTCGAGCAGGCCGGCTTCGGCGAGGACAAAGGTGCCGAGACACAGGCCGACCATGCGCGCGCCACGCGCATGCGCCGTCCGGAGAGCCTGCAGGAGCGCTTGTGATGGTCGCTCGTCGGGATCACGCCAGGCGGGTACGATGATCGTATCCGCTTCCCTCAGTCTGGTGAGGTCGTGTTCCACATCGATCCGGAAACCGGACATGGTGGCGACCGGCCCGATCTGCTCGCCGCAGATCAAGAGGCGATAGCGTGGTGCGCCCAGCTTCAGCAGATCGTCCCCGAATACGACGCAGGGTACCGAGAGATGAAACGGACTGATGCCTTCGAAGGCGACGATGGCGATTGTGTGCATAGGAAGACGATCCAGGAACAAGTTGGCCGGAACCTATCACATATTGTCATTCAGGCCACTTCTGTCGATCCACCGATTTTGGGACCAAGCGCCATCGGAAAATTGCAAGGAAAGGAAGTTCCGTGGCACAGCACCCAACCATCCGCGCCATCGCCGGCGCGCCCGCGCCTCAGCAACTCGATCCGACAAAAACAGCGCTGTTGGTGATCGATTTCCAGAACGAGTATTTCAGCGGCAGAATGCCGATCCCGAATGGTACGAAGGCGCTGGATAACGCCAGGCGCCTGATTGAGCGCGCTGACGCCGAAGGCACCGCAGTCTATCACATCCAGCATGTCACCCCCGCCGGCAGCCCGGTTTTCGCCGAAGACAGCGAGACCTCCGCATTCCACCGCGACAGCCAGCCGGCAGCCAATCATGTGATCCTGCGCAAATCGTCGGTCAGCGTTTTTCCGACAACGGACATCGACCAGCGCCTGAAGCAATCCGGGGTCGATACCTTGATCATCACAGGCCTGATGACCCACGCCTGCGTGGCCGGTGCGGCACGCGACGCGGTGCCGCTCGGCTACAACGTGATCGTGGCGGAGGACGCCTGCGCAACTCGCGATCTCGATACCGGCAATGATCGGACCATAGCTCACGATTCGCTGCATCGCGCCGCTTTAGCCTCGATCGACGACACCTTCGGCGACATCCTTACGACCGAGCAGATCCTGAAGCTGCAGCGCGTGGCAAAGTAGCAACGGGCAGCCTTCCCGCTGGCTGGCCCCGGCGGGAGGGCCCTCCCGACATCTTGTGTCGGGCTGTTGTCGCTACGGCTTACGATAGACTTCGTTGCCGGCCAGGTAGGTTGCCTCGACCTTGCGCTGGCGGATCGAGCGATCGAGCGGATCCGGGAGACTGCCGTCAATGACGACGAAGTCAGCCCATTTGCCGACACTGATCGATCCGATCTGGTTGCCCCATGGGGTCATGTTGGCTCCGGCCTGGGTGTAGGAAAACAATGCCTGGTCGAAACTCACCGCCTGCTCGGGATGCCACGGTCCGTTCCCTAGTCCGAATGGGCTTTCGCGGAAGACGGCATCATTGATCTGGGTGAGGGGACTGAGTGGCGATGTCGGCCAGTCCGAGCCGAATACCAACGGCACTCCGGCCTCCAGCATGGAATGCCAGACATAGGCTCTGGGTTCGCGGTTTTCGCCGATGCGCTCGGTAATGTATTTTCCGATCGTGCCGGTGGCATGGTTCGGTTGCATGGAGGCAACGACGCCGAGATCCTTGAAACGCTTGATATCCGAGGTCTCGACAACTTCGATATGCTCGATCCGGTTTGGCTGGGCGCGCGGAACGGAGGCTTCTGCAAAGGCATCGAGCACCAGGCTGACGCTGCCGTCTCCGATCGCGTGCACCGCGGTCGGGAAGCCGTTCTCGTTGGAGGCACGGATGGCCGCAGCGAGCTGTTCCTTGGTCTCGAACGGTTTGCCCTTCCAGCCCTTCTGATCCGAATAGTCCTGGTGAAGATAGGCTGTACGGGTGGAGAGAACGCCGTCCATCACCGACTTGGTGTAGCCGAGTTTCAACAGCGGTCCCTTTTTCTCCTGTTCGCCGCTTTCGCTCGAGATCTTGTCGACCGCTCGCCGGTCGTTGACAGCTGCCGCGATCTTTTTCGGATCACCTTCAAAGAAGCCATACCAGACGCGCAGCGGCATCTTCTTGTCCGCGACAAGGGCGGCATAGTCGTGCACCGCGGCAAGGTCGGACATGTCGTTGACGGCGGTGATGCCGACACTGTTGGCGAATTTCAGCGTTTCCAGCAGGCCTGCGCGCCGTTCGGCATCGGTCGCTACCGGCCGGTGCTTTTCGACAAGCTCTCCGGCAGCCTCAAGCAGAATACCGCTCGGCTCGCCCTTGTCGTTGAGCAGGATCTGCCCACCTTCCTTGACCTCCGATTTCGCGGTGACGCCACCAACCTCCAGCGCCTTGGAATTGACCCAGACCGAATGGAAATCGATATCGCGCAGGATCACGACGCGATCGGGAACGACGGCATCGAGGTCTTCCTTTGTCGGCAGCTTGCCTTCGCCCAGCGTGTAGTCCCAGCCACCGCCTGTCAGCCACGCGCCCTTCGGCAGACGGGCGTCGGCTTCCTTGATCTTTTCGAGCCAGGTCTTCTTGTCCGGGATGTAGGAGAGGTCGGCTCCGAGGACCATATCGGTTCCCATGGTCAGGTGGGTGTGCCCATCGATGAAGCCGGGCGTTATGGTCTTGCCGCCGGCATCGATGGTCCTGGTGCTGCTGTCGGCCAGTGCCTTGATCTCGTCATTGCTGCCGACGGCTGCGAATTTGCCGCCCTCCACCGCGAAAGCCTGCGCCTTCGGCTTGGCCGGATCGGCCGTACGCACATCGGCATTGACGACGATCAGATCGGCGGCAGCGATCGCTGGACCGACACTGACGGCAAACGCTATCAGGCAAGACGCCAGCAGTTTCTTTTTCTGGTCTTTGTGTTTCATGGTTTCCCTCGAGTGCAGTCCGGCGGACGCAATTCCTGACGGGCGCCTGGACAGATGCATCGGGCATTGTGGATCGCTGCGGGAGATTGAAAATACGCCTTCGGGCTAGGTGCTGCTGTGAGAGGTTTCTAGC
Organism: Mesorhizobium sp. NPDC059025; assembly: GCF_042739655.1. NCBI lineage: Bacteria > Pseudomonadati > Pseudomonadota > Alphaproteobacteria > Hyphomicrobiales > Phyllobacteriaceae > Mesorhizobium > Mesorhizobium sp. NPDC059025. The sequence goes on along the minus strand of NZ_JBHYIM010000002.1, from coordinate 196,402 downwards.
AGTGTCGCGCCGGGGCGCCCGCGCTGCTTGCCGACCTTGTGGCGTTGTCCTACGCTGCGCCCGGGAGAGGAGACCCAAGATGCATGGCGAGCTATTCGCCCAAACAGCCGGTGGCCAGACATCGGCGATAACCGAACTGGCGCTTTCACTGCTTGCGGGAGTCGGCTCGCCTGATTTTCAGGAGCAGCTTGCACGGTCGCTCAAACGGCACGTCAAGGTCGATGCCGGCCTGATCCTGCTCTATCGCAGGGACGCCGCGCCCAAAATACTGTTCAACGACTGGTGCAACGACAGGGGGCTCTCCGACATCCGCAGCTATCTGCAGGGTTCCTATCTGCTGGATCCATTTTATCGGCTTGCGTTGGACAATGGCGATGACGGACTTTACCGACTGAACCAGATCGAACCATCGCTCGACCGCTCGCGATATTATCGCGACTACTATCGGCATTCCGGATTGCACGACGAGTTCAACATCTTCGTCAGTCTCGACGTCGACACCAAGGTTGCGATCTCGCTCGCCCGGCGCAGGTCGCACGAGATCTTCAGCGGCGAAGATGCCGAGTTCCTGCAGATGGCTGCCCCGTTGTTGAGCCAGGCGGTGCTCAAGCACTATCGCGACTTGCGGCCGGAAGCCATTGAAGATCAAGGATCATTACTGCAGAGCGCATTGGCCCAGGCGCTGAGGAATTTCGGACGCAGCATGCTGACCGCGCGCGAATGCGAAGTTGCTCAGTTGATCCTGCGTGGCTTTTCCGTGAAGGGGGCCGCGGTGCGGCTCGGTATTTCGCCGGCGACGGTGAAGCTGCACCGCCGCAATCTTTATGCGAAGCTCGACATTCCTTCCCAGACCGCGCTGTTTTCGCTTTTCATCGATGCCGTCGCGTCCGCGGGCAATGCCTCGGAAGATCCGCTGATCACTTATCTCGGTCGGCGCGGCCTGCTGACGGGGCAATTTGTGTCCAATTGAAGCTGGCTGTCGCCTGCCTGTCCGGTCGCTTCAGGCTTCAGCTGCCGCTTTCTTCCGCTCGGGCAGTGTCATCGCGATTACGCCCGCGATCACGGCCACCAGGCCGATGCCGGCGGTCGCCGTGACGGTTTCGCCGAGGACGACCACACCGATTGCCACGCCGATGGGGACCCTCAGGTAAGCCTGCGCGGTTGCGCCGACTGAGCCCAACGTCTGCAACAGCCGGAAATAGATCGCAAAGGCCAATGCGGTCGAGAAGATCGCAAGGCCAAGAAGCGCCAGCAGCGAGTGTGTCGAAGGGGTCAATGTCCAGGGACGATCGGCGACAAGGCTGAGCGGGATGAGCATCATGGCTCCCGCTATCAGCGAGCCGGCTGCCGGCATCATCGGGTCCATCCCCTTGAAACCCTTTCCGGTTATCGCCGCAGCGCCGTAACAGACGGTCGCGGCCACCATGGCGAGCTGTGCCCATAGCTCGGTGCCCAGTCCGTTTAGGGCCTGCAATCCGATGATCAGGCATGCGCCGGCAAGTCCGGCTGTCACGCCGAACAGTTTGCGGCTGGTGACCTGCTCGTGCCTGGTCACGAGAGCCGTGAGCAGGAAAGCGAAGATGGGTGTCAGTGAATTGAGGATGACGGCGAGACCCGCATCGATGGAGCGTTCGGCCCATGCGATCAGCGTGAACGGTATTGCGCTGTTGAGCACCGCCTGCAGCGCGAACCGGCGCCACATCACCGCATCCCTCGGCAACCGCAGGCCACGCCAATGCAAGACGCCGAGCAGGATCAGTCCGGCAATCAGCGTGCGCGCTGCGATGAACGTCACCGGCGGAATGGTCTCCACGCCTATCTTGATGAATGTGTAAGAGGCGCCCCACAGCGTCGAGAGGAGAACGAGAAGGGCGAGTTCTGTGACTGGAACGGTCCTGGCGGGCATCGCGCTGGTCCTTGTGACGTTTTACCGTCATCTAGCTTGCTGCCGCCATGCAATGTTTCGATATGGGTCGAAGTGTTGGGCCACATCCTCGTACAGAGGCCGTGCGCTCAGAACAGGCCGTTAGCTTGTCTTGCGCTCGACCAGGCCGATGGTATTGCCGGCAGGATCTTTCAGGAAAGCCATCCATTCGCTTTCGCCCGCCGGCCCGAACAGGCCGTTCACGTCATGGTGCACCATTGCCGGTGCCGCGGTGAACGGCACGCCCGCTGCTTTGGCCTGCGCGTGGAAGTTCTCGATGTCAGCTATGTCGAGGTAAACGGTGCCCGCTGGCACGCCGTCGGCAAAATACAGCCTCACATGCCCAGCCATGATGAAAGCCATGCCGGGCGGATCGAAGCGCGAATGCAATGGCAGACCGAGCACATCATGCCAGAAGCCGAGCGTGGCATCGAGATTGCGCCCGGCCGACAGCGCAACCTGACGAACCGCGCCGATCAAGGGCATGCTAGCTTTTCTCCAGAGACAGATGAGTTCTGTTCGCGGCGAGAAGCGCTGCAATCACATCATGCAGATGTTGTGCGTCTTCCCGCTCTGTGCGTTGATCAATCCAATCACAGCCATTGTCAAAGTCACCCAGCCATTCAGGATATCCATATAGGGATTCGATCGGGCTCAGCATCCGACACGTCTGGAATGGCTTGGATGCATCATCCAGGTACGCCCTGATGCGCCGAAGAAAGATGGATCGCGCGATTTCCTCACCCTCCTTGGAGGTCAGAGAGAAAGCGGGGAAGCGGCGCCCGACCAATTCATCGAGATGCTGGCGGGCCTTGCCCAAGTTGCCTTCATTTCGCGGATTTGATCGCGCCAAGTTCAGAAAATCCGCGTCGTCGGCATAGCTCTCGCTCGGCCGGTGGCGATTTGCCCAAATGATGATCTCCAGATCGGAAATCGCATTGATCTCGCGCGCAATGAGAACCGTCGTCGGATTCTCATGCCCTTCGAGAACTGACTTCATATGCTGAAGCTGGTTCCGCAACCGCAGGAGGCGACGGCGTTCGGATTCCTGATCTGGAACGACTGCCCCATCAGATCATCGACGAAGTCGATGACGGAGCCACCCATATAGATCAATGATATGTCGTCGATGAGAATGGTGGCGCCGTCGCGCTCGATGGCGATGTCGTCATCGTTGCGGCCATCCACCAGGTCGAACTTGTAGGAGAAGCCGGAACAGCCGCCACCTTCGACGGCAACGCGCAGCGCGGTTTTGCCGGGTTCGTCGCGGACGATTTTGGAAATCCGCTTCGCGGCGGATTCCGTCATCTCGACTTTCATGGCGGTTTTGGCGTCGGCACCCATGGGCGTCACCTTGCGTTCGGTTCTGCATGATAGGTATGAAGCGGGACGGGGCAAGTCAACAGCGACAGGGGCGATGACCAGCGAGCTTGGCGATATCGGCTTCGGCTACCGGCCACGCGCAGCCTATGCGTGCGATCCTGCGCGTTCGCGTGGGCGACTGTTCCAGGAGGTGGAAAGCCCGACACGCACGCCTTTCCAGCGTGACCGCGACCGTATCATCCATTCCACGGCTTTCCGACGGCTGAAACACAAGACGCAGGTTTTCGTCGCCCATGAAGGCGACCATTACCGCACCCGACTCACCCACACGATCGAGGTAGCGCAGATCGCTCGCGCGCTCGCGCGGGCTCTCTGTGTTGATGAGGATCTGGCCGAAGCGGTGGCGCTGGTGCACGATTTTGGTCACACGCCCTTCGGTCACACCGGCGAGGACGCCCTGAACGAGAAGATGGCGCCGTGGGGCGGTTTCGATCACAACGCGCAGTCGTTGCGTGTCGTCACACGGCTGGAGCGGCGCTACGCCGAGTTCGATGGGCTGAACCTGACCTGGGAGACGCTGGAAGGACTGGTCAAACACAACGGCCCGCTGACCGACGGTGCGGGGCAGGGCCTGAAAGGGCCGGTCCCTCGGGCGATTCTGGACTATTCCGAACTGCATGACCTCGAATTGTCGCGCTATGCCAGCGTCGAGGCGCAATGCGCGGCCATTGCCGACGACATCGCATACAATACCCATGACATCGACGACGGCATCCGCTCGGGGCTGATCAGCCTGGATATGCTGGAGGTCGTCGGTTTGCCGGGCTCTATCCTCAAGGGGGTGCGCGAACGTTACCCGGCGCTTGATCCGGTACGCACCGGCCACGAGCTGATGCGGCGCCAGATCACGCAGATGGTCGAGGACGTCATCGTCACGGCCAAGGCCAATCTCGCGCGGCTCGCTCCGGGCAGCCCCGATACCGTGCGTGGGGCTGGCGAAACCGTTGTCCGGTTCTCCGAAGCGATGGCCGGGGCGGAGGGGGAATTGAAGACCTTTCTCTATGCGCATCTTTACCGCCACCCAGAGGTCATGCGTGTGCGCGCCGAAGCCGAGCAGATCGTGAAGGACCTGTTCGATACCTATTTCGCCGACCCACGCGCCATGCCGGACGGCTGGCGCGAAGGGCTCGACCGCGCCGAAGATCGCATCAAGGCGCGCGACGTTGCCGACTTCATAGCCGGCATGACCGATACCTACGCGCTGAAGGAACACCGACGTTTGTTTGACCGAACGCCCGATTTGAGTTAGGCCGGGCGCGATTTTCGCCGGCCAATGACCGGTTCTTCTTGCATAAACGTTGAGCAGTTTTCATGAACATCTTCGCCGACTTCACCGCGCGGGTCATCAGGGCCGTGGAAAGCCTTGATCTGAAAGACAAAGATGGCGGCGTGCTCGATCTTGGCCGCATCGCGGTCGAACCGCCGCGTGACGCGAGCCATGGCGACCTTGCGACCAATGCCGCGATGGTGCTGGCCAAACCTGCCGGACAGAATCCGCGCGCACTGGCTGAGCGCATCGTCGAAGCGCTGCGCAACGACGCGGATGTCACCAGCGCGGAAGTCGCTGGCCCGGGCTTCGTCAACCTCAGGCTCACCGACGCATTCTGGCACCGGCATCTCACTGGTCTGGTCGCCGAAGGTCAGGACTATGGTCGCTCGAAGATCGGCGACGGCCTCTCGGTCAATGTCGAATATGTCTCGGCCAATCCGACCGGGCCTATGCATGTCGGCCATACGCGCGGCGCCGTTGTCGGCGACACGCTGGCCAACCTGCTCGCCTTTGCCGGTTACAAGGTGACCAAGGAATATGTGATCAACGACGCCGGCGTGCAGATCGATGTGCTCGGCCGCTCAGCCTTCCTGCGCTACCGTGAGGCTCTGGGCGACGACATCGGCGAGATACCCTCCGGCCTTTACCCCGGCGATTATCTGGTGCCGGTTGGTCAGGCGCTGGCCAACGAATTTGGCCGCAATCTCTTGCAGATGCCGGAAGATGAAGCGCTGGCGATCGTCAAGGATCGCACGATCGATGCCATGATGGTGATGATCAAGGAAGATCTCGCGCTGCTCAACGTGCATCACGATGTCTTCTTCTCCGAGCGGACGTTGCATGCCGACAGCGCCAAGGCGATCCGTGCGGCGATCGCCGATCTGACGCTCAAGGGACATATCTACAAGGGTAAGCTGCCTCCTCCCAAGGGTGAAAAACCCGACGATTGGGAAGACCGCGAGCAGACGCTGTTCCGCTCGACGGCGGTCGGGGATGACATGGACCGTGCGCTGGTCAAGTCGGACGGTTCCTTCACCTACTTCGCTGCGGATGTGGCTTATCTGAAGGACAAGGTCGACCGCGGTTTCGATGAGCTGATTTATGTGCTCGGTGCCGATCACGCCGGTTACGTCAAGCGGCTGGAGGCTCTGGCGAAAGCTGTGACGGATGGCAAGGTCAAGCTCACCGTGCTGCTGTGCCAACTGGTCAAGCTGTTCCGCGACGGCGAACCCGTTCGCATGTCGAAGCGCTCGGGCGATTTCATCACACTTCGCGAAGTGGTCGAGGAAGTCGGCCGCGATCCCGTGCGCTTCATGATGCTCTACCGCAAGAGCGATGCACCGCTCGACTTCGACTTCGCCAAGGTAACCGAGCAGTCGAAAGACAACCCTGTGTTCTATGTGCAGTATGCCACCGCACGTTGCCATTCGGTGTTCCGCCAGGCAAAGGAGCAGCTCGGCATTGTCGATCCGTCGCGCCAGCAGCTGTCGGCCGGGCTTGATCTGCTGAAGGATGAAGGTGAGCTTGCGCTGATCAAGAAGCTTGCTGAATATCCGCGCCTGATCGAGCAGGCGGCGCAGTCGCAGGAGCCGCACCGGCTGGCTTTTTACCTGTACGATCTGGCCAGTGGTTTCCACGCACAGTGGAACCGCGGCAATGATCATGTGGACTTACGTTTTGTTAAGGTTAACGACCCACAATTGACCTATGCCAGACTCGGGCTGGTGCAGGCTGTTCTGGACGTATTGTCGTCTGGCCTTGCGTTGATCGGAGCGGATGCCCCGACCGAAATGCGCTAGGTTCGACCGAAAAGCCTGTCACCATTTGCCCACATTGCGCTGGTAGGGGCCAACCTTCCGCGACGTCCATGGCGTCCGATGAGTGCGAGTTCGGGAACGACAATGGCAGACAGAACCCAGGCGCGTGTAGCCAACCACAACGACATCGCAAGTGACGATCCGTTCGCGGAACTGACCCGCATCATGGGCTTTGATCCTCGCGAACCTGTGCAGCGCCAGGCTGCGCCGCAGCCCGTCGCGGGGCCGTCCGAGGACTTCGATATCGACCTCGAAAAGGAGTTGATGGGCGAGTTCGGTGTCTATCAGGAGGAGCCTGTCGCAGCGGTTCAGCCTATGGCCGGCGTTCCGCAGCTGGCGGCCGAATCGTATGCAGACAACGGACTGGACGATGATTTCGTGGCTTCGATGGAGCACGAGTTCAATGTCGCCGAGCCCGCTGTCCCGGCGATCGCCGGCCCGGTGGAAGACGACGCGCCTGATTTCGATTTCACGGCCGCTGCCGGAAACATGGACGAGCAGGCTTTTGATGCCGTCACGGTCGATGAAGAGATCGTTTCGGAAGTCACGCCGACCGGGCAGCAGTTTGAAGACTATGAAGCTGCTATGGGCGACGTTGATTTCGGTGATCTCGATTTCACCGATGAAACGGTAGGAGAGCCTGTCGCAGCAGTTGAGCCTGTCGCTGCCGGACACGTTGCGGTCGAGCCTGTCGCCGAAGTATCGGCAAGCCTCGCGGCCGAACCGGTTGCCGTCGATGATTTCGACAACCATTTCGACACGGCCATGGCCGGTGTCGATAGGGATTTCGGCGCGCACGAAGAAGCGCCCGTTGTCGCCGAGGCAGAGGTTGATGCCGATCCGCTGCGCTCCGAGCAGACTTTCATGCCAACGTTCGGTCATCACGCACAGGCAACGGACGTCGTTGCCGAGAGCGAGCCTGACTTCGACATCGATCTGGACGATGCTTTCACCGACGAAAGCCAGGCCGTGGCGCTGGCTGCCGCCGAGCCCGAGATGGTCGAGCCTGTTGCAATGGCTCCCGAGCCCGTGGCCGAAGTGCCCTCCATTGCTGCGCAAGACCGCAGTCTGGAAGATGAACTGAACGCGCTGCTGGGGCGCATGACGGCGCGGCCGGCTGCGGCTCCGGCCGCAGAGGTCGAGACTTGGCGCCCGCAATTTGCAGCTTCTCCTGCGATGAGCGAGCCTGAGGTTCCGCATGAGGTCGATGCCGATCTCGACGCTGCGCTGGTTCAGGAGTTTGCAGCGGCAGAAATCGAAGAAGCTCCGCGTGCGGAGGCCGACATCGATTTTGATACCGACGCTTTTGATGCGGCAATGGCCGGTGGCCTGGATACGCTCGACGAGGAACCTTCCGAACAGATCGAAGATCCTGTCGAAGCATTGAAATGGGCGGCTCCGGCCGCAGCGGTTGCTGCTGCTACCGCGACCTTCGCTCAGCCGATTCGCGCATGGAGCCGCGGTAATCCCGTGGCGCCTTCGGCGCAGCCATACGCGGCTCCTGCACAGCCGTACTCTGCATCCGTGCAGCAGTTTTCTGCGCCGATGCAGCTGACACCGGTTCAGCCGGCGATGCAGATGGAGCCGCGCGTGGCAGAAGCGCCGCAACCGGCCGTTCAAGCCGCTGCTCCGTCCTGGCAGAAGCCTGCGCATCAGGCCGCTGTTCGCGAAGATGTGCCGGATATCGAGACCATGGATGTGCCGGAGCGTGTGGTTGCGCTCGCGGACGATCTCGACATTCCGGAAGTGCCGTTCGAACAGGACAAGCCGGAAAATTCCAATTTCGACGAACTTGACGCCGAATTCTCGACCCTTCTGAACGAGATGCTGCCAGGTGAATCGGCTGCACCTCAGCAGACGGCACAGTATGACGACGACACCGGCAACGGCTACAAGCGCGACCGTGTCGAGATGCCGGCATATGCCGACTCGCCGCAGGCCGCGGCTGCTGCCGCCGCCTATGCGGATCTCGGCTACCAGGCTTACGATCCTCGTGGCGCTCAGCGTTCCACACCTGCAGCCGGCCAGATCGCCGATGACGGTTTCGACTACGATCCGGATTTCGACGAGAGCATGACCATCCCGGACGCATCTGCTGCCGAACCCAACGAGGCGCCGCGTCGCCGCGGTTTGATGATTGCGGCCCTGGTCGGTGCAGTCGCCGTGGTTGGAGGCATCGGTGCCTTCGCCTTCTCGTTCGGTGGCGGTTCGAGCTCGGAAGCGCCGGCGATCGTCAAGGCTGACAGCCAGCCGATGAAAGTGAAGCCGGAAAATCCCGGTGGCACCGTCATCCCGAACCAGGACAACAAGGTCTATGACGCCGTCGCCAAGGGCGCGCGCCCGGCCAATCCGGTGCAGCCGAAGCTGGTTGCCAATGCCGAGGAACCGGTCGATGTCGTAGCCAAGGAGCAAGCCGCTCAGGCTGAGCGCACTGCTGCCTTCTCAGGAACAGACGACAGTGAAGGCGGGGCACAGAATGCCGCGCAGCAGCCGGTCAAGTCGGAAGACCGCGTTGCCCAGGTCGCACAGGAGAACGCAGGCACGCAGGAAGGTGCGCTGGTAACACCGCGCAAGGTCCGTACCATGGTGGTCAAGCCCGATGGCACGCTTGCACCGCGTGAAGAGCCGGCCCTCGCTCCGGTTGCCGCTTCCGAACCGACTGACCCCACGCCGCAGCGTGTTGGCCAGGATCAGACCGGCACTGTGCCGCAAGCTGCCGAACCTGTGCTGAAGCCGGCCAAGCCGAGCACCGTCGCTGCAACGCCGTCCGCTGCTCCGGTTGTCCCGCAGCGTCCGTCCGACCAGCCGGTCGATATCGCCGGTGAGGTCAAGCCGCAGGCACAGCAGCAGGTTGCTGCGGCGCAGCCGCAGGCTCCGGCCGCCGCAGCATCTGGCTGGTCGATGCAGATCGCATCGCAGCCGAGTGTCGAGGGCGCGCAGTCGACTTATCAGGACCTGGCTCGTCGCTATTCGAATGTGCTGGCTGGCCGCAGCGCCAACATTGTGAAGGCAGACGTTGCCGGTAAAGGCACCTTCTACCGGGTACGCGTCATGGCGCAGTCCCGTGAAGACGCCATCAAGCTGTGCACCAGCTACAAGGCGGCTGGTGGCAACTGCTTCGTCTCGAAGTAGGCTGGACACACGTTTCAACAAGAACGGCGCGGCCTTTGCCGCGCCGTTTGCTTTTTGAAGAAATCCTTGTTCCGTTCCCACGACTTTGCCGGCAGCCAAGCCCCGACGTCAGCGGGTCCTTGACGGGGTTCATTTCACTCGCCTTGCACGGTAGGCGCGGCGCACACGCTCGCGATTGCCGCACAGGTCGCTGGCGCACCAGATACGGGAGCGGTTGTTGGTGTGATCGATGAAAATCGCCCGGCAGTCCTTCGCATGACAGGTCCCCAGCCTGCCGAGGTCCTCCGAAACCAGCAATGACGAAAGTGTCCACAGAACGGGCCATAGCGGCTCGGCGAGGTTTTGGCCCGGCAGATCGTAGGTGGCTTCTCCCGTCCCTCGCATTTTCTGCAGCCGGGGTGGGGAGGCGAGATATGCGAGATAGGTGTTGATCAAGGGCAGTAATGGCGAAAGGTCGCCATTTGCCTGTGCCGTTTCAGCGAGCTGGCGGATGACGCTGCGCAGCGCCAGCGCGTCCGCCAGCGCTTTGGCGGCGTCTGAGGGCGCCGTACGTGCCCGCCGCCGCAGCTTTTCTCCCGTCGCCGAGGGCATCGTACCGCGTGCCACGCTCCAGCCGACAAGTGCGTCGTAGTCGGCGATCAGGTCGCGTTCTTTTGGCGTACCGGTCAGATCGATCGTGTTGACGAAATCCAGACACAGGGTGCCTGCGACAAAGCGGTGCGGCCAGACCGGTTCTGCAGGCACATGAACCTCTTTTGTCAGGATGATTGCCTCGATCGGCACTCAATTCTTGCTAACGCCTGGAGCCATTAGTAGCGTGGAGGTGCGGCCTGGGCAACCGGCGCGCTACTGCCCTTGGACGCGATGCTCAATGGAGGAAGTCATGACGCAGGCAAGCCTGATGACGCAGATCGTGCGCGTTTGGCGCGGCAGCACTCCGGCCAGTCGCGCCGACGATTATGAAGCCTATCTCTATGCGGAAGGTCTTCCGGATCTGAAGGAATATGCCGTCGGCGTGCAGATGCTGCGGCGGGATCGTGCGGGCGAAAGCGATTTTGTCGTCATGTCCTTCTGGAAGGACATTTCGTCCATGTCGCGTTTCGCCGGCAGCGATCCCACGAAGATCAGGCACCTTGAGCGGGATGAGGAATTCCTGACCAATTTGCCCGAGACGGTCGAGATCTTTGAAGTGAAGGCCAGCACGCTGCCGGCGCCGTTGACGCTTGCCTATTCGGCCAAGGCGCACTGATGGCGCCGGTTTTCGTTGACCCCGCGAAGGTATGTGAGTTCCCGGACGCAGACAGTTTCTATCGCTGGCTTGCCCAAAATCGTTCCGGTGAAACGGAGGTCTGGATCAAGATCCACAAGGTCGGTTCGGGATTGCCCTCGATCACACCGCTTGAGGCCATCGACGTCGTCCTGTGCTGGGGCTGGATCGATGCCATCCGCAAGGGGTTGGACAAGACCAGCTATCTGCAGCGCTACACGCCACGCGGCAGGAAAAGCATCTGGAGCCAGATCAATGTCGACAATGTCGCTCGACTGATCGAGGAAGGGCGCATGACGGAGCATGGTCTGCGTGAGGTGGATGCCGCCAAGTCCGACGGACGATGGGCCAACGCCTACAGTGGCAGCAAGAACTTGACGGTTCCCGAAGACCTGCGGGCCGCTATCGACGCCGAGCCATTGGCGCGCGAAATGTTTGCCAAATTGAGTTCGCAGAATCGCTTCGCGCTCGTGTTCCGCATCCACAATTTGAAGACGGAGGCCGGCCGCAGGAAAAAGGTCGCGGAATTCGTGGCGATGCTGATGCGCGGCGAGACCATCTACCCGCAGAGCAGGAAGTGACGGCTCTCCCGCAGGGCGACGGCGCGCCACGCGGGAGAGGGATGTCATCAGCGTGACCGGTCCTGATCGCGATGCATGGTCAGCGCTGTCAGCACGATTGTCGCCATGACGACCATGTAAGCTGCGAGTGGCCAGGCCGTGTTGCCGTCGAATGCCAGCACAGCCAGTGTGCCGACGCCGCCGACGATCAGGCTTTCGATGCAGAAGTACAGTGCCACGGCCGTTCCCGCGCGATCACCGAAATCGGCCAGCGCGCCATTTGCCGTCACCGCGCCGGTGAACACGATGCCGATAGCCGCTACCCACATCGGCAGGATGAAGGTGACGAAGGACGGTTCGGCGAATGCCTGCCCCAAGCCAAGGAACAATGCCGCTGCCAGCAGCAGCACCATGCCACGTTTCGTGCATCCGGGAATGCCCCAGCGGGTCACGAAACGCCTGGCGAAGCGCGTCGTCACAATCATGATGCCGGCGACGGTGGCAAACACGAGGCTGAACACCAGTTCCGAGTAACCGGCCTGGGCAATCAGCACGCGCGGCGCCGTCGAGAAGAACACGAAGAAGCTTCCCATCGCGGCGCTGAAGGCCAGCGTATACGTCCAGAATGCCGGGCTGCGCAGTATGGGCAGTATCGCGGGGGCAGTCTTCGTGATCGCTGCCGGCCGGGTTTCATGCCACCGCACAAACGCATTGGCGACGGCTGGCAGCGCCAGCAGGCCCAGCGCGACAAACACGGCGCGCCAACCGCCCTGGCTGGCGATCAAGGCGCCGAGGATCGGTCCAAGTGCCGGAATGAAGGCCAGCATGGCGCTGAAAAGGCTGTAGATGACAGTGCCTTCCGACCGCTCGGCATAGACATCGCGCACCGTGGCGAAGGTGGCGACCAGCGCGGCCGATGCTCCGACAGCCTGCAACAGACGCAGGCCGAGGAACAGCGCTCCGGTCGTTGTCGTAGCGAGGGCGAAGGAAGCGGCTGCAAACAGCATGGCGCCGCCAAGCAGTACCGGCCGGCGACCAATACGGTCAGAGAGGGGTCCGAACACGATCTGGCCTGCGCCGAGCAGGACCATATAGAGGCTGAGCGTCAGCTGGATAAGGGCAGGGCTCGTGTTCAGCTTTTCGGGCATCGCAGGGACGACGGGCAGATAGATGTCCATCGCCAGCGAGGCGAGAAGGTCGAAAGGGGCCATCAGCAGCAGCGCCGCCGGCAGGCCATGGGCCCATACGGGATTGTTCTTAGACATGATAAAGGGTCCGCTCAAAAAAGGGTTCGAGCAGCGCCTGTCAGTCAGTCCGGTCGATCGGCTGGGAGTGGACAGCACGCCGCAACAACGAAAGCGTCGTTGCGGCCTATCTGTCTGATTGCGGTAAGGCTCCCATGCCGGTGCTCCGATGATGATCGCGAAGAGCGGCGTTTAGCACCCCGTCTCGTGCAGGGCAACGCGGTTTGGCAGGCGCGCATGGCAGCCATGCGCCGCAAGCCATTGCTCCGATGCCGAAAAACCTTAAATTAGAGCCAGAGGACGACCTCCCCAGCTTGGGAAAGAATGTCCGGGACGGCCCGGCTCTCCAAAGGAGGGTCGTCATGGCCTGGGTTTATCTCATAGTCGCCGGACTGCTGGAAGTCGTCTGGGCCTTTTCGATGAAGAAGTCGGAAGGTTTCACCGTGCTCACCCCTACCATCATCACCATCGTCATGATGATCGCGAGTTTCGGGCTGTTGTCGATTGCCATGAAGACGTTGCCGCTCGGCACGGCTTACACGATCTGGACCGGCATCGGGGCCGTCGGCGCCTTCGCCGTTGGCGTGATGGTGCTGGGCGAAGCAATGACGCCGATGCGTGTGCTGGCCGCCGTCCTCATCGTCAGCGGCCTTGTCCTGATGAAGCTGTCGAGCAGCCACTAACCCGGAATCGCGGTTGCTGTCAGGTCATGGCAGCTATCATCGTGTCCGAAAAAGAAAACCTCGTCCAATGTGTCGGCGGTCTCCGGCCCGGAACGTCATTTTGATGACGGCGGGCCGGTGGTCGGCACGCCTTCGGCAGTTTCCTGCTTTGGGAGGCGGACGGATATGGGTACTTCTTATCGTTGGGTGATCGTCGCAGCCGGTGCGCTGATGACCTGTGTCGCGCTGGGCGCGATGTTTTCCCTCGCGATCTTCCTCGAGCCGATCTCGGTCGACACCAACTGGTCGCGAGCCGGCATTTCCAGCGCCATGACGCTGAATTTCCTGGTCATGGGCGTTGGCGGCTTCATGTGGGGCGCCGCGACCGATCGGTTCGGCCCACGCATCGTGGTGCTGATCGGCGCTGTTCTGCTCGGGCTCGCTCTGGTTCTGGCAAGCCAGGTGCATTCATTGCTGATCTTTCAGGGCATCTACGGCGTGCTGGTCGGATTGGCGGCAAGTGCCTTTTTCGCACCGATGATCGTCGCCACAACGGCATGGTTCGACAAACACCGCAGCCTGGCGGTTTCGCTGGTCTCAGCCGGCATGGGCGTGGCGCCAATGACGATTTCGCCCTTCGCGCGCTGGCTGATCACCGCCTACGACTGGCGTACCGCCATGTTCTGTATAGGCGTGATGTCCTGGGTATTGCTGGTGCCGGCGGCCCTTCTGGTGCGGCGTGCGCCGGACGGGCTCGCCGCCGACGGCGAGGGTGGAGCCGTTGCCGGCGACAGCAACGGCATGACCGTTGGCCAGGCATTAAAGTCCATGCAGTTCCTGGTTCTGGGGCTGACGTTCTTTGCCTGCTGCATGGCGCATTCCGGTCCGATCTTCCACATGGTCAGCTATGCCATGGCCTGCGGGGTGGCGCCGATGGCAGCCGTCTCCATCTATAGCGTCGAAGGTCTGGCAGGCCTCGGCGGCCGTGTAATATTCGGTGTCCTTGGCGATCGGCTCGGCGTCAAGCCGGTCCTGATTGCCGGCTTGCTCATCCAGTCCGTTGTCATCGCAGCCTATCTGATGGTCAGCACACTCGGCGAGTTTTACACGCTGGCGCTGATTTTCGGCGGTACCTATGGCGGCGTCATGCCGCTCTATGCCGTGCTGGCGCGTGATTATTTCGGGCCACGTATCCTGGGCACCGTCTTCGGCGCGGCAACCATGCTCTCCTGTATCGGAATGGCCTTTGGTCCGCTGGCCGGCGGTTGGGTCTATGACGCCTATGCGAGCTATTCGTGGCTGTTCATCGGTTCTGCGATCGTTGGTCTGGGCGCCGTGGCCATCGCTCTGGCGTTTCCACGGCAGCCGAGACAACAGCTGCAGTCCGCATGAGGCTGGATCGTGTTTCAGGTCCATGCAGACAACCTGGAAAGCTATTTCGAGTTCGACCCTCGACGGCGGGGCGAACTCGAAGCAGTCGACGGCTTGATCCGTCGTGCGGCTCCAGGACTTCTCCGGTATTTTCATCGTGGCACGCCGGCTGGCGAGGCCGGCATGCGTTTGCAGATGATCGGCTATGGCCAGTTCCGCTATGCGGTCGGGGGCGAAAAACAGGTACTATGGCCAGTGATCGGGCTGGCGCTGCAGAAGAACTACATCAGCCTCTATTGTGCAATCACCGTCGACGGACGTCCTATCGTGGCGCTCTATGCCGGTCAGCTCGGCGCGCTTCGCGCCGGGCGCAACAATTTCAGCTTTGAGCGCTTTTCCGATCTCGATGCCCATACATTGGAAAAGCTTGTCACTCGCAGCGCTGAAATCTTCGAGGCCGAGCCCGACAACCCCGTTCGCTACAAACAAGGTGCATAGGGGCCGAACACCGTCAGTTTCGGCTTCGCGCCATGGATCCTGACAGCATTGGCCAACCGAGGTTGACTGCCAGCCCAGCCAGAAGAATGAGAACCAGCCCGGCGCCTTGCGTGAGCGTGATCGAGCGCCCGAAGACGGCCAGATCCGTGATCAGCGCGGCAGCAGGATTGAAAAAGGCACCAACCGCGATCACCGGGGTTGGTAGCTTGGGATATGCGGAATAGAGCAGGACGTACACAATACCCGTATGGATGAGGCCGAGGCCCGCCAGCCAACCCCACATCGGCAAGCCGCCGGTGAGTGTTGCGGTCCCCACGAACGGGGTGAAGGCAACAAGACCGATCATGCAATGCAGCGTGCTCAGCACATCCGGCTTGACCGATTTGACGGCGCGGGTGGTCAGGGTTGTCGCCGCATAGAACAGCGACGCCAAAACTGCCAGGCCGATACCGATCAGCCAGTCCCGGTCTGCCTGCATGGCGCCGATCTTGGGCAGGATGGTCAGCACCAGGCCCATGAACGCGATCGCGATCCAGCCGAGCTTGTCGCGCGACAGCGTTTCCCCGAGAAACAGGCCGGCGATCAGCACGATCCAGAACGGCTGCAGATGATAGATGATGGTCGCAAAGCCGATCGAGGTGCGGTTGAATGCCTCGAACAGTGCCAGCCAGTTGATGACGAGGCACAGTCCACTGATCAGGATCAGTGGCCATTGCCGCCTGGCTATACGGAAGTAATCGCTGCAACCGCCACGAAAGCAGACCCAGGCGAACAACACGACCGCGCCGAACAGGCAGCGGAAGAAAACAACATTGAACGTGGGCTGGCCGGACATGATCGAGAACAATCCCGATGTTCCGGACAATGCCATGCCGGCCGACAGCATGATGGTGGGGCGAGCGAGATCGTTTTTCATCGTCGTCTGGTTCTGGACAGGCATCATCTACGTGGCATAAGGCCAGTATGCCAATCGGACTGGACGCCTCTTCTATCAGGCCAGGCGACGGGCTACGTCGCCCGTGCTTCACCGATCTCGTAGACGAGGAGGTTGCGGTCAACGATGCCGAGTTGCGCCCAGGTCGCCCGCCAGGCCTTGATGTGGTCGGAAGCAAAATGGGCGTCGAGCGAAGCCTGGTCGAGCCAGACTTCCTTGACGTGGATACGCCCGGCAACCAGCACATCCTCGGCATAGGAATATTCGAGGCAACCTGCTTCAACGCGGCTGGCGAGGATCATGCGCTCCATCACCGGGCGCGCTTCGGCCAGTTTTTCAGGCGGTAGGCGGACAGTGCCGATGATCAGAAGCATGTTTGGAAGCCTTGGACGTGTTGTTTTGGCATCTTATGCAGCCCGGCAGTCGTCCAGATTGCGGCCGTTCGGCCCGAGATTCCCTTGGCCTGCCGAAAGCTCTAGACTCTGGCCATGACCGAATCACAGACCCTCATCCTCGGCTGCGCCGGAACATCTCTCACCCGTGAGGAAAAGAGCTTCTATCGGAGCGAATGTCCATGGGGCTTCATCCTGTTTGCCCGCAACATTTCCGAGCCGGAACAGATCCGCGATCTCGTGGCCGAGATGCGCGATTGCATCGGCCGGCCGCAGGCGCCGGTGTTTATCGACCAGGAGGGCGGGCGCGTGCAGCGGCTGCGGCCGCCTCTGGCACCGAACTATCCAGCCGGCGCGGCGTTTGGCGCATTGTACCGGGAAAATGAAGAGGCCGGGCTGCGCGCCGCCTGGCTGCTTGCCCGGCTGCATGCTTTCGATCTCCTGCGCTACGGCATAACCGCCGACTGCCTGCCGGTGCTGGATGTGCCGGTGGAGGGCGCCAACGACGTCATCGGCGCGCGCGCCTATGCCAAGGACCCTTCGATCGTCACCGCGCTTGGCCGTGCCGCCGCCGAAGGTCTGATGTCGGGTGGCGTCATCCCCGTCATGAAGCATATTCCCGGCCATGGCCGGGCCTTCGCCGACACGCATCTCGAGTTGCCGACGGTGACAACGTCACTGAAAGAGCTGCGCAGGCATGATTTCGCCCCATTCCAGGCGCTCAACCACCTGCCGATGGCGATGACCGCGCATGTCATCTTCAGCGCGGTCGATCCCAACAATCCGGCGACCACCTCCGGCAAGGTCGTGGAGGAAATTATCCGCGGCGAGATCGGTTTTGACGGGCTCCTGGTGTCGGATGACACGTCCATGAAGGCACTTTCTGGGGATTTCCAGACAAAGGCCGCCTCGATCCTTGCGGCGGGCGTCGATCTGGTCCTTCACTGCAACGGCGTCATGGAAGAAATGATGGCCGTGGCTTCACGGGCGAAACCTCTGGAAGGCAAGGCGCTGGAGCGGGCCAATCGGGCACTCGCTTCGGTCAAGGGACATGACGGCAAGGACGAGGCCGAACTGCGCGCCGAGTTCGCGGATTATTTCGAGGCGGTCGCGTAACCGCATGGAGTGAAAAAGAGGCAAGGTGGCGGAACTCGCGGAGAAAAGGGCCGGCAAGGCCGCGCCGATGGACCGCCTCTGGACTGAGGGTGACGGCGATCGCGTCACCGGAGATCCCGAGCTGGTCGTCGACGTCGCCGGTTTCGAAGGACCGCTCGACCTTCTCCTCCATCTTGCCCGCAACCAGAAGGTCGATCTCGCACGCATCTCGATCCTGGCGCTGGCCGAGCAGTATCTGGCCTTCGTCGAGAAGGTGAGGGCGCTGCGCCTCGAACTTGCCGCAGACTATCTGGTGATGGCAGCGTGGCTCGCATTCCTCAAGTCGAAGCTGCTAATTCCCAAGCAGCCAGGCGAGGAGGGGGAGAGCGGCGAGGAGATGGCGGCGGTGCTGCAGTTTCGACTGCGACGCCTCGAAGCCATGCGAGATGCGGCGGCACGTCTTGTCAACCGCAACCGGCTCGGCCGCGATGTTTTCCAGCGTGGCATTCCGGAGATGGTCATCGTTGAGAAGCGCAACGAATACTCTGCGACGCTCTACGATCTGCTCACCGCCTATGCCGGCCAGCGTCAGCGTCAGGCGATCTCCAATGTGCGCATTGCCAAGCGCGGGGTCTGGTCGCTCAAGGAAGCGCGCACCATCCTTGCCCGGCTGATCGGTACGTCGGCGGACTGGACAGCGCTGGACAGCTTCCTGATCGAATATCTGGCGAGTCCGGCGGAAAAGCGCACTGCCATGGCGTCTTCCTTCGCGGCGACATTGGAACTTGTGCGCGAAGGCAGCATGGAAATGCGCCAGGATGAGGTGTTCGCCCCACTTTATCTGCGTGGGCGCCAGCGCGCGAAGGCAGTCGAGGTCGTGCAATGAACGAAAGCAGCAACGCTTCGGTCATCCCCTTCACGGTGGAAGACGAGGAGGAAGCGGTCTCGGTAAAGAATCCGGCGGAACGTCTCCATCAGGCCGAGGCCGTGCGCATGGCCGAGGCCATCGTCTTTGCCAGTGCCGATCCTGTGACCGAGAAGCAGCTCGCCCAGCGCTTGCCCGACGGTGTCGACGTTGCGGCAGCGATGGTGGAACTGCAGGACATCTATTCGCGCCGCGGCGTCAACCTGGTGCGTGTCGGCGATAGTTGGGCCTTCCGCACCGCGGGCGATCTCGCTTTCCTGATGAGCCGGGATTCGGTCCAGCAGAAGAAGCTGTCGCGCGCGGCGCTCGAGGTACTGGCCATCATCGCGTACCATCAGCCGGTCACGCGCGCTGAAATCGAGGACATCCGCGGCGTCGAAACCTCAAAGGGCACGCTGGACACGCTGCTGGAGACGGAGTGGATTCGCATGCGTGGCCGGCGCAAGACCCCGGGCCGACCTGTCACCTATGGCACCACCGACAAGTTCCTCGACCATTTCGCTCTGGAGGAAATCCGCGATCTGCCGGGCATCGAAGAACTCAAGGGGGCTGGTCTGCTTTCCACTCGCATGCCGGCCAATTTCTCGGTGCCGCTGCCGCCGGCCGATCCCGACGAGTTGACCGAGGACGAGGATCCGCTGACCGACATCGATCTTGAAGAGCTTGGCCTTCTGACGCCGCGCGTCACGGAAGAGTGATTGGTCACCACCGGGAAACCGGTTCATGCGCTGTTTGGTAGCGGCCTATTTCCGGATGCGCCCAACAAATCCGGCTGACAATTGGCCGCACGTGATAGAAGCTGTCGCGGTTCCGTTTGAATCCGGATGCGAAAACGCATAGATCAGCGGCAGGGAAACAGTTCAAGAGAGAAAAACAATGGGTTCCTTTTCGATTTGGCACTGGCTGATCGTGCTGGTCATCGTGCTCCTGGTGTTTGGCCGGGGCAAGATTCCGGAGCTGATGGGCGACATGGCCAAGGGCATCAAGAGCTTCAAGAAGGGCATGGCCGACGATGAAGCCGATGATTCCCGTACCGTCGAGCACCGCGCCGACGAGACCGTCTCGAACATGAAGGAAAAGGCTGGCAAGAGCTGAGCCAGAATTTTCCGGAGATACCGTCAGGCACTGGAGCGGTTCCGTTTCTTCACGGAAACGCGGAAACGCTCAGATCCTTTGTTTATATGCAATTCCGGACGCAAAACCGCTGTGCACTTTTGCTGGAATTGCTCTAGTCGGAACCGATAGTGATGTTCGAAGTCGGCTGGACCGAGATGCTGGTGATCGCGATCGTCATGATCGTGGTCGTCGGCCCGAAGGATTTGCCGAATATGTTGCGCACCTTCGGCCGCACAGTGGCCAAGTTGCGTGCCATGGCGGGTGATTTCCAGAAGCAGTTCAACGAAGCGCTGAAGGAAGCCGAACTCGACGACGTCAAGAAATCGGTCGACGAGCTGCGCAGCCTCAATCCGGCCGCGCAAATCCGCAAGCAGCTCAATCCGTTCGAGCAAGCCGCTGCCGACGTGCGCTCCGGTGTCGACAACATGATGAAACCGAAACCGGCGGAAGATCCGGCGGCACCGGCAGCCGCTGAGCCGCAGGCGGCGGAGCCTCTGAAGAATGGCGCCACTGTTCTGCCGGGGGTGAATGGCCCGGAGACCATGCCGGCGGCACCTGTCGTTCCGGTGACGGAGCCTGCTGCCGCTGCGGTGGCTTCTGCAACGCCTGCAAAACGCAAGTCCGCCGCCAAACCGGCAAAGGCGGCCGTTGCTGCTGCGGCCAAGCCGGTCGCGACAAAGGCTGCCGATCCGAAGGCTGGAACCAAACCTGTTGCGAAAGCTCCTGCAGCCAAGGCGCCAGTGAAACCCGCGAAAGCGTTATCCGCTGCAAAAGCACCTGCAAAGAAGACGGCGAGGACCGCCAAGTGAGTGTTTCGGAACAGGATGAGATCGACAAGTCGTCGGCTCCGCTCATCGAGCATCTGATCGAGTTGCGTCGCCGGCTCATCTGGTCGATTGCAGGCTTCTTTGTCGCCTTCCTGGTCTGCTTCTTCTTCGCCAAGAAGCTGTTCAACCTGCTCGTCGTGCCATTCAAATGGGCGACGCAGTGGGCCGGCCTCGATCCGCACAAGGTCGAGTTGATCTATACCGCGCCGCAGGAGTTCTTTTTCACGCAGGTCAAGCTCGCCATGTTTGGCGGCATGGTCATCGCGTTCCCGCTGATCGCGACGCAGATCTACAAATTCATAGCGCCTGGTCTCTATAAGAACGAACGTGCAGCCTTTCTGCCGTTCCTCATCGCTTCGCCGATCCTGTTCTTGATGGGCGCGGCGTTGGTTTATTTCTTTTTTACACCCATGGTGATGTGGTTCTTCCTCGCCATGCAGCAGGCGGGCACCGACAGCGAGGTGCAGATTTCGCTGTTGCCCAAGGTTTCGGAATATCTCAGCCTCATCATGACGCTGATCTTCTCCTTCGGCCTGGTCTTCCAGTTGCCGGTGGTGACCAGCCTGATGACGCGCGTCGGGCTTTTGTCCTCACAAGCATTGGTCGATAAGCGCCGCTGGGCAATCGTCATCGCTTTTGTGGTTGCTGCGGTGCTCACGCCGCCCGATCCGCTCAGCCAGATCGGTCTGGCACTGCCCACCATCATCCTCTACGAGGTCGCGATCATCACCTCGCGCATGATCGAGAAGAGCCAGAAACGCGAAAAACTTGCGCGCGAGAAAGAAGAGGCAACCGCTTCTGCCGAGGCTCAGTCTTCCGAGACATCGACGGATTCCGCGCCGCAATCCTGATCAGACCTGCCAATTGCCGCGTTTTTCCAGATTGCGGCAATTGGTGAGGTTTCGTTAGCAAAATTCCCTCATCCTGCGACGGACCGAATGATGCTGTCGCACGAGACATGATGTCCTGTGCCTGATTTCCGGTGTTCTGCTTCATGACGAGCGGCTGCATCAGCGAGATCGCCATGCTTTCGACTATTGCACTCAACCAGGTTTCGTCGCTTTTCCTGCAGATCGCCCCCATTGTGCCGCGTTCGCAGAAAGCTGCGGCTGTCGGAGATAAGATTCTCGAGGCGCTTCACAACGATCCACCCCGGAGGGATACACGCAGCAGCGAACTGCCAATGCAGGTTCGTGCCAAAGCCGTCGAAGCCATGTTCAGCGTGAACAGCCTTGATGTGACCGCGCTGAAGGTGTCGCTCATCGAGCGCGCCGGTCAGGAACTCGGCGTCAAACAATCCGACTACGCTTCAACGCGGGAGTACGGCGCTGCCTTGCAGCAGGCCTTTGCCTCATTGCAGCGGAGCCCGAACGCCTACCTTGTCATCAAGGAGATCGAAAAGAAGCTTGGATTGGATGAGATCGGAATCTCCTTGGAGGATCTGATCAATGCGATCGCAGATCCGGATGGCAAGGGGAACGAAAAGCTCAACAACGCCCTGGATATCTATGTGCATGGAATTGTCGACCGTGACCGCAACGGGGCGGCTTCCGGCGACAAAACTCCTGCCACCCATCCGCTGGACGAGATCGGCATCTACAGGCGCTGAGACTGGCACCCGGTCGTCCCGCCCTTGCATCCTGCGCCGAGGAGAGTTACCCCACGGCTCCCTCTTCAGGATGGATGGACATGCTCGATATCAGATGGATTCGCGAAAACCCGCAGGCCCTTGTCGAAGCGCTGGTGAAGCGCTCGTGGTCGCAGGCTGACGCCCAGTCCACTGTCGACGACATCATCGCCACGGACGAAGCCCGTCGTGCCCATCTCGGCCGGCTGCAGGAGGCACAGGAGCGTCGCAATACGGCGTCCAAAGAGATCGGCAGAGCGCTCAGCACGAAGGATGCCGAGCTGGCTGAAAAGCTGAAGGCTGAAGTCGCCGAGATCAAAAGCTTCATACAGGGTGGCGAAGCCGAGGAACGCCGGCTCGACGAGGCACTTGAAGGTATCCTCGCCGTCATTCCGAACGTGCCGCTCGACGACGTGCCGGTCGGCAGGGACGAGCACGACAATGTCGAGGTGCACAAGATCGGCAAGGTTGCGACGCGACCGAACTGGGTCAAGGAGCATTTCGAGGTTGGCGAGGCGCTGGGCCTGATGGATTTCGAGCGCGCCGCCAAGCTGTCGGGTTCGCGCTTCACCATTTTGCGAGGCCAGTTGGCGAGGCTCGATCGTGCGCTCGGCCAGTTCATGCTCGACCTGCACACGACCGAGCATGGCTACACGGAGGTGCAGCCGCCGCTTCTGGTACGCGACGAAGTGCTTTTCGGCACCAACCAGCTACCGAAATTTGAAGAGGATCTGTTCTTCACCCCGCATGGCGAGAGCAGGCTTGGCCTTATCCCGACGGCAGAGGTGCCGCTGACCAACCTGGTGCGCGAGGAGATCGTTGCGCATGACAGATTGCCGTTGCGCCTCACCGCACTGACGCCCTGCTTCCGTTCGGAGGCTGGTTCGGCCGGTCGCGACACGCGCGGCATGCTGCGCCAGCACCAGTTCTACAAGGTCGAACTGGTTTCGATCACCGATCAGGAAACGTCGATCGCAGAACATCTGCGCATGACGCAGTGCGCAGAAGAAGTGCTCAAGCGGCTTGAATTGCCGTTCCGCACCGTGGCGCTGTGCACCGGTGATATGGGTTTTGGGGCGCGCAAGACCTACGATATCGAGGTCTGGCTGCCCGGGCAGAACGCCTATCGTGAAATCTCGTCCTGTTCGGTCTGTGGCGATTTCCAGGCCCGGCGCATGAACGCCCGCTACAAGGATCGTGAGGGCAAGGGTAACCTATTCGTCCACACACTGAACGGATCGGGCGTCGCCGTTGGACGCGCACTGATTGCCGTCATCGAAAATTACCAGAACGAGGACGGCAGCGTAACCATTCCTGAAGTCCTCAAGCCCTACATGGGCGGCTTGGAAAGAATCGAATCGAACTAATGCGCATTCTTCTGACCAATGACGACGGCATCCATGCCGAGGGACTTGCGTCGCTCGAACGCATCGCCCGTACGCTTTCCGACGACGTGTGGGTGGTGGCTCCAGAGACCGACCAGTCCGGCTATGCGCATTCGTTATCGATTTCCGAACCGCTGCGCCTGCGCAAGATCGGCGAGAAGCATTATGCCGTCCGCGGTACGCCGACCGACTGCGTCATCATGGGCGCGCGCAAGATTCTGCCCGAACTGCCGGATCTTATTCTGTCGGGCGTCAATTCCGGCGCCAACATTGCCGACGATGTCACCTATTCCGGTACCGTTGCCGGAGCCATGGAGGGCACGCTGCTTGGCGTGCGTTCCATCGCCATCAGCCAGGCCTATTCATATGTCGGCGAGGACCGCGTCGTTCCCTATGAGACGACCGAGGCGCTGGCCCCGGCATTGTTGAAGAAGCTGATTGCCACGCCCTTGCCGGAGGGCGTGCTGCTCAACGTCAATTTTCCGAATTGCACGCCAGCCGAGGTCGAAGGCACCGTGGTGACGTCGCAAGGCAAGCTGGTGCACTCGCTATGGGTGGATGAGCGTCGCGATGGCCGCGGCCTGCCATACTACTGGCTGCGCTTCGGGCGCGAGCCTGCGGAAGGCAAGACTGGCACCGATCTGCACGCCATGCGCAACAGACTGGTATCGGTGACGCCGCTTCACCTCGACCTGACCGCTTATGAAATTCGAGACCAACTGACGAAGGCGCTTGCATGATCGGTTCCGACGAACGCGAAGGGTTTGCCGCCTTTCTGCTTCGCCTGCGTGGCAAGGGTTCTGTTCCGAAACCGCTGATCGCTGCCTTCGAAGCGACGCCGCGGCATGCATTCATCTCGGGCCAGTTCCATTCCATTGCCTGGACTGACCGTATGCTGCCGATCGAATGTGGTGAGGCGATGGAAGGGGCCGACCTTCAGGCTGCCGTCATCACCGCGCTCAACATCGAGCCCGGCAATCGTGTGCTGGAGATCGGCACGGGCTCAGGTTTCACCGCGGCGGTCATGTCGCGGTTGGCCGCGCGGGTGGTCACCGTCGACCGCTACAAGTCTCTTATCGAGCTTGCCAAGCAGCGCTTCGAGGCGCTGGGCATCGCCAACGTGTTCGCGCGCCACGCGGACGGCTCCAACGGTCTCGTCAATGAAGGACCATTCGACCGGATCATTGTCTGGGCAGCCTTCGATTCGCTACCGCGTTTTCTGCTCGACCAACTCTCCAGCGGTGGTACCGTGATCGCGCCGATCGGACCGGAGGAGGGGGAGCAGGTGCTGGCCAAGCTGCTCAAGGTTGGCAGCCGCTTCGAGCGAGAGGACATCGGCACGGTGCGCTTCCAGTCGATCCTGCCGGGCGTTGCAGCCTTTATCTGATCAGCGCCACGCGCTGCCCCGATCCGGACAAACATTTTAAGAAAAATTTCGACGGATTCTAACGGCTTAACCGACCAGTAACATTAACGCGCTTTAATCCGGGTCAGTGAGTACCGGGTAAGTGCGGGTTATTGCGATGCGGCTCAAATCCTTGAAGGCAAACAAGCGCAATCTGACGCGTGGCTGCGCCATGTTGCTGGTCATCGGCGCGGTTTCTGGATGCAGTTCCCAGGTTGCCCGCTTCGGTGGCGTCGATACGATGGCGACAGCCTCGACCGACAATCAGCGTTCGATCATCTCCAAGCAGGCGGCTGCCCAGCCTTATCCAGGTGATCCGCAGTATCAGGCTTCCAACGCCAATTACTCGCGCTCTTCGGTTGCCCGCTCGAGCCTGCAGCCGGTTTCGTCGCAACCGCTGCCGACAGTCGCGCAGGCCACTGCTCCCGCGGTCAACAAGGCGCGCGCCGCAGCCGAGCCCGTCATCGCACAAGGGCAGGCCAAGGTGTCGAAGGTCGATCAGACCGTGACCGGCGGCATCAATCAGCTGCAGGCGCCGGTCAATTCGACCATTGCCAATGCGCAGGCCTCCGCCGAGGAAGTGAAGGGCTGGTCGCGCGCTGGCGGCACTCAGATCACCGCACGCGAAGGCGAGACGGTCTACAACCTCTCGCGCCGTTACGGCGTGCCGGCCGACGTCATCATGAAGACCAATGGCCTGGCCTCCGCCGATGGCCTGAAGAGCGGGCAGAAACTCGTCATCCCGACTTATGTCTACACCAACAAGGCTCCGGTTTCCGCACCCGACAACGATCCGAATGTTGCCGATGCGAAGTCGTCGCGCGGTACCAACGCGCCTGCCAACAAAGTGCCGCTGCCGGGCAATGCGCCTGCCGAGAAAGTGGCCGTGTTGCCGCAGCAGCCGAAGGTCAAGGAGGGCAAGGCTGCTGCTCAGGTCGATGCATCC
Source organism: Mesorhizobium sp. NPDC059025 (assembly GCF_042739655.1). NCBI lineage: Bacteria > Pseudomonadati > Pseudomonadota > Alphaproteobacteria > Hyphomicrobiales > Phyllobacteriaceae > Mesorhizobium > Mesorhizobium sp. NPDC059025. Next base: position 170,622 of record NZ_JBHYIM010000002.1, on the reverse strand, counting down.
GCCGCTGCCAGCGATCCGAAGGCAAAGCCAGCCAAGGAAGCTCAGGTCGCTGCGGCGCAGCCGAAGGCCGGCGCCGGTGGCTACACCGTCCAGCAGGGCGACACGTTGTCTTCGATCGCCCGCAAAACCGGGGTTTCGACCACCGCGCTGAAGCAGGCCAACGGTATGCAGGATGGCCTGCTGCGCATTGGCCAGACGCTGAAGGTTCCAGCAGCTGGCACCGCGCCTGCTGCGGCCGTGGCGGCAGCAAAGCCCGTCGCACCGGTCGACCCGGTCAAGACTGCGTCGATCCCTGCGCCGGAGAAGCCGAGCGCAACGCTTGCCACATACACGCCGCCGAAGAAGGACCAGAAGGTCATTCAGCAGGCGGAAAGCGAAGCTGCGGAAGCGCCGGACTCCACTGGCATTGGCAAGATGCGCTGGCCGGTGCGCGGTCGTGTCATCTCCGGCTACAAGTCGGGAGCAGGCGGCATCGACATAGCAGTTCCGGAAGGCACGCCTATCAAGGCTGCTGAGAACGGCGTCGTCATCTACGCCGGCGACGGGTTGAAGGAATTCGGCAACACGGTGCTTGTACGTCACGAAGATGGGCTGGTCACGGTCTACGGTCATGCCTCTTCGCTGGAGGTGCAGCGTGGCCAGAAGGTCAAGCGTGGCCAGGAGATCGCCCGTTCCGGCATGAGCGGTACCACCGACGCGCCGAAGCTGCATTTTGAGGTGCGCAAGAATTCGTCGCCGGTCGATCCGCAGACGTTCCTCGAGTAGGTCGGGCTCGAATAGAAGAACAAGAAGATTACGGGTCGTCGACCTCCAGTCCGGCCCGGCGCTTGGCCCGCTCCCCAGGGAGCGGGCTTTTTCGGTTATGGCTGGCGAACCGGTGAGTTAGAGTTGTTTGCCGAGGCGGCCGGCCAGATCCTGTGTGAACTGCCATGCGACACGGCCGGAGCGGCTGCCGCGCGTGGTTGCCCATTCCAGGGCTTCCGCGCGCAGTATGTCAGCGTCCATGTCCAGTCCGAAGTGGCGGACATAACCGTCAACCATGTCGAGATAATCGTCCTGCGAGCATTTGTGGAAGCCAAGCCACAGCCCGAATCGATCCGACAATGACACTTTTTCTTCCACGGCTTCCGACGGATTGATCGCTGTCGAGCGCTCGTTGTCGATCATGTCGCGCGGCAACAGGTGTCGGCGGTTCGAGGTTGCGTAGAAGATGACGTTGTGAGGACGGCCCTCGACGCCGCCTTCGAGCGCAGCCTTGAGAGACTTGTAGGAGGTGTCGTCATGATCGAAAGAGAGGTCGTCGCAGAACAGGATGAACCGGTAGGGGGCTGCCTTGAGCATCGTCATCAGCTTTGGCAGGGTGTCGATGTCCTCGCGATGGATTTCGATCAGCTTGAGCGCGCCGTCCAGTTTGCCGGATGCGTTGATCGCAGCATGGACAGCTTTGACGAGTGAGGATTTGCCCATGCCGCGTGCGCCCCACAGCAACACGTTGTTGGCTGCATAGCCCAGGGCAAAGCGTTCCGTATTATCGAATAGGATATCGCGCACCCGGTCGACGCTGCGGATAAGGGCAATGTCGACCCGGTTCACCCTGGCGACCGGCTCGAGATAGCCGGGATCCGCCTGCCAGACGAAGCAGTCGGCCGCGGCAAGGTCGGTCTTCGGCGGCGCTGGCGGCGCCAGCCGGGCAACGGCTTCGATCAGCCGGTCAAGTTTTTCAGACAGCGCTTCGATGTTTTCCTGGGGCAAGGGACGTCCTCGGCATCATGATGACGTACACATTTCACATGCGTACCGTAACGTACGGTTCTCTCATGGGCTTTGGCTTTTTGCAAGCATTGGTGCGACCAAAGCGACACGGTGGCATAACAGCGGTGTGAGCAGGGCGGGGAATGGTTGCAATAGTGGCTTTACTGACTATATTCCGCGCAAATTTCGTGGGCCGGATAACGGCTTTCCTCTACGTCTCAGGAGTTTTCGATGTTCGTGACACCGGCATACGCCCAGGGCGTTGGCGCCACACCTGATGTCTTCATCAGCATTTTGCCGTTTGTCCTCATTTTCGTGATCATGTATTTTCTCATCATCCGTCCGCAGCGCACCCAGATGAAGAAGCGCGGTGAGATGCTGGCCGCCATCCGCCGCGGCGACACGGTCGTTACCGGCGGCGGGTTTGTCGGCAAGGTCACCAAGGTGGTCGACGACAATGAACTCGAGGTTGATCTCGGCAACGGCCTGAAGGTCACCGCACTGCGCAGCACCATCGCCGACGTGCGGGTCAAGGGCGAGCCGGTCGCCAACCAGAACGCCAAGAACTAAGCGCAGCGGCGTGCCCGGCACGCCGGATCGACGCACTGGATCGTAGAACATGCTCTATTTTTCGCGCTGGAAGGCAATCCTGATCTGGCTGGCTGTTGCCGTCACGTTCGTCCTTGCCGCGCCCAACCTCATCCCGGCCGACACCTTGGCCAAATTGCCGAGTTGGGTCCCGAAGAAGCAGATGACCTTGGGGCTCGATCTGCAGGGCGGTTCTCACATCCTTCTCCAGATCGATCAGAACGATCTGATCAAGGATCGGCTCGAAGCCAGCCGGGACGAAATCCGCACCCTGCTGCGTGACGCCAAGATCGGTTACACCGGTCTGTCCGGTTCAGGCCGTGTGGTTCAGGTCCGTATCCGTGACGTAGCCCAGGTCGACGCCGCCAAAGAGGCGCTGAAGGGGCTGGTGGCACCGATAACGTCCGGATTGTTCAGCGGTGGCACGATCACCGAGTGGACCGAGGATGAGCCGGAGCCCGGTCTGCTACGCTTCACCATGACGGATGCTGGCGTCAAATATCGGTCCTCAACCGCGTTGACCCAGTCGATCGAGGTCGTTGACCGGCGCGTCAACGAACTCGGCACCACGGAACCGATCGTTCAGCGCCAGGGTGATGATCGTATCGTCGTGCAGGTGCCTGGTCTGCAGGACCCGCAACGGTTGAAGGAAATTCTTGGCCAGACCGCCAAGCTGACCTTCCAGATGGTCGATCAGACGATGCCGGTGCAGGAGGCCATCAATGGCCGTCCGCCCGCGGGCTCCAGTGTGCTCTATTCGAAGGATGATCCGCCGGTTCCATATCTGATCGAGAACCGTGTCATCGTTTCGGGCGAGAACCTGACGGATGCTCAGGCGACATTCAACTCGCAGACCAACGAACCGGTCGTCTCGTTCCGCTTCGATTCCAAGGGCGCCACGCGTTTTGGCCAGGCGACCCAGCAGAATGTCGGCAAGCTCTTCGCCATCATCCTCGACAACCAGGTGATTTCTGCGCCGCAGATTCGCGAGCCGATCCTCGGGGGCACTGGCCAGATATCTGGCAATTTCACGGCCCAGAGCGCCAATGACCTTGCGGTCCTGTTGCGTGCCGGCGCTTTGCCTGCAACGCTGACCGTCGTCGAAGAACGCACCGTCGGTCCAGGCCTCGGACAGGACTCGATCCAGGCCGGCAAGATCGCCGGCATCATCGGCTCGATCCTGGTCGTCGGCTTCATGTTCGTCGCCTACGGTTTCCTCGGCTTCCTGGCCAACATTGCACTGGCCGTGCACGTTGCCATGATCGTCGGGTTGCTGTCGTTGCTTGGCGCCACGCTGACAATGCCGGGTATTGCCGGTATCGTGCTGACCATCGGCATGGCGGTCGACTCCAACGTGCTGATCTACGAGCGTATCCGCGAGGAACGACGACAGGGGCGCTCGGTCATCCAGGCGATCGATACCGGTTTTGCCAAAGCGCTGGCGACCATCGTCGATTCCAACGTCACCTCCTTCATCGCCACTATCGTGCTGTTCTGGCTCGGTTCCGGTCCGGTCAAGGGCTTTGCCGTTACCTTCGCCATCGGCATCCTGACTACGGTCTTTACTGCCTTCACCTTTACGCGCCTGCTGGTTTCGATCTGGCTGCGCCGCGCAAAGCCGAAGGAACTCCCGCGGGCTCCCGTGACCTTCGTGAAGCCCGGCACAAAGTTCCCATTCATGGGCTTGCGCCGATGGACCTTCGCGTTGTCGACGCTACTGTCGATCATGTCGGTCGTCTTGTTCATGACCGTCGACATCAATTATGGCGTCGACTTCAAGGGCGGCTCGACGATCGAGGTGCAGTCGAAGAGCGGACCGGCGGACATCGCAGATATCCGTGGCAAGCTGTCGGAACTCAACATCGGCGATGTGCAGGTGCAGCAATTCGGCAGTCCGACCGATGTCCTGATCCGCGTGGCGGCGCAGGAGGAAGGCGACAATGCCGAGCAGAGCGTCATCGACAAGGTGCGCGCGGAACTGCAGGACAAATATGAATTCCGCCGCGTCGAAGTTGTCGGTCCGACGGTATCGAGCGAACTCGCCACGCAAGGCACGATCGGCATGCTGGTCGCGCTGGTTGGCATCCTGATCTACGTCTGGTTCCGTTTCGAATGGCAGTTCGCTGTCGGCGCCATCGTGGCGACCGTGCACGATATTGTCATGACGATCGGCTTCTTCTGTATAACCGGCATAGAGTTCAACCAGTCATCGATCGCCGCGATTCTGACGATCATCGGCTATTCGCTGAACGATACCATCGTGGTCTATGACCGTGTCCGCGAGGATCTGCGCAAATACAAGAAGACGCCGATGCCGACGATTCTGAACACGGCGATCAACGAGACGCTGTCCAGAACGACGTTGACCGCGGTGACGACGATTCTGGCCCTGCTGGCGCTGGTATTGTTCGGCGGCGAAGTGATCCGCTCGTTCACGCTGGCAATGCTGTTCGGTGTGGTGTTCGGCACCTATTCGTCGATCTTCATCGCCGCGCCGTTGCTCATCCTCTTCAAGCTGCGCCAGGCCCCTAATGCAGCCGAAGAGAAGCCAGCGAACGGCAAGGCACTCACGACCTGATAGGCAAGAACGTGGCCAAGAGCCTGTTCGGCGGCAAAGGCATAATCATCCGCGAGGCCCACTTCCCCGGCCGCGCGGCGATTGAGGCCTACGGCAATGGCGGCTTCCGCTTCGCTGACATGTCGCATCGCGGTTCGCTGCTGTGCCTGCCATCGGGCGTCCACGGTTGGCAGCCAGCCAATCCGGCTGCCTTGACCGCTGCGGATTTCGACAAGGTTCTGGCTGAAGCCGCCAGCATTGAGATCCTTCTGGTCGGCATGGGGCCGGACCTGCGGCCCTTGCCCGCCGCCCTGAAGGCGGCATTCAGGCAGGCCGGGATTTCCGCCGATCCGATGTCGACCGGTGCTGCCGTGCGGACCTACAACGTGCTGCTTGCTGAAGACCGCGCCGTCGCCGCCGCTTTCATCGCGGTTGATTGACCGTGCCCGGCGCGACCGTCATGGACACGGTGCGAGCGGCTGATCATGACCGCTACCTGTCCGCGCTCTATGCTCCCGGCGACAGGCGTGATGCGCTGCTGGCGCTCTATGCTTTCAACGCCGAAATCGCCGGTGTGCGTGACCGCATTCGTGAAGCGTTGCCGGGCGAAGTGCGTCTGCAGTGGTGGCGGGACGTCATCGCGTCGAACGCGCCGGATTCCGGCGCGGGCCATCCGCTTGCCGAGGCGCTGACGGCGGCGATCCGGCAGTACGACCTGCCAAGGCAAGCCTTCGACAACTATCTCGAGGCTCGGATTTTCGATCTCTATGACGACCCGATGCCGTCGCGCACCGATCTCGAGGGCTATTGCGGTGAGACGGCGTCGGCCCTGATCCAACTGGTCGCCCTGGTCCTCGACCGTGCCGAAGCGCCGAGTTTTGCCGAACTTGCAGGCCATGCGGGCTGCGCGCAGGCGATCACGGGTCTGCTGCTTTTGCTGCCTCAGCACCGGGCGAGGGGGCAATGTTATGTGCCCTCGGATATCCTGTCCGCGGTCGGTTCGTCGCCGCAGGAGTTCCTGGCAGGCAACGGCGGTCCGGCGGCTGGCCGAGTCGTCACCGCGATGATCGCCTTGGCGCAGGAGCATATGGCCGCTTTCGAACGTGGCGCGGCAAAGCTGCCGGCTACACTGCGCCCAGCCTTTCTCCCGCTGGCGCTGACCAAAGCGTACCTGACTTCGATGAACAGCCGCGATGCGGTTGCATCAGTTTCCGGAACTGTGCAGTTGTCGGCTTTGAAGCGGCATTGGCTGCTGTTTCGCCGGGCCGGGCGCGGTTGGGCCTGACCGCGCATCCAATAGTCTGCTGCTCCTGGGGTTCGCGGCTACGTCGATTTTCTTTGACGTAAACGTCAACCGTGCTAGTTTTCGCGCGGGGGTTGGGCGCGAGGAGGCGTTCGCCCGGAGGAGCGCCTTTGATCAGTCTGCCAGTTCTCGTGGTGATGGTCGTCGTCGGTATTTCGATGGCCGTCGCAGCCGTGCATTTCACCGGCGGCAGCCGGGTCACGCGGCTGGTTGATGCCGGACAGGCTCTGGACCGCTTTGCCGTGGATTTCCCTGATCTTACGCCGGGAGCGGTGCAGCTCACTGAAAATGGCGATACGGCTTTCATCGACCTCGGCGATGGGCGCACCGGTATCGTCCACGCCATCGGCGACCGGTTTTTGACTCGTCTCGTGGCGCCGTCGGAGATCGAACTCGCCAGACTCGGCGATGGCAGGATCCTGACGCTGCGCTTCAAGGATTTCACATGGCGGGAAGGACGCTTTGCCTTTGCGGATGCCGCAACCGCTTCTGCGGTTTTCTCGGCGTTGGATCCGAAAAATCACCAGGCTAGGCAGGAGGCCGTCTGATGCAGACCTATCAGTTTCCGGATGTCACCAAACTCGCGATTCCATTCTTCGTCGTCGCCATACTTCTGGAAGTCTGGCTGGTGCGCACCGGCCGGGCCAAGGGAGAGTTCGAAACACGCGACACGCTGACCAGCCTGATGATGGGCACCGGCAATGTCGCGGCGGGAATTCTCCTGGGTATCGTTTCCTTCTCCGCGCTGATGTGGGTCTGGCAGTTCCGTTTCTTCGACCTTGGTGTCTCGGTCTGGACCTGTATTGCCGCTTTCCTGATCGATGATCTCCGCTACTACGTCTATCATCGTATCGCCCATCGCTGCCGTTGGGTGTGGGCCGAGCACGTCAACCATCACTCGAGCCAGCACTACAATCTCTCGACCGCGCTCAGACAGAGCTGGACAGGGCTGTTCACCGGCATGTTCGTGCTGCAGGTGCCATTGGTGCTGCTAGGCTTCCATCCGGCCGTAATCGCCTTTGTGTATGGCTTCAACCTCGTCTACCAGTTCTGGATCCACACCGAGACCATCGGCAAGATGTGGAACTGGGTGGAGTTTGTCTTCAACACGCCCTCGCATCACCGTGTGCATCACGCCACCAATCCGCGTTACCTCGACGCCAACTACGCCGGTACACTGATCATCTGGGACCGGATGTTCGGCACCTTTGTCGAGGAACTGGAAGAGGACCGGCCGCGCTATGGCATCGTCAAGAACATCGGCACCTTCAATCCGGTGAAGGTAGCGTTCCACGAATGGATCGGCATGTTCAGGGACGCATTTTCTCCAGGCCTGACCTTTGGCCAGCGGCTTCGGTATCTGTTCATGCCACCAGGCTGGAGCCATGACGGCTCACGCGACACCTCCGAAACGCTGAAGGCGGCCTATGTGCGTCGAAATCCAGCTGAAGCGGGCAAGCCGGGGCTGCCCGATCAGAAGATCGAAGCTGCCGAATAGGCGGCATATTGAGATTTGTGCCGCGCTAGCCGTGCCGCAGACTTGATCTCGGCCAAGTCCAACTATGCCCTGGTCAACCGGCTTTGAGCTGTTGCGCGCCATTGATGGGAGTACCCCATGAAGGCAGGGGGCTGTCGTTCGACGTCCTCACCAGCGAATCATAGACGGCAAGACTCTGCAGGCGCTGCGTTTCGCTGCTGCATTGCCGGACGAAGCCACCCGCGTACCAGGTACAACCGAGCCGTTCGCCCGGCAAGGCGCCCGTGGCCCAATCCTTGACGACCCCGTCGGGCCCGACACGAAAATAAGCAAGCCGATAGCGCGTGCCCACGCTTTCGCGCTGCATCAGCACGCCGGCGTCCACATTCGTTCGCGTGGACTCCACATTGTCGATATGCCGGTAGACAGTATCGCCGTCCGCCAGACGATACTCGCCGATCATCGGCCCATAGATGGTCGCACCCGCCAGACCTTCGACCGACATCTGGCTTTGCGATGCGATCTGCATGTAAGGCTTGCCGGTCGCATACCGCATGTAGTTGCGATCACCGAGCGACTGCAGCGCTTCCGGTGCCGTGGTACAGCCGGCGCAGGCCGACAGAACAACGAAGGCCAGCATCCTTCTGCGTGAAAACATGATGGCCCCCCGACCGATATGAGGGTCGCAGGCTAATCCGCCATCGCTTAAACGTAAATCCGCTTATTCTGCTGCCTGGGCGGCGCGCGCCGGCAGACCGAGCCATGCGCGGCAATCGGCCAGTGCCCGTGCGGTTGTCGCTTTCTTCTTGGCGATCGATTTGTCCTTGCCGCGGAAACGGCCCTCGAAACCATCGGGGCGTAGTTTCGTGCCAGCTTCAAGCGGCGGAAACAGACCGAAATTGACGTTCATCGGCTGGAACGAGCGCTTGCCTGGTTCGTCGTCGGAGGTGATGTGACCGCCGGTGATGTGGTTGAGCAGCGCGCCAAAGGCCGTGGTGGCTGGTGGCAGCGAAATCGCCGCGTCGAGCCGCTCGGCCGCGGCGAAGCGTCCTGCCAACAGCCCGATGGCGGCACTTTCGACATATCCTTCGCAGCCGGTGATCTGGCCGGCAAAACGCAGGCCTGGACGGCTCTTCAGCTGCAACGAACCGTCGAGCAGGGTTGGCGAGTTGATGTAGGTGTTGCGATGCAGGCCGCCGAGACGAGCGAACTCGGCATTTTCCAGACCCGGGATGGTCTTGAAGATGCGGACCTGTTCACCATGCTTCAGCTTTGTCTGGAAGCCGACCATGTTGTAGAGCGTGCCCAGTGCATTGTCCTGCCGCAGCTGCACGACCGCATAGGCCTTGACCGTCGGGTTATGCGCGTTGGTCAAGCCCATCGGCTTCATCGGCCCATGTCGCAGTGTTTCGACGCCACGTTCGGCCATGACCTCGATCGGCAGGCAACCGTCGAAATAGGGCGTACCTTCCCACTGCTTGAATTCGGTCTTGCCGCCCTCGATCAGGGCCTGAACGAAGGCATCGTATTGTGCCTTGTCCATCGGGCAGTTGATGTAGTCCTTGCCGGTGCCGCCGGGGCCGACCTTGTCGTAGCGGGACTGGAACCAGGCCACGTTCATGTCGATCGTCTCGAAATGCACGATCGGTGCGATGGCATCGAAAAAGGCGAGCGCATCGGCTCCGGTTTCGGTGGCGATGGCCTCGGCGAGTGAAGGTGCCGTCAGCGGTCCCGTTGCAACGATGACCTGACCCCATTCCGCCGGCGGCAGGCCAGTCACTTCCTCGCGCTGGATAGTGATGAGCGGATGTGCCTCGAGCCTGGCAGTAACTGCGGCCGAAAAACCATCGCGGTCGACGGCAAGTGCTCCGCCGGCCGGAACCTGGTTGGCGTCGCCCGCGGCCATGATCAGCGAACCGGCCAGTCGCATCTCAGCGTGCAACAGGCCGACGGCATTGGCTTCTGCATCGTCCGAGCGGAAGGAGTTCGAACAGACCAGTTCGGCAAGATCCTGTGTCTTGTGCGCGTCGGTACCGCGCACCGGGCGCATTTCATGCAGGATCACCGGCACGCCGGCCTGTGCGGCTTGCCAGGCTGCTTCCGAACCGGCGAGGCCACCGCCAACAATGTGAATAGGGTCTTTGCTCATGCGGCCCGCAATAGTCCTTCGGCAGTGCGAATGCAATTCTCGCGATGCCGACCGGTTTTCAAAGCTGTTGCAGGAGCCCGAATAACACAACACCCGCCGGGGGAGGAGGTCCGGCGGGTGTCGTTTGGGTGACCGACCTCAGGGAGGAGGAGGAGGTCGGCCTTATTCGTCGTTGCCCGGGAGGAGGTGGGCTTTGACAAAATCTCTTTCGCCAATCAGAGAGGACGAAACTCTCTTTCGGAAACAATGCCCGCCGCTGGGAGGAGGAGTGCGGCGGGCACCGTTTCGGTGGTCGGCCTCAGGGAGGAGGAGGAAGCCGACCTATTCGTCATCGCCGGGGAGGAGGTCGGCTCTGACAAAATCTCTTTCGCCAATCAGAGAGGACGAAACTCTCATTCGGAAATAACGCCCGCCGCTGGGAGGAGGAGTGCGGCGGGCGCCATTTCGGTGGTCAACCCTTGGGAGGAGGTAAGGGGTGACCGTATCCGTCAGGGTCTGGGAGGAGGTAGACCCTGGCGAAATTGCTTAGCTCGCCTTGCGAGCGGCCTGCTTGATTTCCATACGGAACAGGCCGATGTCTTCCAGCTGGCGGTTCGACAGGCGACCGAGCTGTTCGACCGTGTCGCGGTAGGCGCGCCAGTTACGGTAGCTGCGGATCAGGTTCATTGTCGTGTCTCTCAATTCGGTTCGGGCCGGGTTCGGCCCGACTGGTTACGCAGCCTTGCGGGCCACGTAAGGGATGTCGCTGCGGCTGATGCCGATATCGCTCAGCTCACGGTTGCTCAGGCGGCTCAGCTCGGAAACGGTGTCCCGGTAGCGGCGCCAGTTGCGGTAGTTGCGGATCAGGTTCATGATATTTGCTCGTTTACGTCTTTGTTCGTTCGTTCATCTTTTCTGTACGGTGCTAAAATAGGTGGACCCATATCGATTTAAAAGTGCGATTGTCGCATGGCAGCAATGCGTTTTGTGCAATGCAACATGGCAGCCATTTCACACCATCGTCATAAAGAAGCCAGAATCGGAAAATGACGCGCTGCCAATGATTTGCTCCGACCGGCTGGTAATCCGACTAAAATAGTGGAGTGAGACTCTTGGCAAGCTATGCGAGCAAGGTCGGGCAGGATATCGCGCGTTGGGTCGAAAACGGCCTGATCGATGCTGAAACCGCCGAAAAACTGCGCCGCGACATCGAAGCGAATGTGCGCCGCTCTCTTTCCTTCGGAACGGTCCTTGCCATGCTGGCGGCCATTCTGCTTGGCGCCGCCATCCTTATCTTCATCGCTGCCAACTGGGAGACCATCCCGCGCATCGCGCGCGTGGTGGCTGTCTTTGCCGTCATCGCGGCGGGCTATGTAGGCGGCGCATGGCTGAAGCTGCGCGACCATCCCGCCTTTGCGGAGGCCGCATGGGTGGTTGCGGCGGCTGCCTTCGGTGGCGCGATCGCACTGATTGGCCAGATGTATCATTTCTCGGGCGACGAATCCGGCGCGATCCTCACCTGGTGTGCCGGCACCGCGCTTGCCGCGGCAGCGCTGCGCTCGAATCCGCTCACCGTCATGGCGGTGGCCATCGCCGACGGCTGGATGGTCATGATGCTGCTCAACGGCTTCGACTTCCGCAGCGGATTCGATATTCCTTATCTCTATGTGTTGATGGCATTCGCGCTGTTCCTGATCTCCTACTGGACGCGCAGCCAGCCGTCCCGACACCTCATCATCCTGTCGCTCATTATCTATGCGGGCTTCGTTGCCGTGGCAGACGAGTGGGATGCGATGGCGATTCAGCTGGCGATCGGCTCGGCTGCGGTCTTTGCGGCGGCGGTCTATGCATCCGAGCCGCTGGATAGCCTGTTGCAACTTGGCGGGCGACTGCCGTTGCATGCCTTCCTTGGTTTCCTCATCGGGATGGCCATCCTGCAATTCGAATATGACGAGGGGGGAGGCCTGATCCTCACCTCGGCGCTGATGCTCGCCGGCATCGTTGCCGCCATCGTGTTGGCCGGGCGTGACAGCCGTGGCCTGCGCTGGCTCGCTTACATCGGTTTCGCCTACGAACTGGTCTGGATCTATCTCGTCATGATGGGGACGATGCTGGACACGGCCAGCTTCTTCCTTGCTGCGGCGGTGATCCTTGGCCTTCTCGCCTTTGTCATCATTCGCGTTGAAAAGCGCATGCGTGGACATGCAACGGAGGGAGGGGCAGCATCATGACCGGAAAGAAGCTCATCATCTCCGCCGTCGTTCTGGCGCTTGTCCAGATCGGCTTCCTGAGCTGGATCATCGCCGGCCGCGCCGCCATCCTGCGCAACGGCACTGAGGTCCTGTTGAAGGTCGAGCCCGTCGACCCGCGTGACCTGTTGCGGGGTGACTATGTCCGGTTGGGGTACGAGATCTCCACCATTCCGGCAAAGCTCGTGGCTGATCTGGAGGCCGGTCGGACAAAAGCGCCAGTTGAGCGCATATTGGTACGGCTGAAGAAAGATGCCGATGGCTATTGGCGTCCAGTTTCCGTTTTCTTTGGCACCCCGCCGTCCGCTCCTGGTGTGGACCAAGCCGACATCGCGGGCTCAATTCCTCCTGGTTACATTCCTGCGGACCATTCTTTTGAGCCGGATGCCACGCTCTCGCCGGACTACGGCATCGAGCGCTTCTATTTGCCGGAGGGCCAGGGGCGGGCGATCGAGACCGACATGCGTGTTCGCCCCTTCGGGGTACGCGTTGCGCTGGCCAAGGACGGTACCCCGCAGATCAAGGCACTGGTCGACGGCGACAAGACGCTGTTCGAGGAGCCGCTTTATTAAGAGGGTGCCGGTAGGTGCATGGCGATGTCGAGGGTAGGAAACGTCGAGACGCATTGGGAAGTGTGTTATGTTTGTATGGCGCAAATTCTAACCCACGGCTGCGAGCGCGACCATCTGGCATCTGGTCAGCCGCCCATCGAAAACGCGAGCGCAACGAAAAGCCGTGAGGTTAGGAAAAATTGGTGAGGATGAGGTTGGGCGCCTCGGCGTATTTGTCGTAGATCGAAATGAAGCGCCGCGCTTCTTGCACGGCATAGTTCTTGTAGGTGGCCACCTCTGCCTGTGCGGCGCGCTGACCCCGCACTTTCGGCAACCTGTCGCAGCATCGCTGGATCGGCGACGTCTAACAGGAAAGCACGCGAGGTAGCCACATGATAGGCTATTCGACGATCAGTCCAAGTGCAATCAGACAGTAAATAGTCGGGCTGTCGCTTCCGCCACTACGCGCGTTGCTCAACCGGTTCCGAGATCGTACCTTGAGAGCCGCTTGCTCCGTGCGGGAACTCGCCTCCACGGACGTTGCCCATGGACTTTGGCTATTACTGCATTCCTCCCAAGAAGCGCCTCTCTCGCCACTTTTGTCGTTCCGGGCATCATGTGTCTCACTTAACTCAACCTACATCTTAGCTGGCGGCCTGATAGTAGAGTTTCAACCATCGTCACAAGGGAATGTGGTACGAAATCTTCAGCGCAATGTCAGCAAGTGATCGATCTATTTTTCGAAAACGACGGCACCATCGCTTTTCTCAAGCACCCGAAAGAACTCATATTGGTTTTCTGCGATCGAGACTCGCCCTAACCTTATATGAGCAGGTTGGGTCATTTTGTCCGTAAATATGACAAGGGTGATACCGTCAATGCTCATCAAATCGTCAGCGCCTTCAAATCCCAGTTTTGAAAACGACATAATTTGTTTGATGCCGGCAGAGCCGGGAATAAGGTATCTCTCAACCATCATATCCCCATCATGCAAACGAACCGCCATTTTCATTGGCGCGTCCGTCTCCACTTCGATTGATACAATGGCCGCATCAGATAAGGCCCGATTTGGGAATTTTAGATCGAGACGGGCTTCGTCATCGAGGTACGTCTTTTCCCCAGGGGGCGATGACGTCACTGACGGGTCAATCTTGATCCATCCATCTTCACCTTTTACTGCATCAAGGCTTGGATAGATGGGGGATGCGATGGTTACGGCGGCATCGTCGCTATTCACTTCGCGAAACCAATTCGTTTGGTAGATCTCGAAAGCTTGGTCCATGTAGTTCGACATGACAGAGCAAGTAGGCGTTGCTGGTGAAGGGCCGAAAGCGAATGCCCAGCGCATGAAACCTCTTCGATTGTCAGTCTGGTAGCTGACAGATTGGTCCCCATCCGAGCAATTGAGATGTATCTCAAAGAGATCGAGATTGTAAGGATGAGGATTCCCAGAGGACGAAAAGAAAACTGTTCGCCCCTCCCGTCCGTTGACGAGATATACCGGATAATATCGGCTAAATACGTCGCTTCGGTTGATCTCTTGCTGTTTGAAGAAGGGGTACCCCGACAACTGATACAAACCGGCAAACTGCAATTGCTCGAACAGCAGGTAGTGAGGTGGATTGATCGTCGGCTTATGCAACATGTACAACGGCCATTTCGTATCCTTGAGAAACCGATCGGCAAGCTTAACTGTGCCTGCCGTAGCACATTCGAAAGCCGACTGGAGCTTTGGAGATCCAAGTTTGTCTGCAAGGATTTTTAGCGATGTGAGGGCAAATAGGTGGCCGTTAAGGACGTAGTACTCATCCTCTCTCTTCATGCCTTCCCAGGAATATTCTGAAAGCCAGCAGCCACTTCCATTGTCTGGCCACATCGAGCCGCCTTCTTCTGGTGAAGTTAGAGCGAGATCGAGCATCTTCCTGGCTAGGCCTATATAATTTTCATTACCAGTTTTCTCGGCAACGGCCACCAAAACCATCGGCATGAAGAACATGTCCATTCCGGACCACCAACCCGGCGCAAGCTTCTCGTGCTGGAACCCATAGGTAAGCTTTGCCATGCGATTCAGATTATACTTCGCGATAATCTGATCAAGGCGTTTAGACGCTTCCGCAGCATCTCTAGTACTATAGAAATTCGCCCAGACTGCCCACGTGCTCAGTAGCGGATTATCCTCGGTTATCAATTCGGAAAATGGTTTTTCAAACAATGCTCTTGATGACCAATTGAACTGCTTTAGCGAAATCTGATCGAGATCAATGATATCGACCTCACGATTTTTCACAGCAAACCAACCAGTAACTGAAGTTGCGAGCATCACCACCGCGATGGCGAAGCCCGCCAAAGTTTTCTTCATAGGTATCCCCCCCGTTCCGGGCTATTAGCCCACCGTTGCGATAGAACGCAACAGCGGTTTCATTTCTGTGCTGTCACTGCCAGACTCGAGGTTAAGACCTCTGTCTCAACCTCAGCAGTCGCATAGCTAGAGATGTCCTGGAGTAGGGGCGGATGAAGGGCATCCCTTTGAAATATCAGGGCTTATCAGCGCCTCTCATCTCTTCTCAAGGTCATTGACCCTATTGGGGTTTCCTGTTTCGTTCCGTTTCATCTCTTCTCATCTCGTTGCAGCCTAGCGCACGATTGAATGGGGATTTTTCAGGGGACGTCAGAACAGGGAGTCCGAAGCAGTGGGAGTGATGAATCGACTGACCGTTAAGGGCATAGCCTCGCTTTCTGCGGGCAAGCACGCCGACGGCGGCGGTCTGTGGCTCTACAAGCGCGAAAATGGTGCGCAATGGGTGCTCCGTTTTACGATCCACGGTCGCCGCAGGGAGATGGGTTTAGGCTCTGCAACCCATGTAACGCTTAAGGAAGCGCGGGAAACGGCTAGCGACTGCCGGAAGGTGGTTCGCGCGGGGATGGACCCTATCAAGGAGCGTGCGCGCAAGCGCCGGCAGGCAGCCCGAAACATCCACATGCTGAAGGACATTGCAGAAGAGGCTTTCGAAGCCCGTAAGGCCGAATTGAAGGGCGACGGCAGGGCTGGCCGGTGGTTTTCGCCCTTGGAACTGCATATCCTGCCGAAGCTTGGAAAAATTCCAGTCGCGGATCTAGATCAAAAGGATATCCGCGATACGCTTGCTCCGATCTGGCACTCTAAGGCTGAGACAGCGAGCAAGGCGCTGAGCAGACTTGCCATCTGCCTGCGGCATGCTGCGGCTCTCGGCTTGGATGTCGATCTGCAGGCGACCGACAAGGCTAGGGCACTGCTTGGCAAGCAGCGTCATAAGGCTGAGAACATTCCGGCGATGCCCTGGAAGGACGTGCCGACGTTCTACGCTAGCCTCAACAACGGCAGCGTCACGCATCTTGCCTTGCGGCTTCTGATCCTCACAGGCGTTCGCTCAGGGCCACTGAGGCATATTCATGAGGATCAGATAGCTGGCGATGTCTGGACGATCCCTGGCGAAGCCATGAAGGGCAAGCGAGACGCGACCGCCGATTTCCGGGTGCCGCTGTCTTCTGGAGCGATGGAAGTTATCAACGAGGCTCGGCGCCAGGCCAGAGAAGGTTACCTACTCCCTAGTCAGCGGAAAGGCGTCATCTCGGACATGACGATGGGCATGTTCATGCAGCGGGCTGAAATGGAGTATCGGCCGCATGGTTTCCGATCGAGCCTGCGCGATTGGATCGCGGAAACGACGACGACACCACACGAGGTGGCTGAGACTGTCTTGGGGCATATTGTAGGCGGTACCGTGGAGCGCGCCTATCGCCGGACGGACTATCTCGATCAGCGGCGCACGTTGATGGAGCGGTGGGCTCTCTACGTTCAGGGTTAGTAGCTGTCGATTACATGAATGCGATTATTGGTGGCTTGCCACTTGACGACCCAGGGCGACACATTGAGTTCTTCGGCTATTTCTTGCACTCGGTATGTCGAAATTGAACTACCGCCCGACCTTGCCCGGATATGTCTGATAGGAGCTAATAATTCGGCGGCGAAAGCTCGACTGGCTTGCTGATCGCGAGTTCTAGCTGTCGTGATAAGCCGCTTGTCCGGGTGTTGCCTCTGGTCCAGCGTCAGAAATATGCCCCTGGCCGCAGTAAATCGTCTCTGAGACTCTTTGCGCTCAACCATCGATAGGCGAACCTCATCGATATTTTCGGGATCGAGCGCCCCGGAAACACCTGCAAAATCAGTTTGTTCCGTTGCCACAACGTGGTTGTCAGTCGAGCAATCAATTCCAAACTTATCAAATAGCGTTGTTCCACCCTCTGGGTCATTTGCGGACACGCCGATTTCTTGTCGGACGCGATGTGCTGCGTCGATTCCTCCGCGCCAAGCAGGAATGTCATCAGAAGGCAGGCGCCTAAACGCAGGCTGGAGCGAGGCGAGAGAAAACGGCCTGGCGTCTGTCAATGCATCATAAGCGCCAGATGCAATGGCTGCACTTCGGCGCAAGGTAAATTCGTCGGATGCCTGGCAAAGATCTAGAAGCGCACTTGGCGTCAGATGATCAGATATTTCGTCTAGGATGCGGTCAATTTGACTGTTCTCGTCGTAGGGATTAAGTCCCAAGGCTCCCATTAAAGTACAGTAAAATTCCTGATTAGGCGTGGTGCTGCTGATCAGCCCCCAGAGCTCGCTCACAAGAGTTTCGCCAATTTCGCGGGTCTTCAGGCGCTTAACGACTTCGGAAACAAGTTGACCGAAAACTTGTCGAACACTGTCTCGGGGAACTTCACAGGTTGTTTGTTCCGTAAACGTCAGTCGTGCAAAGCGTAGGTACGCCTGCCGACTTGAGAATTCAATCTGGTCGCCTGTTGGAACCAGCCACAGATCTGGAAGTGCAAATCCAGCGCGTGCGCTGCCGAGCCAATGACGGGACATATACCCATCTTCGTCCTCGCCTTCATTCTTGCGCGGCTCGAACAGAAGTGCCCACCAATTGCTCACGATCCACTCAGCCAAGGAGTAGATTGGAATTTCAACTTTGTCGCCAACGTCGCCTTTGTCCGACTTGTAATTAGTGGCGAATGTATCCCGCAGACCAATACTCAGCCGAGCCAGCGTCGCGTCCAGCGCAGCGCTAGTTGTTGTGGCTGAGTCGATCCATTTGAAATTTATGGATAGATCGCCAGATTTTATCTCAAATTCGTCGGCCATTCGCGTCGATCTTCAAGTGGATAGGCATGATACTCGCCAGATTGGCGATTGGTCAGCCGCGCTTCATATAGAACGGTATCTTCGAGGTGCCAAGCATACCTAGGGTACTTGCCCTCCAAGGCCATCGAAACTCGACCGGCACGCATAGCTTCCCTCAACGCATGTGTCGCTAGATCTTTTGTCCATCGGGGGTCACACTTGCTAGCATGCGGGTAGCGTCTGCCCGCGGGGATACCCATTCGAGAACCTGCTGGTCGGTGGTACGCACTTCCACCATACCAAGCCGTAGCTGCAGCTTGCTTAAGCGCCCCAATCACTTTCGGATCACAGGTCGTCAAATCCAGCATTGTTCTCCCGCGAGCTCTGTTTTTCACGCGAGCGTCGCGACGTTGCGGTTTTTCCAGCGGCATTCTTCTGCTCGCCCTCCCAGAGCATGCCAAAGCTTCGCTTGCTTTGGCTGAGCGCGCAAGTCAGATTTGCTGCGTACCCGCTTCGGAATTACTTGTGGATGGAAACAACGAGTAAAGGAATATCAGGTGGCTGGTGGGCGTATTACTGGATGGCTAATTGCCTCCCTTTGTTGGACTGGCTTGGCCCTGCAACCAGCTTTCGCAGCAAACACCCCATGCAGCGGTCGCAAAGGCGGCATCTCTCACTGCCAGGGCAGAACCTTCATCTGCAATGACGGTTCGGTCAGCGCCAGCAAGCGAAACTGCTCGGCGGATATGGGAACTGCTTCATCCGGCGCGGTGGGACTGCTAAGCGATCCGAGTGCTTCAGAGATGGCACCGACTGCCGGCCAGGGCGAATGCTCATGCAGGGCAGGGCAGTACTGCGTCGGGCCGCGCGGCGGGCATTACTGCTTCACGGATAGCGGACGGAAGAGCTATTTGCGGAAGTAGCAAACGCACCTAGCTACTCCTGAAGCTCCTCATCATCCACGGCCATCCTCAATGAAAAGCTGCGAATGTCCGGTGAGAGGCGAGGATCGCCAAAGGCCTCAATGATGAAGAACTTCAGTCGGTCTGCGATAGTGAGAATGGGCACCAGTCCGCTGGCTGGTATGCTGACCAATGGCTTCCATAGAGACCTAGAGCGGCCGAGATAGCCAATGCTCTCGCTCGACCGAGTTTCATCGACTTCTGGTTCGGTAGGAACAATGGTGAGCTGAACCGCCCGGAGTTTGAATCTGCTTGGACGGATGAGGTTGCCTTTGAGAACAAGGTGACGAAATTCCTGGCGCTTCCAGTCGTCGCGTGAATGAGGATTTCTGACCGCGGACAACGAGTAGTCCCATTCCCAGCTCTCAATCTCAGCGATCAGCTTTGTGGTTTTAGATTCTGGAGGTTCACCGGGAGGCTGTGCGGGCGAGGCGTCGTCCAAGCCTAAGTGCTTTAAGCGCGCTTCAGCGGTCGGACCAAGCTTCTTTTTCTCTGGTCGGTCGTTGGTCAAAACTTTGGTCCCCTTCGCCGGAGAAGATCCAATCGAGGCGCGGCAGGTTTCCGGCGTTTCTTGTCGGAAATAGTCGCCTCAGGTTGGTCCTGCTCAACTTCCGTGGGACTGCTTGATAGGGTCGCCGCCTCCTTGGCGGAGGTCGAGTTCCTCTGCCGAAACAGCTCGGCCTCATTTGTAGTGATGCGAAGTAGCTTCTCTCCGAGCTTAAATGCCTTCAATTCTCCGCTTTCGATCAAGTTGCGGATGTGGCGTTCCGAACAATGCCATGCGTCGGCCAGCATTTTCGGCGTCATAACTGGTGGCAGCGTCGGCTCTTCGGCCATCGTTTCAATCCCATACTCCGCTCCCGGATGGAGGGTCACCTTCCGGATCGTAAAGTTCGTCGGGCTCTGGAAAAAGCCTCTTTTCAGCTAACCTGGCGGCAACGGCTTCCGCCTGTGCTTGTTGAAGTTGCATCACACGCTCCTTCGCCCAACTGACTAGCCGCGTGTATTCAGGAGAGGCACTTGGAGAGGCCAGCAATAGGGCCAACCCCGACTTAAACTCGTCTATCTTCCGCTGAGCAGAGGCCATCTCAACGATGAACGCATCGCGGGCCGCTTCCCGTTCCTTCCGCCTTTTCGCGAGCGCTCGCCTTTCCGAGAGATGCTGAAGATGTGCTCTTCCTCTTTCACCTAGGAAATATGCTGGGGCGTGCAGGACGCGTCTAAGGTTCAGTCCATGCAATGATGGGTCACTAACTGCGGGAAGGACAGGTTTGGATACGCTGTGCCCAGCTTCAATTTTCGCCCAATAACCACGGCCAGGTAACGGTATTTCATGCTTCCGGCAAATCTTAGCAAAACCGTTGTCGGAGAGACCGAACCGCCCGGCCACCTGCGAAATTGGCGTTGACCAAACGAGGTTGTAGATCTCTTCACGCGTGTAGATTCGGGTCACCGGCCGCTGTCCCCTAGCGATGCTGCTTGAGCGTCCTCAAAGGTAACCGCTGCCGCGTCGTCGGTTTAGTTCTGCGAGAAACCCGCGTCCCTTTTTTGTCAAAGTGACTGTCTCGATCTCGTTTTTAGCAGACTTGGTGAACTCGATGAGACCGCGCAATTCTAGGCGCTCCATGGTAACCGGTCCAGCATCGGCGATAGTCGATACATGCTGTGGTTCGGCGGTTCTAGAAACGAGTTGTTCGATCACCCGCCGCTCGCGATGCTCCAGATCGCTACGGAGCAAATCTGTCTCCCATTTTGCCGTGACCTTTGCATGCCTGGCAGCTTTCTGTTCTTTCGTTTCGTTCTTGTTCCAATGCTGCCTATCGGACCGAGCCAATTCGGTCAGCTTGCTCTGGATTGCTATGCCTGGACGATCTTGTGGAGCTGGTTGATCCGGGCGGGCGGCCAGCAGCTCGTCGATCCGGTTTACGGGTTTAACAGTTACCGAAGCCGCGTTCTCAGGAACCAAGCGTACCGCTACATCGCCGATCTGAACGATCGGGATGTATCCAGCGCGGGCGGCGCCTTTGCAAATCGCGGTAATTTGGCGGGCAGTGAGGCCGGGCTTTCTGGTCATCGCACCCAATTTGATAGCAATGAGGGCCATAATGAGAGCTAAGAATTGCAAATAGTTATTTGTAGATACTCCAAACGGAATGGATCAAGCTTTCTGTTAAGTCGAATTCCACTCTGAGTTTTTTGGAGTCCTCGCTGCCTACTTGGTATTCCATAATCTCGACAAGATGCCTCACCGCCGACAAGTACCCTGTCAATGCAGCGAGAAGTATTTGTTTCGGAGGCTCTTTCTTTCGTATTGAACCGTATATGGATCGAAGTTCCCATATATGAGCAAGCGCCGCAGAGCCTGCTTGCTCGGCGAGTTCACGAGAGTTTGAAGTCGCCTTGCGTTTAACGCCATCACCAACGATCAAACTTAGCAGGAAGTCTTCGTCTTTGATCCTGTCGTCAATGAATGATTTGAGCCGCTCCATAACTCGCTCGGCAAACATCACTGGCGCTTCGCTACTCCTGCCAGTGAGGTAGTCTTCGTCCAGCAAGCCGGTTTCGAGACGGGCCACGATCTCAGCGTTCATGGAACGATTATTGGCTTCGGCAGCCTTCTTAAGCCTCTCGCGCATTCCATCCGGAAGGCGGACGATGACCTTGTCTAAGCTGCGGCTCTCGGACTCCTGGACCACGAAAGACTCCCTTATCCAAAGAATATGGCAATAGGCCAACATTTGGCTTGCGGCAATGTCGGCCTTAGGCCATATTGGCCTTAGGCCATACTGTTTAAGGAGCCGTTAATGACGCAATCGAGAAACGCTGAAAAGTACATCATCCGATTTCCGGATGGCATGCGCGAACGCATTCGCGAATGCGCCGCTGAAAATCGGCGTTCGATGAACGCGGAAATTGTCCACTACCTCGACCGCGCTCTTTCGGAGCACGCGCAAACAAAAGGCCCGGCAGAGGCGGCAACCTCTCCGAGCCACGATCACCAGCAACCCCGGTAAGGATAGCAAATATGATGACGGAACATACCCAACCCGACCGCGATCCACAAGCACCTCGCGGGCCGATGACCTGCGCAATCGACATGGACGCACTTCGGCGCATGGACATGAAGGAGCTCCGCGATTTCCGAGCAGTATCGCGAACCGTTGCAGATGTGCTCTGCGGCTTGGCCGGACAGCCACGGTTCAGTGACGACGATCAGGAAGATGGCAGCAACGAAGCCGGACGCCTTATTGACCGGTGGGTGGAGTTCTTCTGCGGGTACGAGCAGGCCGCAATCAATGTCGCTCGGGCCGCAACTCCGGCGGATGTGAGTGAGGCCGAAATGCGCGCCTGGAACCTGGTTGGGTTCGAAGCGGACATGTGCGGTGAACTGCCGGTTGTGTCAGCACTCTCAGCAGAGATTGTTCGCCAACAGATCGTCGCCGAGCGGGAAAGGCGGGCAGCATGAGCATCTCCCGCCGCCTTTTTCTCAGAACCACGGCCACTGCCGGCGTTGCGGCCTCGATCGGTACGATTGCTGACGCCGAAGCCGCACCTCAATCGCCGCGTGAGCGTTTGGAAGCCGCAATAAAAGAGCTGAAGGCGGCCGCTGCCGACCTTTGGCCAAACGCCAATGACTGGATGGTGAGGCTCGACGCAAGCCCCTCGATGCCTTTGCTCATCAACGCCTATGATCCCGATTGGGAGGAGCGCGAAGCATGACCCGCTCTTCAGACCTTCTTCTCCCGCTCAGCCTCACGCTGAACGTCGAACAACTCCAGCAATGCGCATGGCGCGCAACTGCGATCATCAACCTTTGCCGGCGTGTGGCCGACAATCTTCCCGTCGATACGAACTCGGTGGATGCCGGCTCCGATATCAATCAGGCTTTGGCTATGGCCTACGAACTGGTTGGTTTCATTGGCGACCACCTCGACAATGAAGTCAGCAAAGGCGGGTCCAATGAACACCATTGATCCGCTCCTGAGAGCCGGCGAGGTTGCCAATCTTCTGCGGGTGAGCATCCCGACCCTTTATCGCTGGATAGCCGATGGCACGGTTCCCGAGCCGACGAAGCTCGGGAACTCTTCCCGCTGGTCTAAAGCCGAGATCGAAGCTGCGATCAAAGCAGCAAGAAAGGGGAGGGTTGTGCGGTGACCAACGTAGATCCTCCCAACCCGGCGATCGCCGCGCATGATGCCTTCCAAGCTTACGCGCGTGCCAAGCGGAAAGCCGATGCGTCACTGTCGTTCCCGGATTGCCACGACGCTGCCCAAGCTTGGCTGCGGTTCCTGAACTTGTATCTGCCACCGGATCAGAAGATCGTGTCCTCCGACGCTACAGGAGGTCTCGTATGACCTTGCCGAATTTGCTTAAGCTGATCCGCGACGCGGCGATCACTCCAGAACTGTTGGAAGAAGTGGCGACGGCGGTGGATGATTACGTTCGCGCCAACCCTGATCGCAAGCAAGACAGCGATGCTGTTATGTGGGTCACCTTCGAAACCTTCAAAGGGAGGAATCTGTCGCCGCATACCCTGACTGCAATCATGTTCCGGATGGAAGCGTTGAGCCGCTTGACCAAAGCCGGGAAAACCAAAGCCTGGCAACTTGGCGACAAGGACGCAAAAGGCGCTGTCTCAATCAACGTTGCCGTGTTTGCCGCCGCTGCTCAGGCAAAATTGATCCTGTCGAATCGCCGTGGAGTTCCCCCACGGTTTAATCCTGATGAATTTCAGCGCCTTGCCTTGCTTGCGAGCAAGCCAGAGGGCGAAGCCTGAGTGCAAGATGAGCGATCGTGGAGCGCAATGGTACAAACGGGAGCCCCGCGCCTTCTTGGAGGGCGTCAGGCGAATGACTGAGCGAGACATAGCTGTCTATGCGGTCGTTCTCGATCTGATTTACGACGGCGGGCATCAGACGCTCGACGATCCCAAGCATATCGCATCGTACTTTTCAGACGTCGGATCGGCGTCCGTCAGACGCACGATCGACCGTCTTATTGAGGCTGGAAAGCTCGTTCGTGAAGGCCGCTTTTTGACCAACAAACGGGCGAAAAACGAAGGGAAAACTCGGGAAGAACTGGCAGTAAGTCGGAGAAAATCGGGTCATTTAGGCGGCGCTTCTTCCGGGAAATCGCGGGCGAAATCCAACAATGCCAATGCTTTAAGTGAAGCAAGTGCTTCGTCGGAAGTCGCCCTAGATAAGATAAGAGAAGATATAGAAGCTAAGGCTTCTTGTCCGAAACCGGCAAGCCGGATTTCGTACCCGCCTGAATTCGAGGAAGTCTGGAAGGCCTATCCAACCGACAAACTGATGTCGAAGAAGGATGGCTTCAACGCTTGGCGAAAGCTGGCAGACGATGACAGGGACTTGCTCGCCAAATCTCTGGCGGCGTTCAACGCCCATTGCCAGTCCGACCCGACATACCGGCCGGTGCATTTCGTCCGATACGTGACCAGCCGGCGGTTTGAGGGCATGGCAGACGACAGCCGTCCGATGCAGGGTCGGCAGCGGATCGAGGTCAACGGCAGGCCGACCCGCGATGCCAACGGCGACCTAACCCGCGCCGCGCTGTTCGGGAGGGGTTGATGCAGGACACGCGCTCAGCTCTCGCCTCGCACGGCATCCGGCTTCGTGATGACAAGGCCGGCAACCACAAGACCACTTGTCCGAATTGCTCCAGCAGCCGGCGGAAGAAATCCGATCCCTGCCTGTCCGTCAGCGTCGAGCAGGATGGTCGGGCCGTCTGGAACTGCCACCACTGCGGTTGGAGCGGGGTGACTGGTGGAGAGGGCTATCGTCCGGTCCGTGAGCACCGTGCCTATCGCCGACCGGAGCGGATTGCCCAGCCGCAACGTCCCGACAGCCTCCTGGCATGGTTCGCAAAGCGCGGAATCTCCCAAGCGACCGTCGAGAAATTCGGCGTGTACAAAACCCGCCAATGGTTCCCGCAAACCGAAAGGGAAGAGGAATGCATCGCCTTCCCGTACGAGTGGGAGGGTACCCTTCGAAACGTGAAGTATCGGACCGCCGAAAAGCACTTCCGGCAGGAGAAAGATCCAGAGCCGGTGTTCTTCAACGCCGACAGCATCGTCGCAGACGCTGACCTGATCATCTGCGAAGGCGAGATCGACGTGATGGCGATGGTCGAGGCGGGTTTTCAGCAGGTGGTTTCCCTCCCCAACGGGGCGCCGTCAGGGCCGGAAACCAGCGACAAGCGCTATGAACCCTTCGGCACCCACTGGGACGCTGTGATGAAAGTCCGTCGCGTGCTGATTGCCACCGACATGGACGAGGCCGGCGAAGCATTGGCTCAGGAAATCGCGCGGCGTGTCGGTAAAGACCGTTGCTACCGCGTTCGCATGCCAACTCAGGGTGACGCTCAGTGTAAGGACGCAGACGAATGCCTCATCGACCACGGCGCCGACGTTCTGCGCGAATGCGTCGCCAACGGCGAACCCTGGCCGATCGACGGTTTGCATGAGATCGAGGATTTCGCAGTCGATGTCATGGACCTTTACGAAGGAAAAGGGCCACAGCCGCAATCGACTGGGTTCATCGAAGTCGACAAGGCCTTCAAATATGTGCCCGGCCAGTTCATCGCCGTCACAGGCATCCCTAACCACGGCAAGTCGCGCGTGCTGGATCAGATCATCGTCCAGACGGCCCGCCTCAGAGACGAGAAGTGGGCCATGTTCTCGCCAGAGACGGGCGAGGGAAACCACATCGCGGATCTGTGCGAAGTTTGGGTGGGAGCTCCATTCTTCGACGGTCCTACACCACGCATGTCGAGCCGGGATGTTTCCGACGCCATGGCTTGGCTCAACCAGCACATCTATTTGCTCGGGGCAGTCGAGCACACGCCGTCAATCGATTGGCTCCTTGAGCGGGCGCGGGCTGCTGTCGTGCGCTATGGCGTAACGAACATTGTCATCGACCCGTACAATGAGCTTGAGGCGTCACGGCCGGAAAAGCAGACCGAAACGGAGTTTGTTTCGCAGCTAATTTCGAAGTGCAAGAGGTTCGCCAAGCATCACGGCTGCACGGTCTGGATGATCATCCACCCCACAAAATTGCGCGCCGACAGCGACGGCAAAGAGCCTGTACCTGGATTGTACGACCTCGCCGGCAGTGCGCATTGGCGCAATAAGGCCGACGCTGGCTTAGTCGTCTATCGCGACTATGAAAAGGACTGCACGTTCCTGATTTCCAAAAAAATCAGACGCCAGCCGATGTGTGGCCGACCGGGTTCGGTGAAACTCGAATTCATCGGCGCCGATCGGCGTTTCCGAGCGATCCCTGACAGCTATCAAACCCTTGGGAGTGACAGCAGATGACCAAACTCCTGCAAATGCTGAAGGTGCGAGCATGAACTGGTACGCAATTCGTACAGTCCCAGGCTCGCAAAAGCCTCAAAGGGAATACGCAGTCGAAACGACGTCGCTAGACAAAGACGGCAGGCCGCGAGGGAAGGGGTATCGGATCGTCCCAAGCCTCAACCCGAACTATTCCGCTGTGGAACTAGCGCTATCGCGGTCGGGGTTTACCTACTACATGCCCGCCGAAAAGCGCCTGCAGCGCGACAGGCTCAAGCCCTACCTCTGGAAGACGAGACGGTTCGCGTTAATGGTCGGGTACATCTTTGTTCGAGATCCACAGAACTGGAGCAAGTTGCTCGAAACGCCTGGTGTAGTTGGTGCAGTTACCAACGGGGAGGGGAAACCGCTGGTAGTCGACTTTGTCGACATGTTGAAGATCAGATCGGCCGAGGGGGCAGCAGAGGCAGCGTTTGATGATCAGCTCCGCAAGGCTCGCCACAGCCTTCGCAAGGCAGCGAAAAAGAACCCTGATCTTCAGAAGCTGGTCGACGATTTGGATATCCGGGGGACAATGACCGCTGCGCCACCCGACGGGAAACTGGCAGCTTGACAGGGATTCGTTCCTAGGACTAAATTCACAGAAGGTTATTTGCAAGCGACTGGGGAAGCCCCGGCTTGCTCGTGGTTCTCCAGACTGTGGAAACTGCATGAGTGGCGACGCTTCAGTGCGCAGCTATTCTCCGTAGCTTGCGAAATGTAGTTCGAGCTCCCGCAGTACGATCGTCGCGACGTCAGCAACTCTCTCACTGGTCCCATCGTTCTTTTCGATGAAGATGGTTTTTCCCCCGAAAGTATCTTGACCAAAGGCGAATGCCCCAAAGGGGACGCCAGCCAGCACTACCTGCTGATGATTGGAAACAAGACGCGCTCTTCCTTTTAGGGTGCCGTGCTTCAAAGAAAATGCAGCGTCTCTGAGAAGCTCATACTTGGGAATGGCAGTTGCAGCCACATTGCGGAAGTCACGGTCCTCATCTTCGACACGAGCACCAGCCTTCTTGAGTCTGGCGTGAAGAACTCCAACTACGGCGTCCAAAGAAAGGATGGCGTTCACAGCGAGCCGAAAATCATCGTGGGCCGCGGCCAAAGCTTTGACGTTGGGCTTGCAAACGGTTTCAAGAAACTGACGGGGAGTCATCGGTCATCGAATTTCTATGCACCGCGGGCAAAATTTCGCAGATTTTCGAGGCGCTTTGTGACGTCGCGAAACGTCTCCCTCACATAGGAGCCTGTTCCGTCGGTGAAAGAGATGTCTGTACCCTCTTCGGTCGGGAGAAGTAGCTTCACGTTGTCGAAGTTGATCGCGATCATTTGCCCATCATGCTGGGTGAGGGTTAGCCACATCATATGTAATCCTCCGAGCGTAGATGCGGGGCTATAGGGGGAAGATGCTCAGGTAGACGGCAGAAGAGAGGTAACGAACAATTCAGCCGCCAAACCCCACTATGAATGGGATGTCTCTTCCTGCGGATGCGATTGCAGTGGTAAGTGCGGCTCTTCGCGAATCCAAATTGTCCTCGTGGCGCATTGCCTCAAGGCTGGAGCCAGAAATCCGGTATCGGCCGCATTCTTCGCAAATAATCTCTGCGAAATCCCCGATGCGCGGCAACGCTTCACGCGCGGCTTGCCGGCATACCGGACAGTTGTCGTTGCTCCAGTCCATGGACACCTCCCAAGTATCACCTGGCATTAGGAAACCACACATGCCGCAGGTCGACAAGCAGCGCCGCGAGGAAGCGGAGCGGCTGCGTAAGGCAACGCTGGAACGATCTGAGGATGAGGCTAAAAAAGCTTGCTGCTGCTGTCACTGCTCGGCTGGCCAAGCGACGCCAAAAGCAGGCGGCTTAAGGCTCAAGGAGTTTGAGCGACGTAATTGGGAAGACGGCGCTTTCCTTCTTCCAAGGAGTCTTGTCTTGGATAAACCAGTCGCAAGCCGCTGATAACACCCCATAGTTATCCTCAGCCCAACTAACGGTCATTTTCGGTCCCCCAGATTTCAATTGAACGACACTGCCTGGTTTAATCTCGTCTGCCATGTATCCCTCCCATGGAACCCATGTGTAGGAAATCACACATGGCGCGGCGCGACAACCAGTCGCGCAGGATGCCAGTGGCAGCATCACTGCAATAAATAAGCGCTCGCGGCCTATAAATGGCCGATCTGTAGTGTGCCACTGGTCATTGTAGCTCCCCTCCCGATAACCCGCTTCAGGAAATCAAACATGGCTCGTGGAAGCAAGGCGGCACCCAATGGCTAACTCAGGCCGGCCGACAGACTACAGTCCCGCGCTGGTAGGCCTGATTTGCGAGAGGATTGCGGACGGCGAAAGCCTTCGCTCGATCTGCCTTGACGACGACATGCCCGCCAAGGCCACAGTGTTTCGCTGGCTCGCTGCGCATGAGGCGTTCCGAGACCAATACGCCCGCGCCCGCGAAGCTCAAGCAGACACGTTTTTCGAAGACGTGGTGGACATTGCCGACGATGGCCGCAACGACACGTACAAAGACGACGAAGGCAACGCTCGAACCGACCATGACGTTATCGCACGCTCCAGGCTGCGCGTTGACGCTCGCAAGTGGGCTGCATCCAAGCTGAACCCGAAGAAGTACGGGGAAAAGGTTGCCTTGACGGGTGACGAGGGTGGCCCGCTCCAAATCAACGTTGTTCAGCGTGCCCAAACTCGATCTTCCGCATGACTGGGAGCCACGCGCCTATCAAGAGCCGGCGTGGCAGTCATGGCTAAACGGATGCAATCGGCAACTGCTCGTCTGGCATCGCCGGGCAGGCAAAGACGATATCAATTTGCGTATGCACTCTGTCGGTGCATTCAATCGCGTAGGCACCTACTGGCATATGCTGCCCGAGTATGCGCAGGCCCGAAAGGCGATATGGGACGCGGTTAACCCGCACACTGGCAAGCGTCGCATAGACGAAGCGTTCCCGCACGCTCTCAGGGCGAGCACCCGCGAAACCGATATGTTCATTCGATTCAAGAACGGGTCTACCTGGCAGGTGGTCGGGTCGGACAACTTCAATGCCTTGATCGGAACGCCACCTATCGGCCTGACGGCTTCCGAGTGGGCTCTGGCCAATCCAATGGCGTGGGCATATCTCGCGCCGATCCTGGCCGAAAACGGCGGCTGGGCTTCGTTCATTTCGACGCCTCGCGGCAACAACCATCTGAAATCCATGCTCGATCGCTTCAAACACGATCCGGCTTGGTTCACGCAGGTTTTGACGGCGCGGGATACCGGGGCGATATCAGACGCTGCAATTGAGGCGCAGCGTGCAGAGTATGAGGCCCTATTCGGCAAGGCTGTAGCTGATTTGCTGGTGGAGCAGGAGTTCTTCTGCTCCTTCGCTGGCGCAATGGTCGGTGCATATTGGGGCGCGGAAGTCGCCGCGGCTGATGTTGAGGGCAGGATAGGCGTCGTGCCGATCGACTGGCTGCAGCCCGTCCATACCGCATGGGACTTGGGCAAGGCCGCAAACAATCCGATCTGGTGCTTTCAGGTCATCAAGGGCAGGCCCCGGATTGTCGATTTCTACCGCCCGGAAAGCGACGACCTGGCGGACTGGTGCAAATGGCTGGACGATCGCGGCTACCACGGCACGGACTACGTTCCGCATGACGCGGTTGTCAAAAACTGGGGTGACAAGCGGACGCGTGTCGAAACGCTCAAGGCTCATGGCCGCAAGCCAAAGGTTGTCACGATGGCCAGTGTTGCCGATGGCATCAACGCGGGCCGCGAGACGATCAAGCTTGCCGAACTGCACCAGGGCCCCGACGAACGCGGCCAGCGCATGCAGCATGGAATAGACGGGCTGAAGTCCTACCGCCGCGAATGGGACGATGACCGCAAGTGCTTCAAGGAAAGCCCGTTCAAGGATTGGGCGGAACACATCGGATCATCGTTCCGGTATCTCGGCTTGGCCTGGCGCGATGTGGCGCCGGTCTACGTGGCGCCGAAGAAGCCGCAGGGTCCGACCTATGAAGTCAGCAAAGACGGCGTGGTGCGCGCAGACATTGGCGTGCGCGAGGCTGTCGAAGCTATGGCCAAGCGAAGAAAGCGCGCGATGAATGGCTAAGAACACTGGACAGGGCACAAAGGCCGGCGCGGCACTGCGCGAAACCGGCAAGAAGTGGCTTGAGCGGATCAAGGATTCCGAGAAGGCCGAAAAGACCTTTCTCGACGATGCTGCCGTGGCGACAGCGATCTATCGCGGCAAGTCGGCCCAGAAGGCGGGTGGTGATGGCGATACCGCGCCTTTCGATTTCAACATTCTGTTTTCGAATGTCGAAACCATCGTGCCGGCGGTGATCAACTCGGCGCCAGCGCCGGACATTCGCCGCCGCTTCGGCAATGACGATCCTGTCGCTCGCGACCTGGCGCAACTCTTGGAAAGGGCAATCTCTGTCCAGATCGATGACAGCCGGTTGCAGACCGAGCTTGAAGCCATGGCACAAGACGGCTTCCTTGCGGGGCGTGGCATTGTGCGGTTGCGCTTCATGTCCGACTTCGAAGGCGGGGGTGAGACCACCGACGACGAACTTGCCAAGCTGAAGGACGGCGGCGAGGTTGACAAGCAGCCGGCAACGCCAGAACGGGCAGTAAACGAGCGGATCACGTTCGAGGCGATAAGCTGGCGGGATTATCGCCATGGTCGCGCCAAACGTTGGGGTCAACGCCCATGGGAAGCCTATCGCCATACGATCGCATGCGGCGACTATGACGACTTCGCGGACGCGGAACTTGTGGCCAGCCAGGCCGACGACAATGACGAAGCGGCGGATGCCGGCGCCGATCATGAGGTTTGGGAAGTTTGGGAGCGCAAGAGCCGCAAGGTGATGTTCATCGCTGCCGGCGACGGCAAGGTGCTGAAACAGGTCAGTGATCCTCTTGGCCTGTCGCAGTTTTATCCGATCGCAACCCCGGTCCAGCCCGTCGAGGTCAATGGGGATCTAGAACCGGTCAACCCGTTCGCGATCTATCGCAAACTTGCGGACGAGCTGGACTCGACGACGAAGCGCATTCGCGTCATCACCAAGCAATTGAAGGTAAAGGGCTGGTATGGTGTCAGCCCGACCGACGTCCAGGCCGTTCTTGAAGCCGACGACAACGAATTCGTTCCGATCGCGGACGCAGAGGTGTGGGCAAAGAACGGCGGCCTGCAAAGCGCGGTGCTGTTCTGGCCAGTCGAAAAGCTAATTGTAGTGTTGGCGCAGCTCTACGGTCTGCGCGACCAGACGAAACAAGCCATCTACGAAATCACCGGCATTTCGGACATCGTTCGCGGTGCTTCGAACGCTGCCGAGACCTATGGTGCGCAGCAGATCAAGAGCCAGTGGGGTTCGCTGCGTATCCAGAAGATGCAACGCATGATCGAGCGGGCATCGCGTGACCTGTTTGTCATGATGTCCGAAGTGATCCCGGCGAAGTTCTCGCTAGAGACGTTGCAGAAGATGACTGATGTTCAGTTGCTGCCGGCAGCGCAGGAACAGACGCCAGTCATGCCGAAGCCCGTCCCCCAGGGATTGCCGCCTGAACAGGCCGCCCAGGCACAGCAGGCGGCTATGCAGGAAGCGCAGCAAGCCGAACAGGCACGGCAGGCGAAGCTTCAGCACCTCATGCAGCTTCAGGCGCTTATGCGGGAAAAGGTGGCGACGTACTACCGGATCGATGTCGAGAGCGACAGCACGATACGAGCGGACGTGACCAGCAAGAAACAGGAAGCCACCGAGTTCATGCAGGCGTCGGCGGCATATTTCGGTGCTGTCGGCCCGATGGTGCAGCAGGGCGCCTTGCCGATGGAATTGGCCGTGGAAATCTTCGGCTCGTTTACCCGGCTGTTCAATCTCGGCAAGACGGTTGAGGACGTGCTGGACGAATTGGTGAAGATGGCAAAGGCCAAGGCCGGCCAGCCGCAGCCGAACCCACAAGCCGAGCAAGCGGCGGCGGACCAGAAGGCAAAGGCGGAAAACGCCAAGGTCGACCAGCAAATCAAGATCGAGAACGCCAAGACCGATCGCGAGATTAAGCAGCAAAACGCGGCGCTCGATCTTCAGATCAAGAATGCGGAACTGCAAATCAAGACTGGTCAACTCGCCCTGGTGCAACGGCAGTTGAACATGCAGCAGTTCGGCATGGCCGGATAATCAGGACTTCCAACATGGTTCGTTACGTCTTCCGCGACGGTCATTTCCGTGACCGCCGTACCGGCACGCCTATGGACGTTCCGGCCGGCCCGCTGACTGTGCCGAACATCACCAAGCCCATGCCGGAATATGCGAGCCCGGTGACGGGCCGGATGATCACCACGCGCCACGAGCGACGGGAAGACATGAAGCGCAACAACTGTGTCGAGGCAGGCGACATGCCGTCGCCCACCGGCGGGAAGATCAGGAACAAGGCTTTTGCCGCCAAGCGCGGCCTTACTGTGAGCGAGGAATATCGATGACAAATCTTATGGAGACTGCACCCGCGCCAGATGCCGCCGCCGTTACGGCTAGCGTTGAGACCGTGACAGATGACGCTAGCCTTGGCGCGGTATGGGATCAGCACCAGCGCGACAATGGCGCGGGCCGCGACGAGGCTGGCAAATTCACCAATGCGAACGGCGCACAGGCGCCTGATGGTTCCTCCCAGGAAGGTGAGGAAACGGGAGAGGCACAGGCACAAGCGGCGGTTTCCTCGCCCGCTGCCCAGGCTGTGCCTCTCCCGGCCAACTGGGGCGGCATGGATGCCGATTGGGTGAAAATCCCGGCAGACGTGCAAGCCAAGATCGCGGCCCGCGAAACCGAGTTGCACACCCGCATGTCGGAGCAGGGCCGCCAAATCGGCGGTTTCAAGGCATACACAGAGATTTTCGAACGCAACGCCGATCTGCTGGCAGGCAAGACCAAGCCCGATGGCTCGGCACCAACCATGGCCGATGCCGTTGACTTCCTTTTCCAGGCACAGCGGCGGCTGGACGAAAATCCAATTGCCGCGCTGATCGATATTGCCGACCGCTACGGCGCCCGCGACCATCTCGCGGCGGCGCTCGCCGGTCAAATCGCCATTCCTGCCGATCGTCAGCGACAGACGCTTACCGAAGCGGATGTTACCCGGATTGTCAGGGAAAGCTCGGAACATGACGCCACACAGCGCGCCGCGAACGAGGAAATCAGCCGCTTGGCCAAGGACAAGCCGCTTTATGCCGAAATCGCGGAAGACGACATGGTGCATGCAATCTTCAAGGCACGTAACAGGCTTGGCGACGCCGCTTCGAATGAAGCCGTGTTTGACCTGGCCTACGACATGGCCGTCAACGCAGACCCCGACTTGAGGACCAAAGCAGCCGCCGCAAAAAAGGCCGCCGCCGAAGACCCGAAAAAGACGGCCGATGCGAAGCGCGCGGCTTCCGTCAACGTGACTTCCACAGCAACCGGCCAAAACCGGCAGTTCACCGAAGATGAGCTGTTGGGACAGGCTTATGACGAAGCACAGAACAGGAGTTAGACCCGATGGCTGGTCCCTCTACCGTGTTCACGCAGATGGTTTCGACCACCCTGCGGAACGCCGCGACGGAAGTCGCGGACAACGTGAGCAAGAACAATGCCTTGCTCGCCCGACTGAAGAAGAAGGGCAACATTCGCAACCTCGACGGCGGCACGGAAATTCAGGTGCCGCTCGAATACGGCGAGAATGGCACCTATCAGCGCTACGGCGGCTATGAGACGTTGAACACCAACGCTTCTGACGTGGTGACCTCCGCAAAGTACGATTGGGCGCAGATCGCGCTGCATGTCGTGTCGAGCGGTCGCGAGCTTCGCCAGAACTCCGGCAAGTCGGCCATGATTAATTTGGTCAAGACCAAAAAGAAAAATGCGCTGCACACCGCAGCGAACAACTTCTCGATCGACCTCTATTCCGACGGTTCGCTGTCCAACCAGATCGGCGGCCTTGCCAACATCATCCAGTCGAACGGCCAGGGCACGGTCGGCGGCATCGATTCGGCACTGTGGCCGTTCTGGCGCAACAAGTTCCGCGAGATCCCCGGCACGGACGCCTACACCAAGGACACGATCCTCGGTGAAATGAACCGCCTCTGGATGGCGCTGACGCGCGGCACCGACACGCCCGACCTGATCACGTTCAGCCACGACCTGTTCTCGGTGTATGAAGCATCGCAGCAGCAGTTCCAGCGCTATCAGGACGCCGACCTCGCCCAGACCGGCTTCCTGTCCTACAAATACAAGACCGCCGACGTGATCTTCGACGACAACACCAACTTCGCCACCAATGCGGAGAAGGGTCTGTTCCTCAACACCGACTATTTCTACATCTTCCAGCACAAGGAAGCTCAATGGTCGCAGGATGAGGAGAAGAAACCCGTCAACCAGGACGCCGTTGTCATCCCGTACTACTGGATGGGCAATGTCGCCTGTTCGAACCGTTCGCTGCAGGGTGTCCTGCTCGACGCGGCGTAAGGAGACGCGACCATGACTTACTCTGTCACTCCCATCATCGGCCTCCGCATCGGCGAGGTGATCAAGACCGGTGAAGATGCAGGCGGCTTCCTTGGCACGGTCGTGACCGGCAATGACGGCCACGACTACATTCTTGCCCAGGCAACCGGCAACATCGCCAACGCCGCAACGGCGGTTCTGACCGAACCGGCCATGACCATGGCGTCGGGTGCCGGCGCCTGGACGAATACGAGCCCGGCGCTCGTTTCAGGCGACCGTGCCTGGTTCAAGAAGACCGCGATCTAAAATCTAAATCCTTTCCGAAAACTGAGAGGGCGGGCCTTTGGGCCTGCCCTTTTTCGCACTCACCTTCCAAGGAGCAACGACAATGGCAGACAATGGAACGCCGAATATCCGTGTGATCGGTTTCAGGACCACATACGAAAAGCTGCCGGTGCGCGGCGAAGACCCGCTGAAGGATAAGACCGACGCGCACGGGTTCCTGCTGAACGATGCCGGAAAGCGCATCATCGAGCCGCAGGAAGTCGACTGGGTGACTTATGCCCCGGCCCATTCTCCGCTCGGAACCCACAACGTCGAACGCGTCAAGCACCTGAAGCCGGACCCGAACAAGTTCGGTGACGATATGGACGGCACCAAGTTGGCCTACGCAACGGCGCGCTGGGAGCAGATCAGGCCAGCCTATGAAGCGTGGAAGGCCGGCAAGGAATTGCCGACCTCGGGAACGCCGCTCACCTCCTGGCCGGCGCTCAACGAAGAGCAGGTAAAACTCCTGCGTCAGGTCGGCGTGCAATCGGTCGAGGAAATCCGCGACCTGGCAGAAACGCAGATCGGCCGGGTTCCCCTGCCGAACATGCGCGAGATGATCAAGCAGGCCGCCGTATTCCTCGGCAACCTCGACACTTCGGCAGCGGCCGAGCGCGAGGCGCGCAAAGACGAGGAAATCGGAGACCTGAAAGACCGCCTGGCCGAACTGGAAAAGCTGCTCGACAACCGCACCAAGCCGGTGACGCAGCCGTCCAGCGATACGCCGGCCGATGATGAGGTGGCAGGGCTCCGCGCCGAACTCGACGCCAAGGGCATAGATTATGACAGGCGCTGGGCAGCTCCGAAGCTGCGCGCAGCTCTGGAAGAGGCCGCATAAGATGGCCATCAGCGACGTTCTCAAGAGCGTCTGCGTAGCGGTTGGCGACAGCGCGCCGACCGCTTTCTATTCTGCTGCTTCCAGCACGATACGGAAGTGGCAGGAAATGCAGATGCTCGCCAATCAGGCAGCGTTGATGATTGCCGACGCCTACGACTGGCAGGCGTTGCGCAAGATTGCGGAAATGACCGGGAACGGTACGGCCGAAGCATTCACTTTGCCGTCCAGCTATCGGCGGATGCTGAAGAAAGCGAGCGTCTGGTCATCCCGATGCCGTTGGGACATGACCCACATCGTGAACAGTGACGACTGGCTGTCGTTCGAGTTCACAACCATTGGTCCGCTCTATGGCGCCTGGACAATCTACGGCGAAAAATTCCACGTTCAGCCGATCATGCAGACCGACGAAAAGGTCAAGTTCTTCTTTGTCTCCAGTCAGGCCGTGCGCGCCTCAAATGGCGACCCCAAGACGGCCTTCAGCGCAGATACCGATACATTCATCCTGGATGAGAATGTGCTGAAGCTGGCGATTGTCTACCTCTGGAAGCAACTGAAGGGAGAGGATTTCGCGGCAGAGCTGGCGGACTACGAAATTGCCGCCGATCAAGCATATGACAGCGACGGCGGGTCCAAGCCGATCCTTTCGGGCAATTTGCCCGTCAATTGGCGTGGGCGCACGGTCTGGCCCGGCAAGGTTTCCGGCTGATGAAGAGCGCATACCTTGCCCGTCTGTCGAAGCCGGGGCGTGCCCGGCGCTCGGATATGGTCACGCTGTCGTCTCCGATGGCCGGGTGGTTCACCGCCGGAAATCTCGACGTGATGCCGGTGGCGACGGCGCAACGGCTCGAAAACTGGCGTCCAACGGCGACAGGTATCGTTCAGCGCAGCGGCAGCCGGAAATACGCCAAGGTAACAGACGGTGCTTCGCCGGCTGTAAGTTTCATCACCTACAACGCGACACTGAAGAAGCTCTTTGCGGCTTCGGCTACATCGATTTTCGACATTTCCGTTATTGCCGACCCCGAAACGATCCCGGTTGCAGCCGTTAGTGGGCAGACAAATGGCTACTATTCGTTCGTCAATTTCACCACCAGTGGCGGCGAATACCTTACGGCCGTCAACGGCGCCGATGCCCTTCTGCTCTATGACCCTATAGGCGGGTGGAAGAAGATAACGGGTACATCAACGCCGCTGGCCATCACCGGCATTACCTCGACAGCCGAACTTTCGTCGGTATGGGTCTACAAGAACCGGCAGTTCTTCACTGGCCAAGGCATGCTTGCCTATTGCTTGCCTGTTAGTTCCGTCGCGGGTGCTTTGACGAAGATCGATCTGAACGGTGTGTTCCAGCGTGGCGGCCGTCTGATGTTCGGCGCTTCGTGGTCTCTGGATGCTGGAGACGGCCTGGACGACAAATGCGTTTTCGTAACGACGCAAGGTGAAGTCGCTGTCTACGAAGGCAATAATCCGGGCGATCCCAACAACTGGCAATTGGTTGGGCGCTATGACCTTGCCGCGCCTCTTGGTCCGCGCGCTTTTATGCGTTCCGGTGGGGACCTGCTGATTGGAACGGAAGTGGGGCTTTTGCCTATTTCGGCAGCGGTAAGCAGCGATGCTTCCATTCTGGAGCAAAATGCAAAGAGCCGGGCAATATCGCCGGATTGGCGCAAAGGTGCTGTGACCAGGCGCACCCAGCCATGGGAAATCGTGAGGCACCCGGAGTTGGGCTACGCAATCGTTTCATTGCCCGGTGTCACCGCCGCGCAACCTGGTCTTTGTTACGTGATGAACACTGAGACCGGCGCATGGTGCAGTTATACCGGCTGGGATGCGCGCTGTCTCGCTTACCACGACAAGACGCTCTATTTCGGGACGCGCGACGGCAAGGTCATGATTGGCGAGGCCGGTGGCAGCGATGATGGGCGAGCTATTTATTATACGTGCGTTGCCAACCCCGATCATCTGGGACAGCAAGGGGTTTGGAAAACGGTCCATCTTGCGCAGGCGAAGTTCAAGGCGGCAACGCCTTTCGATGCGCTTATTTCGGCGTCAACAGACGGCGCGGTCGAACTTCCATCCCCTCCAGATGCTGCTGCCGATAGCGGCACAGGAAACGCATTTTGGGATACAGGGAAGTGGGACACTGCGAAGTGGGACACTGGGTTTGCGTTGGCGGGAATATCCTCGGTCAAGGCGTCGATTGGCAAAACCGGCTCGACCGTCCAGTGGCAATTGCAGGTGACTGGATCACAGACAATCCGGCCTGTCGTTGAGTTGGTCAGCATCAACCTTTCATTCGAAAACGGGGCGCCGCTGCTCTGATGCTTCCATTTTGGGGGTATGACGAGGCCGTCGCGGCATGGGTCGCGGAGCATATTCCGGGCTGCGCGCGGGGTTTTGAGAACTGCCGCGCGCTTGGTGTTCTCGATGGGGAGCAATTGGCGGCCGGTGTGGTGTTCCACAATTGGGAGCCGGAACACGGCGTCATCGAACTTTCGGGCGCGTCGACAACGCAGCGGTGGCTTACCAAGCCTGTGCTTTGGCAAATGTTCGCCTATCCGTTCCTCGGCATCG
Source organism: Mesorhizobium sp. NPDC059025 (assembly GCF_042739655.1). NCBI lineage: Bacteria > Pseudomonadati > Pseudomonadota > Alphaproteobacteria > Hyphomicrobiales > Phyllobacteriaceae > Mesorhizobium > Mesorhizobium sp. NPDC059025. The sequence continues at coordinate 132,336 of NZ_JBHYIM010000002.1, read as the reverse complement.
GCTGCCAGTTGGTCGTGATGCGCGTTTCGGAGCGCAACGAACAGTGGAACGGGCGAGGGCTTCCCCGCCTGCTCAAAGCTTACGGGTTCGAGGTAACGCCGATCGCGCGCCTCTATGGCCGACACGAGAACGGCCGCCTGTTCTCGCTGACTGATGATGCCTGGCGGGCAAACGGATTTCACAAAAAGGAGCTTGCGAACCATGGGTAAGCCGAAAGCACCGACGCCGCCCGATCCCAAGGTCACGGCGGCTGCTCAGACAGGTACGAACGTTTCTACAGCGATGGCCAACGCGGCACTCGGCAACGTCAATCAAGTGACGCCGTACGGCAATCTGACATACAATCAGAACGGCTATCATTACTTCACCGATCCAACGTCTGGCGCCGTCTACAATGTGCCGACCTATACGGCGACACAGACGCTCAGTCCGTCACAACAGGCCATCTTTGACCAGTCCCAGGCTGCGATGGGAAACCTTGCCAAGATCGGCAACCAGCAATCGGCGTTTCTTTCCGACTATCTCAACAAGCCGATGGACTTCAACAATCTGCCGGCTGGCGGCGATGCGTCGAAGATCGGGACGCCCCAATATCAGCAATTCCAGGGCGGGCCGCAGATGCAGACGCAGATTGCTGACGCAGGGGGCATCACGAGGGACTATGGGCCGAAAGACGGCTATGCCGGCAACGTCCAGCAAGTCCAAGACGCGATGTTCTCGCGCCTCAACCCGCAGATCGACCGGCAGCGTGCCTCGCTGGAAACCTCGCTTGCCAATCAAGGCATTCGGTTGGGTTCGACCGCCTATGACACGGCCATGAACCAGTTCAATCAGGGCCTGAATGACCAGCGCACCTCGGTGCTGCTGGCATCCGGCCAGGAACAGAGCCGGCTTGCCAATCTCGACGCGCAGCGCGCCGGCTTCCAGAACGCCGCGCAACAGCAGCAGTTCATGCAGAACAGTGCGCAGGGCGAATTCGGCAACACCGCCAGACAGCAGATGTTCCAGAACCAGAACAGCGTGACCGGGCAGAACAACGCACTGCAGGACCAGCGCATGAATGCCCAGCTCGCGCAGTTCAACGCTGCCAACCAGCAGCGGCAAATGGCTTTGCAGGAAGCCTATGCGCGGCGAGCCCAGCCGATCAACGAAATCAGCTCGCTTCTAGGGAACACCCAAGTTCAGCAGCCGAATTTCGTCAACGCCAACATGCCGAACATTCCGACAGTGGATTATGCCGGGTTGGTCAATGAAAATTACAATCAGCGTATGGGCGCCTACAACCAGAGCATGGCCCAGCGAAACAGCCTGCTAGGCGGTCTGTTTGGCCTTGGCGCTGCCGGCATCATGGCGTCCGACCGCAGGGTCAAAAAAGACATCAAGAAGCGGGGTCGCATTGATGGCGCCAATATCTATGAATTCCGGTATCGCGGCGAGGATGGCGACGCGCCGAAGCATATCGGTGTGATGGCGCAAGAGGTCGAAAAGAAGCGGCCTGACGCGGTGATTGAAATCGGAGGCGTCAAGCACGTCGATTATGGCAAGGCGCTACCCGGTTTGCTCGGATTGGGGGCGGCATCGTGAACGGCTTCATTTTCGACGGCAACAAACCACGCCAGCCACTTTCGCCTGACGAACAGCGCGCGCAACAGATGGCGCTCGCCATGAACATGCCGCAAGGGCTCGACGGCGGCCTTTCGGCGATCGGGCAGGCGCTGATGTACCGGCAGAACAAGAACGGCAGTTTTCCGGCGGCCCCTGGCGCAAGCCCGCTGTCGGGGCTGTTCGGACTCGGCGCGAAGCTCACCAAGGGAGGGCTCTACTGATGGTTCGATCGTTCATCTTCGGCAAAGGCCAAGAATACAAGACCCCCGAAGAGCTGTCGAAAGCGCGGGCTGTGGCAAATGCCATGCTGCTCAATCGAGAAACGCCGAAGGATGTTGGCTCTGGCCTCAATGCCATTGGTCAAGCGCTCATGTATCGCGCCATGATGGGAAACGTTGACGCCAGCGCCAAAGCCAACAGGGAAGGCGCTGATGCGGTATTCAATCCTGTGGTCGCATCGCTTGGCGGACCAGGCTCCTTTCCGGCTGCACCGGGCTCCCAGAAAGTCAGCGACGCCTTGTTCGGGAAATCGACGCAGAAGGCGGAAAATCCGAACTTGCCGAGCCGGTTTGATTTTGCGGACAAGGGCAATATCGCCAACGGCATCCGCGACACAGCATCGGCGCTGGGAATTGACCCCGTGGACCTTGGCACGGCCATTTCCTACGAGACGGCAGGAACGTTCAACCCGACAAAGCGTGGCCCAACCACGCAATATGGGCAGCATCGCGGGCTGATCCAGTTCGGAGAGCCGCAGGCGCAGAAGTACGGCGTGGATTGGAGCAATGCGGTTGACTCTCAGCTAGGCCCAAACGGTGCCGTGGCAGGCTACCTGCGCGACGCGGGGGTCAAGCCAGGCATGGGTATGCTGGACCTGTATTCCGCTATCAATGCCGGCCGCGTTGGACGATACGACGCATCTGACGCCAACAACGGCGGTGCGCCCGGAACGGTGCGCGACAAGGTTGAGCAGCAGATGGCCGGCCACCGCCGGAATGCGCTTGCTCTGTTGGGGACAGATCAGCAGCCAGCCGTTGCTGCAGTGAACGCGTTTGCCAATGGCCAGCAGCCCCGCCCAGCGGAAATGGGGCAGGCTGATGTTGAGCGCTTCCGTAACGCTCCCCGCCAAGCCGACGCCGTCGCCTACAACGGCCCCGGCTCAACGATAAATCCTGGCGATGTGCTTGCTATGGAGGCCGAGCGTAAGGCGCGCGAGCAGGAAGGCTTGGACGCGAACACTCCGCAATGGGTGCGCGACATGATTAACGGCAGCCAAAATGGCCAGCAGGTTGCCAGTCTTGACCCGTCCATCGGCATGGCGACGGCGCGCACCGTGCCGCTTCAGCCCGGCCCGATGTCGAGCGATCCGGCCCATCAAGCATTTGTTAGTCGCATGACTTCGCCACGACCGATGAGCGGTGGTGCTCCAATGCCGATGCAGATGGCAGCCCAGCAGTTGGCCGCGCCGCGGCCGCAGCAGATCCCACCACAACAAATCAATGCGCCAATGCAGGTCGCTCAGGCTGGCCAGCCAGACTTGTCGCGCCTGCCAGCCTCTGCCGGTGGCACGGTGGATGCATTCAACGCCTCGCAAGGTCCGACGCTGGAGATGCTTGCCCGGGCGGCGGCAGATCCGAACTTGAATGATGGTCAGCGCGCGGTCGTAAACATGCTGCTGAGCGAGAGAATGAACCAGCAGAACGACCTCCGCGAAACTCAGGCCGCACGCAACAACTGGCTTTTCCAGCAGCAGTATCAGGAACAGGCGAATGCGCGAGATCCGCTGAGGCAGGCTCAGATCAACAATCTGAACCGAAAGACCGAGAACAGCGACAATTTCAAAGTCGTCGGCAATCAGCTTGTCCGGATCGGGCCAAACAACGAAGTGATCAACGTCACGCCGGCAGCAACGGCACAGACGGGAGGCGCATCGATCAACCTCGATACGCTTCCAGCCATCGGGGTGAACGACACCGGTTTGCCGGATCAATCCGCGCAGAATGATTTCCTGAAGCAGTTGCCGCCGTCGCTCGCCGCACAAGTGCAGGGCATTGCCGACGGCCGCATAGACCTCAGCAAAGTCACCTCTCTCCGGGGCGGTGAAAGGCAGGAACTGGCCAAGATTGTTTCGCTGTATGATCCCACCTGGGACATGTCACAGACTGGAGCTCGAGCCGCAACCCGGAAGGATTACGCAACCGGCGAAATGGCGAAGCTCGCGGCATCCACCAACCTGGCTATCCAGCACATGGGCGGGATGGTCGGAGAAGCGGAAAAGCTCAACAACACCGATTATCCATCTTGGAACACGGTCAAGAACACATTCGGTCACGGCACAGGCGATCCTGCGGTAAGGGCGTTCGAAACCTATCGCCTTGGCGTTGCCGACGAGTTGGCAAAGGCTTTCAAGGGCGTGGGTGCTCTCAACAAGGAGGAGGTGGAGCAGTGGCAGAACGCTATCAGCACCAGCAGCTCGCCGGAACAACTCAAAGCAGCCGTCACCTCAGCGATGCACATGCTGGCGGCTCGAACTGAAACCTACAGCCAGCGCTATCGCAATGTGATGGGCGCCGATGCACCGAAATTCCTGACCGGCGCGTCCGTCAAAGCTCTTGAAAAAATTGGCATCGACCCTGCCGAGATCGACCCGCGTTTCGCTGTCAGCACCGAAACGGTGCCACCACAAAAGAGCGGCGGCGGTCGCAAAACGTCTGGCGGTCTCAACTGGAGCATTGAACCATAATGCCAACGCTCAACATTCAAGGCAGGCGCATCAAGGTCGACGATGCTTTCCTGTCCCTTTCACTGGAAGAGCAGAACAAGGCGGTTGATGAAATCGCCAAGTCCCTGCCGGCCGTCGAAGCCCCGAAAGCTCCGGATCAGCAGCAGGCGCCAGATCCGCGCAATCCAGACGGCACATATGGCCAACCGCCTGAAGGCATGACGCGCAATCCGGTCACCGGCCAGATGGAAGATCTGCGCAGCCCGATCAACCCTCACATTCCGCAAGGCACGGCGAATGCTGCTGCTCTCGGCATGGGCCAGGGCATTGGCTTCAACATGCTGGACGAGGCGACGGCCGGCGCGTCTACACTGTTCGGTGGTGACTACGATTACAATCTTGATCGCATGCGGGAGGCCGACCGACGCGCGGCGAAAGATCACCCTGCAGCTTACTACAGCGGCATGTTGGGCGGCGCGGCTACTGGTGGCGTTTCACTCGCCAAGGGCGGCGCATCGATGGCGGCAAATGTCGCGACGCGACCTGGCGCCACACTCAGCCTTATCGCCGGAGGTTCTGCACTTGACGGGTCTATCATGGGCTTGCTTTCCGGCTTTGGCAGTGGCGAGGGGGCAGAGGATCGCGCGAAGCGTGCTGCTATCGGCGCCCCGCTGGGAGGCGTTCTTGGTTACGCTGCCCCCTATGCTATTTCTGCCGTCCAAGGGTTGGTGTCCCCGGCAGTAAATCTGATCGGCGCACGACTGCGACCGGAAAAGTATGCTGCCGACGCCATTGGCCGCACCGTTGAAAAGAGCGGATCGAACCCCGCGACCATCGTCAAGGCATTGGAGGCAGCACAGGCCGACGATCAGCCGGTTTACACGGTCGCCGACGCGCTGGGCCTGAGTGGACAGCGTGCGCTCTCGACCGTGGCCCGTAATCCCAACGAAGCCCGACAAACCGTTGTCGAGGCGCTGAATTCACGCCAGGCCGGCCAGGGGCGTCGTATCACGAATTCCCTGCAAGAGGCTTTCGATACACCTGACACGGCGGCGGCGCGTGTCAACCGCCTGACCGAAGCTCGTGCAGCTGAAGCCAATCAGCTTTACGGGCAGGCGCGCAAGGATGCCGGCGCGGTGAATATCTCGCCCGTCCTGGCACAGATCGACGAAACGTTGCAGCCCGGTGTTCATAGCCTGGTGAGGCCGAACAACCAGATCGCCAATGACAGCATCGAGGGGGCTCTTTCCCGCGTCCGCTCCATGTTGAGCGACGGCAAGTCCAACCTGACCGATTTCAACGGTGTATTCCGCGCCAAGCTCGATCTGGACGATATGATCGAAAAGGCGGTTGGGCAAAATGCCGGCAATCGCGCAAATGCGCTCCAGCAAGTTCAGCGTGTTCTCGACAATGCCCTGGCCGAAGCATCCCCGTCATATGCCCAGGCGCGCGACGCCTTCGCCGCAGCTTCGCGGCGCATCGACGCCGTTGAGGCCGGAAAGGTGGCCGCAACGCGTGGCCGGTCTGCCGATACGATAGCGGACTTCAATTCGAGAGTGCCCGAAGAACAAGTCGGGTTCCGGGCTGGTTATGTCGATCCGCTTATTGCCCAGGCAGAAGGTGCCGCGGTTGGCGTGGACAAATCGCGCCCATTGATTTCGGATGCGACCGGCAGAGAATTCCCGGTCTTTGCCGCGCCTGGCAAAGGTCGGCAACTTTGGGATCGTCTCGGCCGCGAAAAGACGATGTTCGAAACGCGCAACGCTGCAACCGGCGGATCACGAACGGCCGACAATATAGCCGATGCCGCAGACATGGCCGAATTCGATCCGAGCGTGATGGCAAAGCTGTTCCGTGGCGATGTCATGGGCGCCGGCCTGTCGGCAGCAACGCGCGCAATGAATGAAGCCAAGGGACTTCCGCCAAGCGTACTTTCACGCGTCGGTCAGGCGTTGATGATCACGGATCCGGCAGTTGCTGCAAAAATGCTCGCCAATGGCGCACAGAGCATCACGAACAAGGCGGGGCGGCGTGCGATGGCGTCCACGATTATGAACGCGCTCAACTCATCGGTTGGCAGCAAACTATGAGAACGGCCACTTGTTGCCGGTCTTCTCAATCGCGAAGGTAGCCAGCGTGCCCATGGTGAAGCCACCAAGGCCAATCGCCCACCAGTCGGGACTGTTGAAGTAGAGATATCCAACCCACGAGAATGCGACCATGAGCCAAAGACCCCACCAAATGGCGTTGGTCGGCCGTTGCTCGTTGGGGTCGTGCTCGATCTGCATGGCCCCTTCTAACCGATTTCCTGGCGCCCGTTAAGCGCACCCATTCCCGAACAGATCAGGAGAACCGCCCATGCCCCGCGTGAATGGCGTCTATCAGCTATTGCCGAACGTTTACGGCACTGCCGACGATCCTATTCAATCGGCGCCCTACAATGCTCAACTCGATGACCTGGCAACTGAGGCGAATAGCGCGCGGCCGGTGAAAGCGGGGGGCACGGGCGCGGCCACACCGGATGCCGCTCGCCTAAATCTAGGCATCGACCTCACAAAGTACGTGACAGTCATAGCGGCGAACACCAGCAAGATCACGCGCCTGAAGGCTGACGCAGCGCGACGGTCGGTCTACTGGATCGGGAGCAATAGGCCCGGCCCATACGCGTCCGGCATATCGGGCGGCCCCACTGCTGCTGGCCGCACCTTCGTCATGAAGAATGCGGTCAACCATAGTTTCCAAGACGGTTTCATTCGCAAAGTCAATTTTACGACACAGAGCAACGGCGGAGACCCTTCGAACTCCTTCAAGCTAAAAGTTTTGCGTCCAAATGGAAGCAGCTATGACGTTGTTGCCGAAACGGCGCTTATCGCGGTTGGTGCCGGGAACGCTTTGAAAACGTTTGTCTTGCCAAGCCCCCTTGGCCCATTCCGCATGGGGGATGCCCTTGGCATCTTCATGACTGGCGGCGTCGGCGCAACTTCTTGGGGGCTTGCCGGTGACAACACCGGCGCCGCCGCCGGATCGATTGTCCAGTTTGTGACCGGTGACGCTATATCCGGCGCGGTGTGGTCGGAAGATACGCCCTTTGTTTTGCCCATGTGGGGAACGGGGCCTTCGCCGCTCATGATCTCCGTTGGGGACAGCATTATCGAAGGCCATCCCAACTATCACAGCTTTTTACACCTCGGCCCGGCCGGGGACCGAAACAACGACATCATGTACCATGTGATGAATGCAATCCCGAATTTTGATTATCAGAACTTTGGGCGTGGCGGGTCCACATGGGCCGATGTGCTTTCAATCTCCATGTTGGCGGACAATGCTCCATCCGAACAACCGCGCAGCTATTTATTCTATTGCGGCGTAAACGACATAGTAAACGGGCGCACATGGGCACAGGTGCAGGCTGACATGTATTCTTGTCTTGCGCGTGTCGCGGACGGCACTCCGGTCTTTCTTTCCGAAATGATCCCCTATAGCGGGCCAGGCAATGCAACTGATGCCGTTGCCGCGAAAATCAGGGACTTCAACCAAAGATACGCGGATTGGGCCGGCCTTAATGGCGTGACCTTGCTCAAGTGCTGGGACGCCATGGGGCAGGTCCGTCCGTCCACCGGCTTCAAGGATGATCTGATCGCCGCTTACAACACCGGTGACGGGCATCTGACGACAGCCGGCGCCAAGGCGCTCGCCGAAATCTACGTGCCTCAAATCTTGAATGGGCTCTAAGCTACCAGGCTTTGGCCCTATTACAGGTGGAGAGCTTTCGCAGCCTCGATGGCGGCCCAATAAACGACAAAGCCCCAAACGGCATAAATCGCGGCATCTGTCACGATGCGCTTGATCCACTCTGCCTTGGTCAAGATCTGATCCCCACCGTCGCGCACGCAGGCGCAGCCCCTTTTGCGCCCATTTAATGACCGCTTTGTGTCAGCGGCTCTAATCGCTCCGGTTGAGTCTCGCATCCCCCGATTGGGGTAACTCCTTGAAAGGACAATCCAAGACGGACTGGCCCATCGGCGTGGCGATGGTTGCGAGGTCGTCGCGTACAGAGAAACTCGTGACGATCGGATTCACTAAAGCTCAGCTGCGCTAGCCCTACAGCCACCGACACTGCCTGACGTGTATGCCTGTGAAAGGTGGTCTTGACCGTGAAAACCTGTGAACGGCCGAGCCTCAATAGATTGTCTTGATAAGAGGCTAGATCATCATTCGACGGCATCACCCTCATCTCGCCGATGTGGCGGGTCGGTGGTTGGCTACTTCGAAAGGATCAATCATGACGGACGTATTCGCTACGCTGGCCGAGGCTAAGGCTTACAGCCCTCCCACCGCACCAAGCTTCATCCAAATTGCCGGTTACTCGATGGTCGGTGATGGTGGCGGTGCTTCATACAAATCGGTTCCAACCCAACCTGCTCATGCGGGCAAGTTTTCAATCAAACTCTCGGATGGTGTCACCATCGTTTGGTACGAACTCTCGGAGCAGATCCCCACCAGTGCAATGCTTGGCGCCGTGCGGGACGGCTCGACGGATGACACTGCGGCGATTCATGCCTTGGTGGCCTACGTGAAATCGAAAGGCTTGGAGAACTTCGTAATTTCCCCGGGTTTCCACGCCGTGACAATGGTGGAAATAGAGAAGCTAAACGGCCACGAAATCACGTTCCTAGGCTACTTGTCCGGCATAGCCACCACAGCAAAGGACGCTGTTTTCCGTCTTAAAAATTCTGCGGCTGTCCGGATCATTGGACCGAAAGTGACGGCAGGGAAGAACCTGAACTACAAATGCGGCATGCTGTTCGATACCGATATCGCAGGTGGCCAAGCATGGTCCGGGTGCAGCAAAATTAGCCTAGTAAATCCGGTTGCCACATCAGTGGCAAAGGCCATGCAATGGGGCAATACTAGCTTCCCGGACACGCTGATTTCCGAGAACTCCGTTGTCGGTGGTTACTGGTACGAGGTCCAGCAGGGAGTTGAAGTCATTGGTTCGCAAGCCTTCCTGTCGCTTGAGAGCTTGCAGAACATTTGCGGTTCAACATCAGGGTCATCAGAATGGCTGGCTATCGAGCCATTCGCAGTGCGATCTGTTGGGTCCGAAGTTCGGACCGGAAAATGCGAGCACCTTCTGACGGCTAGGACCAATGGTGTTGTGTTCGTGATGGAGCCGGTTGCTTCAACGACGTACGGAAATCCGTACGGGCAAATCTATTCGACCGATGACGCATGTGAGACGGCTTCTCCGTTGCTAAAGGTTCGCAATCCCTCTGCCTTGGCAACTCCGACGTCCGCGACCTCGCGGTTCCAGATTTCCGGTCATCACGGATATCACTCGCAGAATACTGCCGAGTTCTTGCAGGTACTGGATACGACATATGCCGGCTTCCTGCATGTTGGGCCTGGGAATTCTTACGGTCCTGTGGCCCGCACCTATGCGAATATCTATTCGCAAAGCGCGCAATGTCACATCTTCCAGGATGACTGCGCGTTCGGTTCTGGGTTCCGCAAGGGGCTCGGGTCGATTGTTGGCGGCATCGTGCACTTCTCGAAGCGAGACATCATGCAGATGTATGATGCTGGCGATCAGGTGCTTGCCGCAAATGTGATGGCAAAAGTTGGGTTTACCGCACGCCGCACAGGCGAAGATTATGAGAGGTTTTACGGAAACTTTGCCGCGGGTACATTCACGACGCCGCAACCATTGAAGGATGTCGAAGTTTCATTTTGCATGCAGACCTCGCCCTACAACTACGACGTCTCTTTCCTCGTCAACGCAGGGGTGGATGTGTTTCCGATAGCAGGGAAAGCTAATACCACCACCCTTGCAGGTGGGACCGTGAAACTCGGCGATGTGCCCGCAGGTACAGCGATCCAACTACAAGCAGTCTCGTCTGGGGGCGCAACGACAATCCTGCAGTATGACCGGATGATTATCTCGGCCAGGTACTGAATCTCTCCCATCAGACAACGTCATGATGTCGGCTCGCATTCGCAATTGCGAGCCGATCGCTGGGCAGCGAGCCCCATAGCCACTTGAAAGGATCAACGATGAATGCGAACGTGCCCGCCGGCGCGGCGACTGCTGTTCAGCGTCCAGCTCTCCGCCAGCCGGCTTGGCGCGCTTCGACCTCCGTGCAAAACCACCGCTCGCCGTATTCGGGTCGGATGATCGTGCTGTCGTAATCATACTGACCCGGCACATGGTAGATGTGTTCGCCGGAACTTATCGAGATATTGCCCTTGATCACGCAGTCGCTCTTGGAGAATGCGGCCGGCGACGGGATGGCATTTCGCAGATCATCGCTGAAGTAGCCAAATCCTCCGGCACCAACAATGAGCAAGGCAATGGCGAACGGGCTTCCACGCATCGTTCATCGGTAGCAGACGGCCATCAACGGCCAGTTGCAGCAATTCCAACAATTTGACCGAAAGGGATAATTTATGGACCGTTCGCGTTTCTTCGCGACGTTGCGCCAACGTCCGGCGTTTTCGTTACCTCCGTCCCGGCGCCATCGACGATGGAAACTCTAGAATGACCGCCTTGTCCCCTCTGAGGATTTCAACCGGCAGATCGTTGTCAGTGTTGGGCACCAAAAGATTGCAATTGCCGCATTGGAAGTATTTCCCGGTCTGTCCCTCGGCTAACGTGACTTCGATATCAAAGCCGTCTCGCGCTGGTTTGTAGTGGACGGCGTAATCCTTGTCGTTGCACCACTTGTCTTGATCGCAAGCCAGATAAACTAAGCAGGTCTCCATGGAGCAGAACATATTGTTGTTCATGCTCTTTATTGCCGTTCGGAGCCTTCTTGCAACGCAGGCGCGGAATTCGTCTGCGGTGATGGTTGCCTGGTAGCAAGCGTTCCTGACTCCGGGAATTGTGAAAAGAGGCTTGCTGTGAGCCAGAGCTGGCATCGCTGAGCCAAGAAAGATCAGGACTACCATTCCTAGTTGCACGGCGATCTCTCGACTCATTTTGAGGCTGTAGCGATCGCCTACCGCAAATGTGTGCGGCACTCCATCGCTCAAATGAACTAAGCCCTGAAAGGACACATCAGTATGACGAACGCACCTACGGGAGCGGGCGACCGCTATTACGTGTACCGCCCGACCCTCGACCTGATAGGCAAGTCCGAAGGCACCGACAAGGGCAGAGGGTACAACGAAACCCTTGGCTACGGCGCCTACACCGGTGGCGACCAGGATCTCGTCAGCATGACGCTCGACCAGATCGACACGCTGCAGACGAAGATGCTGGCCAACAGGAAGAACAAGCTGAAGTCTTCGGCGCTCGGCCGGTACCAGATCATTCGCACCACGCTCCGAACCATGCGCCAGCAGCTCGGACTCACCGGTCGCGAGAAGTTCGACGCTGAGATGCAGGACCGGCTGGCGTGCTACCTGCTTGGCCAGCGCGGTATCGATAAATGGTTGGCTGGCCGACTGAAGCTGGAGACGTTGATCGACAACCTCTCAATGGAATGGGCAAGTCTGCCCAAGGTCAGCGGCAAAGGTCATTACGAAGGCCAGAACGCCGGCGTCTCCGTGTCTCAGGTTAAGGCCGCTCTTGCCGAAGTCGCGCGCCGTCATGCTGAAGGCCAGCCCAAGGTCATCGAGAAGGTTCCAGTAACGGTCGAAACGCCTGTCGTGCCAAAGGATGTCGAGAAAGAAGTCAAGAGGAAGACCGGTCTGTGGGGCTGGCTCACGACGATCTTCGGTAGTGGTGGCGTCGGTGTGGCTGGTTTCCTCGGCGCCGACTGGCAGACGATCGCGGCCATTGGTGTCTTTGCCCTCGTTGTGCTGCTTATCGTGGTCGTCCTTCGCCGGCAGATCATCGGCGCTGTGCAGGACATCCGCGGCGCGGTGGAAGGCTGAGCCATGTGGGCCTTCCTCACCTCCAAGCTCGGCGTCTCGATCATGTGCGGCTTGGTGATCACCGCCTTTCTCGGCTGGACCCACTACGAAATGTACGAGACCGGCCGACGCTATGAGCGCCAGGCCATGCTCAACCGATCCGTGATCATTCTCCGCGAAAGGAGCAAAACCGATGCTGCAGTTTCTGCGATGGATGACGCTGGCCTGTGTTCTGCCCTTGGCGGCGTGTTCACAGACGGCTCGTGTCAGTGATTGTGATGGGGTCGCGAAGTTGACGCCATCTGGCGACACCAGGCGCTTCATCGTCGCGAATGACCGGCCATTCGCCAAGCAAGTAGCGAGCCACAATCAATTCTGGGCCGGTCGCGGCTGCTGGAAATAGCAAGACAGGGCATAGGGGCGGATACGGTGAGCGACATGGCCAACACCTCCGAAAAGATCGTCAACAGCGTGATCATCACGATGATTGCGCGGTTGTCGATGACGCTGGCGATGCCGACGCTGGCGTTTCTATTCTGGCTCTACACCGGATGGCAGGATGACAAGTTCGACGGAATGAAATCGCAGATCGAGCAGTCGCAACGCTCCGCGCAGCAGGCATCGGAGCTTGCTATCAAGCTATCTGAACGTCTGACGACCGTCGAAACCAAACAGGCAGAGGCGACGATTAGCTCCGAGAAGTTTCAGAACGCCACGCTGACAAGGCTCGACAGGGTGCAAGACAGCATCGTCGGTTTGTCCAACACTGTGGCAGCCCTTACTGCGACACTTCAAGCAGTCGCCGAAGACCGCGGTAGATCATCTCTCCCACGCTAATGGCGTAACCGAATTCCGGCTATCGTCGCGATGCTGATCCTGGCGTTGAGGTCGTACTCGGAGAGGTTTCAGGCTGTGCAAGTGTCTTTTGCTTTGGAAAAATCATCGGCATAAACGATCGGATCCCATGTTCATCCATCCAGCCGCCGAATGTGCCGTCGCCGTCGATGCCGAGCCTTGTACCTTTGTCCGTGGATCTGTCCTTATCGCCGTGCGTGTCGACCTTTTCAGGAGTGTTCGAGGTATTGTTAGTCACTTCGTTCTGCTTGGCCGCCTGGCGTTGTTGATCTGCTGTGTACTGAGCCTTCTCGCGTTCATTTGACACTGTTGTGTTTGGACGGGTGAAAAAGCTTGTAATCACGCGCCAAGGTTTCAGTGAAAAGTCGCTCCAGGAATACGTTTGATCGTGGTCGTCCGGATAATCTTCCGCAACCAGTTCTGTCGAAGAGCATGCAATAATCAGCACACTCAAAACCACGCGAGTATCCATCCCGCGATCCCCCCAACATGAGCTATAATTGCCCGCCCAGCCGAAGCTGGATGGGCGGCCCTCTTGCATTTCGGGACAGTGCGGCCGGCTGGTGTTTCTTAAATCACCAGGAGGCAATTTCCAACCGACCGCAGCGCCGAGGCGCGTCTGCACCTTATCTCCAGAAGTTGTTGGCCGCCAACACCGCGAGGGCAACCACGCACCCAGCGAAGTAAATCAGGCTGATCCAGACAATCACTTTTTTCATTGATGGGTCGAGCTGTTTGGGGACGTTCCAGGCTGCAATCTCTCGGCTATATCGTCGAGCAACCCGGCCCTTTCCTGGCAGATCCAGTAAAGCTGCTCTGCGACGTAAGGCGATAAGGCATCCTCGCTCAAGGTCCAACGGCGCAGCGTGTTGGTGGTAACGTTCAGGTCTCGTGCAAGGTCGGATTGCCATCGCGGCCCATACAGCGCCTCGCCAGCTTCCTTTAGGAGTTTTCCGCTCATCAGATGATCTCTCTGCGCTTCAGGCGCGCGTCCGAACCCATACGATCGTGCAAGCGACAAGCGTGACTGCTAAAGCCTGAAACCATCGGCGTTCCCAAAACCGCGTTGGGCGTTCCCAATTATATCGCGACATTATAAATCTCCCCGCCCTGGGCGATCTTCGACCCGTCAGCATAGTCGAGCACCTTACGCCAAGGCTAAGGGCAACTCATAAGATCGGCAAGAACATCTAAGGTTGATACCATGTTGAAGTCACCCATGAAAATCTCTGCCGCTGCTCGGGCCCGGCTAGTCATCGACATGGCGCAATTGCGGACTGGGGCTGGAGTGGATCTGATCCCAGCATTTCTTTGGGAAAACTCTGAGGTTTCGATTGGAGCTTTTAGAGCGACAGATCGGCAAGAAATGCATGCGAGAATACGAAACGCTGATGGATACGAGTACGTTTGGTGTGGCGCGGATGATGCTGCTGAGGGAAAGACCCTCGATTACCGAGATGGGATGTACGTTCTCGATTGATTGACTATTGGGGCTGCGATTTGCACGCAACACCCTTCGGACCATAGAAACAGGGCCAATTCGGGTCGGCGAGGTGTTCGCCGGTCTGACGGCCGTACCATGCAATGCCCACGATGACAGCGGCCAGGACGATCAAGATGAAAACGGCACCAGGGAAATCCCGCCGTCGCATCGCCAGCCAGATCGATATGCTCTTCCGGATAGACATGCCATCTCGTTCCACGCTTCGACGATCTTCTAGAATAGGCTCCAGACCCATTCGCCGGCACGCCACAGGCCATAACCGGCGAGATAGAGCAGGGCACCGCCTACGATGATCGCATACAGCCATTGATGGTGGCGGAACGGGCGGCGGCCGATGCTGTAGCCTTTCATGAAATCCCCCGCATTCTCTTCCGGAGGCTCGCGGTTTCAATGCGCAGCTCTAAAAACACCATGGATACAGCTACATATCGCCACAGTAAGCGAAAAACGCAAAGCTGGATTGCGAAGGGGGTAGGAAATCCTATCTCGCATTAAGTAATTGTTTTTACGAGATAAAATATGAAAAGTGGTGCGGATGAAGGGACTCGAACCCCCACGCCTTTCGGCACCGGAACCTAAATCCGGGGCGTCTACCAGTTCCGCCACATCCGCATGGCGGGCCAAATCCCACGTAGCCATCATTCTGTCAATGTCGATGGTCAAGACACAGCTTGTTGCCGGGCGCGAAGATAGTTGAAAATCGGCCCCGCCTGTGACAAAAGGCGTGTCGAATGTGACGGGATGCGACGATCCGCTTCTGCTAAATGTGATATGAAGTCGGAAAAACAAAGACTTAATCACATTTTGGGGCGTCGTTGGGGGAATTGAGCCGCCGAAGCGGTCAAGGCTCCAGCTTCCGTACCAAAAAGCCACTCCCGGCAAGATTACTCCGGCAGGCTGCGAACGGCAGGTCCGTTAGCCAGTCTCATTGGTTAAGATAAAAGGTTTGATGATGCAGGTCACCGAAACGCTCAATTCCGGCCTCAAGCGCGAGATCAAGGTCGTCGTGCCCGCCGGCGACATGGAGGCCAAGCTGCTGGCCCGGCTGTCGGATGCCAAGGACAAGGTCCGCATCAACGGCTTCCGCCCGGGCAAGGTGCCGGTCCAGCACCTGCGCAAGGTTTACGGCAAGTCCTTCATGGCCGAGGTGGTCAACGAGATCCTGAACGAGTCGCGCACCATCATCACCGGCCGCGGCGAAAAGGCCGCCATGCAGCCCGAGGTCATCATGACCGAGGATGAGAAGGAAGCCGAAAAGATCCTGGCCGGCGGCAGCGATTTCGAATTCAAGCTGAATTACGAAGTCATCCCTGCGATCGAGATCAAGGATTTTTCCGACATCAAGGTGACCCGCCCGGTCTATGACGTGCCGGAATCGGAAATCGACGAGCAGGTCCAGCGCGTGGCCGAATCGTCTCGTTCCTACGAGACCAAGTCGGGCAAGGCCGCCGAAGGCGACCGCGTCACCATCGACTATCTCGGCAAGATCGACGGCGAGGCTTTCGCGGGCGGCGGCGGCACCGATCAGCCGCTGGTGCTGGGTTCGAAGGAATTCATTCCGGGCTTCGAAGATCAGCTGGTCGGCACCAAGGCCGGCGATGAAAAGCTCGTCACCGTGACCTTCCCGGAAAACTACCAGGCAGCACATCTGGCCGGCAAGGAAGCGACCTTCGACGTCACCGTCAAGGAAGTTGCAGCGCCGGGCAAGCTGGAGGTCAACGACGAGACCGCCAAGAACCTCGGCCTGGAATCGCTTGAGCGCCTGCGCGAGGTGGTGAAGGGCCAGATCGAAAGCCAGTTCGGTTCGATGACACGCCAGAAGGTCAAGCGCCAGCTGCTCGACCAGCTCGACACGTCCTATTCTTTCGAGGCACCGTCCAAGCTGGTCGAGGCCGAGTTCACCAACATCTGGAACCAGGTCAATCGTGATCTCGAAGCCGCCGGCCGCACCTTCGCCGACGAAGAGACGACCGAGGAAGAAGCTCGCGCCGAATATACCCGGCTTGCCGAGCGTCGTGTGCGCCTCGGCCTGGTGCTTGCCGAGATCGGCGAGAAGGCTGGTGTCACGGTTTCCGACGAAGAGCTGCAGCGTGGCCTGTTCGAGCAGATCCGTCGTTTCCCGGGCAACCAGCAGCAGGAAGTCTATGAGTTCTACCGCTCCAACCCGGATGCACTGAACACGCTGCGCGCGCCGATGTTCGAGGAAAAGGTCGTCGACCATCTGCTCGGCCAGATCTCCGTCACCGACAAGAAG
The DNA here is from genome assembly GCF_042739655.1 of Mesorhizobium sp. NPDC059025. Lineage (NCBI taxonomy): Bacteria > Pseudomonadati > Pseudomonadota > Alphaproteobacteria > Hyphomicrobiales > Phyllobacteriaceae > Mesorhizobium > Mesorhizobium sp. NPDC059025. Next base: position 115,539 of record NZ_JBHYIM010000002.1, on the reverse strand, counting down.
GTGAGCAAGGAAGAGCTGATGGCCGAGGACGAGGAAGCCGAGACCAAGGCCAAGCCAGCCAAGAAGGCCGCCGCCAAGAAGGCGGAAAAGGCTGAAGAGGCTGGTGCTGAGGAGCCGAAGAAGAAGGCTGCGCCGAAGAAGAAAGCCGCCAAGGACGCTGAATAAGCGTCAATGGAAAGGAACGAGGGCCGCCGCAAGGCGGCCTTTTTCTTTGCATGGACCTGCGCCGCTTGTGCTCCAAAATGGTCTGTCGGCCGGCCGCGTTGCACTCTTGTTTGCTCCACCGGTCTGTACATGCAGACTACTGGCGATTGCTCAAGATGCCACTAAATCACCACTAATCACTTGGTAAGCTGCCGTAGCGTAGCCTGCAGCAGAGTCGTGCCTGTTTTCGCGGAGGGCAAAATTGGTAGGGTCGGTTGTCGGACTTCGTCCGCTGCTTGGCATGGTGTTGCTGGCGTTCGGCTGTGGTGCCGCGCGGGCGGACGATGCTGCCGATCGCTGGCGGTTCGGCTCCGCTTCTGATGGTTCGATCACCGCCTCGCTCTCTGCCGACAGCATCATAGCCATAGGCAGCGGCGCGCTCGGCTATCGCCCGGTCCTGACCATAGCTTGCCGCCCGGACGGGGAGCCGCAGTGGAGCGAGTGGCTGCAGCTGAACGATGGTGTCGCTGTCGCGGACACGATCACCGTTGCCGTGTCAGTCGACCGTGGCGAAAACGTCAGGGAAGACTGGTCGGTGTCCAATGGTTCGCGAACATTGATACGACCTGGGACCGATGCCGTCAGTCGTCTGGCGTCGGCCAAGCACCTCAGGCTTTCGTGGCGTTTTGGCGTCATTACCGGTCGTGCCAACGCCGATTTCTTTCTGGCTGGTGCCGCCGCGGCCATCGACAGGCTGGCCGCCGAATGCAAGATCGCGACGCCTTGACGCCCGGATAGTTTCTGGTCTCGCTTGAGCAATTCCAGGTAAAGCGTGGGACGGTTTTCTGCCCCCAATTGCGTAAAAACAAAGAGTTGGAGCGTTCCTTAAAAACGAAAACGCTCCTGCTAGATCAGCAGCAGTCCCTTCATCGAAGCATGGCCTTTCTTGCCGATGACGATGTGGTCGTGCACCGTAATCCCCAGCCTCTTGCCCGCCTCGATGATCTCCTTGGTCATGTCGATATCCGCGCGTGACGGAGTCGGGTCACCCGATGGGTGGTTGTGCACGAGGATGATTGCCGTCGCCGAGAGTTCCAGCGCTCGTTTCATGACTTCGCGCGGGTAGACCGGCGTGTGGTCAACCGTTCCGGTCTGCTGCACCTCGTCGGCGATCAGCATGTTCTTCTTGTCCAAGAAGAGGATGCGAAACTGTTCGCGGCTTTCGAACGCCATGGCGGCGCGGCAATAGTCCAGCAGCTGTTGCCAGGAAGACAAGGATTCACGACCGGTCACCTCGCTGCGGAGCGAGCGATGCGTAACCGCGGCGACCACCTTGAGGTCGAGCGCAACGGCGGGGCCGACACCCTTCACCTCTTGAAGCAGTCCCGTCGGTGCTCCCAGGACTTCGGCAAGCGTACCGAAGCGGGCAAGCAACGCCTTCGCGATGGGCTTGGTGTCTGCACGTGGGACGAGGCGGAAGAGCAGAAGCTCGAGCAGTTCGTAATCGGGCAGGGCGCTGTGCCCGGCACTGGCAAATCGCTCGCGCAGCCTTTCGCGGTGACCGAGATAGTGCGGCTGGTCCTCAGCGGTTTTCCGCTTCTCGAGCGGCGGGATTGGCTGTTCAGCCAGGAATTGACGCGCGCCGTCCCCCTTGCTCATCGAGCCCCCGCTTCGAGCCTGTCTGCCTTTTCGTCAGTGTAGAGGGAGTTCTTCGGCTGGTACAGGGACACCGTTGCAGACACCTGTCTGGCCGCGGCGGGGTTCACTCTGCCGGAAAGCAGAACCCGCCGTTGCTGACGGGTTCTGGAAGTGGTGACGGCACTAGAAGTCGCGCTGGAAGCGGAGCAGACCGCCAAGGTTGTTCTTCTTGTTCGCGTTGGTCCAGCTGCCGGTGTAGTCGGCAGTGCCGAAATTGCCTTCGTTGATATAGTCGACTTCGGCAGTAACGGTGAAACCCTGAACCAGCTGGTGAGCAACGTTGACGGCGACGCCGAGGTTCTCGGCGTCATCGTAGGAGAGCTGGGCGTTGAACGAGGTCTTCTCGTTGAACTTGTAGGTGCCGCCACCCCAGAATGCCCAGTTGCCGCCCCACAATTTGTAGAAGTTGCGGTCGATATGATCATTTGTGCCGTAACCGGCCATGATGAACAGGTCGATCTGGTCGGTCGCTTTCAGGTCGAGGCGAACCTTGCCGGCCCACTCCTCGAAATTGCTGTTATAGGCAACGACGCCGGTGATACCACCCCAGCCTTGGGCGTATTTCAGGCCGCCGACGACATGGGGCACATAGCTGTCGATGGTGTTGTCGGCACTGGTCCAGGTGTCGCCGGCGCGTTTCCATTTCGAAAACTTGCCCGCACCCTGCTCCAGCGAGACGATCGCCGAGAAGCCATTGCCGGCATCGAAGGTGTAGCTGATCAGGTTGGTATCGAGGGCGCTGTAAGGAACCAGCGTGTCATTGATGACGTTGCCGGCATAATCGATGAAGCTGGCGAAAGCCGTTTCACCCTTGCCGATACGCAGGCCACCGAGCTGAACCCAGGCGAAGGTCAGTGCGTAGCCATTGCTTGTCGAGTTCGAACCGTAGTCCTGAGGGTTGCCGAAGTCGAAGCGGGTCGAGGTGTAGGTTTTCAGGGTGCCAAGTTCAGTCTCCTGGCCGGTCCAGGTCCTGATGGCGAAGCGGGCGAGTTTCCACCAGGTGCCTTGCTCCTTGTTGTCGAGCCGGTCATTGGCACGGGCGCCGTTGTAGGCGCCGACGTCTCCCATGCCGATATCATAGCGGATGTAGCCGCCGACCCGCAGGCAGGTCTCTGTGCCTGGGATGTAGAAGTAGCCGGCGCCGTAGACGTCGCAGATCTTGACGTATTCAGCGGGTTCCGGCTCGGCGACGACGACAGCGTCGGCGGCGCGCGTAGCGGAAACTGCGAGCAGAGCCGCAGCTGAGCCGAGCAAAAGGCTCTTGATGTTCATTGTCTCCTCCAATGAAAAGTTCAGAAAAATGGGCGCGTTTTTTGCCGGGGACAGCGTTCCCAGCGCTGGCCCCCTTCCTGAAAAAGATGCGCGACGCGCTGCTTCTTCAGATTTCTCCCGCGCGATGGCAGGCAATCAGTGTGTTGGATGCGGATGGCCGTAATGCCGGCATGACTGTCCGACATGGGTCCCGGGCATGCGGACACCGGCCGGCATAGGCGCAGCCGCCCTCCGAAGTGGAACCTCCGGCCGGTATGGATGCTTCGTGACGCTTGCCCGATCCGGGGATCGCGGCCACCAGTGTGCGGGTGTAGGGATGGCCCGGCGCATTGAACAGCTCGCGGGTCGCTGCAATCTCCACCAGTCGGCCGTGGTAGAGAACGCCGACGCGGTCGCACAGATAAGCGACGACCGAAAGGTCATGCGAGATGAACAGCATCGACAGCCGGCGGCGCGCCTTGATGTCCTGCAGCAGCGTCAGAATCTGAGCTTGCACGGAGACATCGAGAGCGGACACTGGCTCATCCGCTACCAGCAGATCGGGTTCCAGCGCGATGGCGCGGGCGATGCCGATGCGTTGGCGCTGACCACCAGAGAACTGGTGGGGATGGCGGTCGGCTACAGCCGGGTCCAGCCCGACCGCCTGCAACAGACCCGCCACCCGGTCGCGCAGTTCGGCCGCTGGCAGGTCGAGATGCGTGCGCAGGGGTTCGGCGACGATGTCGGCGATGCGCCAGCGCGGATCCAGTGATGCATAGGGGCTCTGGAACACCATCTGCACCCGCTTCCGGGCACGCCGGAATTCGTTGCCGGACAGGGCAAGCCAGTCCTTGCCGTCGAACTGGATGCTGCCGGCCGTCGGCCGGATCAACCTGGCGATCATGCGGCCGATCGTGGATTTGCCGCTGCCGCTTTCGCCGACGAGGCCAAAGGTCTCCTGAGGCCCGATGGCGAAGCTGACATTATCGACGGCACGCATCACGCCCGCATGACCGAACCAGCGGCCGGGCAGGGCATAGTGCTTCTCAAGTCCCTCGATGGAGAGAAGAGCGGCGGCTGCCGCGGTTCGGGCCTGGTCAGGCGGCGAGGGGACAGGCGACAGCATGGCGCGGCTCCTCCCGGATTGGGGACAAGGTGGGAATGGCGTCGCGGCAGGTGGCGACAGCTTTGTGGCAACGCGGATGGAACGGGCAGCCAGCCGGCGGACGCGCCAGGTCGGGCACCGTGCCCGGGATTGGCCTGACCACCTGGTCTGGCGCACCAAAAGCAGGGCGCGAAGCGATCAGCCCGGCGGTGTAGGGATGTCGTGGCCGGGCCAGTACCTCGCCGGCCGGACCGCTCTCGACCACTCGCCCCGCATACATCACGGCGACGTCGTCACAGGTCTCGGCGATGACGCCGAGGTCATGGCTGACGAGGATCACGGCGGTGCCGTGCTCGGACTGCAGATCGCGGAGGAGGTCCAGGATCTGCGCCTGGACAGTGACGTCCAGTGCCGTTGTCGGTTCGTCGGCGACAATGAGGGCCGGTTCCAGCGCGAGAGCACAGGCAATGACCACACGCTGGCGCATGCCTCCTGACAATTCGTGCGGATAAGCCCGGCGTCGTCTGTCCGCGTCGACGATGCCGACACGTTCGAGAAGCGCCGTGACGCGGGCCTGTACCTCGCGCCGCCGCATCTGCGGCCGATGCCACCGGAACAACTCGGCGATCTGGTCGCCGACGGTAAGAACTGGATTGAGCGTCGAGGTGGGATCCTGGAAGATCATCGACATCCGGTTGCCGCGCAGGTTTCGCATGTCGCGCTCGGGCAGGCCGATCAGGCTTTTGTCCTCGAAGCGGATGTCGCCGCCGGCGATACGGCCCGGTGACTGGATCAATCCCATCAGCGCCTGGCCGACAGTCGACTTGCCACAGCCGCTTTCGCCGACCAGACCCAGGATGCGGTTGCGGTCGAGCGCCAGCGATACGCCGGCGACCGCCTGGACCGGTCCTCGCGGCGAGGCGTATTCGACGCGCAGGTTCTGGATTTGCAGCAGGGGCGCGCTCATCGCTCTGTCCTCGGGTCGATGAAGTCGCGCAGGAAGTCGCCGAACAGGTTGATGCCCACAGAAGTCATCAGGATCACCAGACCAGGGCCCAGCACCATCCAAGGCGCGTCGTAGAGGAAGTCGCGGCCTTCGCTGATCATCTTCCCCCAGGAAGGGGTTGGCGGTTGTACGCCGAGGCCAAGGAAACTGAGGGCTGCCTCGGCGATGATCACCAGCGCAACCTCAAGCGTGGCCAGGACCAGAACCGACGGGATCACGTTCGGCACGACGTGGCCCAGCACGATGCGCCAGCCCGGCACACCGATCGACCGCGCCGCTTCCACGAACTCCATCTGCTCGATGCGCAACGCCTCGCCCCGCACCACGCGAGCGTAGTTGACCCACAGGGCGATCGACAGCGCCAGCACCATGGTCCAGAAGCCGGGGCCCAGGATCGCCATGATCATCAGGGCGAGAAGCAGGAAGGGAAAGGCGAGCAGGAAGTCGGCCAGTCGCATGATGATGTTGTCGACGATGCCGCCGGCATAACCGGCCACGGCACCGAGGAGGGAACCGATCGTGGCGGCCAGCGTGACGACGACGACCGCGACAGCCATCGAGGTGCGGGCGCCGACAAGGATCCGGCTGAAGATGTCCCGACCCAGATTGTCGCCTCCCAGAATATGCTCCCAACTGCCGCCCGTCGCCCAGGCCGGCGGCAGGAAACGCCATCCCAGGACCTGCTGGGCAGGGTCATGCGGCGCGAGGACAGGGGCAGCGGTGGCGCAGGCCAGGATCAGGCCGACCAGCAGCAGCCCGGCAAGCCCTTTCGGGCTGCGGCGGAGCGCCTTGAAGAACCGTCCCCGGGAGACATCGGGTGCGGACTCGGCCGACGACCCGATTCCAATGGCTTGAGACCCCACGACTTGAGGCAGTGTGCTGTCAGCCATGGCGCATCCGTGGGTCTATGACATGGTAGAGAAGGTCGACGATCAGGTTCATTGCCACGAACAGCACCGCCGTGATCAGCACGGTAGCCTGCACCAGGGGATAGTCGCGGGTGGTGATGGCCTGTACCGACAGCCGGCCGATGCCTGGCCAGGCGAACACTGTTTCGGCCACGATGGCACCGGACAGCAGGTTGCCCAACTGCAGGCCGATCATCGTGATGACCGGGATGATGGCATTGCGCAACGCATGCCGCAGCACCACTGTGCGCGGTGGCACACCCTTGGCGCGGGCGAACTGGACATAGTCCTGGCGGATCGTCTCGATCATCGCCGAGCGGATCAGCCGGGCATTCACTGCCATCAGGCCGAACGCCAACGAGACCGAGGGCAGGAGGAAATAACGTGCCTTCTGCCACAGGAGGTCGAAGCGACCCTCAACGATCGCCTTTGGTAGCGCGGCGATCACCGATCCCTTGTAGCCCGAGGCCGGCAGCCAACCGAGCTGCACCGAAAACAGGAGGATCAGCAGGACTCCAAGCAGGAAGGAAGGGGTGGAGACACCGAGAACGGCGACGACGGTGCCGGCTGTATCGACCGCGCTGTCCCGGCGAAGCGCGGTCACCACGCCGATGGGGATCGCGACCAGCAGCGCCAGCACCATCGACCACAGCGTCAGTTCGGCCGTGGCCGGCAGGCGCTCCAGGATCAGTTGTGCGGTCGGCACGCGCTGGCGCAGCGAGATGCCCAGGTCACCCTGCAATGCGTTGCCAAGATAGGAAACATATTGATCCATCATCGACCGGTCGAGACCGAGTTGGCTTCGCAGCCGCGCCTTGTCGACCTCGGTCATGCCGGGGTTACCTGCCGCCATGACGTCGACCGGGTCGCCCGGCACCAGCTTGGTCATTGCCGACACCACAAACGCGATGCCTGCAATGATGATCAAGGCGTAGCCGACCCGCTTGATGATGAGAGGCAGCACCGTCCGTTCCTCAGCTCTCGATCCAGGCGGTGCTGATCGAGATGTCGCCGTCGCTGCGCAAGGCTGCGTCCTTAACTGCGGACGACAGGGCGGCAAAATTCAATGGTTCGAACAGCGGTGCCCAATAGGCCTGGCGCATGATCAGCGCCTGCGCATCGTCGAGGAGAGCCTGGCGCCCGGCCGGCTCGAACGCCACCCGTTGCGCCTCGAGCAGTTTGTCCAGCGCCGGGTCCTTGTGGAAGCTGCGGTTGTAGGACCCTTGGCTGTGCAGCGCGGCATAGAGGATATCGGCGTCATTGTATTCGTATGCCATGAAGAAGATGTGGTGCTCGCCCTTGCTCGACAGCGAGGCCCATTCGGCGACCGGAAGTGATTGAATCTCGAGCTCGATGCCGATGTCGCGCAGTTCGGTCTGCACGATCTCGGCCGTCCGACGGACCGGCGGCATGTCGGAGGTGATCATGCGCAGCTTCAGCCCTGCCTGCTGGCCGGCTTCGACCAGCAGCGCCTTGGCCTTGGCCGGATCGTAGGCACAGTCGAGTGTCTCGACCGCCTTTGAGTAACCCGGAATGGTCGTGGGCAGCGGGCCATGCGCGATCTGGCCGTTGCCGTCGAGAGCGAAGGCCAGCACCTTTTCGCGATCGATTGCGTGGCAGACGGCCTGGCGTACACGAATGTCGTCGAACGGCGCTTTGCTCATGTTGAAGACGAGGGCACGCAATCCCTGCCTCGCCCGCGACAGAAGCTGGATCTCGCCATTCTGGCGCAGCCGGCGGACAGCATCGACGGGCACCGCCTGACCGGTGGCCAGCACATCGATCTCACCCGTCTCAAGGGCCGCGATCCGGGTCGAATCCTCTGGGAAGTACAGGAATTGCACTTCATCCGGCGCCGCCACCGGACCGCATTTGTAGTCGTCGAACCGCACCAGCTTGATCCCGGTATCGGGTGCCCAGCCTGCGAAGCGGAAAGGCCCGCAGCCGACCGGGTTGCGGCCGAACTGGTCGCCTTGGGCTTCGATCGATTTGCGCGGCAGGATCGCGGTCGAGGGGCTCGAGAGACCGATCCACAGCGGTACGAAAGGTTCCTTGAACCGGTAGGCGACCGTCAGGCGGTCTATCACCTCTGCCTTGTCGAACGGACCAAGCAGATAGGCCGATGGCGATGCCGTGGCCGGGTCCATGATCCGTTGCGTGGTCCAGACGCAGGCTTCGGCATCGACGGGGCTGCCGTCGTGGAACGTCACGCCGTCGCGCAGGTGGAACACGATGGTCTTGTTGTTATCCGTTACGTCCCACCGTTCGGCCAGCCCGGGCACGACATTGCCGTCGGTGTCGAGACGTGCCAGCGGCTCGTAGATCCAGTTGTTGGTCTGGTCCGAGACGGCGACGAGCGTCTTTTGCGGATCCAGGCTGTCGGGCTCCTGGTCGCGGCCGATGCGCAGCGTTCCGCCACGCCCCTCGGCGAAAGCTTCACGGCCCGGCAGAACCATTGCCGTGGCCAGCGCGGCAAAGCCGCCGAGAACCGCTCTGCGGCTCAGTGCGGTCTGTCGTGCACGGGCATAGGTCAGCTCCAGGAATTCCTGCGGATCCATATGATCGAGTGACATGGCTTTTTCCCCTTTTTTCTACGGCCTTGTTTGAACCGATCCCCGCAGCGTAGCCGCGGACCTGGCTGGCCTGATTGTTAAACGCGACAATCAAAGGGAGCAGCTTCCTCTTGCTGCTCCCCGATTGAGGTGGTGATCATGCCGACTTGGCCAGGGTCACCTGTTCGTAGCGCTCGAACCAGTCTCCGATGCGCTCTGCGAAATCGAGATATTGGCTGGGATGGCGCTCGAGCCCGTGATTGTTGTCGGGGTAACTGACCAGAGCCGCCTCGACACCGCACATCTTCAAAGCAGTGAAATACATCTCCGATTGCGTGATGGGCGTGCGCCAGTCGCGCTCCCCGCACAGGACGATCGTCGGTGTCCGGACATTGCCGACCAGGGCCAGCGGCGAATGGCGCCAGTACACTTCCTGCTTGCCGGCATCCCAGGGTGGCCCCGAGCGCCAGCGATAGGCGAAGTAATCCGGCCGGTCCTGCAGCAGCGTCTGGCTGATCCACTCGACGACTCCGTAGACGACAGCGGCTGCAGCGAAGCGATGGGTGTGACCGATGAGCCAGGCCGTCAGCACGCCACCCGCGGATTCCCCAGCCACATAGACGCGTCGGGGGTCAATGCCTCCGCGCTTGACCACAAGGTCGACGGCATCGGCGATCATCAGATCATCGGCCCCGGGGAAGTCGTGCTCCAGATGATCGGTGAAGGTCTCACCGTAGCCGAGCGAACCGCGAGGGTTCATCATGAGCACGGCGTAGCCGCGTGCGGCCCATAGCTGCGGTATGGTCGCGAAATGTGGCCCCCAGCTCAGATAGGGTCCGCCATGGAGCCACAGGATCAGCGGCAGCGGCTTGTCGGCAGGAGCGTCGGCCGGCCGAACAAGCCAGGCCTGCATGGGCTGCCTGGTAGCGAGCCACATCGGCTCGATCGGTGCGACGGTTATGTCCGACATCCAGTCGGCTTCACGTGTCATCTCCTGGCAGCCGGTGCCGTCTGGGGAGAGAACTGCGACTTCGTCGGTCCGTGTCGAACTGCCGCGCAATATCGCGATTTCGCCCCCGCGCGAGACCGAAACGAATTTGCTCCACAGCACATATCCGGACGCCGCCGAGCCTCCCACCTCGCGCGACAGGACGGTCCATTGCCCTTCGAGGTTGACCTTTTGCAGGGATCCGGTCCCTTCGTGCGGCACTAGGGCCAGCAGTCCCGAACTATCGGGCAGCCACAGCAGTTCCTGATGGACTTCAAGTCCGTCGGGATGGTTCAAGGTGCGGAGATTGTCGCCCGATCGGCTCATGACGTGGACGACATTCGTACGGAAGCTCTTCTGCGGGCCACGGGAACCCACGAACGCAATCCACTCGCCGTCGGGTGAAACGGAAGCGTGAGCAATCGTTCCGCCGAAACGGGTCAGGCGGGTGACGGCCCCATCTGCGATCGAAAAGCTGTATACATCCGCCGCCACGGCATGGGCCGGGTCCACGGGTCCGGATGGTGTCGGGTCGCGCAGCATCGACATCACAAGGGTGCGGCTGTCAGCAGACCAGGAGATGTGTCCGGCGAGCTTCAGTTTTGTAACCAGCGCCAGCGGGCCGCCGTGTTCGAATGGATCGAAGGTCAACTGCCGGATCGTGGCGGTAGCGACATCGAGCAGGAAGATCTGGTGATGCCCTTCGGGCAGCAGTTCGGCATCGACGCCTTCTATCCGTCGCAGCAGCTTTTCCGTGTATTGACCCGGCCGCGCCCAATGTTCCGTACGAAGCGCATGCCAGGCCGGTGCCGTTTGGCTGTTCGCCTGGTCAGGCCGTACCAGCTGCGCTCGCATGACAAAGGCGATTGTTCGACCGTCGGGAGACCAGGCCAGGCCCTCGGGTGTCGACGGCAGGCTGGCGATTGCCGTGGTTTCACCCGTTGCCACGGACCAGAGGCGGATTGCATTCGCGTCGTCGCCGGCGTTCACAAATGCGAGACGGTCCGATTCCGGCGACCAGCGTGGCTGGAATCCATCGCCCAGATCCTGCACATTGCCGGACTTGCGGTCGATGACCTGTACAGCCGAAGACCAGGCGTCGCGGATGACGTCCGGCCAGTCGCGCACATAGGCGACATAACGCCCATCTGGCGAAATCTGCGGGTCTGACGGCAGACGCAGCCGGAAATAGTCCTGTGGCTCAAGAACCGACACGTGAGAGATCCTCCATTGGATTGGCTGGTGCGCTCGCGAAGGGAGTTTTGCTGAACCGCTGCACGAATGTGCAGTCATCCATCCCGGGAACGGGCACCAAGGCCGAGGCGCCGATGGGCAATTCCTGCGAACATGCCCGCGGCGACCGGTAGAATGTCGTCGTTGAAATCGTAGAGGGGGTGGTGGAGATAGGCGCTGTCTTCGCCATTGCCGACGAAGAAGAAGCAGCCGGGAACCTTCTCCAGGTAGAAGGCGAAGTCTTCGGCCCCCATTGTGGGAAGCTGATGGACATATCCGGCATTGTCGGGCCCGACGACATCGACGGCGACAGCCACGGTGAACTCGGTTTCGGCATCGTCGTTGACGACGGGTGGAATGCGCAGGATGCGCGTCAGTTCTGCCTCGGCGCCGTGGGCGTGGCAGACGCTCGTGATCAGGCGGTTGAGTTCGCGATCTATCATTGCCCCGGTTTCGGGACTGGCATCGCGCGTGTTGATCGTCATCGATGCGCGGCCGGGGATGATGTTGTGGGCGTTGCCCCCATGGAACTGCGTGACGCTGACCACTCCCGATTCCAGTGGAGAGAGACGTCTCGAAACCACGCTTTGCATGGAATGGATCAGGCTTGCGCCCACGAATATCGGGTCGACCGCCAGGTCAGGTCGGGACGAGTGGCCGCCATTGCCGATGATGGTGACCTCGTAGACCGAAGTGCCGCCCATGGCCGGGCCCGCCTTGGCGAAAACCCGGCCTTGCCGATAGCCCGGGCGGTTGTGAAAGCCGTAAATGGCGTCGACCCCGGCGAGTGCGCCTTCCTCGATCATGCGGGCAGCGCCTGTGCCGCCTTCCTCTGCAGGCTGGAACAGCAGCTTGATGCGCCCGCCCAGTTGTTCGCTTTCCGAGGCAAGCTTCGCAGCGGCCAGCAGCAGCGAAGCCGTATGTCCGTCATGGCCACACGCATGCATCTTGCCCGGGACGGTTGACGCGTAGCTCAGACCTGTCTCTTCCTGGATTGGCAGGGCGTCCATGTCGGCACGAAAACAGAGGGTAGGACCTGGCCGTCCGGTATCAAGCGCGCCGATGACGCCGGTGCCCGCGATACCCTGCCTCGTTTCATACCCATGCCTGACGAGGAAACTGGCGACGAGGTCGGACGTTTCCCTTTCCTCGAATTTCAACTCGGGTCTGCTGTGCAGGTGACGACGTATGGAAGTTGCTTCTTCCACGGCCGATGACTGGAATGAGGTCAAAGGTGCCCGCATCATTTCCCGTAACGCCGGCTGTATCCGGTCGCATTCTGATCGGCCTGGATGATACGGCCATCAAAGAAGCCCATATGCATGCTTGCCTCCCCGTTTGTTCGCTGCTTCGCCTCACAAGATCTTGCTTGATAGGCGAGAGTTTCCCCCAGCGTTGTTCGCGTCTCGGCTTTTTTGATCCGGCTGGATGCCGCCGATAGACTGTCGACAACGATGACACGTTTTTCTTCTGCTCGTTGGCCGACTGCACATCGGCTGACCGGCAAAGCCACCCTAGTAATTCGGTACGCTCGACGGCCAGCAGGATTTGCCGATCAATCGATGCAAGTTTTGCATGGGACCACCCGCGTTCGCCGACGCTAACCTTTGCTGCAACAGGCCGGAGGTTGAGGGTGCATAGGGCTCGAACGCTTTACGACAAACTCGTTGATCGTCACACGGTGAGGGGGCTCGACGAGCAGGGTCGGCAGGTCGTTCTCTATGTCGATCGCACCGTGCTGAACGAATACACTTCGCCGCAAGCATTCACCGCCCTTCGCCTGGCCAAGCGTTCTGTCTGGCGGCCAGGCGCGGCTCTCGGCGTTGTGGACCACGTCAATCCGACCGTCGTCGGCCGTATCACCATGCCGGGAGATGCGGCGAAACAGACCGCATATTTCGCCGAGAACTGCCGTGATTTCGGCATCGAGATTTTCGACATGAAGCATGCCATGCAAGGCATCGAGCATGTGGTGATGCCTGAGATCGGCCTGGTATTGCCGGGCATGGTGATTGCGGCAGGCGACAGCCACACCACCACCTACGGCGCGTTTGGCGCCCTCGGCTTCGGAATAGGAACATCCGATATCGAGCACTACCTGGCAACGCAGACGCTGATCTACAAGCGGCTGGCATCGATGCGTGTCACGCTGGAGGGGCATCTGCCGCCGGGCGTGCGTTCCAAGGATGTCGTGATGGCGTTGATCGAGAAGATCGGCGCTTCGGGCGCGACGGGCTATGCGATCGAATTTCAGGGAGCCGGCATCCGTGCGCTTAGCATCGAGGCGCGCATGACATTGTGCAACATGGCTGTCGAGTGCGGTGCACGCGGCGCACTGATCGCGCCTGACGAAAAGGTCATGGACTATCTCTCGCAAACGCCCCGGGCGCCGAAAGGCGAGCTTTGGCGACTGGCGGCTGAAAGCTGGGCATCCTTGCAGACGGATCAGGATGCGGCCTTTGACAGGGAAGTCGTTCTGGCCGCTGGCGAAATCGCACCGATGGTGACCTGGGGGACGAGCCCGGATCAAGCGGTCAAGATCACAGAGTGCGTACCCGATCCCTGTCTGCAACCAGACCCTGTCCGCCGCCAGGCGATCGAGCGTGCTTTGGTTTACATGGATCTCAGACCCGGTCAGCCCGTGGCTTCGATCGAAATCCAGGCGGCATTCATCGGCTCCTGCACCAACGCGCGCATCGAGGATCTGCGCGACGCGGCGCGAATTCTTGAAGGGCGGCAAATCGCGCCGGGTGTGAGGGCGATCGTTGTTCCGGGGTCCATGTCGGTAAGGCGCCAGGCAGAAGCCGAGGGCCTCGACCGCATTTTTACCTCGGCTGGTTTTGAATGGCGGCAATCGGGCTGTTCGATGTGTCTGGCGATGAACGACGACGTTCTCGCCCGTGCGGAGCGGTGTGCTTCCAGCACCAATCGAAATTTCGAAGATCGTCAGGGCGCCGGGGGACGTACGCATCTGATGAGTCCGGCAATGGTTGCGGCATCGGCCGTGGCTGGTCGCCTGGCGGATGTTCGTCAAATCGCGGGTGAACGCTAGAGATGGAAGCCTTCGTCAGAGTGAAGGGTGTTGCGGTACCGCTCGCGGCCAGCAACATCGATACCGATGTCATCATGCCCAAGCAGTTCCTGAAAGGAATAGATCGCAGCGGCCTCGACCGCGGACTTTTCTATCATCTTCGTTTCGACGAGCAGGGCAGGCCTCGCCCGGAATTCATCCTCAACCGACCGCAATGGCAGGATGCCGCCTTTCTGATCGCCGGGGCCAATTTTGGCTGCGGGTCCAGTCGGGAGCATGCTGTCTGGGGGCTTATGCAATACGGTATCCGCGCCATCATCGCGGAGAGCTTCGCTGGCATTTTCTTCGACAATTGCGCCCGCAACGGCCTGCTTGCAATCGAACTCGGTGAGCCTGACGTCCGGCGTTTGCAGGACCTAGCCGGTTTGCCCGGGGGCAATGTGCTCACCATCGATCTGGACAGCCAGACCGTCTGCGGCCGGGACCTGGAGATCGGTTTCGAGATCGAGGCAATACGCAAGAACGCCTTGCTCAAGGGGCTTGATGCCGTTGGCCAGACGCTTGAGTTGAGCGATGAGATCAGCGCCTTCGAACGCAGGCATCTGCGGGAAAATCCATGGTTGAACGCGAACTGACTGCTGAAAAACCGCTGGTGTCGATCGGACCGTCGGCATTCCTCGAAGGCTTCGATCTGTTCGATTTCAACGCTGCGGCGGAAACGAGGCTGCGTTTTGCAATCGCGGGCGAGGGAGCGCCGCTCCTGCTTCTTCACGGGCATCCGCAGACGCATGTGACCTGGCGAAAGGTCGCTCCTGTACTTGCCCGCCACTTTACGGTGATCGCGGCCGACCTGCGTGGATATGGCGACAGCGGCAAGCCATCGGGCGGAGATGACCATGTCAACTACTCCAAGCGGGCGATGGCCAGGGATCAGGTCGAGCTGATGCGGGCCCTGGGGTTCGACCGCTTTGTCGTGGCGGGACATGATCGGGGTGGACGTGTCGCCCACCGCATGGCGCTCGATCATCCCGATGCAGTCACCAGGCTTGCCGTGCTGGACATCGCGCCGACCGCGACGATGTATGCGCGCACCAACCGGGAATTCGCCACCCGGTACTTCTGGTGGTTCTTGCTAATCCAGCCTTACCCGTTGCCGGAGCGACTGATCGCTGCCGATCTGGAGTATTTTCTGCAGGCACATCTTGGCCGGCAAAACGGCTCTGCGCATGCAACCGAGCCCGAGGTCATGGCGGAATACCTGCGCTGCTATCGCGACCCGATGACACAGCATGCCGTTTGCGAAGATTACCGGGCGGCGGCCGGTATAGATCTTGTCCATGACGCCGCGGACGACGACAAGCGCATCGCCGTACCTTTGCTTGCCATGTGGGGCGCGCGCGGGACCGTCGGCACGCTTTATGACGTCGAACAGACCTGGCGGGAGAAGGCGCTGGACGTCAGGGGCAGGGCGCTGGACTGCGGCCACAATCTTCAGGAAGAATGCCCTGCTCTGGTGACGGAAGAGCTGTTGTCGTTCTTTGCAGCCTGATCCCGGTCGCGCAGCAAGCGCTGCCAGAAGCGTTCCGCTGTCTGGGTCTGCCGCGCCCTGGAGCGAAAAAGATGAATGTCGATCGAGACCTCGTCCTCCAGCAGCCCGATCTTCACCAACCGTCCTGACGCGATATCCTCGGCCACCAGGCTGAGAGGCGACCATGCCAGCCCGCGCCCGTCGCGTGCCATCGCCACCAGCATGGTGGCAAGATGCGATGAAAAGACGGGTTCCGGCGGCAGGCTCCTGCCGCTCTGTTCCCACGCGGCATTCAGGATGCGGCCCATGCCGGATTCCGCGGAATAAGCGAGATAGGGCCCATTCTCCATGAGCTCGTCCGATGCCAGGGATGGTGCGGCAACGGGTACGAGGATGTCCGTGCCAAGCGGTACGGACCGAAATCGATCCCCTGTCAGTCTGTTGAATGCAGCGGTGTGATGATGGCACAGGAGAAACTGGCTTCGTCCCTCGATCATGAGCTGTTCACAGCGCACCATTGAGTCCGCGATCAGCTGCACGGAAGCCATCAATGGTTCGTCACTTTCAAGCCTGCGCAGCCACGGTGGGAAGAAGGTCAACGACAGGGCGTGTGTCGATGCAAAGACCAGCGTTTCCGTCGCTGCCTGGGCGGCGCTCATCGCATCACGGCGCGCTGTCTCGAGTTGCCGAAGGATCTCCTCGGCGAATGGCTTGAGCCGCTCTCCGGCGTTGGTTAGCTCGATCGAATGCGAACTTCTGTCGAAAAGCGGCGTGCCGACCCATTCCTCCAGGCATTTGATCCTCCTGCTGAAGGCCGGTTGGCTGATGGCCCGCCGCTCGGCGGCGCGCGAAAATCCGCCCTCGCGGATCACCGCAAGAAAATCCAGGAGCCAGACTGTATCCATGCTTGATTCCCCAAGCAGCGAGGCGGGCTGTCAGGCCAGCGACCGGCGCATGCTTTCCCCGTGCCTGTCATAGACCGCTGCCCTTGAACGTGTCTCCGGCGCGGGAGCAGAGGCACCTTCACCCGGATCTGGTTACAGGGGCGGAAGGCCCGGCCGGTCGAGCCCCTTCGGCGACAGCGTGAAGATCTCGCAGCCGGTTTCGGTCACGCCGATCGTGTGTTCATACTGCGCTGAAAGCGAACGGTCCCGGGTTACCGCGGTCCAGCCGTCGGAAAGAACCTTCACATGCGGCCGGCCGAGATTGATCATCGGTTCCACCGTGAAGATCATGCCGGGACGCATTTCCACGCCTTCATTGGCATGGCCGTAGTGGAGGATGTTCGGAGCGTCATGAAACAAGCGGCCGACGCCATGACCGCAGAAGTCCCGCACGACCGAGCAGCGTTCACCCTCGGCATAAACCTGGATGGCCTGGCCGATGGCGCCGGTGCGCACGCCGGGACGGATGACGGCAAGGCCGCGCATCAGGCATTCATGCGTCACTTCCATCAGCCGTTCGGCCGCGCGCTTGACGGCACCAACCGGATACATACGGCTGGAATCGCCGTGCCATCCGTCGAGGATGTAGGTAACGTCTATGTTGACGATATCGCCGTCGCGCAACGGCTTGTCGTCGGGAATGCCATGGCAGACAACGTGGTTGATCGAGGTGCAGGACGATTTCGTATAGCCGCGGTAGTTGAGCGTGGCCGGCAGCGCGCCGTGGTCCATGCCGAATTCGAAGACAAAACGGTCTATCGTATTCGTGGTAACGCCGGGTTTTACGATGTCGACCAGTTCATCCAGGCATTGCGCAGTCAGCCGGCAAGCCTTGCGCATGCCGGCGAAGCTTTCCTCATTGTAGAGCCTGATCTGGCCGGTGTTGCGCAGCGGGGCCGTTTCGGCGTCTAGATAGGTAACCATGGATATCCGGAAGCAGTTTGTTTCGGGCAGGTTATCATGTGACACCGATGGTGTCGTTCTTCAACCTTTGCGTTGCATTGGGCGCGAGACAGGTGGCGTTTGACCATGCTAGATGCCGATTGCTGGGGGAGATAGGCATCTAGACGGGACGGTATTCCGTGTCGGGTATCCTCAGGCAACTGCTCGGCTGGCCGGGCTGGCGCGCATCTCCCGCGCAATGGCAGATCAACATGCTGGAAGGATGGGCCAGATATTGGCCCCTTTTCGTTCTCGGCGTGGGGCTGCTGTTCTATTTTCCGTATCTGGGGCTGCGTCCGCTGCGTTTCGAGGAAGGCCGGCGCGCGCTGCAGGTTCTGGAAATGCTGGATGGCGGCGCCTGGTGGCATCTCAAATTCATTGGCACGCCCTACATCAACAAGCCGCCTTTCACGCCCTGGCTGATGGCAGCGGTGACAGAGTTGCGCGGCGTGTTGGACGAGGTCTCCGTCCGCCTGCCGGGCGTGATCGCTGCATTGGCCGGCGCGCTTTCGGCCAGTGCCGCCGCCCTTGTTCTTGCCCCACGCGATCGCACTGTGGCGGCTCTCGCGGCCGGATTGGCCTTCCTCTGCTCGGTGCAGATCCTGCTGAAGGCGCGCATCGGCGAGACGGACGTCACCGCAACGGCTCTTTGTGGCATGGCGCTGGCACTCTGGCTGCATGGCCGCGCACGTCGGCGTTTCGGGCTTGCGCTCTGGCTTGGTATCACGGCTCTCCTTGCCTGCGCGGCGATGACCAAGGGGCCGATTCCCATCATGTTTTCGGCGCTGCCGATGATCGTCCTGCCCCTGCTCGAACGGAAGCCGCGCGATGCCGTTGCTGCCGTTGTTGTCATCGTGCTTGCGCATCTGCCGATGTTGGCGTGGGTCTGGTCGAACCGTCTTGACGCGGGCGCCGCGCATTGGGTCAACGAAATGCGGCTCGGTGGCGAGATCGGTGGCGACAACCAATTGAGCCGCCTGCTGCATCTCAGCGATCTGCCCTTAGCTGTCCTCTATCAGTTGCCGTTCCTGCCAGCAGCGGTTGCCTTGGCTGTGGCACGCGTTGACTTGCCGCGCGAGCGGCGCTGGATCGTCGATGCGCTGCTTCTTGCCGCCGTGCCGATGAGCGTGCTCACGACCATTCTGCCGATCGGGCGGACTCGCTATTCCATGCCGGCCACATGGCCGCTCGCCGTCATGGCCGGGCTGTGGATATCGATGAACTGGCGCCGGCTCTATTTCTCCCATTTCATCATCGGTGCCGGTTTGACCATCGCCGTCGTCGTGCAGCTTGTTCAGATTGTCGTCACCGATGGGCGAACGAGCGGACAGCGCCAACTGCGCGCGGACGTCGAGGCATTTTCTGTTGTGATGAAAAGCCTGCCGCCGGGGCCAATGCCGGTGGTCTGGGATCGCGATCACATGAACGAGAACATTCTGGTCTACGGTCACCGCAAGATGTTTGAGCTGCGCCGCGATGAGCTCGATTGTCAGGTGGCAAGCGACTACCTGGTCGCCGGCGCTTCGGATATCGCGGTGATGGAAGCCTCGCCGAATTGGGTCAAGGTTGAGCCGTTGTCGGATTGGGGTGCGCTCTACAGGCGGGTTCAGGAAACGCCAACGCGAGACTGCAGGCCGCGCTTCGCCCCCGCCTGATCGGTGCTGCAACCCTGGCGTTTGCTTCGTCGGCGTGGATTGTAACCGTAGGCGGCGCCGTGCGGACGGTTGTGTTGCAGATATGCAACCGGTGGTCGCGCTCTCGCCACAATTCACCATAAAAGGCCTTGGCAAGGAACTTCCGCCCAGAAAAGACGTTCACGCCCCGGGTGGAGGCAGTCGAGAGGCATTGTCATGCGCGAATTGCAGTTTGCCGTACCCGTTCGCATTGTTCCCACTCCAGACCAGCCGGTCGAGGAGATCTATGGCGTGGAACAGGCCATGGACTTCCTGTCCGAGTGGCCAACGGGCAAGCAGGGCAAGCTGTATCAGACAGCCTTCAATGCCTGTTTTGGCGCCAGCGTCGGCATCACGACCTCGGAGGAGGCATGTCGTGCGTTCGCGGCTTTCTGCCGTGCCAGCGGCATTATCGCCAAGGACATGATGCGGCCGCGCAAGCGCGGTGATGAAATGGAAATGCTGCCGATTTGATCGTCCGGAACGCTGAGCCCGCACCTAGGGCTTGAACGTTTCCGCGGTAAAGTGCCGTGCAAGCTGCCCCAGCTCTGGTCCAAGGATCCTGTCCTGCTGCACCGGCGGCACGAAAGAGCGCACCTCATCCATGAACTGTGCAAGCCGAGGCGGCGCGTTGCGCCTGGTGGCATGAAACGCCTGCGAGGCAACGACTGAAAGGCTCGCCAGGCAGGCATCGAGATACCGGCCAGCTTTCTCTTCCTTTGCCCAGGCGATGAAGGCCGTCGTTGCCACGTCATCCTGACCTGAGCCGGCCGACTCCGTGCCGGGTATGAAGGTCGTCTGCGCCGCCAGTTTCGCCTGTTCGAGATATCCCGTTGAAGCCATCGGCACATAACCGAGAGCCCCATGTCCATCGCTGTCGCTCGGATGCCGATCGACCATGAGCAGATTGGGTAGGTGCGATACCGTACCGTTCAGCAGCTTGGATCCATGGCGATCGCACAGCAGGCAAAGATCCGCCCAGATCGCCGCCAGGTCGTCGAGAGCGGGTGCTGCCATGGCATTGTGATAGCCGCCGGTACTGATGCAGCGGCCGTAGACATGTTTGTCGTCCGGCGGGACGAAGACGGGATTGTCGGAGGCCGAACGCAGCGAAATTGTCGCCGCGCGTTCGGCTGCGGAAAGGGCGCGGTGTGCCTGACCGAGAACCCGCGGCACGATACGGAAACTGACGGGTGCCTGGTAGTTGCGCCGCTCGTTTGTTCCGCCTTCGAGGAGATTGCGCAGGCCACTCAAAGCCGCGGCTTCGTGCTCGTCGCCCCAGAGGCTCTCAAGCACTGCGTCATAGTGCTCGAGCGGTGCCCGGAATGCCTCGATCGAAAGAGCGAAGACCTGTTCGGCCCGTTGCAATCGTCGCCTCGCGGCGATCGCGCTGTCGGCAACGAGTGCCGCCGCGCATGGCGAGCCGTTGATCAGCGAGCCACGTTCCTTGACTTCGAGATCGAGGCGCGATGTCAGTTCGGCGAACAGAGGGTAGAGGGCGAGGATTTCTCCGGCCCCGCCTTGGCCGGAAGAGGCAACCGTTGGCATTGGCCGGCCGTCGAGCATATCCGCCACCGCAAGCGCTATCCGGGGAGTGGTTGCCGCATGGCCCTCCAGGAAGTTGGCCAGCCGTGCAAACACCATGGCGCGCACGACACGCTCAGGGAAGGGGTCGCCAAAGGAGGTCGCGGCGGCGAAGGCCTTTATTCGGGCATGACGCTCGCGTTCGTCTCTCGAGAGACGCGTATGGGCAAGCTCGCCCATTGCCGTCGTCACGCCGTAGATGACGAGTGATGGATCTTTGTCGATAAGGTTGAGGAATGCGGTTCGGCAGCGGGCGATTTCGGAAAGGGCGGCGTCGCTGAGCGTTACCGGCTCGTTCTGCCAGGCGACACGCAATACGGTCTCGAGGTTGATATCCTGTCTGGTTGTAACGACGACTGTCATCGGAGCGTCCCCAATATGCTCAGGAGACACGAAGTGCTGCTGTTGCGCTTCGGTGGTCAAGGCCCCCGAGGAGGCATCCCGATGGGCCAGTTCCGATCAGCAGGCGGCATCGGAAATTCGGAAAACACCGCAATCATGGGTATCGAAACTTGTAGATCGACCTTCGCCGTTGCATCGTATCGGTTGCTGACGCTCGATGATGGTTGATGGACAAAATGGTCTCAAGTCTTCCCTCCCCAGTCTCACAATCGGTTGCCAGCAGGCTTACGCGCGCCGCCATTTTCCTGGTGGTGACGATCAATCCCGGGCCGGAGGCAGAGGAAACGGTTCGCGACCTTTGTGCGGATCTGTCGAGCTTGCTGCGCGGTGTCGGTTTCCGTGATCTCGAAGGGCAGCTCTCCTGTGTCATGGGGTTTGGTTCGCAGGCCTGGGACAGGCTGTTTGGTGTGCCAAGGCCAAGGGATCTGCATCCATTCCGTGAAATTCATGGCGTACACCGCGCGGTTTCAACTCCTGGCGACATACTTTTTCATCTGCGTGCTGCGAGCATGGATCTGTGCTTCGAGCTGGCCACGCACATCATGTCGCGGTTGAGCGGCGCCGTCGCCACCGTGGACGAAGTGCACGGCTTCAAGTTTTTCGACGATCGCGACCTGATCGGCTTCGTCGACGGCACTGAGAATCCAGTCGACCAGGCGGCTGTGGATGCCACCATCGTCGGCGAGGAAGATGCGCCTTTCGCCGGCGGCAGCTATGTGATCGTCCAGAAGTACCTGCATGACGTCGAGCGGTGGAACAAGGTTCCTGTCGAAGAGCAGGAGAACATCATCGGGCGCCACAAGCTCTCCGACATCGAGCAGCGCGACTCAGAAAAGAAACCCTATGCCCACAATGTCCTGACCTCGATCGAGGAAGACGGAAAGCAACTGCAGATCCTGCGTGACAACATGCCCTTCGGCGAGATCGGCAAGGGTGAGTTCGGCACCTATTTCATCGGTTACGCCCGCTCCCCGCATCGCATCGAGAAAATGCTCGAGAACATGTTCGTCGGCAATCCGCCAGGCACCTATGACCATCTGCTCGACTTCAGCCGTGCGGTCACGGGTTGCCTGTTCTTCGTGCCGACGGCAGACTTCCTGGATGACGTCGCGTGAAGGCCGGAGACATCGCGTCTTGCACGGCCCATCAGGTTGGATGATTGGCAAGGTTGCCATGGCGAACACTGCAACCTGATCAAGGACAAATAAGGCGCGCCGCCGCAGCAGAAAATGCCGGTATCTCTTTCAATCGATTGATATTGTTTCTTGGTCGGGAAAGCTTCTCTCCAGGTCTTGCTGTTGTCATGAGGCTTTGACACAAGAAGCGCGCCTGCGCCTTTGGCGCGTTGCAAATGAGGATTTCCACTTCATGAATGCTGTTTCGAACACGATCGCCGGTCTCGACCGAATTCTCACCATGGAACTGGTGCGCGTCACCGAGCGTGCCGCCGTTGCCGCAGCAAGGCTGCGCGGGCGCGGCGATGAGAAGGCGGCCGATCAGGTCGCGGTCGATGCCATGCGGTCTGAGTTGAACCGCCTCAACATCAAGGGCACCGTGGTGATCGGTGAGGGCGAACGCGATGAAGCGCCGATGCTCTACATCGGTGAAGAGGTGGGTACCGGCAAGGGACCGGCGGTGGATATCGCACTGGACCCGCTGGAAGGCACCACGATCTGCGCCAAGAACCTGCCGAATGCGCTGGCCGTCATCGCGATCGCCGAAAAGGGCAGCCTGCTGTTCGCTCCGGATGTCTACATGGACAAGATCGCCATCGGTCCCGGCTATCCGGAAGGCACCATCGACATCGACGCTTCCCCGGCCGACAACATTGCCAGCCTTGCCAAGGCGAAAGGTGTGCCGGTGAACGAGGTCACGGCTTGCATTCTCGACCGTCCGCGCCACGCCAAGCTGATCGAGGCGGTGCGCGCAACCGGTGCGGCCATCCGCCTGATCGGCGACGGCGATGTCGCCGGCGTCATCCACACCACCGATCCGGAAGAGACCGGTATCGACATCTATATCGGCTCGGGTGGTGCGCCTGAAGGTGTTCTTGCCGCTGCAGCCTTGCGCTGCACCGGCGGCCAGATGCAGGGCCGCCTGATCCTCGACACACCTGAGAAGGTGGCGCGCGCCGCCAAGATGGGCATCTCGGATCCGAACAAGGTCTATCGCGTCGACGAGATGGCGCGCGGCGATGTATTGTTCGCGGCTACAGGCGTCACCGACGGCAATATGCTCGCCGGCGTGAAGTTCGGCCGCAACTACATCACCACCGACACGATCGTGCTGCGTTCCTCTTCGCGTACGGTACGTGAGATCAAGGCTCGCCATCAGGACCTCGATAAGTTTTGATTTTTGTCGGTTTCACCGTATTGAGCCGTCATGTGGCTCAATACGGTGAATGGTAGCCCCGCATGACCGGTGAAAAGCGGTTCTTCCTCGACGTCCGGCGATCGGCTACCGGACTTGCATGGGTGCATCGGCTGTCCGAACGGCAGGACATGACCGCTCTGGCCATCGCCCAGGGCCATGGCGTGCCGGACATCGTTGCGCGCGTGCTGGCAGGGCGGGGCGTAACCGCCGTCGGCACCGAGCGTTTCCTGGATCCCACCATTCGCGATCTCTTGCCGGACCCCGCATCGCTGACTGACATGGACAAGGCGGCGGTGCGCCTTGCCGAGGCGGTCATCCGTGGCGAAAGGGTGGCCATCTTCGGTGACTATGACGTCGACGGTGCGGCCTCTTCGGCATTGCTCAAGCTCTTCCTGGCGCATTTCTCGGTGCCGTCGGAGATCTACATTCCGGATCGCATCTTCGAGGGCTACGGTCCCAACCCCGACGCAATGCGCGAGCTGGTCGGACGAGGAGCGAGCCTCATCGTCACCGTCGATTGCGGCACCAACAGCGCGGCTTCCATCGACGCCGCCAAGGAGGCCGGGGCCGATGTCGTGGTGCTGGACCATCATCAGGTTGGCGGCGCGCTGCCAGCAGCCACCGCCATCGTCAATCCCAACCGCGAGGATGATCTTTCCGGCCAGGGGCACCTGTGTGCGGCCGGCGTGGTTTTTCTGACATTGGTGCAGACTGCCAAGCTGCTGCGGGAACGAGTGCCTGATGCGCCGAAGCCCGATCTGCTCGGCATGCTCGATCTCGTCGCCCTGGCAACGGTCTGTGATGTCGTTCCCCTCGTCGGCGTCAACCGCGCCTTCGTTGTCAAAGGCTTGCAGGTCATACGCCAGCAAAGGAATGTCGGTCTGGCGGAACTGGCGCGTGTTTCGCGCATCGGCGAACCGGTGAACACCTTCCATCTCGCCTTCCTGATCGGCCCGCGTATCAATGCCGGTGGTCGTATTGGCGATGCTGCTCTGGGCAGCCGTCTTCTGGCGACGGATGATCCCGTGGAAGCTCGTACCATCGCTGAAACCCTCGACCGGCTGAATCAGGAGCGCCAGACCATGGAGCAGGAGATGCTTGCCCAGGCGCGCGCCGAGGCTGATGCCGAATTGGTTGGCGGGGAGGGCCCTGCGGTGATCGTCACGGCTTCCGATAGCTGGCATCCTGGCATTGTCGGGCTGATCGCATCGCGGCTGAAGGAGCATGCACGGCGACCATCCTTTGCCATCGCCTTCAATGCCAACGGTACCGGCACCGGTTCGGGTCGGTCGGTTGTCGGTTTCGACCTCGGCAGGCTGGTGCGTGAGGCCGCGGAGGCAGGTCTGATCGTCAAGGGCGGAGGTCATGCCATGGCGGCGGGCATCACCGTCGAACGCGAAAAGCTTGGTGCCTTGCGCGCCTTCTTCGAGGACCGCGCGGCCGCTGACGTGTTCCGCCTGCGCGACGAGGAAACCCTTCTGGTCGACGGCGCGCTGGCGGCGGAAGGAGCCACGCTTACGTTGCTGGACACGCTGGAAAAGGCAGGGCCATATGGTACGGGCCATGTGCCGCCGCTGTTCGTGCTGCCGCGCCATCGGCTGGCCGATGCGCGGGCTGTCGGCACCAACCACATCCGTGTGGACCTGACCTCCGAAAGCGGAGGACGCATCCAGGCGATGGCCTTCCGCGCAGTAGACACCACTTTGGGTGAATTCCTGTTCAAGAACAGGGGCAAGACCCTGCATGTCGCGGGGTCCGTTTCGGGCAACTACTGGAATGGCAATCGCAGCGTGCAGTTCCGCATCACCGATGCGGCAATAGCCTGATCCTTGCTTCGAAGAGCCGGCTAAGCGAGGACGGCCTGCAGTCGTTTCAACTCGTCGATGTGTGCCATCGTAGCTTCATAGCCAAGGCGGATCGCCTCATCGGCACGATGGAATTCGGCCAGGCCGATATGACCGAGCTTCGGCTGCAGTGACAGATCTGGCGGATCGCCGGCCATGCGGGCACGCGAAATGCGATCCTGGATGATGTTGAAGGCCTCCACCATCATGCCGGTAATGCCTAGCCGCGTTCCCTGCTCGGTGGCATTGGGGTCGAAGCGCGCTGGCCTTTTAGCGTCCTTCTGTATGACGAGTTCACCGGCATTGTG
Organism: Mesorhizobium sp. NPDC059025; assembly: GCF_042739655.1. Lineage (NCBI taxonomy): Bacteria > Pseudomonadati > Pseudomonadota > Alphaproteobacteria > Hyphomicrobiales > Phyllobacteriaceae > Mesorhizobium > Mesorhizobium sp. NPDC059025. The sequence goes on along the minus strand of NZ_JBHYIM010000002.1, from coordinate 90,025 downwards.
CTTGATGACTGCGGCGCGACCGAAGAGATCGTAGTGGAGGTTGACCGCCACCACCATAGGCTGCTCGTAGGCGCGGCACACGGAAACCGGAACCGGATTCACCAGCGCGCCGTCGGCCAGGATACGGCCGTTGCAGTTGACCGGTTCGAAGACCCCCGGCAGCGCATAGGACGCCCGCATCGCCGTGACCATCGACCCCTGGTTGATCCAGATTTCGTGGCCCGTCCGGACCTCTGTCGCGACGGCAACGAACGGCTTTGGTAGTCCTTCGATGCGGATCCCATCAAGATGCTCGCGCAGTCGCGCGTCCAGCTTCATGCCGCCGAACAGGCCATTGCCGCGCAGATTGATGTCGAGCAGGCCAAAGATGCGGCGCCGGGTCAGACCGCGCGCGAATTCTTCCAGTTCATCCAGCTTGCCGGCAAGATAGCAGCCGCCAACCAGCGCGCCGATCGAAGTTCCAGCGATCATGGAGATTTCGAGGCCGACCTCGTCGAGTGCCCGCAATACTCCGATATGAGCCCAGCCACGCGCTACGCCACCACCGAGGGCCAACGCTATGCCGCACTTGCTGGGATGCTTATGCGCCGGTGCTCCGTCGGACGCCGACGGGTCATTCGCTTCGCGAGCGATCCCCCTGCCACGCAATGACGCCCATTCGAGCATCACAGTCTCCCTTAACCCACGACCATCTTATACAACGGCCGTATCGAAATCGTGAATCGGGCAAAGTTGCGTCCCGGAGGGAGAATCAACGAGGCTTCCGATAGGTCTCATGCGCATCGAACAGCGGCACGCTACCGTCGCTGGCGAGTGTCCCCTTGCCATCGACAAGCGCTACTGTCCGATAGAAGCAAGAACGCCGGCCCGTATGACAGGTTGCATCGTGGCCTGTCACATTTACGCGAAGCCATATCGCGTCCTGGTCGCAATCTGTCCTGATCTCGGCGACTTGCTGGAAATTACCTGACGTTTCGCCCTTTTTCCAAAGTGCGTTGCGCGAGCGCGACCAGTAATGGGCAATCCCGGTTTCCAGCGTCAGGGCGAGCGCCTGTGCGTTCATATGCGCTACCATCAGGAGCATGCCGTCGCTGGCATCGGTAACGACCGCGGTAACCAGGCCGTTGGCGTCGAAGCGCGGGGTAAAAGCCTCGCCTTCCTCCAGTTGAAGCTTGTCGCTGGACGGTTCGGGAAATTGCAAAGCGGTCATCGCCGGATCCTGGAAGTCTGGAGCCGGCGAAGCGGATCAAATTCCGCTGCCGGCGCGCACCATGGTAACAAACCGGATCTGTTCCTCGGGATTGTCCCGGAAAGTGCCGGTAAATGTGGAAGTCAGGGTTGTCGACCCCTGCTTGCGGATGCCGCGCATGGCCATGCACATATGCTCGGCCTCGACCATCACCGCAACGCCACGCGGATTTAGCACGTCCTGGATGACACCGGCAATCTGCGCGGTCAGCGCTTCCTGGGTCTGCAGGCGGTGCGCGAAGATATCGACGACGCGGGCGATTTTCGAAAGCCCGACGACCTTGCCATCCGGCAGATAGCCGACATGTGCCTTGCCGATGATCGGCACCATGTGGTGCTCGCAATGCGAATGGAACTTGATGTCGCGCACGATGACGAGGTCGTCATAGCCCGCGACTTCCTCGAAGGTGCGTCCGAGTTCTTCGGCCGGGCACATGTCATAGCCGCCGAACATCTCGCGATAGGCCTTGGCTACGCGCTTGGGCGTGTCGACCAGCCCTTCACGGTCCGGATTGTCCCCGGTCCAGCGCAAAAGCGTGCGGACCGCCGCCTCGACTTCCTCCTGGCTGGGCCGGTCGGTGACCGGCTTATCCATATAGGCCGACTGCGGCATGATCTTCTTGATGGCGGCATCCATGAAAGGCATCTCCCGTAGTTCCCTTCATAGAGGGAACGAGTTGAACGGACCACTGCCTTTTGCGGTAGCGGAAACCCCACCCGGTTTCCCGCCCGAAAGCGGCGTGAAAAAAGGCCGGTTGAAGCGACTGCCCATCGCCTTGTCGTCACCGGACCCACGGCATTATATATGGTCGTGCTGAGCGAATGAAAGATACGCCAGCAGTATTCGATGATCGTGCCAGCATGGCGGGCTGAAACATTATGATCGACGACGTCTACAACGCGAAAATTCTTGGCTTTGCCGGAAATATCGGCCGTATCGGCCGTTTGGAGCATCCCGACGCGACGGCCAAGGCCCACTCCAAGCTGTGCGGCTCGACCGTGGTGGTCGATATTGCCATGCAGGACGGTATCGTTACCGATTTCGCGCATGACGTGAAGGCGTGCGCCCTTGGCCAGGCGTCCTCCTCCATCATGGCTGCCAACGTTGTCGGCGCGACCGCACAGGAGTTGCGCGCAGTGCGCGAGGCGATGTGGAAGATGCTGAAGGAAAATGGCGCACCGCCTGAAGGCCGTTTTGCCGATCTGAAGTATCTGGAGCCGGTGCGCGACTACAAGGCGCGTCACGCTTCCACGATGCTGACCTTCGACGCGGTCGTCGATGCGATTGGCCAGATCGAAGAGAAAAGCGCCGAAGCCGCCGCCTGATCCGGAGTATTTCCGTTTTCACGGGAACGCTGAAGCTGATTGTTTTGACGCAATCCCTGACGCAAAACCGCTACGCGCTTGTTCTGAGATTGCTCTTTGGGAGAGCTAGCCAGCCAAGGCCGCGAAATACGCTTTTTCGATTTCTGCTGCCATGACGTCGGCGCCGAATCGTGACTTCAGCACACTGGTTTGTGGCATTGCCTGGCGGTAGGCATCCAGATCCGTCAGTGCCTGGTCCATTTTCTCGCCGATTTCGATGGCATCCGGCTGCACGAGGGCAGGAGAACCTGGGCCGAAGATTTCCGGTATGCCGCCGACCGCGCTGGCGATCATCGGCTTTCCTGCCGCGAGTGTTTCGAGCACGATGTATGGCATCGCTTCGGCGCGCGAAGGCACCACGACGACATGAGCCAATGCGAAAGCCCTACGAGCCGGCATCGGTGGGAAAAAGCGAATGCGGTTGTCCAGGCCAAGCCGCTTCACCTGGGCATGATAGCGCGGCAGATCATCGCCGTCGCCGACCATCACGGCGCTGATGGGACGTTCGGTGCGAATCTCTGCCTGGGCGAGAGCGTCGATGAAGATGTCCGGGCCCTTCAAGTCACGCATCATGCCGATATAGAGAAGATCGGCGGCGTCCGTATTCGCGGCGACAGGCTCGAACTCGCCATCACGCAAGCCGTTGTATACCAGCACGTTCGGTACACGCGGTTCCCCGACCTTGCGCCGGTAAGCCTGCCTCTCATAGTCGGAAACGAACAGCAGGTAGTCGGTGAAGAAAGCCATCGTCCGCTCGATTGCGAAGAACAGCTTTCCTGTCGCCGTGCGCTCGTCATAGTGCAGGCTGCCGCCATGCGGCGAATAGAGGCGGGCCACGCGAGACCTTGAAACCCGCAACAGTGAGCCGAACAGGCGCGCGTAGGCACCGCCCTTGGCGCCATGGCCATGGAGCACATCCGGCTGCAATTCCTTGATGATCTTGAAGGTTCGCCAGGCTGAAGCGGCGTCCCCCGGACCGATGTGCCGTTGCATGGGAGTGCGATGCACGCCAAGCGCCAGCGTATCTTTCATGTCTTCAAACAGTGCTTCCTCGAAAGCTCCCCCGGTTGTCGAATCGCAGACGATGCCTACCTGGTGACCGGCAGCGGCCTGCGCATCGGCTAGATCGCGCACATGGCGGAAAATACCGCCGACCGGTGAGCGGAAGCAGTGAACGATACGGAGCGAAGAGGGGGATGCCACGTGATCAGAACAGGCGTTCGCGAACGTAGACAGTGTCACCTGGAAGCAACGGGTCGGATGTTACGACCTGCCCAGTCATCACCTTTCCGTTGATGTCGCGTGTAACATCGACATCCGATTGATTGGCGCGAGCCGAGAAGCCACCGGCAATGGCGACGGCTTTCTGCACGGTCAACCCGGGCACATAGGAATATTGGCCGGGAGCGCCCACTTCACCCATGACGAAGATCGGACGGTAGCGGTCGATCTCGACAGAGACATCGGGATCGCGCAGGTAGCCCTGCCGCAGCTTGACGGCGAGGGCCTTCTCGAGCTGCTGGGCCGTGCTGCCGCGTGCCGGCACCGGGCCAACGAGCGGGAAGGAAATAAAGCCAGACTGGTCGACATTATAGGTATTGGTCAGGCCGTCCTGCTCGAACACGGTTACCCGCACGCGATCACCGGCGCCGAGTCGATAGGGCTGTGTAAGCGCATCATGGAAAGCCGGCGGTGTCGGCCGGTAACTGGTGCAGCCCGCGAGCAGCGATACTGCAAGCAATGCGCGAAGGAGCGGGGCGGATTTTCTCATCACCAGATACATGCCTTCGACTGGTCGCCGGATGATCGGCAGACGTTCAGGATCGAGTCTCGTTATCGGTCTGTTAGGGTTAATGGCCGGTAAAATTTGGTGCCGCGAAATATGAGCAGATGCTGATTTTATGGTTTGGCGCGCTGTCGATTGCCTCTGTAACGACCGGCGGCATGGGATTCCGTTGTTCCCTTATTTGAGGCGCAGCTTTTTAACGGCTAAGTTACCATGCTTGTTTACCATGCCCGCAACCCAAGGCGGGAGCAGAATGCATGTCGAGCGTACAATCAAGCGCTGCAGATGTTGATGTTGACCTGAGGCAGCTCTTCGCGAGTCTTGGCCGAAACTGGCTGCGTATACTTCTGGGCTCTCTGGTCGTGGCCGGCCTTGCATTCGCCATCACGTCATTCGTTACGCCGCTCTATAAGTCCGAGACGCGACTGGAAATCGCGGACCGCGAGTCGCCTTATACTCGCCCCAACGCAGGCGCCGAGGCGAATCGTGAAAATCTGGACGAGGGAGCAATTGCCAGCCAGGTGGTGCTGATCTCTTCGACCGACGTTCTCCGGAAAGTGGCGGAAAAGCTGGATCTGGCGAAGCGGGCAGAGTTCGATGAGACGGTGAACATGTCTGCGGTCACCCAGTTTCTCATCCTGGTCGGCTTGAAAAGCGACCCGAATGAGATACCGGCGGAAGAGCGCGTGCTTAAGAAGATGCGCGAAAAACTCAATGTCTATCGCGTTGAGGGGACACGCGTCATCAGCATCGAATTTTCATCGCGGGATGCCAAGCTGGCAGTCGCTGTGCCCGATGAGATCGCGAACTTCTATATTGAGATGCTTCGGGGAACAAAGAAAGAATCGGGTATCGAAGCGACCGGTTACCTGGCGCCGGCTATCGAAAGGCTTTCCCAGCAGGTGAAGGAGGCTGAAGCCAAGGTTGCGGCCTATCGCGCGCAATCGGATCTGCTTCTCGGTCAGAACAATGCCGTGCTCGCCACCCAGCAACTTTCAGAAATGTCGAGCGAACTGTCACGTGTGCGCGCCAATCGTGCTTCCGCCGAAGCGACCGCCCAAGCCGTTCGCAAGGCGTTGCAGAGCAGCGGATCGCTGGATACCTTTCCGGAAGTGCAGGCATCTCCGGCAATCCAGCGTCTGCGTGATCGGGAAGGGCAGATCAAGAGCGACATCGCCGATCTCTCGACGACTCTCCTTGAAGGGCATCCACGCATCCGCTCACTGCGGTCGCAGCTTACCGACATAGATCGCCAGCTTCGCACGGAAGCGCAAAATGTGCTGGCGAGCCTCGTGACACAGGCGCAGACCGCGCAGGAACGCGAGAATCAGCTTGTCACCGACCTGAACCGCTTGAAGGCTGAAGCCGCCCGTGCCGGAGAAGAACAGGTTGAACTCAATGCCCTGGAGCTTGATGCCGCAACGAAACGCCAGACGCTTCAAGACAATTTGACCCGATTCCAGGAGGCTGACGCCAGGCAGGATCGCGGCTATCTCCCAGTAGTCGCGAATATCGTCTCGAAAGCGGCGATACCGACAGAGCCCTATTTCCCCAAGGTTATTCCGATCGTCAGTGCGGCGTTCGTCGCCTCGTTGCTGGTGATGTCGATTTTCACTTTGCTGAGCGAGCTGTTCTCAGGTCGTGCCATGCGACCGGCGCAGGGGCCGCACCCTGAACCTGTGAGACAGGTGCCGATGCCCGTGATGGTGGAGCCGACGCCGGTGGTGCAGGCCGATACGCTGCCCGATCCACAGGAGATTCGTTATCCTGCGGCAGAAGCCCCTGCGGCGGCGACGCGGCAACAGGGCGATGAGCGCGCTGCCGCGGTACGCAAGGCTGCAGCGCTGATTGAGAACATTTCAACAGGCCACTCTCCTGTGCCTGTGGACGAGCCATCGCCTGTGGAAGAGCCCGTGCCCGCACAAGAGCCTGTGCTGGAACAGTCCGCTCTGGGCCTTGGTGAGATCGATATCGAAAAGGCCGCCGAAAGGCTGATCACCAGCGGGGCGGCCCGCGCGCTCTTCATCTCGCCTGAGGGGGATGAGGCGGCGGCGAGCTCCATCATGGTCGCTCGCGAGGTCGCCGATGCAGGCTTGCGCGTGCTGTTGCTGGATCTTACCGCTTCCGGAGCCGCATCACGCCCGATGCTTGATGGAACCAATCAGGCTGGAATCACCAATCTGCTGGCTTCCGAAGCTCAGTTCAGCGATGTCATCCACGCCGATCACTATTCGGACTGCCATGTGATTCCGGCAGGCACCGCCGATCCGGTACGCGCGATGCGGGCAGCAGACCGTCTGCCGATCATCATGCAGTCGCTGACCACGGCCTACGACCTTGTGGTGGTGGAATGTGGACCGGCAGACGCCGATGGCATCCGTCGGCTCGTCGGTGAGGCGACGGAAGTATTCGTCAGCGCGCTGGAGCCGAGCGAGGCTGTCGCCGATGCAGCCGTCAAGCTGATCGAGGGTGGTTACCCGGACCTGGTTCTGGTGACGCCGGCGAGCCATGGCAGACCTGGCGCTCCGCTCGGTCGATCTGCCGCCTAGGAGCATTTTGTAGCCAAGTGGAATCACTTGGCGTTACAAAAATGCGACGAAAACAAAACTTAGAGCGTTTCCGCGTTTCCGTGAAAAACGGAACCGCTCTAGGAGTAATTCCACCAAACTTGCGCGCCCGTTCTAAGTCCGCGATGAGGTGAAACCAAAGCGCTGGAGTGTTTTCGCGAATAGCGGAAATCTCCAGGCTGACGTTTGTCAGTCGTCGTCAGTCCGTGAAGGTTGTTCCTGGCCCTGTGCCCTGCGTCGCAGGGCTTTGGTGATCTTCCAGATCATTGGACTGTTCTTGACGAAGGCCTTGGCCCGCGCGCCCTGGTGCAGCGCGCTGGCCAGCGCACGGCCTTTTGTCGTGAGCGGGACAAGCGCGTCGCTCTGCCTGATCTCGACATCGCACCACTGACGCTTGTACGGCTCATCCCCGACGGAAAAATCGTAAAGAAGATTGCCCTGCTGGCATGCTTCCTGAATGTTGTCGAAAAACAGGAAATCGCCGGGGCTGGCAAAAGAAAGCTCGTCCTCCAGGATCGCACCGAACTCGCAGACCAGTCGCTTTGGTGAACGGCTCGTGCCGGTCACAGCGCGTAGCTTGCCAGCGACTTCGAGACCATGCAGGACGAAGGTGGTGTTCTGGCTGTCGAGAGCGCCTGCGAACAGTGCCTGGAAAAAGCCGCGCACCCGTTCATCGCCAAAGACATTGACGATGCCCATCTTGCGGAAACGCTGTTCCTTCATGGCGAAGAAGGCGTCGAGCAAGCGTCTTGCTTCTTCTCTCGTCCCTGCTTCGATCCTGGAGAAACCTCCAGCAGCCTCGAATTTGCGCGCCTGCGAGCGGTGCTTCTTGCGTTTGCGTTTGCCACTGGCACGCTCCAGCACACTGTCGAAACCGCCGTCGAGGTCGACCGCCAGGGCGAGGTTTGGGCTGGGGAAGGACGGAAGCCCTGCCAATGGATTGTTGACGCCGTTGAGGTCGGGCTGAAGCCGCTGCAATGCGACGAGATCGATATCGGGGCGTGCCGACCGGATGGCTGCAAACAGGGCTGGCAGGTGCGATGATACGAAGTCTCTTTCAGAAATATCGGAAATTGCCGGGAAATTTCCGTTGGCGTGGCGCCCGCCAAGGAAGCGAGCTATGCGGAATGGTCCGGTGCGTTCGATTTCCAGCGCGAGTGCAAACACCGTATGACCATCAACCTTCAGCGCGGCGATGATGGCGTCGGGGCGCAGATGTTCGATCCAGTGGCGTACCCAGAGCGGGTCCTGCGGCGGCGCATGAAGGGCGGTTCGGGCGAATTCGGCATAACCGGCGAGCGCTTCATCGGTGGCTGCCTGCACGGAAGACACAAACCGCGCACTTGGCGGTGCCCGGTAAGGCACGGCCGTTGACGCGAAAGCCCTGTTTTCCCCCGACGCCGTCGCGTCCACCATGCCTGCATCGTCCTGTTGGTGCCATGCAGTGAACCTGCATCAGGCGGACACGTCATGGTGCAGCATATTAGACTAAAAAGATAAATGAATCTTGGTCTTGCTTGCTAGTTCTTCGGGCGAGGCTCGAGGATCAGCCACTTGATGATGCCCATGGCCGGCAGGATCCAGAGCAGGCCACTGAGCGCGAAGAAGACGAGATGGGCGAGCGGACCGGATTGCGACAGCTGCGCGACGGCGACAATGGTCGCGACAATCGCGTAGACGACGACAAGCGCCACCAGGAGCACAGTTCCGATCAGCTTCTTCAGACGCATGGGCATGGCTGCAATCCTTTGTGACGTTCGGATTATGCCGAATGGCAGACGTGTGCAACCGGCCAATGCTGGCGCGACGGCGTGCCGCGCCGCGTCGCCTTGCCAGTTTTGGTGCTATGGTTCACTTGAGACCGCAAGACCAATACTCGGACCAGCCATGGCAGCCACGACCGAAATTGCCGCACCCGTTGCCGAACAGAATCGCGAACTGCGCAATCGTGCACTGGTTCGCGGCTGGTTGTATGTCGTGCTGCTGGTGTTGTTTGCCATCGTCATGGTGGGTGGTGCCACCCGCATGACGGGCTCGGGCCTCTCGATCACCGAATGGAAGCCGATCCACGGTGTCGTTCCGCCGCTCAACCAGGCCGAATGGCAGGAAGAGTTCGAGAAGTATCAGCAGATCCCGCAGTACCAGCAGATCAACAAGGATATGACCCTGGATGAGTTCAAGGGCATCTTCTGGTGGGAATGGGCGCATCGGTTGCTGGCGCGCGGTGTCGGCTTCCTGGTTGCCGTTCCGCTCGTCTTCTTCTGGGCGACGCGTCGACTTGAAGGCCATCTGAAACCGCGTCTGGTCGGCCTCCTGGCACTCGGTGGATTGCAGGGGGCCATCGGATGGTGGATGGTTGCTTCCGGTCTGAGCGAGCGCGTTTCGGTCAGTCAGTACCGGCTGGCGACGCATCTGACGCTGGCCTGCATCATCATCACGGCGGTCGCGTACATAGCGCGTGGCCTGGCCTCGTACAGCGAGCCGCCAGCTGCGCGCGGCACCCAGCGGTTCGCCGGCATCATGGTGTTGCTGGTCCTCATCCAGATCTACCTCGGCGCATTGGTCGCCGGCCTGCATGCGGGCCTTACCTACAACACATGGCCATTGATGGATGGCGCCATCGTTCCTGGCGACCTGTTCATCCTCGATCCGGCTTGGCTCAATTTCTTCGAAAACCCGAAGACGGTGCAGTTCGTGCACCGCATGTTTGCCTACACAGTCCTGATGGTCGCCTTGTGGCATGCACTTTCGACAGCGCGCGCCGCGCCCGGCAGCACCCATTCACGGCGGGCCTGGGTTCTCTTCTGGCTTGTCGTTGTCCAGGCCGCCATCGGTATCGCCACGCTGCTGTTGCAGGCGCCGATCGACGTGGCATTGACCCACCAGGCTTTCGCGATGATCGTGCTGGTTTTCGCAACCGCTCACTGGCGCGCCACCAAGGGCGCCTACCGGCTCGAAACCGAGGTGGTCGTCAGAGGCTGACGACCGGTAGGGGCCTCTCGGCCGGATATCTAGAAGCTGCCGTCGCGCACCGAGCGTACGGCCTCGACGATAGACAACTCACGTGCCTCGTCGACTTCGTTCTTGTCCTGGTTGTGCCATGAAGCCGACAGGCAGCCATAGGCGATGGCATGATCGAGTAAACGGCGCGGATCCTGACCCATCGAGCGCGAGAAGATCGTTGCCATCGTCGCGATACGCTCCGTATCGGTGCACAACCGGTCCAGCGGGTTGAAGAACATGTTGGCAGCGTCGAAGCCCGGGTCGCCCAATATGCCCTTCGCATCGATCGCCAGCCAGCCGCGTGGCGACTGGATGATGTTGTCGTGATGAATGTCGCCGTGCAAAGGGCGCACATCCAACGGATCGGAGAGCAGGCGCTCGGCGATTTCGGCAGCATCGACATAAGAGCTTTCGAGACCGGTGTTCCTGTCCGCCTTCGCCTTGTCGAAGAGGCTGACGAAACGATCGCGAAGCGGTTGCAGGTCGCTTGGCACGGGGTGTCGCGACGGCGAGTGCAGCCGTGCCATCACCTCGGCGGAGATTTCGGTGGCGGCCGTATCGCTCGCGTCGTCCAGGACGGCACGCAGGTGACGTTCACCGGCATATTCGATCAACATCATCTTGTCTTCGCTGTCGAACAGGCGGACGAGGCCTTCACCGCGCCGCCAGGACAGCAGATGAACACCGCGCCATTCGTCTTCGACATCGTCGAAATCCTTCAACGCCTTGACGATTGCCGGCGTGCCATCGGCCTGGCGCACCTTCCAGATGCGGCTGGAGAAGGTCTCGGCAATAAGAACGGGCTCGCTGACGTTCCAGCGCGCCGGCATGGCAGGCGGGTGCATGATTTGCTTCCAGTTGTTGGAAAGCGGAGCCGCGCCATCGCGCGACCCCGCTTTGATATCGGATGGATCAGCCGTTGAGGCCGAGCATCAGGTCGAGGTTCTGGACCGCCGCTCCCGATGCGCCCTTGCCAAGATTGTCGTAGACGGCAACAAGCAGCGCCTGCGCCCGCGCATCGTTGGCAAAGACATAGACCTTCATGCGGTTGGTGTCGTTGTACTGCTCCGGATTGAGCTCCGGCACACGATCGATGGCCTCGTAAGGTGCCACCTCCACCACGCCGCCCTGGATGCCGGCGAAATGGTCCGCGATTGCCGCGTGCAGTTCGGCACCCGTCGGAATATGGTCGAGCTGGGCCAGCTGCAACGGCACCACCGTAATCATGCCCTGTGCGAAATTGCCGACTGCCGGCTGCATCAAGGCGTCGTGCTTGAGCTTCGCATAAGCCTTCAGTTCCGGCAGGTGCTTGTGCTTCAGGGAGAGCGCATAGGGCGTGAATTCCGAAGCGTTCTCGCCTTTGGCTTCATAGTCCTCGATCATGGTGCGGCCGCCGCCGGAATAACCGGAGATGCCGTTGAATGTCACCGGATAGTCAGCCGGAAGCAGGCCAGCTTCGACGAGCGGGCGCAGTGTCGCGATAGGGCCTTGCGGCCAGCAACCGGGATTGGCGACGCGCTTCGCACCTGCGATGCGCTTCATCTGCTCCTTGTCCATTTCAGGGAAACCGTACTCCCAGCCGGCTGCGACGCGATAGGCGGTGGAGGCGTCGATGACGCGGGTGGTGTCGTTCTTGATCAGCGACACGCTTTCCCTTGCCGCATCGTCCGGCAGGCACAGGATGGCGACATCGGCAGCGTTGAGGAACTCGGCACGGGCAGCGGTCTCCTTGCGGCGCTCTGCCGGCACGGAGATGATCTCGAGATCGCCGCGGTCCGCCAGCCGGGCCCTGATCTGCAGGCCGGTGGTGCCGTGTTCGCCGTCGATGAAGATTTTCGGTTTCATTGCCTTGTCTGGTCCGATCTTTCTGGCCGGGACGTCAGATGTCCTGACCGGTATGGGTCTGGTTGGTGTTTTCTTCGGCTCTCGCCTTTCGTTCCGCCAGCAGGCCAAGATAATGCATGGCGATGGTCGAGCCGGCGATGGCCGTTATATCGGCATGATCGTAGGCCGGCGCAACCTCCACGACATCGGCGCCGACCAGGTCGATCTGGCTGAGCAGCCGAAGCGTTGACAGTATCTTGGACGAGCTTGGACCCCCTGAAACAGGTGTACCGGTTCCGGGCGCAAAGGCAGGATCAAGGCAGTCGATGTCGAAAGTGAGGTAGGTCTTGCGGCCACCCGTGCGCTCGACAATGGCGTAAGCGATATCGGCGGCGCGCATCTCCTCGACTTCGTAGCCGTGCAGGATCTTGATGCCGAAGGTGTCCGGCGCGTGCGTGCGGATGCCGATCTGGATCGAACGATCTGGATCGATCAGGCCTTCCTTGACGGCGCGGCCGACGAACGAGCCATGGTCGATACGCTTGCCGTCATCCGGCCATGTGTCCTGATGTGCGTCGAATTGCACGAAGGCCAGCGGGCCGTGGACGGCGGCATGAGCCTTGAGCAGGGGGTAGGTGACGAAATGATCGCCGCCGAGCGAAAGCAGGAATGCACCGCTTTTCAGGATCTTGGCGGCTTCGCGTTCGATGATGCCAGGGGTCTTCTGATGGTTGCCGGTGTCCAGCAAGCAGTCGCCATAGTCGACCACGGCGAGGTGGTCGAAGAACTCCCGCGAGAACGGATATTGTGGATCATTGTCGAAGATGGCCGATGCACGCCGTATCGCCTGCGGGCCGAAACGCGCGCCGGGGCGGTTGGTGACGGCGGCATCGAACGGAATACCCCACACCACGGCATCCACACCCTTCACATCCTTGGTGTACTTGCGGCGCATGAACGACAAGGCACCGGCATAGGTCGGCTCATAAGAATGGCCGGTTTTGCCGCGGGCGGTAAAAGCGTGGTCGATGTTCTTGTTCGCCATCACATGTTCCTACGGTTGTTCGGGCAGCGACACATAACGGACCGTCAAGAGCTTTGCCAGTCACGAGACAGGAACGCTTGCGGCGCTTGCCATGCCGCCGCCCAGGAGCGGCTCGAGGCCAGACAAGTCCCACGCCTCGATTCGGCCAAGGGCTTGCGCGCCTGTCGGACGCTTCGATCACGGTTTCATTGCACGAACACGACAGGCGGTAACTACGCCCAATGGCGTGGATGCTCTCCTGGCCCATCCTGCCTTCGCGGCTGTCCGGTTGATCTTGGTCAACGCAAGCCCATTTTCTTTATGGGAGGTTTTACTGACCAATGGAGATTGCGATGTACAAGCATATTCTTGTTCCGACTGACGGTTCCGACCTGGCCGGCAAGGGGGTCAAGCAGGGGCTCGCTCTCGCCAAGGCCTTGGGTGCCAAGGTGACAGTAGTGACAGCGACGGAGCCGTTCCCGGTGTCCGGCTTTGCGCTCGGTGCCGGCTGGGTTCCATCCGGTGCGGACATGCAGGAGTTCAACGCCTCCCAGAAGGAGGATGCCGAGAAAATCCTGGCTGCCGTCAAGGCGGAAGCAACGAAGGCGGGGGTCGATGCCGATCTCGTCCATGTGCCTGACCAGCGTGCCGCCGATGCAATTTTGGAAGCAGCTAAGGCGCACAAGGCCGATCTTATCGTGATCGCATCGCACGGCCGGCGCGGCGTCGAGCGCGTGCTGCTCGGCAGCCAGACCGCCGAAGTGCTGGCGCACTCATCCATTCCAGTTCTCGTGGTGAAATAGGCCTCGGCCACCTTACCAATCCGTATGGTGGCGGCAATGTGCCCGTGAGATCGGGCCTTCAGGATGGCGGTGCCTCAACAAAAGGAGTTGCCCCCATGAGGAAGTACATTGCCGCTACCGCCATCGTGCTCGCATTTGCCGGCGTGAATGGCGCGGTCGCCAAGGACCTCAAGGCCACCGTGAAGAAGGTCGACGCGGTGACGAGCTCGGTGACGCTCGACAACGGTCAGACGGTCAAGCTGCCGGCAGGTGTCAAGGCTGCCAGCCTGAAGGCAGGCGACAAGGTGCTGGTCACCTATTCGACGGACGCCGCAGGCAAGACTACGGTGCAGAGCGTCAAGCCGTCGAAATAAGCAGCAGGGCGTCTACTTTCGGCGCCTCAAGCTGAAATTGTTATGGCAATTGCCGTGAACTGGCCGGGTCGATGACCCGGCCTTTTTGCTGGCCATAAATCCGAAAACCAAAAAGGCCCGCCGAAAAGCGGGCCTTGTTACGCGAACATCTTACTCGACACGCACTCGTACAGAAAATCAGAACCGTTTATGCGGGATCTCCGCGCGGATGGTTTTCAGTGCAGGCCGGTATGTTCGGCCTGGTGTCAGGCAGCCTTCTTGTCGAAGGTGTAGAGCTTGCCGATTTCGGCCTGAACGGTCTTGGCGCCTTCGACGACGGTGGTCTTGGCGGTCTCGGCGGCACCACGGACACGTTCGATGTTGGCCGAAGCGTTTTCACGCACGAAATCTGCCTGGATCTGGACTGCCTCGTTGAAGGACTGCGCACCAGCAATCTTCTCAACGGTGGTCAGGGTGTGCTGGACATTGGCCAGCGCCGCATCGAGCAGGCCGCGCGAGAAATTGGCATAGCCGGCAACGAAGGAAGCGGCGAACTTCTCGACACCGTCGGTCAACTTGGCAGCGCCACCGTGAACGGTCTCGGCGCGTTCCTTGGCGGTCGAGGCGCCACGCTTAACGAAATCGCGGGCGGCAGCAGGAACTTCAAGCTTCGACTGAACGCCATCGAAAACGTTCTTGATCGAGGAAAAATAGTTGGAAGCAGGCGCGGTGGTCTTTGCGGTCTTGGTGGTCATGGCGATTCTCCATCCTCATAAAGGAGCTATGGTTGCGCTCCGTTCAGGATCGACCCGGAGCATGGCGAGCATATAGGAGTGATATTTGTGCAATGCAACATAGATTTTTGTTGCGATGCAATAAATTCGCTAACCTATTGTCGTAAAAGCGTTTAAATTATCGCTGGCTAAGCGTTGCGGAGCCGATGCTGCGGCAGTTTGGCTCGGCCTGCGGTCGACGCGCCGCGGCAATCGGCATGCGTATTCCGAGTTTCCGATGTTAAGCTGATGTTTCCGGACACGCAGGAGCGGACCGTAGATGCCACAGCACGATGCCACCGCCAGAGGGTTCCTGGGCGCCGACAAGGATGCCGAGGCAAAGCTGGCCGCGCTACGGCGTACGAAATTTGTCGCGGCTGCAGCGCTTGCACTCTGCGTGGTGGTATTCGCCGTCTCGAAATCCTTCGAGGCGAGCTATCCTTGGCTGGCGTTCATTGCTGCTTTCGCCGAGGCTGCCACCATAGGCGGTCTGGCTGACTGGTATGCGGTGGTGGCACTGTTCAAGCGGCCGCTCGGCTTGCCGATCCCGCACACCGCGATCATTCCGGAGAACCAGACCCGTATCGCCGACAATCTCGGTCGTTTCATCGAGGTCAATTTCCTGGCGCCGGGCCCGGTTCGGGAAAAGCTGAACGAGGTCGACTTTGCCTCCCTGGTCGCCGATTGGCTGGCTGACGAAGAGCGTGCAGCCGGCCTGTCGCGATTTGTCGTGCGTCTGGTGCCGCAGACGCTCGGCGCCATCGAACAATCCGGCCTGCGTGGCTTTGTCACCCAACGCATGCTGGAACAGATGGAAAAAGTTCAGGTGGCTCCATTGGCGGCGGAACTGCTGGAGGCCTTCACCGAGGATCGTCGCCATCAGAAGCTGTTCGACGAATTCACCCGGGTCATCGGCCGCTTCCTCAATGACGAGCAGGCGCTGACCACCATGCGCGAGAAGATCCGCGAGGAATTGCCTTCGGTCTTCAATCTGTTTCGCGCCGATGCCTATCTTCTGAAGAAGATCGTGGCTTCTGCCGGATCGCTGCTGGAGGAGGTGAGGGCTGATCCCGATCACCCCATGCGCGAGGAGTTCGATCGTTTCGTCGTGAAGTTCATCGAACGGCTGCGGCAGTCGAAGGAATATGCCCGTCGTGCTGAACGACTGAAACGTGGTTTCCTGGCACGGCCCGAAATCCGCGAGCTGGCGCATGACATGTGGGACAGCCTGCGTCGTTTCATCGAGCAGGATGCCGCCGCCGAGAATTCGATGATCCGGCAACATCTGACCGGCATGTTCATCGAGGTAGGCCGGCATCTTGCGGGGGATCCGCAGATCAGAGCCGACATGAACCAGGGATTTGTCGTCGCCTTGGCCTCTTTCGTTGAAAGCCAGAAGAGCGGGGTTTCCAAATTCATCGCCGATCAGGTCAAGCGCTGGGATCTCGGGCAATTGACCCGCCTGATCGAGATGAACATCGGCCGCGACCTGCAATATATCCGTTTCAACGGCATGATCATCGGCGGTCTGGCCGGCTTGGTGCTTTACACAATGGAGCGGCTGTTTCTCGTCAATTGACGGTTGTGTTCCCTGGTCTATTCTCGCTCTTGCGGCAATGGCGCCAGCGAGGAGAAGACGACCATGGCAAAACAGCCCGAACCCGAATCCTTCATGGATATGTTCAGCAAGCTTGGCCGCGACCTGAAGATGCCGCAGGTGGATGTCGACGCCATCCTCAGCCACCATCGCAAGAATCTTGAAGCGCTGGAAAAGTCGGCAAGAGCAACGGCAACGGGTGCGTCATCGATCATGGCCAGACAGCGGGAAATCTTGCAGGACTCGCTGCGTGAAATCACCGAATTCGGCCAGAACTACCGTGCGCCCGGCAACCCGCAGGAGTTGATTGCCAAGCAGGCCGATTTCGCGCGCAAGTCCTTCGAGGCCGCGGTGAAGAACGCCGGCGAAGTGGCTGATATCGTCAAGAAGTCGGGCACGGAATCGGTCGATATCCTGCGGGCACGCATCAAGGATGCGATGGACGAAATCCGGCAGAGCTACGAGAAGAAATAGGTGGCCGCCGTCCGGTATTTTGTCGATGACGTTGATGCTTCGGTCTCCTTTTATACGAAGCACCTGGGGTTCGCCTTGCGACAGCAGTTCGGTCCCAACATGGCGATCCTTGATCGCGGCGATCTCACGCTGTGGCTGGCTGGACGCCAGGCTTCCGCTTCTCGGCCGATGCCGGACGGGATCGTTCCCGAGCCAGGTGGCTGGAACAGGTTCGTCCTCGAGGTGACGAATCTGCCTGCCTTTGTAAAAACCTTGCAGGACGACGGCGTGTCGTTTCGCAATACCATGGTTGAAGGTCCGGGCGGCCGGCAGATCCTGTGCCAGGACCCTTCGGGAAACGTGGTCGAATTGTTCGAAGCGGCAGGAAACTGATCTGCGGGGCGTTGTCGGCGCCCCAGCCCGCGAGAGAGTTGGTCGGAGAGAGGAATGACCGAAATACAGGCCGTCAATGCGCCCGGCCGCCTGCGCCAGATGCAGATTTATGTCACCGGCGCCGGCGGCAAGCGACCGACCGTCCCGGTCGCGCCGGATCAGCTGGAACAGGCGGCGATCCGCAAGATGACGCCGGAGGCGGCTGCCTACATTGTCGGTGGCGCTGGCAGCGAGGCGACGATGCGCGCCAACCGTAGCGCCTTCGAGCGTCATCGGATCGTGCCGCGGGTGTTGCGGGATGTTTCCCGGCGCGACCTTTCCGTCACATTGCTTGGCCGCCGCCACGTCGTACCGATCCTGCTCGATCCGGTCGGTGTGCTGGAGATGGTGCATCCCGAGGCCGATCTTGCTGTTGCCCGTGCTGCAGCTGCGGAAAATCTTGCCTACGTCTTCTCCAACCAGGCATCCGTTCCAATGGAACAATGCGCTGCGGCCATGGGCGATGCACCGCGCTGGTTTCAACTTTACTGGTCGAGCGACGATGATTTTGTCCGCTCCGTCGTTGCCCGAGCCGAGAAATGCGGCTGCGAAGCCATCGCCGTAACGCTCGACACCACACTGCTGGGGTGGCGTCCGCGCGATCTCGATGCTGCCTACCTGCCGTTCCTGCGCGGTTTGGGGCTCGGGCAATATCTGAGCGATCCTGTTTTCAAGTCCAGGATCCCGCCCAACCCTCCGGAAACCGGAGTGAAGCCACGTGGGTTCGATCTGATCTCGACCGCGCTCAGCCTGCGCCGCAAGGGCAAGCAGTTTGGCCTGTCGATGCAGCAGATGCGTGCTGCCGTTGCCCATTTCACCGCCACCTATTCGCGGCCGGACCTGAATTGGGCCGACATCAAGCGACTGCGCGGCATGACGAAGCTGCCGATCCTGCTCAAGGGTATCCGCCACGCCGACGACGCGCGGCTGGCGCGCGAGCATGGCGTCGATGGCATCATCGTTTCCAACCATGGTGGCCGCCAGGTCGACGGAGAAATCGCAACCCTGGATGCCTTGCCGGGTATCGTTTCCGCGGCCGGTGGCTTGCCCGTCCTGCTCGATTCCGGCATCCGTTCGGGCAGCGATGTCGCCAAGGCGCTGGCGCTCGGCGCAACGGCCACGCTCATCGGTCGGCCCTATGTCTACGGATTGGCGCTTGCCGGCGAAACAGGCGTACGCGAAGTCATCCGCAACATCGTCGCCGAATTCGACCTGACGCTCGCGCTGGCCGGGCTGACCAAGGCAGGTGATCTCGACGGCTCGATACTGGCGGGGTAGGGCACCTCTTCTGTGGGTTTCGCCAGTCGGCCACTGCATCCCGGCCGGCGAGATGCTAGACGTCGCCTCCAAATGTCTGGAGCGTGGCGCCGAAAAGTTGCAGACTTTTCGGACAAGAATCATACGCGCAACAAAAGATAGAGCGGGTTGCCGGTTCATCGTGATCGGGCTCCGCTCTGGAATTCGGCCGGGGTTTTGAATGAAGGTAGCCATCGAGATGGGGACGGCGTCTGGCGCGGCCGCCACGCTCGATCTTGAGGAGTTGCTGGCGACACGCTTGCTGGTGCAGGGCAATTCCGGATCCGGAAAATCGCATCTCCTGCGCCGTCTTCTCGAGCAGAGCGCGCCCTGGGTGCAGCAGGTGGTGATCGATCCCGAGGGTGATTTCGTCACGCTCGCCGACCGTTTTGGTCACGTCGTCGTCGACGCGCAGCGCACGGAGGCCGAACTCACCGGCATTGCCGGCCGCATTCGCCAGCACCGCGCCTCCGTCGTGCTCAATCTGGAGGGTCTCGACGTCGAACAGCAGATGCGTGGCGCCGCCGCGTTCCTGAACGGCATGTTCGATGCGGAGCGCGACTACTGGTATCCCGTCCTGGTGGTGGTGGACGAGGCGCAACTCTTTGCGCCGGCGGTAGCCGGTGAGGTTTCCGACGAAGCCCGCAAGGTCTCGCTCGGTGCCATGACCAATCTGATGTGCCGCGGCCGTAAGCGCGGCCTTGCCGGCGTCATCGCCACGCAGCGTCTGGCCAAGCTTGCCAAGAACGTGGCAGCGGAAGCCTCCAACTTCCTGATGGGCCGCACCTTCCTCGATATCGATATGGCGCGCGCTGCAGATCTGCTTGGCATGGAACGCCGCCAGGCGGAAATGTTCCGCGATCTGGCGCGCGGCAATTTCGTGGCACTTGGCCCGGCGATGTCGCGGCGGCCACTGCCGGTCGCCATCGGCACGGTCGAGACTTCGGCGCGTTCGGTCAGCCCGAAACTGACGCCGCTGCCGGAGGCGATCGAGGATGTCGAAAGCCTGATCCTGACGCCGAGCCCTGAGGAATTGCGGCAACCTGTGGTACGTCGCCCGCGTCCGCCAGCACCGACCCCGACCGCCGACATCCTGGAACAGCTGGCGCGCGCATTGCCCGAACAGGCCGCCGCCTCGGAACCGGCGCCGACCCTGTTCGACGAGGTCGAACGTGAGACACTGATCAAGGCGGTTCTGTCGGAAATAGTGGAAGATCCGGATGCTGCTTTTCGAGCAGATTCATTACTTTACCAGGATTTTCTGGTGCGGTGCCGCATCCGCCGCGTGCCAGGCGAACCGCTCGGCCTTTCCGTCTTTCGCCGACGGCTGGCCATCGCCAAGACCGGTATCGACGAGACGACCGCTGCAAGCGATGTCTGGCAACAGGCGCTGGCGCTATCCGCCGACGTTCCAGAAGATCTGCAGGCGGTATTCCTGATCGTTGCGCAGGCGGCTGTGACTGGATCGTCGTGCCCATCCGACGCTGCGCTGGCGCGGGCCTACGGCACCCAGTCGGCGCGGCGCGCACGGCGCCTGCTGTCCTTCTTCGAGGAGCGCGGCCTGGCAGTGCTGCGTACCGATTTTCATGGACGTCGTGTGGTGGCGTTCCCCGATCTCGGTTGCGAGACGGCGCCGGGCGATCCCAATCGACTGGACGACGTGCCGGAACAGCAGGCGGCTGAGTAGCAAGCCTGCGTCCGGTGCCAGGTGTGACTGATCCTAATCCCGTTTCGGATTCGGAAAAAACAGGCTCTTGAAGCCGCTGCGGTCGAACGGCTTCCACTCGCCTTCGCGCTGAGCCAGGCGGTCGGCAATTGCGTAGACAGCCGCCGGATGGTGACCGAGGCCGCAATGGCTCGCCTCTACTTCGATGCTCTCGGTGTGCGGCAGTTCGTTTTCCATGCAGGCCTGCCAGGCGCAGATGCCATCCGTGCGGCTGTAGATCGCTGTTGTCGGTACCGTGGGCGATTCCGAAATCGCACCACCCATATGGCCCTCGCGATCGTCGACCTTGTGCCCGGAGGTGAATTCGTAGAGTTTCCAGGCGTTGGTTGCCCGCGGGTCGCCGTTGAACGGGCTGCCCAACGTGATCACCAGGCGCACTTCGTCGGGCAGCATCTTGGCGAGTTGCCGCGCATAGATACCGCCAAGGCTCCAGCCGACAAGGCTGACCTTGCGACCGTGCGTGTCGGCCAGCGCCTTGAGGCGGTCGATCATCTTGCGTTCGACGCCGGGTAAAGGACCGTAGTTGCGGCCGAGATCCCAGCCATAGCTGGCATAGCCCTTTGACTTCAGGAAGCCGCGCAGCGCCACCGTGGAACGATCGCTGGTGACAAGGCCAGGCAAGACCAGCACGGGATGACCGTCACCGCGTGGCGCCAGTGCGGTCAGCAGTGGCAGCGAAGCGACGAAACCGCCGAGTTCGGGCAATGCCCTGAGTTCCAGCGCGAACAACAATCGCGAAGGCGGTTTCAGCGTATCAGCGTGGGCCATCATGGCTCCTGTCGGTTGATTCCGGCTGCACTCAACGCAGACTATGCCGCCTTTGTTCACAAAACTGCAATATTGCGCACGGTTTCCGCTGCGGAACCAAGGTTCACTGCTTTGCAGGCGACGGCATGAGGTTTTCGGCTGCGGCTTTGAGTTCAGCCATGGCCGTGACCAGCAGATCGCCGAGATGGTCGATGTCGGGTACCGCACGGCGGTCGGCGGTGATGCCGAAATCGAGCCGGTCCTGGTAGCTCTGCACAGTGATGTTAAGGGCAATGCCATGGATCGGGATCGAAACGGGGAACATCGCCAGCACTTTGGCACCGGCGCAGAAAACCGGTATCGGTGGCCCGGGAACATTCGAGATGGTCAGATTGGTGGTCGACGGCATCACATCGGCCAGACCCGTGCGCCCATAAAGCTGCGCGAGCCCGGGAAACAGGATCGGCGCGCCGAGCAGCGTGTAATCCTTCGGTGAAACGTCTTTCACCGTTCCGGCCAGGGTCTTGGAATCGCCGCTGTTTTTGCGGATAGCCTTCAATCGTTCCAGCGGATCGGCGAGCTCCGTCGCAATCGGACAGAACATGCCGAAGACCTGATTGGAAGCGTCCATGTCGCCGGGCTGACGCAGGGAAATCGGCACGAAGGCCACCAGCGGTTTCCTTGGCAGCGCTTCATGGTCTTCGAGATAGGTGCGGAGCGCCCCGGCACTCACTGCCATCACCACATCGTTGATCTTGGTGCCGGTTGCCTTGGCGATCATTTTGGCGTCGCCGAGCGACAAGGCGCGGGCGGCGAAAGACCGCTGTGCCGTGATGGTGACGTTGAACGGTGTCTTCGGAGCCAACAGATCAGGAATGCCGGGCAGGCCGCCACCATTGCCTTCGCTGCTGCTGCTTTTGGCGATGAGCAGATCCGTCAGCGTACCGAGCACCTGTGGCACGGCTTCCAGCGCCTTCAGCTGTTGGCGCACCACATTCTGCACCACATCGTTGATGCCGATGATGGCGCGTTCCTCGATCGTCGGTTTGCGCATGGCCGGCTTTGGCTCCGGCGGCTTCACCTTTCGCGGCTGGGGCGACAGGTCGTAGAGTGCTGCTGCGATTGCCATGCCCGCGCCGCCGTCGATGGCGGCATGGTGCATCTTGGAATAGATGGCGACATTGCCGTCGTCGAGCCCGTCGATGACGGTGAACTGCCAAAGCGGTCGCGAGCGGTCGAGCAGGGTCGAGTGCAGTTCGCCGACCATGTCCTCGAGCTGCTTCCAACTGCCGGGCGCCGCCAGCGTCGCGCGACGCAGATGATAGGCGATGTCGATCTCGCCTGCATCGACCCAGGCCGGATGGTCGAGTTCGAGCACTGTGCGGGCAAGCTTCTTTTCGAAGATCGGCGCGAGATGCATGCGGCTGAGGAAGAAGTCCTTGAAGTGGTCGTAGAAGGAGCCTGAAAGATCGGCCGGCGGCTCATAGAGCGTCAGGCCGGCGACATGCATCGGTGTTTCCGGCGTCTCCATGTAGAGAAAGGTGGCATCGATGCCGCCAAGCTGCTTCATGCGTCCCTCCTGGCCAATTGTATCGGTGGAGAGCCGCCCGGCCACGCGGCCTCTTTCTTCGATCATTTGCCGGATCGTTGTCAAAGGCAAGCTGCCGCACCGTAACGGAGCTTGCGAGAAGTTTCGTATATCACCTGCATCCATTGCCGCTGGGTAATCACTGTGAGCCGCCTAAGACGCAGGCTGCGGCTTCCCAAGCCTTTTCCACGCGTCTAGATTGCGGGAAACGCGGTCCAGGGGAGGAGCGCATGGAGCGTATCTGGGTAAGGAATTACCCGGCCGGCGTGCCGGCTGAGGTCAACATCAACCAGTATTCGTCTGTCGTTGCGCTGTTCGAGGAGAGCTTCGCAAAATACAGGAACGAAAAGGCCTATGTCTTCATGGACAAGGCCCTGACCTTTGGCGAGGTCGACAGGCTTTCGCGTGATTTCGCTGCCTATCTGCAGGGGCTCGGGCTGAAGCGTGGCGACCGTGTCGCCATCATGATGCCGAATGTACTGCAATACCCTATCGCCGTTGCCGCAGTCATGCGTGCCGGTTTCATCGTGGTGAATGTCAATCCGCTCTACACGCCGCGCGAACTGGAGCACCAGCTCAACGATTCCGGCGCACAGGCGATCATCATCCTGGAGAATTTCGCGGCGACGCTGCAGGAGGTCATCCGCAGCACGCTGGTCAAACATGTCGTTCTGGCCAGCGTCGGCGACCTTCTGGGCTTCCCGAAGGGCATTGTCGTCAACCTGGTGCTGCGCAGGGTCAAGAAGGCGATACCGTCCTTTTCGTTGCCGGGAGCTGTGCGCTTCAATACCGCGCTGGCAGCAGGCAGGGGCAAGAAGCTCGATCGGCCGGAAATCGGACCGAACGATCCTGCGGTGCTGCAATACACCGGTGGCACCACCGGCGTTTCCAAAGGCGCGACATTGCTCCACAGCACCATCATCGCCAATCTGCTGGCCTCGGAAGCGTGGACGCAGCCGGGCCTCAAGCGCAGGCCGATCAGCGGACAGCTCACTTTCATAACCGCGCTGCCGCTCTATCACGTCTACGCCTTCATAACCTGCGGCCTGCTCGCCATGCGCACTGGCGGTGTCAACGTGCTGATCCCCAATCCGCGCGACATTCCGGCGATGATAAAGGAAGTTGCGAAGTACAAGTTTCATGTGATGCCGGGCGTCAACACGCTGTTCAACGCGCTCGCCAACAACCCGGCATTCGCCAAGCTGGATTTTTCGCAGTTCCGCATCGCCAATGGTGGCGGCATGGCCGTGCAGGAAGCGGTGGCCAGGAAATGGCTGGAGGTGACCGGCTGTCCGATCGTCGAGGGTTATGGGCTTTCTGAAACCTCTTCCGGCATTGCCTGCAATCCTACCGATAACGATGCCTACACCGGCACGATCGGCCTGCCTCTGCCGAATGTCGAAATCAGGCTGCTCGACGATGACGGCAATGATGTGCCGCACGGCCAGCCTGGCGAGATCGCCATTCGCGGGCCGCAGGTCATGGCCGGCTATTGGAATCGGCCCGACGAGACCGAGAAGGTGATGACGCCGGACGGTTTCTTCAAATCCGGCGATATCGGCATCATGGATGACAACGGCTATGTGAAGATCGTTGACCGCAAGAAGGACATGATCCTGGTTTCCGGCTTCAACGTCTATCCGAACGAAGTCGAGGCGGTTGCCGTCCTGCATCCGGGCGTTCTGGAGGCCGCCGTTGTCGGCGTTCCGGACAAGAATTCCGGCGAAGCTGTGATGATGTTCGTGGTGCGGAAGGATCCGGCCCTCAGCAAGGAAGTGCTGGCGGAGTTCTGCGTCAAGCATCTGACTGGCTACAAGAAGCCGAAATATATCGAGTTCAGGAACGATCTGCCGCGGACCAATGTCGGCAAGATCCTGCGGCGCGAGCTGCGCGACGAGGTGATCAGGGAGATGGCGGCGCCACGATGAGTCCTGAATTGACAGGGCAGCGCGTTCATGGTCGGACGGGGCAGCTGAAACAATCAGGAATGATGGAATGAGCAAGACACCTCCGACCTACGAACAGCTCCGGGCCATGACCGGGCAGGAGCTCGGTTTTTCCGACTGGGTAGAGGTCGATCAGACGCGTATCGATCAGTTCGCCGATTGCACCGAGGATCGGCAGTGGATCCATACCGATCCGGAGCGCGCAAAGAAGGAGAGCCCGTTCCGCACGACGATCGCGCACGGCTATCTCAGCCTGTCGCTTATCGGCGGTCTCAGCCAGCAGATGAATGTGGTGCCCGAAAACACCCAGGCTGTCTTCAACTATGGCCTGGACAAGGTGCGCTTCCTGGCTCCGGTCAGGGTGGGTACTCGGGTCAGGCTGCGAGCCTCGTTGATCTCGGTGGAGGACAAGGCCCCGGGGCAGTACCTGATGAAATTCGCCAATACGATCGAGATCGAGGGCGAGGAGAAACCGGCGCTGATGGCCGAAACGCTGGCCATGTTCTACGAGCGGCGGAGAAAAGCGGGAGGATAATTCATGGCGAAGGCGCCGGCGAAGGACAGCAAGGACGGCGAGAAGCGCAGCGGTGAGGAGAGGGCGAGGGACACGCGCCCGCTTGCCGAGCAGATCGCCGACGAGGCGGCCGAAAACACGCTGGCGCTCAATCCGCTCGTCGGCCTGCGTACGCAGGACATCGCCGCTGCAACCGGCTCCGTGCTGAAGGCGCTGGCAAGCCACCCCCAGGCACTGGCCGAACAATGGCTCGCCTTCGCCAGCGAGTTCGGCAAGATCGTCACCGGCCAGTCCGAGATCGCTGCCGATCCCAAGGATCGTCGCTTCGCCGATCCGGCCTGGAAATCGAGCAGCCTGCACAAGGCGGTGATGCAGTCCTATGTCGCCTGGAGCAAGTCGGTGACCGAGCTGGTCGCCAAGACCGACCTGCCCGAGAAGGATGCGGCGCGTGCGCGGCTGATCACGTCCATCTTCGTCGACACGATGGCGCCTTCCAACAACCCGGCCCTGAACCCGACTGCCATCAAGACTTTGGTGGACACCGGGGGCAAAAGCGCGGTCAACGGACTGAAGAATTTCCTCGATGACATGACGCGCAATGGCGGCCTGCCGTCCTCGGTCGACGCTTCCAAGTTCAAGGTCGGCGAGAATCTAGCCAACAGCCCGGGCACGGTCGTGTTCAGGAACGAGGTGCTCGAGCTCGTCCACTATACAGCGACGACTGAAAAGATCTATCAGCGGCCATTGCTGGTCGTGCCGCCACAGATCAACAAGTACTATTCGGTCGATCTTTCGCCTGACAAGAGCATGATCAAGTTCCTGCTCAGCCACGGCATCCAGCCCTACTGCGTTTCGTGGCGCAACCCGACGCCGGAGCAACGCGACTGGGGCCTCGATACCTATATCGCGGCACTCGACGAGGCTTGCGATGCCGCGCGCGAGATCACCGGCTCCGATACCGTCAACATCATGGGCTCCTGCTCGGGGGGCATCACCCTGTCGACCTATGTCGCCTGGCTCGCCGCGCAGAAGAAGGAGAAGGTCAACGCCGTCATCCTGGCAGTCTGCGTGCTCAACACCCAGGCCGATACGGATTCCGATTTCGCGGCCTTGGTGACGCCAGAGACGATCATGGCTGCCAAGCAGATGTCGAAGGCGAGGGGCATCCTCGATGGCCACGAAATGGCAAAGATGTTTGCCTGGATGCGGCCGAACGACCTGATCTGGAACTATTGGGTCAACAACTATCTGCTCGGCAACGCGCCACCGGCCTTCGACGTGCTCTACTGGAACGCCGACACCACCCGCCTGCCGGCCAGGCTGCACGGCGATTTCCTGGACCTTATCTTCACCAACCCATTCATGAATCCGGGCAAGATGTCGATCCATGGCGTGCCCATCGACATGGGCAAGGTGAAACACGACACCTATGTCATCGGCGGCACAACCGACCACATCACGCCATGGAAGGCCGTCTACCAGACCGCGCGTCTTTATGGTGACAACACCACTTTCATCCTCTCCAATTCCGGCCATCTCCAAAGCCTGCTCAACCCGCCCGGCAATCCGAAGGCCTGGTACGTGAAGGGCAAGACCAAGGAAAAGGACGCTGATGCCTGGACGGCAAAGGCTGAAAAGCACGAAGGCAGCTGGTGGCTCGACTGGGCAGCATATCTCAAGGAACGTTCCGGCGACGAGATCACTGCGCCGACGACCCCGGGCAGTGCCAGACACAAGCCGATTGGAGCGGCACCGGGCACCTACGTGTTCGAGCCGTGATCGCCACGAACATTGTAAAAAACCATTGAAATGAACGGGGGCGGACTGAATGGCGATGGCTGCAGGCAAGGCCAAGGCGGACGGCGCGATGGACATCAAGATGTTCGATGTCGACGGGCAGCTGCTGCGCGTTGGTATCCGTCACGGCAGTTCCAGCCGCCCGCCATTGATGATGTTCAACGGCATCGGTGCCAATCTGGAGCTGGCGGCACCTTTCATGGCAGCGCTGGAGGACACCACCGGCATCATCTTCGACGTGCCGGGCGTTGGTGGTTCGCCCAATCCGATCTTTCCCTATCGTCCTTCGACGCTGGCTCGGCTCGGGAAACGCCTTGGCGAAATCCTTGGCCATGACCGGCTGGATATTTCCGGCGTCTCGTGGGGCGGCGGGCTCGCCCAGCAGTTCGCCTTCCAGTATCCTTCGGTATGCCGCAAGCTGATCCTCGCGGCCACTGCACCTGGGATCACCATGGTGCCTGGCGCTCCCAACGTGCTTTCAAAGATGGCAAGCCCGCGCCGCTATATCGACCCCGGCTACATGCGTTCGATCGCGGCGGATATCTATGGCGGCGATTTCCGCAAGGACCCGACACTGATCAACCGTCACGCATCGGCCATGAAGGGTGCCTCGCAATACGGCTACTTCCTGCAGCTCTTCGCGATGAGCGGCTGGACCAGCCTGCCCTGGCTGTGGATGCTGCGCCAACCGACCTTGATCATGGCCGGCACCGACGACCCACTGGTGCCGGTGATCAATGCCAGGATGCTCAACACCATGATCGCCCGCTCGCGGCTCGAGCTGCTCGACGACGGTCATCTGTTCCTGGTCACCAAGCCGAAGCAGTCGGCTCAGATGATCGAGGCCTTCCTGAGGGAATGACTTTGCCTGCCTGCACTAGAACCGCGTCACCACGCCGATGCCGGTTCCTTCGAAATTGCCCATGGCCATCAGCGCAGCCGGCGCTTCGTCGAGGCTGTAGGTCTTGCCGATCAGCAGATCGGGCCGCAGCTTGCCTGTCTTGATCATTTCCATCATCGCGCCGTAGCGAAATGCCTGCATGCCGTGGCTGCCGCGGATTTCGAGTTCATGGGCAATGATCTTGGCCATCGGAACGGCCGCCTTGGCATGATCGCCAAGCATCAAGCCGACTTGCACATGCCGGCCACGGCGGCGCAAATTGGAGATCGAGTTGTAGGATGTAGTCGGATGGCCGAGTGCATCCATCGACATGTGGGCGCCACCGTTGGTGATCTGCTTCACCGCCTTCACCACGTTGGACGTTTCCGACGCGTTGATCGTGGCGACGGCTCCCAGTTTCCTTGCCAGCTCGAGTTTCTCGGTGGTGAGGTCGATCGCCACGACGTTGGCGCCCATGGCATTGGCGATCATGACGGCTGACAGGCCGACGCCGCCGCAGCCATGCACGGCCACCCACTCGCCGGGCGTGACACGGCCCTGATCGACGACGGCACGAAAGGACGTCACGAACCGGCAGCCAAGGCTGGCGGCGGTGGCGAAATCCATTTCTTCTGGGATGGCTACCAGATTGGTGTCGGCGTGGTCGATGGCGACATACTCGGCATAGGAGCCCCAGGCCGAAAAGCCCGGCTGGAACTGGTGTTCACAGACCTGGTGATTGCCGGAGGCGCATTCGAAGCAATGTCCGCAGGCTGCCACGAACGGCACGGTGACGCGTGCACCAGCCTTCCAGTTATGCACCTGGCGGCCCGCGGCCACGACGATGCCGGCAAGTTCATGGCCCGGCACATGCGGCAGGCGGATGTCGGGATCATGTCCCATCCAGCCGTGCCAGTCGCTGCGACAGAGCCCGGTCGCGGCGACCTTGATCACCACGCCGTCGGGCGAGGGAACGGGATCCGGTACCGTTCGGATCACCGGTGTTTCTCCGAATTTTTCGAACACGACGGCCTTCATCGGCATTCTCCGTTCAAAGTCTTTTTCTTGGGCAATGCAGGGCGCGCTAGCGCTCCGCGTCGGGCTGGTTCTGTGGCGCAGCCTTCTGGAACGCAGGCAATTCCATGCAGGTGGCGTTGATACGAGAGATGACCGGATAAGGGCTCATGTCGACGCCGAAACGCGCGTTGTTGGCGACTTGAGCGACGAGGCAGATATCGGCCAGGCTCGGCATTTCACCGTGACAGAATGTTCCTGTTTGTGGTGACGAAGACAGCATCTTTTCAAGAGGTTGGAAGCCTTCATTGACCCAATGTCGGAACCAGTTGACGACGTCCTCGTCGCCAGCGCCGAAAACTGTGCGGAGGCTGGTCAGTACACGCAGGTTGTTCACCGGATGGATGTCGCATGCGATCATCTGGGAGAGCATGCGTACCCGGGCGCGACCGGCTGCTTCCTTGGGGAGCAGTGCCGGCTCCGGTCGGATCTCGTCCAGGAATTCGATGATAGCGAGCGATTGGGTGAGCAAGGTGCCGTCCTCCCAGATCAACGCCGGAACCAGCCCCTGCGGATTGACCGAGAGATAGGCTGGTTCGAGATGCTCGCCGTGGCGCAGGTGGTGCGGCACATAGGTATAGGCGATACCTTTCATCTCGAGCGCGATGCGGACGCGATAGGAGGTCGAGGAGCGATAGTAGTTGTGCAGGACGATTTCACTCATCGTGGTTGCCCTATGGTGAGTTCGATCGAGCCAATGCCGTCGACGCCGCCGCTAACGCGGTCACCGGCGACGAGCGGACCGACACCGGCCGGCGTTCCGGTGAAAATGAGATCGCCGGGCGCGAGTTCCACCGCTTCGCTGCAGATCGCCACGATGTCGGCGATCGGCCAGATCAGTTCCTCGAGATCGCCTTCCTGCCTGATCGCGCCGTTCACCGAGAGCCAGATCCGGCCCTTCTGGGGATGACTGGACTGCGCGGCCGGCACCAGCGGCCCGCAGGGTGCCGAGAGGTCGAAAGCTTTGGCCCAATCCCATGGCCTTGCGGCCTTCTTCGCTTCGTCCTGCAAGTCCCGGCGCGTCAGGTCGATGCCGACGCCATAGCCCCAGATATGATCCAGGGCCTGGGCTGCCGGGATGCGGAAACCACCCTTGCCGATGGCGGCTACCAGCTCGATCTCATGGTGCAGGTTCTTCGTCAGGGCAGGATAAGGGATCGTCTGCCCCGAATCGACCACGGCATCGGCAGGTTTGGTGAAGAAGAACGGCGGATCGCGCTCGTCATTTCCGAGCTCGCGTGCATGAGCGGCATAGTTGCGGCCGACGCAAAAGATGCGCCGCACCGGGAAACGCTCGGAAGAGCCGGCGATGGCGACCGACGGTGTTGATGGTGCCGCCAAGGCAAACGCGCTCATGTCTTATCCTTCCTTGCCGTCCCCGGCATCTCGATCGCGCGCACATTCAATTGTTTTGGATCGAGGGGCAAGGCATCACATTTTGCAAACCGAGTGCCTGCTGCGATCAACAATTGATTGTTTCTGGCAGACTGGCACGATGGCCTTGCCAATGTACTATTGGCTAATGAACGGATTGTCGGGGCAGGCGTATGTTGCCTCATGACGACCGAGATCGGGGCAAGTGCGGCCATGAGTGCAGCGAGCGAAGTCGCAAGATTTCTGATTATCGACGATCACCCGCTCTTTCGGGAGGCTCTGCACAGTGCCGTGCGCATGGCCTATCCCGAGGTCGATACCGTTGAGGCCCGTTCGATCGGCGAGGCGGTCGAATTGTTGACTGAGGTGCGGCCGTTCGACCTGGCGTTGCTCGACCTTTCCATGCCGGACGTCCACGGCTTTGAGGGGCTGCTGCAATTGCGTACGCGTTATCCTCATCTGCCGGTCGTGATCGTCTCCGGCTATGAGGATCCCAAGATCATTTCCGAGGCCCTGTCCTATGGCGCCGCCGGCTTCATCCCGAAATCGGTGCGCAAGGACGATCTCGCGGCAGCCATCCGCTCCGTCATGGAGGGCGCGATCTATGTGCCTGACACATACACGGCCGAACAGCCCGACACGGAAAGCAGCGATCGCGCCGACATGGTGCAGCGGCTGTCCCGCCTGACACCGCAGCAGTTGCGGGTTCTGCAGATGCTGCGCCAGGGCATGCTGAACAAGCAGATTGCGTATGAACTGCAGGTCGGCGAGACGACGGTAAAGGCGCATGTCTCGGAAATCCTGCGCAAGCTCAACGTCTACAGCCGCACGCAGGCGGTGATCGAGGTGTCGAAACTCGACAATGCCGAGTTATTCCGGGATCAGCAGGGATTTTGAAGCGGTCGGCAATAGCCAGTCGGCAGCCGGAGTTGACCTGTTACCGACTGCACTATTCGACTGCCGACTGCCTACGCCAACAAATGCGCCAGCAGCGCTCGAAGTTGCGCCGGTTTCAACGGTTTGCGCATGAATTCGATGCCGGCGGCGCGGGCGGCATTCATGACGCTTTCCGACGGATCGGCCGTCACGAGCAGGGCGGGAACGGCGCGGCCGAGATAATCGCGCACCTGTGACACCGTCATGGTGCCGAGGTCGCCGCCTTCGAGATGCTGGTCAGCGATGATGATGTCGGGAACCCAGTCGGTATCGCCCAGCGCGTCCAGTGCCTCGTCGGTCGACGTCGCCGCGCGTACGGTGCATTGCCAGCGCTCCAGCAACGAGGTCATGGCGGCCAGCACGTCCGCATCGTTCTCCACAAGCAGTACCTTGGTACCGAACAGGCCGTACCCTGGCTGGCGCTCGATTTCGACTGTCCCCGGTTCCGGGACAGAGTGCGTGGAAACGGGGACGTCGATGTGGAAGATGGTGCCGCGCCCGACGGTGGAGGAAAAGGTCACGGGATGACCGAGTGCGCCGGCCATCCGCCTGACGATGGCGAGCCCGAGTCCAAGGCCGCCACTGGCCAGTTCGGCATCCGGCATTCGTGTGCCGCGATGAAATTCCTCGAACACTGCTTCGCGTTGATCCTCGGGAATGCCGCAGCCGGTATCCGCGACATCGATGCGGATGATGTTTCCGCGCTGGCGTGTGCCGACAAGCACGCCGCCCTGCCGTGTATAGCGGAGCGCGTTGGACAGGATGTTCTGCAAGATGCGGCGCAGAAGCGTGCGGTCGGACCGGACCGCGATTGCCGCCGGACGGAACCGCAGTGAGAGCCCCTTGGTTTCAGCGATAGGCTGGAAGTCGGAGCGCAAGGCTGAAAACAGCGTTTCCAGGTTGACGTCGGTCGTCTCGGGCTCGACCACGCCGGCGTCAAGCTTGGAGATGTCGAGCAACGTATGCAGCAGGTCTTCCATGGTCTGCAGCGAACGCTCGACCTGACGAACCAGCTTGCGGCCTTCCTCTGAAGTCTGCAG
Source organism: Mesorhizobium sp. NPDC059025 (assembly GCF_042739655.1). Taxonomy (NCBI): domain Bacteria; kingdom Pseudomonadati; phylum Pseudomonadota; class Alphaproteobacteria; order Hyphomicrobiales; family Phyllobacteriaceae; genus Mesorhizobium; species Mesorhizobium sp. NPDC059025. The sequence continues at coordinate 57,900 of NZ_JBHYIM010000002.1, read as the reverse complement.
TTCGGCCAGCGCCGATACCGACAGATGGGCGGCGTTCAACGGTTGCAGCACGTCGTGGCTGGCAGCGGCCAGGAACCGGGTCTTGGAGAGATTGGCGTGTTCGGCGCTTTCCTTGGCGACCGAAAGCGCCATGTTCGACTGTTCCAGCCGGCGCAAGGTGGAGTGCAGTTCCTCCGTGCGCATGCGCACGCGATTTTCGAGCGAGATCGCGGTCTGAAACAGTGAGAACGCGTTGCCTTGCTGGTCCATGGAACGTTCGACGCGGCTGACCAGTGCCGCGTTGATCTTCTTAAGTCGCTCGATATCCCGGATGTCGTTGAGCGGCATTGGCTTACTCGGCCGCCTGCGGGTGCCCGAAGGCGATGCCGGTGAATGTCTGGTTGAGGTGCATGGAGCGGTATTGTTCGCCATAGGTGCCGAAGCCGATCACCTTGTTGGCGCGATAGAGTTCGGAAATATCCCGGAACACCTGGCGATTGCGGGCATCAAGCCGGCGCAGAACGCAATCGAAGCCGAGGATCATGTCGATAGGCCCCAGTTTGGACTCGACATCCTTGAGCGTAGCCTTGGTGGTCTCGACCATGCCCAGCGGCTGTGCGACGGACAGGACCACGCCGTCGTCGATGGCGCAGAAGAAGGATAGCGAGCCATCCGAGTTCATCTTCTGGATGGAGCGGCAATAATACTCGCCGCCCACCTTCACCACGACGGGGTGCGAGGCGAAGGAGAACGGCGTCAGCGTCTGCTGAACGACGCCGACGGCGGCGGCATATTCGGTGGCTGCGACATCGGCGTTGAACTCGCGCACGATGCGGTGATCGGGATCGGACGCCGTCACCACCAGTTTTTCGTCGGTCGGGACGAAATTATCGGTTTTAAAGACGTGGAACGGGATGGTCGTGGCGATCAGCACGACAATGGCACAGTCGGAAGCGACAAGACCATTGCTGATCAGCGTGGTGGTCTCGAATTTGAGGTCGTCGCCGGCCGATCCCCCAAGCAGAGGGATGTCATCGAGACCCCAGTGGATCGCCGACGTGACGGCTTCTTCCGCGTAGGACAGGCCGTCGATGAAACAGAGTGCGAAGACATTGCCGGCCCGCGCATTTTTACTGGTGGCACGCAGCGTGCGTCTCAGCACCTCCACTTCGCCGGTGATGCCGTCCATCGCCGATGATGACAGGTTCTGCACCATGGCACTGGCAACGGTGAAGGTGGCTGAAGGCAGCAGCATCGCCAGCATATGGCCTTCCTCCAGCCCATCCGGCGTGATCTCGCCGGCGGTCGAGCACGCGGCGTAGGCCAGGGCGGGGGCATGCCGTTTCAGCGCGTCCGCTAGCGTCTGCGCATCCATCAGGCTTTGCGAGAAAAACAGCAACATGTAACCGGCACCGATCGCATCGGCTTCCCGAGCGATTTCGGCGGCAAAATGCTCCGCATCGGGCTCGCTTGAAGTGAGCGCCGACAGGCCGCACGCATAGCGCGTCCGCGAAGCGACCAGCTTCTCCTCCCGCTTTTGCCGGCGCTCCTCAACGCCGGTCGTATTGTTGCAGTAGGCCTCCTCGAATGGCAATGGGGGCTGTCCCCAACCCGTGACCGAAAGTACAATATACGGCGTATTGGGCGGATTGCATTCTCGCAAAACGGAGATGTTGGGAGCGAATTTCCAAGCGATTCCAGAACACAAGAATAGCGGTCTGCCGGTCCGTCCGGAGGAAGCCGGCAGTCTACCGAGGTTGAACACCCAGGGAGGCTTCATGTCGGACATTTCGTTGACCGTGAACGGCAGACAGGTGCGCGCCACCGTCGAGGACCGCACGCTTCTGGTTCATTTTCTACGTGAACATCAAGGACTTACCGGCACGCATGTCGGTTGTGATACCTCGCAGTGCGGCGCTTGCGTCGTCCATGTCGATGGCAAGGCGATCAAGTCCTGTTCGATACTGGCCGCGCAGGCTTCCGGTTCAACCGTCGTGACCATCGAAGGCATCGCCAATGGCGCGGATCTGCATCCGGTGCAGGCGGCGTTCAAGGAGCACCATGGCTTGCAATGCGGCTTCTGCACGCCGGGCATGATCATGACCGCGACCGACATGATTGCGCGTCATCCCGAGGGGCTGGACGAAGCAACGGTGCGGGCGGAGCTGGAAGGCAACATCTGCCGCTGCACCGGATACCATAACATTGTCAAAGCGATACTGGCTGCTTCTCAAGCGATGTCGAAGGCATCGAAGCCTAAGACAAAGAAGGCTGCCTGAGCTGCGATCGGATAACCGGCCGACAGTCTGACCATCGTTGCGAAACCGATCACGAGTTGTTCGCACGCGACTGAACCGGCCAGAATGAATTCACTTCAAGGTTCCGGAGGAGAATTTTGATGGGTATGGAAGGAATTGGCGCTCGCGTCACACGCAAGGAAGACAAGCGCTTCATCATGGGCGCTGGCCGCTATGTCGACGATATGGTGGTTCCCGGCATGAAACATGCCGTCTTCGTGCGCAGTCCGCACGCGCATGCACAGATCAAGAAGATCGATGTCAAACAGGCGCAGGGCATGCCTGGCGTGGTCGCCGTCCTGACCGGCAAGGAATTGAAGGCCGACGGCATCGGCAACCTTATCTGCGGCTGGATGATCCACTCCAAGGATGGCTCACCGATGAAGATGGGAGCCTGGTCGCCGCTCGCCTTCGACCGCGTCCGTTATGTTGGCGATGCGGTGGCGATCGTCATCGCCGACACCAAAGGCGAGGCGCGCGACGCAGCCGAGGCTGTCGAGGTCACCTACAAGGAATTGAAAGCCGTCGTCGACGCGGTGAAGGCGCTGGAGAAGGGGGCGCCACAACTGCATCCCGAAGCCGACAACAACCTCATCTTCGACTGGGAGATCGGCGACGCCAAGGCGGCGGATGCCGCGATCAAGTCGGCACATCACGTCACACGCATGAAGATCATCAACAACCGTCTGGTTCCCAACGCCATGGAGCCACGCGCAGCGCTTGGGCACTACGACAAGGGTGAGGACCACTACACATGCTGGACGACGTCGCAGAACCCGCATGTCGCCCGTCTGGTGATGAGCGCCTTCTACAACGTCGCGCCGGAAAACAAGCTGCGTGTCATCGCGCCTGACGTCGGCGGCGGTTTCGGCTCCAAGATATTCATCTATCCGGAAGAGGTCGTCTGCCTGTGGGCGTCCAAGAAGGCGGGCGTGCCGGTGAAATGGGTAGCCGACCGCACCGAGAGCTTCCTGACCGACGCGCATGGCCGCGACCACCACTCGACCGTGGAGATGGCCTTTGACAAGAACAACCGCATCACGGGTCTGAAGGTGGATACCGTCGCCAATCTCGGCGCCTACATGTCGCTCTTTTCGTCTTCCGTGCCGACCTATCTGTACGCCACGCTATTGTCGGGCCAGTACAACATCCCCGCCATCCACGCCAATGTGCGCACTGTCTACACCAACACCGCGCCCGTTGACGCCTATCGCGGGGCTGGGCGACCGGAAGCGACCTATCTGATCGAGCGTACCATCGAAACGGCTGCCCGGGAGCTCGGCGTGTCCCCCGCGGAACTGAGACGCACGAATTTCATCACCCAGTTCCCGCATCAGACACCTGTGATCATGTGTTACGACGCTGGCGACTATGGCGCTTCGCTCGATGCTGCCATGAAAGCTGCAGATTATGCCGGGTTTACCAAGCGGCGCGACAAGGCCAGGAAGGCCGGCAAGCTGCGCGGCATAGGGATGAGCTGCTATATCGAGGCGTGCGGCATCGCACCATCGGCGGCGGTCGGTTCGCTTGGGGCCGGCGTCGGCCTTTGGGAATCGGCTGAAGTGCGGGTGAACGCCGTTGGCACCATCGAGGTGCTGACTGGCTCGCACAGCCACGGTCAAGGTCATGAGACGACCTTCGCGCAGCTGGTCGCCGGCCGCTTCGGCGTGCCGATCGACTCCGTCAGCATCGTGCATGGCGACACGGACAAGGTGCAGATGGGCATGGGCACCTACGGCTCGCGCTCCGGCGCGGTCGGCATGAGCGCGATCGTCAAGGCTCTCGACAAGGTCGAGGCCAAGGCCAAGAAAATCGCGGCGCATCTCATGGAGGCTGATGAAGGTGATATCGTCATCGAAAACGGTGCGTTGAAAGTGGCCGGGACCGACAAGAACGTGCCATGGTTCCAGATGGCGCTCGCCGCCTACACTGCGCACAATCTGCCGGGCGGCATGGAGGCTGGCCTCAAGGAGACGGCCTTCTACGATCCGACCAACTTCACCTTCCCGGCAGGTTGCTACATCTGCGAGCTCGAGGTCGATCCGGAAACCGGCCTGACCGAGATCATCCAGTTCGTGGCGGCCGACGATTTCGGCAACATCATCAACCCGATGATCGTCGAGGGGCAGGTGCATGGCGGCATCGCGCAAGGCGTGGGTCAGGCCTTGCTGGAAGGTGCTTTCTACGACACCAGCGGCCAGCTCCTGACGGCGAGCTACATGGATTACACCATGCCGCGCGCCGGCGACCTGCCGTCCTTCAAGGTTTCGACCTCTAACACGCCGTGCCCGGGCAATCCCCTCGGCATCAAGGGCTGCGGCGAGGCAGGTGCCATCGGTTCGCCTCCCGCGGTGATCAATGCCCTTACCGATGCCCTGGGCATCGCCGATTTCACCATGCCGGCTACGCCTTCGCGGGTGTGGGCGGCGGCGCAGAAACATTGAAGAGGCAGTGAGATGGGCAGTCGGCAGTCGGAACGACTTCGCACGACTGCCGATTGCCTATCGCTGGCTGCCCTGTCGAAATCTCTCTGAGGAGAACGAGCTATGTACTCCGTCAACTACCATCGCGCCAATTCTGTCGCCGATGCGGTGAAGCTGCTGAAGACCGGTGACAGCAAGCTGCTTTCGGGTGGCATGACATTGATCCCGGCCATGAAAACGCGCCTGGCGGCGCCGTCGGATCTTGTGGACGTGTCCAGGATCGCGGCGTTGAAGGGCGTCAAGGTCAGCGGCAAGACCGTGACCATCGGCGCGGCAACCACACATTACGAGGTGTCCACCGACGCCAAGCTGCAGAAGGCCTGTCCGGCACTGGCCGAACTTGCCTCGATGATCGGCGATCCGGCCGTGCGTCATCGCGGTACGATCGGCGGCTCGATCGCTAACAATGATCCGGCCGCCGACTATCCGGCCGCCATGGTGGCATTGGGTGCGACGATCGTCACCAACAAGCGCGAGATAGCCGCCGAAAAGTTCTTCAAGGGGTTGTTCGAGACGATCTTGAAGGACGGCGAAATCGTCACGGCCGTTACATTCACAGCCCCCGCCAAGGCGGCATACCAGAAGTTCCGCAACCCTGCCTCGCGCTATGCCATCGTTGGTGTATTCGTGACCAAGGGCAAGGCGACAGGCAAGGATGATGTGCGCGTCGCCGTCACCGGAGCCGGCGACAATGGCGTCTTCCGTGCGAAGACGATCGAGGCCGCGTTGGCCGGGTCGTTTGATCCGTCAGCGGTTGCGGGTGCCAGGATATCGGCGGACAACCTGATGACGGATATCCATGCGTCGGCCGACTACCGGGCAAATCTGATCAGTGTCATGGCAAAGCGTGCTGTCGCCGCCGCCAACGGCTGACGGCGAGCGCATTCAAGAGAAAGGAACCGTACGGCTCCTTTTCCTGGCTTGTCTGCGCGTTCGCGTAGACGCTCTGCGGCGTCTCGTCGTTTCCTGAAGTATCATTGCTGACGCAATGCTCAGGCAATGCGTGCCTTCTATGCACGAAATCCGATAGCTGCATGGGGAGCACTCTGAATGAGCGTTGCGAGCGACGCCCGTTTCTGGGACCGGAGTTCGCGGAACTACGCCAAATCCGCGATCGCAGACGAGGATGGATATCAACGAACGCTCGAGCGGACGCGATCGCAGCTTAATTCCGACGATCATGTGCTTGAACTTGGCTGTGGCACGGGAACGACCGCGTTGCGGCTGGCAGATGCGGTGAGGGGCTACCTGGCAACCGATTTTTCCCCAGCCATGATCGCGATCGCTGCGGAAAAACATGCCGCCACGCCGATCCCGGAGCTTGAATTCCGTACGGCAACCGTTGAAGCCCTGGACACCGACGTCGGGCTGTTCAACGCGGTTCTCGGCTTCAACTATCTCCATCTGGTACGCGACCTGCCGGGCACGCTGCGCGGCATCCACGACCTGCTCGCAGCAAACGGACTGTTCATTTCCAAGACGCCTTGTCTCGGCGACATGAACCCGCTGATCCGCCTGGCGCTTCTGCCGGCGCTGCGCATGATCGGCAAGGCACCTTACGCCGGCACCTTCAGCACGAAGGAGCTCAGCCTCTGCATCGCGCTTGCCGGTTTCGAGATTCTCGCAGTTGAGAACCACGCGGCCAAGGGCGACGACAAGCGACCCTATATCGTCGCGCGCAAGGCAAGCATCGGACGATGAAAACCTATATGCCGTTGCGCAGTGACGAAGCATCCGGCAATGCCCCTTATGCCAACGGATTGCAGCCGGTTGGGTCCAGTCGGCCTGCTTGATTGGGTTTTATCTCGAGCTAGGTGTCCGGCAACTGGGGATGTGTGTATGCGTGCAAGTACCATTCGCGCGGAAAACCGCCACCTCGACTGGCTGTTGGCGCACGATCGCCATGTGCCCGAACGATGGATAAAGCGCTGCCTGTCGCTCGGCGAGTACATCATAGCGGAGCAGGAGGGCGAACCGATCGGCTTCCTGCGCTTCAGCTGGTTCTGGGGAACGATCCCCTTCATGGACCTGATCATGGTACTTCCCGATCACCGGCGTTCCGGTATCGGCACAGCGGTGTTCCGGCATTGGGAGGCGACGATGCGGGCTGCGGGCGCAACACTCCTGATGACCTCCTCGCAAAGCGACGAAGCCGAGCCGCAGGCCTGGCACCGCAGAAATGGTTTTCGCGACGCCGGGAGCGTGGCGTTTGGGCATTTGCAATCCATCCCGGAACTGTTCCTGGTCAAGGATTTGCGATAGCGCCCCAGGTATCCAGTTTATCATATTAGCGACATCGAAATTAGACATTGGTAGTGGAGGGATCATTCGCCGTTGCTTGCTTCCGCCGCAGTTCTATCCTCCCCCGCGAACGACGAGGGAGGAGTGAAATGCAGGCCAGGACAGAAGCGCCGGGCAGTTGGCTCGACCGAACGCATACAGTCGCCGAACCCGGTTTCAACCGTTGGCTGGTACCGCCAGCAGCGCTTTGCATCCATCTGTGTATTGGTCAGGCCTACGCCTTCAGCGTGTTCAACCTGCCGATGTCAAAACTGATCGGCATCACGGAATCCGCGCCGGACGACTGGAAGCTGACCAGCCTCGGCTGGATTTTCTCGATCGCGATCGCGTTCCTCGGCATCGCAGCCGCCTTTGGCGGCGGTTGGCTGGACCGGGTCGGGCCGCGCAAGGCGATGGCGTTGGCCGCCTGCTGTTTCGGGGGTGGCTTTCTCGTCTCTGCGCTGGGCGTGTATCTGCACCAGCTCTGGATCATCTATCTGGGGTACGGCGTCATCGGCGGTATCGGCCTGGGCCTTGGCTATATCTCTCCCGTGAAGACTTTGATCACCTGGTTCCCGGACCGACCCGGCATGGCGACCGGCATGGCGATCATGGGTTTCGGCGGCGGCGCTTTCATCGCTTCGCCGCTTTCGGTCTACCTGATGAAGCTGTTTTCGACCGAAAGCCATGTCGGCGTTGCGGAAACCTTCCTGGTGCTGGGCGTCGTCTATTTCGTCTTCATGATGATCGGCGCCACGCTGGTGCGCGTACCGCCGGATGGCTGGCGGCCGGCCGGCTGGACGCCGCCGGTGAAGCAGAGCGCAATGGTGACGAGTGCCAACGTTCATCTGGATGATGCGTTGAAGACACCACAGTTCTGGCTGCTTTGGGGTGTGCTCTGCCTCAACGTGACCGCGGGCATCGGCGTGCTCGGTCAGGCATCGGCGATGAGCCAGGAGATGTTCCCGGGTCGTATTTCGCCAGCCGCCGCGGCGGGTTTCGTCGGCCTTTTGTCCATCTTCAACATGCTGGGCCGTTTCTTCTGGGCATCGACCAGTGATTTCATCGGCCGTAAAACCACTTACGCCATTTTCTTCCTGCTTGGTGTCATTCTTTATGCGGCGGTGCCATGGACGGGGCAGACAGGCAGCATCTTCCTGTTCGTGCTATTCTACGGTGTGATCCTGTCGATGTATGGCGGTGGTTTTGCCACCATACCTGCCTATCTGCGCGACGTGTTCGGCGTGCGTTACGTCGGTGCGATTCACGGCCGCCTGTTGACCGCCTGGTCGGTCGCCGGCGTGCTTGGACCCGTGCTGGTCAACTACATCCGGCAGTATCAGATCGACAGCGGTGTCGCGAAAGCAGACGCCTACACGGTCACCATGTACATCATGGCCGGCCTGCTGGTTGTCGGGTTTGTGCTCAATCTCTTGATGCGGCCGGTGAACGAGCGCTTTCACATGAAAGTCGAACAGCCGGCTTGAGGGAGGATGATATGACCAATGAGACACAAGGCAGTTCGCTCAAGCTCCTGCTTGCCTGGTTGCTGGTCGGCATCCCGCTGGCGTGGGGGTTCTTGATGACATTGGCCAGCGCCTTGCCGCTGTTCCAGTGACGTTTGAAAGGATGCGGCTCCGTCCGGGTCGCATCCTTTCAAAACCTAACCCTTCAATTGCTTTGCGTAGTAGCGGACTGCCTTCTTGCCGCCGTGGATGAGAGCTTCGCCGACTTCCAGGAAGCCGAGGGCCGCATGGAAGGCATCCGAGGTCGGGTTGGGCGGGTCCAGGTTCACTTCGCATGTGACGACATCATGCCCTGCAGCCTCTGCGCGCGCGAAGAGGTCTTCATAGAGCCGTCGCGCGTGACCGCGTCCGCGAGCACCGGCTGCAACCACGATGCGGTCGACATAGACAAAGCGCGGGTAGCGCTCCCTGAACCAAAGAAAATTCGGGCTGCTGTAAGTTGCCGTCTGGTCGAAAGTCAGCAGGAAAGCCTCGAGATCGCCGATACGGCTTGCCGAAAATGACGTGCCGACCAGCGCGGAAAGCTCTTCCGGTTCAAGCCAGGATAGTTCGGCGGCGTTCTCGTTGTTGAGCGCGAGCACGGCCGCTTCGTCGGCGCCGTCCAGGGATTCGATGGGAGATGTGGTCATGTACGCGCAGCCTTGATGGTAGCCGCGACACGCGCCTCATCGGTAAGCGTGTTGCGGTATTCGCGATCGAGATCATCACCGCCCATGCCGACATGCGGGTTGCGGTAGAGCATGCCACTGGCCTCGTCCCTGAGCGAAGCGAAATGCATTTCGGTCAGCCCGGTCTTTGCCCTTACCGCGCCGATGTTCTGGGGATCGAGTGCGCCGCAGCCCATGATGATGATGCGACCGGCTGCCTGCCTGACGAGCGTCGCCAGCAGATCAGCACCTTCAATGGCCGTGTCGCGCTGTCCAGAAGTGAGCACGCGTCCCACCTTGCAGCGGATCAACGCTTCGAGCGCTTCGGTTGGGTCGCGCGTCATGTCGAAGGCGCGGTGACAGGTGACCGCGAGTGGGCCGGCAACATCGACGAGGCCGGTCATGCGCTCTTCGTCGATCGTACCATCGGCGGTGAGGCAGCCGACCACGACCCCGGCGACGCCGAGTTCGCGAAGCGCCGTGATATCGGCCAGCATGGAGCGATACTCCGTCTCGCTGTAGAGGAAATCGCCGCCGCGTGGGCGCACGATGACATGGAATGGGATCCTGGCAAGTTCCAGCGCCAGGCGGACGGTGCCCAGGCTCGGCGTGATGCCACCCTCGACAAGGCTGGCGCAGAGTTCGACGCGGTCGGCGCCGGCACGTTCGGCGGCAAGCAGCCCATCGATGCCCTCGACACAGATTTCGATCACCGGGAGTTTTTTCGTCACGTCGGGACTGGCCAAGGTCGTTTCCAATTCGGTTAGGGACTGGCGATGCCTAGCATCGCGTGCGGCGAGGCGGAAGCAGGCAGAGCTGGCAAATCGCGCGGCCAGCGCGCCGGTGCAGGCTGCCGTCCGGGGAAAAGTAGCCAAAATCGCTTGTTTCCAGGAGTGATCGTTCGAACTTCGACAAGACCATCCCGGCTGTCCGGCGCAGCTTTTGCGCTGGACGGGGAACGGCATGGGAGCCGGCAAAACAAAACCGTCCGAAGCTCTTTCAGAGGGGAAGGACGGAGCATCTCATGACACGATACTGGCTTTTTGCGCCCGCTATACCAGAGCGTTTCCGCCTTTCGCGGAAACGCGGAAACGCTCTAATTCTTTGTTTTTGCGCAATTCCGAACGCAAAATCGCTGTGCACTTTTGCTGGAATTGCTTTGGCGACGACGGCCTTCGCGAGTGTAGAGCGGGCGTCGGCTGGCGAATGCAGCGCGCCTTGCATCGACTACTATGCCTACATGGAGACGGTCGGGAACTGGAACCGGTTTCCACACCATGCCGACGACGACTATTTTGTCGCCGCGCCGACGGTCGAATTCACCGCATCCTATCGTCCGGTCGAGGGCGTTGCGTTTTTCGGCCATTTGATCACGGAGGAGGTGAAGGACGAGGAACTGGGCGTGAACCAGTATTTTCACCACGTCGGCACTTATGTTTCCGAACTCAACGCACAGTTCCATGTCGGTGGGATTGGACTGCGCGTGGGCAAGTTTCACCCGGCTTTCGGCAAGGCCTGGGACATCACGCCCGGCATCCACGGCACCGACCTCGCCGGCAATTATGAGCTGAAGGAACGAGTGGGCGCCTCAGTCGCCTATGGCTTTGAGACAGGCGGTTTCCACAATGAAATCGAGGTCGCAGCCTTCGGGGTGGATCGCAGCTCTCTGTCGGAATCGCTGTTCACCAATCGTGGCCGCCACACCCGGGAGGATGGCGGCGCGGGCAACAGCGATGGTATATCCTCGGTAGCACTTGATTTGTCCGGGTGCCTCGGGGCTGGCGCTGCCAGCTGTTATGATGAGGGCACATTCGGATATCGCCTGGGGGCACGCTTTCAGAAGGGCGGTGAACACAGTTTCGGCAATGAAACCGGATTGCTGGGCGGGCTGAACGGCAATGTGGCCCTGGGCAACGAGATGACGCTGAAACTGTTCACGGAAGCCGCCTGGTTCAACAATTTCGGCGGTGGTGCCGACGATGCCTTGTTCCTGACCGTGTCGGCAGCGCTGCAGCGCGAGGCGATGACCTATTCGATCTCCTATACCCAGCAGCGCGAGCAGATCACCGACGAGCCGGACCTCATCGAGCATCTGTTCGACGCAACCGTCGCCTACAAGTTCGGCCGGGATCTCGGCCTCAGCAATGAGAGTTGGCAGATCGCTGCAGGTTATGCCTTCGACAGGCATGGGGACGACAGGAAGCACACATTCGGCATTCGGCTGTCAGCCGAATTCGAGGGGAGCCACGAATTCCATTGACGCCTCGGCCGGGCAGTTCCCTTGGTCTGCTCGGCAGTCACTGTCTTTCGGGAATTTTCAGGGGCTCGCCGGCAAGAAATTTGCGCCTGAACAGTAGATTTTCCCTTTTGGAACGCCCGTCCGGGCATCGACTTTGCGGACCAAAAGGAACTTTCCATGGCCAAGATCTGCCTCGTAGGCGCGGGCTCCACAGTCTTCGCCCAGAACATCCTCAGTGATGTACTGAGCAATACCGAACTGCAGGATTCGGAAATCAGCCTTTTCGATATCGATCCGGAGCGGCTTTCGACCTCCGAGACCGTGGCGCGCCGCATCGGCGAAACGCTTGGCCTGGCCGGACTGAAGGTCGAGGCGACGCTGGACCGTCGCAAGGCGTTGAAGGATGCCGATTTCGTCATCTTGATGATGCAGGTCGGCGGTTATCGTCCGGCCACCGTCACCGATTTCGAGGTGCCGAAGAAGTACGGACTGCGTCAGACCATCGGCGACACGCTGGGTATCGGCGGCATCTTCCGCGCGCTGCGCACCATTCCGGTGATCCTCGACATCGCGAGCGATATGCGTGAGCTCTGCCCGAACGCGTTGATGATGAACTACGTCAACCCGATGGCCATGAACACCTGGGCGGCGACGCGGGCCGCACCGGACATTCGTTATGTCGGCCTTTGCCACAGCGTGCAGGAAACGTCCGGTCATCTCGCCCGCTGCCTCGGCGAAGACATTGCGGATATCGACTACACCTGCGCCGGCCTGAACCACGTCTCTTTCTTCCTGAAGTTCGAAAAACGCCTTGCTGACGGCTCGCGAGAGGATCTCTACCCGAGGCTTCGGCGGATGGCGGTGGACGGAAGCTTCCCGCAGGATGATTCCGTCCGTTTCGCGGTCCTGCGCCACTTCGGGCATTTCGTGACTGAATCCAGCACCCATTTCTCCGAATACAATTCCTGGTTCATCAAGCCGGGCCGCCAGGACATCATCGACCGCTACAAGGTCATTCTCGACCAGTACCCCGTGTGGTGCGAGGAGCAGATCGCGGACTGGAACCGGCTGCGCGATGAACTGGCCGATCCGAATAAGCCTCTGGAGGTCTGCAGGAGCAACGAGTATGCGGCCGCCATCATCCATTCGATGGTGACCGGCAAGCCCTCACTGATCTACGGCAATGTTCGCAACGACCGCCTGATCGACAATCTGGTCGAAGGCTGTGGAGTCGAGGTGCCGTGCCATGTCGACCGCAACGGTATCCAGCCAGTGCGCATGGGCAAGCTGCCGGCGCCGCTCGCGGGCATCATGCGCACCAACGTCAATGTCCAGGAAATGGCTGTGGAGGCCGCGTTGACCTCCAGCCGCGAGGCCATCTATCAAGCCGCAATGCTCGATCCGCATACCGCCGCGCAGCTTTCGCTCGACGAGATCGTTTCGCTTGTTGACGACCTGATCGTCGCCCACGGCAACCTCCTGCCGAGCTACCGCTAGAGCGTTTCTGCTTTGCGGGAAGGTGGAAACGCTCTAACTCTTTGTTTTTACGGAACTCCGAACGCAAGAAGCGCTGCGCGCCTTTTGCTGGTATTGCTTCAGGAGCAGTGTCATGGCCGGCGTCGAACTCAGGAACATCAACAAGCAGTATGGCCATCTGCGCGTCACGCACGACGTCAACATCGATGTGCGTGACGGAGAGTTCCTCGTCCTCGTCGGCCCGTCCGGCTGCGGCAAGTCCACGCTGCTGCGCATGATCGCCGGGCTTGAGGAAATTACCGAGGGCACGATCAGCATCGGTGGACGTGTCGTGAATGATGTGTCGCCCAAGGAGCGCGACATCGCCATGGTGTTCCAGAACTATGCGCTTTATCCGCATATGACGGTGCACCAGAACATGGGTTTCTCGCTGAAATTGCGTGGCGAGAAGTCGACCGAGATCGACCGCCGCGTCCGCGAAGCCGCGCAGATACTTGGCCTCACCGACTATCTCGAGCGTTTCCCGAAGCAGCTGTCGGGCGGCCAACGCCAGCGCGTCGCCATGGGCCGCGCCATTGTGCGCAGCCCGCAGGTGTTCCTGTTTGACGAACCGCTGTCCAATCTCGACGCCAAGCTCCGTGTCGTCATGCGTGGCGAGATCCGTTCGCTGCAACAGCGGCTGGGCACCACGGCGATCTATGTCACCCACGACCAGGTCGAAGCCATGACCATGGCTGACCGTATCGTGGTTATGCGCGACGGTCGCGTCGAGCAGATCGGTACTCCGCTCGAACTTTATGACAATCCGGCCAACCTCCACGTCGCCGGCTTCATCGGCTCGCCCGCAATGAACTTTGTCGACGGGCACCTCGAAGTAGCCGACGGAGTGCTGTATGTTCGTGTCAACGTCGACTGTCTGTTACGATTGCCTGCCGGCAAGCGTGGTGAAGCGGGCAGGGCGGTGGTGTGTGGCTTTCGCCCTGAACATGTCGCACTGACCGAAGCCGGACCCATCCCCGGCCGCGTCGTCACAGTCGAGATGAATGGCGCTCTCACGACCCTGCTGGTCGAAGTGGACGGTCGGCAGTTGACGGTTCAGACCACCGAGCGCCCCCGTTGGACGAGGGGCGAGGCAGTTTATCTATCTCCGCGAACGGAGACGTTGCATCTGTTCGACGCGGAGACCGGGAGCTGTTTGGGTCATTGATCTCGGATTGAGTCGAGGAAATCCATGTAAGACAATGATTTTGTACCGGTAATCAGGTCTCTGATCTAGGATCGAAACTGCTTGCGGTAGTCGCGTGGCGTCATTTCCAGCTGGCTCTGGAATGCATGATAGAGCCGGCTCAACGAACCGTAGCCGCAGGCGAAAGCAATCTCGATGATCGAGCGGTCGGTGTCGGCCAGCATCATCATTGCATGGCTGAGACGCTGGCGACGAATGTAGTGGGCGATCGTAACGCCCAGCACGCTCTTGAAGGCAGCCATCGCGTTGGTGGGATGCAGGCCACAGACCTTGGCGATGTCAGCGAGCTGGATGTCGTTGGCGAATTCCTTGTTGATGTAATTCGTCATTTTCTGCACCCGGTCGATCAATCGGTCGTCTGCCTTGGTCTTGGCGGTGATTACGCCCTGCGGTTCATCAACCTTGATGCCCGAGCGGTCATCGATCTCGGCAGCGACGCTGCGCAGCGCCAGCCGACGCACGCGCAGCCGCATCTCTTCGCGCAGGATCTGCGCGAGCGCCTCGCTCGGCGCCGGGGCCCATTCCTGTGCCCAACGCTGGAACAGCAGGTTATCCATCGGGTCCGGTTCGGTCACGGTCATCATGCGGCCGTTGAGCACCGAAGTCTTGAACGCGTCGGGCAGGGTGAGTGCCAGGAATGCCGCGAAGGGAACATAGGCACAGATCAGTCTGGCGGGTTCCGTCACTTTGACAACCTGGTGCGGCACGCCGGCCCAGAAACAATAGGGCATTTCCGGCCGCAGGACGATGCGGTTGCCGTTGAACAGGTAGGTCATCGAACCGGATACCATGAAGTTGAATTCGACATGGTCGTGCCAGTGCGCCAGCGGCATTGCTTCCGCTACCTGCAGATCGGCAAAGAAGCTGTCCCTCGGCAGAAAGTCGCTGTCATCCTGGACGGCCGCGGACAGCTTTCGGCGCTGCGGCGCGCTCGGGCGCCTGCTCGATACAGCTTCCGGTGACTGTGATGAAATGTCCATTGCGGCGACCCTCGTTCGACGCATCAGTGTGCGGATATGCGAGAAGGCCGAAAGCTAGCCACGGTAACAGCGATCGTCCAGATGGAGGCTGGGATTCAGGAATTTATTGGCCTCAATTAGGTAGTTTTATCCGCTTTCTGCAATAGTCTGGCTATCAACAAAACTGCCGCTCCAACTCGATGCGATCGAACTCTGTCGGTCGGCAAAAGTTGGCGCAGGGCAGTCGAACAAGGAAGCGACCTGGCGTTCAGCTGGGCGAGGGAGGAGCGAAGATGGCACAGTGGCTGAGGCGTGTTTCCCGCGGTGTTGTACTGGCAGGCAGTCTCCTGTGGTGCTCCACGGCGCTGGCAGATACCGAGCTGACCATGACGCTGTTCGGCGGGCCGGTCGATATCGCGGTATGGCAGAAACTGTCCGCCGACTTCGAGAAGACGCATCCCGGCGTCAAGCTGAAGGTCGAGGTCAACGACTGGGATTCCTACTGGGAGAAGTTGCGCGTTCTGGTCGCCGGCGGCACTGCACCCGATGTCTTTGCAATGGACGCTTCCAACTATCCCGACTGGCAGGCGCGTGGCGCGTTGCTCAACCTGCAGCCTTTGGTGGATGCGGAACCTGATCTCCTGAAAGGCGTCTTCCCGATCTCGCTCGAAGCTTACAAGACGCCTGACGGCTATTATGGGTTGCCGCGCGATATCCAGACCGTCGCGCTTTTCTACAACAAGGACATGTTCGACGCCGCCGGTGTTGCCTATCCCTCCGACACCTGGACATGGGACGACCTGCGCGTCGCCGCCAAGAAACTGACACGGGACAAGAATGGTGACGGCACGATCGATCAATGGGGCCTGTTCGCCGAACTGATCGACATGGAGGTGTTCTGGAGCAGCGTGCTGTGGTCCTATGGCGCCGAGATCGTCGACGTTAAGAACGGCAAGACGCTGATCGGCAGCCCGGAAGCCATGACGGCGTGGAATTTCATTGCCGGCATGGTTCTGGACGACAAATCGATCCCGACAAGCGAGCAGCTCAGGCAATTCGGCCTCGACGGTTTCCAGGCGGGCGTTACTGCCATGGGCGTCAGCGGCCATTGGTCGGTGCCCGATTATGTGCCCGCAACCTTCAAATGGGGCGTGGCCCCGCTGCCGAAGGGGCCTGCCGGACGCGCCACCAGCATCAACAGCGCCGGTTTCACCATTTCCTCGACCACCAAGCATCCAAAGGAGGCCTGGGAACTGCTGAAATTCGCGATCGGCCCGCATGCCCAGGAGGAGTTGGCGCAACTGGGCTTCGCGATCCCGATCCAGGAGGCGATCACCGCAAGCCCCGCCTATCTGGTTCAGAAGAATGCGCCGATCGACCACAAGCTGTTCGTCGATGCGCTGGCCTATGCGCATCTGAAGCCCGTGTTCAAGGGCTACGAAGAATGGGCTTCCGCCGTGGGGGATGCCCTGCACCGCGCCTGGAGTGGGGAAGTCCCCATCGCAGACGCCATCAATGAAGCGGTTGCCGCGGGCGACGAAGTCCTCGCCAACAATCGCTAGATCCATCGGCCTTTCCGGGGATTGCCTTGTCCAGCACCTTAAAGCCACTACGGGGCGAGCGCGCAGGTCTGCTCCTGCTGCTCGCGCCGACATTGCTCGGCCTCACCATCGGCGTGTTCGGCTCCGTGCTCGCCACGCTGGCATTGAGTTTTTTCGACTGGGATATGCTGACTCCGATCAAGTGGGCAAGCACGACCAACTATACCAGTCTTCCCAATGACCGCATGTTCGGCACGGCACTGATCAACACGACACTGTTCTCGCTGATCTATGTGCCGCTGACGCTCGCCATCGGCTTTGCCGTGGCCTGCCTGATGAACCGCCACATCCGCGGCATCTCGCTGTTGCGTGCGTTGTTCTTCCTGCCGGTCGTGTCCTCGCCGACGGCGGTCGGTTTGCTGTGGAGCTGGATCTTCGCGCAGGACCAGGGCGTGCTGAATTCTTTCATCACGACCTTGGGGGGCAATCCGGTCAACTGGCTGGGACCGAAGGTCATCCTCTATTCGGTCGTCATCGTGAATGTGTGGGGTGCCATAGGCGAGGGCATGATCGTGTTCCTGGCCGGGCTGCAGGCAATCCCGCGGGAACTCTACGAGGCTGCACGCGTCGACGGAGCCACCACCTGGCAGCGTCTCATCCACGTGACGGTGCCGGCCATGGTGCCCAGCCTGTTCTTCCAGGGTGTGCTCTCCACCATCCATGCCTTCCAGGCTTTCGACTACATCTACATGCTGACGCGCCTGTCCAACGGAAATTCGACCTTCCCGACGCTGGTCTTCTCGGTCTACCGCACCGGCTTCCGTTTCTTCCGCATGGGCGACGCAGCAGCCCAGGCCGTTATTCTCACGGCCATCATCGCGCTGTTCACGCTGTTCTACATCCGTGTCCAGAAGAAGTTCGGAGCTGAAGCATGAGCCGCCGTGCCGAGGAAATCCGCGGCAATGTCGTTGCCGTGGTACTGCTGCTCACCGGTGGTATCGTCATGGTCGCGCCATTCGTCTGGATGGTCTCGACTTCGCTGAAGTTGCCGGCGGATCAATATTCCCGCTCGCTGATCCCGCCCATCTTCACGCTTACCAACTATCGCGACATCTGGACCATCATGCCGTTTCACATCATGCTGTGGAACTCCTTCAAGATCGCCGTGATTGCCACGTTCGGGCAGTTGCTGACCTGTTCGATGGGCGCCTTCATCTTTGCGGTGACCCGTTTCCGAGGCCGTGACGCGCTGTTCTTCCTGCTCTTGATCACGCTGATGGTTCCGCAGCAGATCACCACCATCCCACAGTTCATCCTGTTCAAATGGCTCGGCCTCTATGGCACCCAGGTGCCGATGTACCTGCCGAGTTTCCTCGGCGGTGCCTTTGGCACTTTCCTGCTCAGGCAATACTTCAAGACCATACCGATCGAACTGGCTGAGGCCGCGCGCATCGACGGGGCAAGCCTGCTCACCATCTACTGGCGTATCTACTTGCCGCTGGCCAAGCCTGCGCTCGCCGCCTTCGCGATCTTCGCGTTCATGTTTTCGTGGAACGACTTGTTCACGGCGCTGATCTATCTGCCGAGCGATATGCAGACGACCACCTTGCCGGTAGGGCTTGCGCTCCTGCAGCAGCAATATGCCGGCAAATGGACTTTGATGATGGCGGCCGTGCTGATTTCCGTGGCGCCCATCATCATCGCGTTCCTGATCGCGCAAAAGCAGTTCATCGAAGGCATCTCGATGTCGGGCTTCAAATAGCGCGCAGCGCCACCAGAACATAACCCAACAGAGGAATCGCTTCGATGACATTGAGGCTGGAAAACCGCGTCGCGCTGGTGATCGGCGCCGCGCGCGGCATCGGCGAGGCAATCGCCGCACGGTTTGTGGAGGAGGGGGCGAAAGTCGTCATCGCCGACCGGGAAGTGGAAGCGGGCGAGGCGACGGCCGAACGGCTCGGCGGGCAGTTCACGCAGATCGACGTTTCATCCTTTACGGATACCCGCAAGGCCGTCGGCATCGCAGTCGCAGCCTATGGCACGCTCGACATCCTGGTGCAGAACGCCGGGATCTATCCGTGGACACTGATCGAGAACACCTCGCCGGAGGAGTGGGATGCCGTGCTGGGTGTCAATCTCAAGGGCACATTCCTGGCCGCAAGGGCAGCGCTGCCGGTCATGCGCGAGAAGGGGTATGGCCGCATGATCTTCACCTCGTCGATCACCGGGCCGCGCGTTACCAGTCCAGGCCACGGCCACTATTCGGCAAGCAAGGCCGGCATCAACGGCTTCATCAAGTCGGCCGCCCTGGAGTTCGCCGGCTACGGCATCACCGTCAATGGACTTGAGCCGGGCAACATCCTGACAGAAGGGGTGAAGCAGCACCGGTCGGAGGCATTCATCCGCACCATGCGGGAGGCGATCCCGCTGGGGCGGCTGGGCACGCCGCAGGACATCGCCAATGCTGCGCTGTTCCTCGCTTCCGACGAAGCCTCCTACATCACCGGCACCACCGTGGTGGTCGATGGCGGCCAGACCCTGCCTGAAGGCAAGGATTTCCGTATCAAGCCGGAAGCCTGAGCTTCCCATTCCGCGAAGGACCATCTCATGAACCGCCGTATCAACAGAGTCGATCTCGCCGGCCGCGTCGCCGTGATCACCGGAGGCGCACAAGGCATCGGGCTGGCTGTTGCACGCCGGCTTTTGTCGTCGGGCGCCAGGGTTGCCATCTGGGACCTGGACAATGCCGCGATGGCAACAGCAATCCAGGAATTGTCGGCACTGGGGGAGGCCAGGGCTGTCTGGTGCGATCAGGCCAGGATCGAGGCAGTCGATGAAGCGGCCGCCGAGACGGAACGGGCCTTCGGCGCTGTTGATCTTCTAGTCAACAACGCCGGCATCGCCGGGCCTGCGGCACCACTGGTCGACTACAACCCGGATGCCTGGCGGCAGATTGTCGACATCGACCTCAACGGCGTCTTCTATTGCTGCCGGCGGCTGGTGCCCAACATGATCGCGTCCGATTACGGCCGCATCGTCAACGTCGCTTCGGTGGCAGGCAAGGAAGGCAATCCGAACGCTGCCGCCTATTCGGCAGCCAAGGCCGGTGTTCTTGCATTGACCAAGTCACTCGGCAAGGAACTCGCCGGGCACGACATCGCCGTCAATGCGCTGACACCTTCGCCGGCGCGCACGCGTATCCTGGAGCAGCTTCCACAAGCACAGGTCACCTATATGCTGGGTAAGGTGCCGCGCGGCCGCTTTGTCGAGGTGGAGGAAGCCGCCGCCATGGTTGCCTTCATGCTCTCCGATGAGAACTCCTTCACCACTGGCGCCACCTTCGATCTCTCCGGCGGTCGCACCACCTATTGAGGTGAGCTGCTTCGGAACTTTTTTTGCCGGTCCCGGGGGCAAAACCTCTCGTATTGAACCTCGGGTTCGGCATTTCAGCCTGTCGTTAGACAGATCGTTCGCAAGTGCGGCGACATTCGCAAAAAGCTTTCTGAACTAATTCTACAAATTCAGTAGCGTTTAACCCGATCAGCGACGTGCGCTGATGTTTCGAGGGGCAACCTCGATCATGGAAAGGGGTAAACGCATGCGCAAACTGTTCACTGCCGCCCTCGCGGGTCTCTCGCTGGGCGCTTCCGTTTCGCTGGCCTTCGCCGCGGACGATAAGAAGGTGGTCATTGCTTATCAGACCGGCTCGACCCCGTATTTCGTCGGTATCGCCAATGGCGACATCGCCAGGAAGACAGGTTGGGATATCGAGTTCCGCCGCTTTAATTCTGGTGCGGACATCTTCGCCGCCATCGCTTCCGGCGCCGTGCAGATCGGTGATGTCGGCTCCAGCCCGTATGCTGCTGCCGTGTCCAAGGGGCTCGACGTCAAGGGCTTCTACATCTCCTCCGTCTCTCGCGATGGTGAAGCGCTGGTGGTTCGACCCGAGATCACGTCCCCGAAGGACCTGAAGGGAAAGAAGCTGGCTGCGGCACCGGTCTCCACCGACCATTATCAGCTGCTTGCCGTGCTGAAGCAGGAGGGCATTGCAGAAAAGGACGCCCAGGTCATTGCCATTCCGCAGCCGGAGATCGTCGCGGCCTGGAAGCGCGGTGACATCGACGGTGCCTTCGTCTGGGATCCGGCGCTGTCCGAGCTGAAGAAAAACGGCAAGGTGCTGTTGACCGCAGGCGAGGTGGCTGACCGTGGTGCGCCGACCTTCAGCGCGCTGGTCGCAACCGGTGAATTCGCCAAGCAACATCCCGATTTCCTGACGCAGTATGTGCAGCAGGTGGACGGCTATTTCACCTCCTTCGCCAACGACAAGGCGGCATGGGGCCCGGATTCGGAAAACATCAAGCTGATCGCCGGCCTGCAGGGCGGCACACCGGCCGACCATGCCGAGCGCATCAAGACGACGGTTGTACCGCCGCTCGCCGAGCAGCTGTCCGACAAGTGGCTTGGTGGCGGTGAAAACAGCGGTGTCGCCAAAATCCTCAAGGATACCGCCGGCTTCCTGAAGGAACAGCGCAAGATCACGGCCGTGAAGGACGATTACGGCGTCTTCGCCGATCCGCAATATGCGGCGGCCGCCAAGGTCTCCAACTGACGAATGGAGCGGGTGCGGGCCGGACACGGCTCGCACCCGCTCTTTGAGGGCTCACCATGCTTCAAATCCGCGACGCCAGCGTCACCTTTCCAGCCTCTGACGGCAGCGCCGTCCATGCGCTCGACCACGTATCGCTTGATATCGCTCCCGATTCCATCGTCGTAGCGGTCGGCGCGTCGGGTTGCGGCAAGTCGACCCTGCTCAATGCCATCGCCGGCTTCCTGCCTTTGAGCGCAGGTTCGATCACGCTGGATGGTGAGGAGATCGATCGTCCTGGCGGCGATCGCGGCGTCGTCTTCCAGAAGGATACGTTGCTGCCCTGGGCAAGCGTGGTCGACAATGTCGCGCTGGGGCTGAAGTTTGCCGGTGTCTCCAGGACGGCGCGGCGCGAGCGGGCGCGCGAGCTGCTCGACCTGGTTGGTCTTGCCGATTTCGCCGACAAGCCGCCTTACGAATTGTCGGGCGGCATGCGCCAGCGTGTCGGTCTGGCGCGTGCCCTGGCGACGGACCCGAAAATCCTGCTCATGGACGAACCGTTTGGCGCGCTCGACAGCCTGACCCGCGAGACGATGCAGCAATTGCTGGCTTCGGTCTGGGCGCGCACTGGCAAGCAGATCCTGTTCATCACCCACTCTATCGAAGAAGCGCTGACACTTGGCACCACCGTGGTGGTGATGTCGCCGCGGCCCGGACGCATCGTCGCGCGCTTCGAGGCAGGTTTCGTGCGCGAATTTGCCGAGACGGGTGACATCGGCCCGATCCTCTCCGATCCGCGTTTCATCGAATTGCGCGAGGAAATCCGCGCGCTCATCCACCGGCCAGCAGGCAAAGGAACCTTGCAATGACGCTTGCCGCAGATCCTCGCACGATCTTCACGCATGTCCAGCCGGCGCCGAAGCTGCGTCGTCAGCCCGCGAACCGGATTGGCAGGAGTGCTTCTTCAGGCACGCTGCTGATCAGCACGATCACCCTTCTGGCATTGCTGGCATTGTGGTTTGCCGCCACCCAACTCGAATGGGCCTCGCCGCTGTTCCTGCCGTCGCCGGCGGAGGTGCTGACGCAATTCCAGGCAGTCGCGTTGGACGGTTATGCGGATGGCACACTGCTGCAGCACACGTTGTCGAGCCTCGGTCGTATCCTCGTAGCGCTCGGCATCGGGGTCGTATTGGGTGTTCCGATCGGATTGCTGATGGGCCTGAACCGCTGGGTCCGAGGCACGCTCTCGGTACCGATCGGGCTCTATTGGGGGCTGCCGCCACTCGCCTATCTGCCGCTGCTGATCATCTGGCTGGGCATCGGCGAATCTTCCAAGATCGTTCTGCTGTCACTGTCGACCTTCGCGCCGATCTGCTTTTCGGCGCAGGCCGGTGTGCGGTCGGTGCCAGCCGAGCGCATCAATGCCGCGCTTTCACTCGGTGCGACGCGGCTGCAGCTCTTCACCAACATCATCCTGCCTTCGGCTCTGCCGGAAATCCTGACCGGCCTGCGCATCGCGGTCGCCGCCGGCCTCTCCTGCCTGGTTGCGGCCGAGCTCATCGCTGCCCGTTCCGGCCTTGGCTACATGATCATGTCGGCGGCCAACTTCCTGTCCACCGATGTCGTCTTCGTCGGCCTCATCCTCATTGCAGTGCTGGCCTTCCTGTTCGCCAGCGGCATGCGCTGGCTGGAACGCAAGCTGGTGCCCTGGAAGGGCAAGATCTGAACCATCGATACAAAGCGACCGCAGAAGGAACATCCCATGTCCAACGCGCCCCTCGACGTCTACTGGTACCTGCCGACCCATGGCGACGGACCGTATCTCGGCACCGATGAGCGCCATCGGCCGGCAACCTTCGGTTATCTGCGGGAGATCGCCCTGGCCGCGGACCGGCTTGGTTTCAAGGGTGTCCTCCTGCCGACAGGCACACGCTGCGAAGACGCCTGGATCACGGCGGCTGCATTGATCCCGCAGACCGAGCAACTGCGTTTCCTGGTGGCGTTGCGGCCGGGCAGTGGTACGCCGGCTCTGTTTGCGCGCCATGCCGCCACACTCGATCGTATCTCCAACGGCCGTGTCCTGCTCAATGTCGTCACCGGCGCCGATCCGGCCGATCTCGCTGGCGACGGCAACAAGCTCAGTCACGCCGAACGGTACGCCCAGACCGACGAATTCCTGGCGATCTGGCGCGATATCCTCTCCGGCGAAGAGGTGAATTTCGAGGGCCAGTATCTTTCGGCGAAAGGCTCCGACCTTTCCTTCCCTCCGGTGCAGAAGCCTTACCCGCCGCTCTGGTTCGGCGGCTCGTCGGACGCCGGCATCGCCATCGCCGCCAAGCATGTCGATGTCTATCTGAGCTGGGGCGAACCCGTAGATCAACTGGCCGAAAAGCTGGAGCGCGTGCGCGCAGCCGCGGCGCAGGAAGGGCGTAGCATTCGCTTTGGCCTGCGCATCCATCTCATCGTGCGCGAGACCGAGGAGGAGGCCTGGGCTGCGGCTGACCGGCTGATCAGCCATGTTACCGACGAGGTGATCGCCGAGGCGCAGAACAACTTCGTCAACGTTTCGGAATCGGTTGGCCAGAAACGCATGTCGGCGCTGCATCAGGGTCGTCGCGACAAACTGGTCGTTGGCCCCAATCTCTGGGCCGGACTTGGCCTCGTGCGTGGCGGTGCGGGGACGGCGCTTGTCGGCAGCCCCGACAATGTAGCGGCCCGCATCCGCGAATATCAGGCGATCGGCATCGAAACCATCATCGCCTCGGCCTATCCGCACCTGGAAGAGGCCTACAATGTGGCCGAACTGCTCTTCCCGAAGCTCGATCTGCATGGCGCGGCCGCGCCGGCATTGCGCGGCTGGGATGTCGAATTCGGCCGCGGCGTTCGCCCGCGTGTTGCCGTCTCGGCATCCTGATACGCATTGGAATAAAGGAGATTGTCCATGACTCGCGCGCGCATTGTCGGCTTTTCCGGCAACATCACCCGGCCGTCCAAGACCCTGGCGTTTGTCGACCACATCGTCCAGGAGATCGGCCGCCGCAACGGTTTGCCGGCAAGAAGTTGGGACATCGAGGACCTCGGCCCATCACTTGTCAGCGCTCGGAGGGCAGCGGCGCTGGATGAGCCCGCACAGGCGATCCTGCAGGCGATAACGGAAGCGGATGTCCTCGTCATCGGGTCGCCGACCTACAAGGGCAGCTACACCGGTCTGTTCAAGCATTTCTTCGACCTGCTTGATCCATCGGCACTGCGCGGCAAGCCGGTGCTTTTGACCGCGACTGGCGGTGGCGATCGCCATGCGCTGATCGTCGAACATCAGTTGCGGCCGTTGTTCGGTTTTTTCGAAGCGTTTGCGCTGCCGACCGCCGTCTATGCGACCGACCGCGACTTCGACAATGGTGTGCCTGTCTCCGAAGCGCTGCTAAGGCGTGTCGCACAGGCGGTCGGTGAGGCGGAGACTGTGCTTGGTAGCCGCGCACCCCTTGCCGTAGCGGCGGAATAGAACTCCGCTTGCGCCGCAACCAGTTCGATCACGCCTGGTTGCGGAGGCCGCTTGTCGTCAACCTTTGGCCTTCAGATGTCGCATCAGGTCATTCAGCGGCATTGGCCGTCCGAACAGATAGCCTTGCTGGATGGAGCACCCGCAACTGGTCATCCGCTCCGCCTGGCTTTCGGTCTCGATGCCTTCGGCCACGATCTGGAGCTCCAGCGCCTGTGCAAGCTGAACGATTGCCCTGACCACAGCCTCGGACTGCCGATCGTCGCTGATATCCCGGGCAAATGAGCGATCGATCTTGATGACGTCGAGTGGCAATCGCCTGATGTATGAGAGGCTTGAATAGCCCGCTCCAAAATCGTCGAGGGCAATTCGGACGCCGCGCGTGCGGAATTGCGAGAGACGCTGTTCGGCCTGCTCGAAATCGAAGAGCAGAAGGCTTTCCGTGATTTCCAGCTGCAGTGCGGAAGGCGGGAAGTCGTGACGTGCCAGGATCCTGGCGACCTGTTCGACCACGGAAGGGGAGCGCAGGTGGCGTGGCGACAGATTGATCGAGACATAGTCGAGACGACCGTCGCCGATCAGCTGATGCATCTCCTGGCAGCAGCGATCGATCATTGCGCGACCGAGTTCGACGATCAGTGAACTTTCTTCGGCCAATGGGATGAACAGCCCGGGAAGAATGAGCCCGCGCTCTGGGTGTTGCCAGCGTGCGAGCGCTTCGACACCGACGATCCTGTTGCTCCCGGCGGAGATGATGGGTTGGTACCAAGGCTCGATTTCTCCCGCCGCCACCGCGGCGCGCAGCTCTACTTCCAGTCCTTGGCGGCTATGAAGCTCGGCTGCCATGGTGTCGTCGAACTCTGTCCACGTCGAGCGTCCGGACGACTTGGAATGATACAGGGCAACGTCGGCAAAACGTTGCAGGGTTGGAGAATCCGAAGCATCGCGAGGGAAGCTTGCAAAACCCACTGAGCAGCTGACGATCAGTTGCAGGCGACCACAGTCGATCGGCTTGCTCATGGCCTCCATGATCTCGGTTGCGATCTGGCGAGCCCGCTCGCTTTGAAGCGGCGTGATGCAGATGACGCCGAACTCGTCGCCCCCCAGTCGTCCTGGCACCTCCGTTCCCCTGCAGATCGTCCGCAGCCGGGTTGCCACCTCCAGCAGAACCGCGTCGCCGACGGCGTGACCGTAATTGTCGTTGATTTCCTTGAATCGATCGAGATCAGCAAACACAAGCTGTACCGATCCGCCATGAACCTGGGCGGTGTGGATGGCCGCGTCGAGATCGCGCGCGAAACTGACCCGGTTGGCAAGCGCAGTCAAAGGGTCGCGTTCGGCGAGAAACAGGGCCTGCTGACGAGAGACCTCCAGCTCATGGGTGCGATCGAGCACGCGCATCTCAAGATCGTTCGCCAGCGCCGTGAGGTGGCTGTTGGCGTTGTAAAGCTCCAGCGATTTCGCCTCGAGCAGCCATTCGGCCTCTTCGCGGGCACGCCGTTCCCGCAGGAGACGGCGCTCGAGACGCGCAACACGATCGCCGGAAGTGTCGGTTTGCGGCAACATCTAGCCTATTGCGCCTGTCTTCCGGATCGAGAACCGGACGAACTTCTCGCCATCGCCTTCGAGCGCGCTGCTCTCGACCAGCACGGGCTCACCGTAGAGCTGGGCCGCACCGAGAATGAGACCCGAGGCGAGGGCCTCGAATGGCCGTTTGCTGTGGTAGTCGAGGTGCATCGTCCCATCTCCGAAGCGTTCAGCCCTGAACTCAGGCAGTTCGGCATCGGGATAAAGTTTTCGCACCTCGACATGGATATGATTGTCGATGCTTTCGAGAAAATCGAACAGCGTGGCCGCCGTCTTGAAGAAATCAGGGAATGATGCCTTGAAACGCTGGATCAGGTGTTGGCCGAACAGACTGAGCAATTCGTTCGGCGGTGTGTTGCTTTGCGCCGCCAGTGTGGTGACCAGGGATTGCATTTCCCTGTGGTCATATGTCCCCACGGCCGTATATGCGCCGCCACTCGGCAGATCGGAACCCTCGATAAGGTCATCCACCGCATCCTCTCCGTAGGTCTGTTCCACGAAACCCAGCAGTTCGGTGAACACCATGCCCTTCATGTCGGCTCCCGGAATTTAAAACGGTACCACTGCGAGCATAAATTTTAGAATATAACCTACAACTAATGTCGTAGCTAAAAATGAAAAAAGCTTTGTGTTCACACCTATTGGCTATTGGGGCCAGGCGAGATGAATACAGCTTCAATGTCAGAGAGCAGCGAATTTACAGGGCAGGCTCTTTCTCAGGCGGCGACTTCGGCGTTGAAATCGATCGCGGCGAATGCCGCCTTTAAGATATCCGGCCCCGCACCCGGGCGTGTCGCATCGGTGGAGAGGATCTGTCGCCAGCGGCGTGCACCGGGTAGGCCGTGGAAGAGGCCGACCATGTGACGCGTGACATGGCCAAGGCGGCCACCCTGTTCGATATGACGCGCCGTATAACCGGCCATGGTGTCGATCAGCGCGGCGAAATCGAATGGTCCCGGCTGCCTGCCTGACAGGGAGGCGTCGACTGCAGCAAGGATGCCCGGCGTATGATAGGCAGCCCGGCCGAGCATGGCACCGTCGACCTGGTCGAGCTGGCTGACGGCATCCGCCACTGAAGGAATGCCGCCATTGATGCCGATGAAACGCTCCGGAAGCCGGGCCTTCAGCCGGTAGACCCGCTGATAGTCGAGCGGGGGGATTTCGCGATTTTCCTTGGGGCTCAAGCCTTCCAGCCAGGCCTTGCGGGCATGCACCCACAAGGCGTCGGCATTGGCGGCAAAGACGCAATCGGCCAAGATGTCGAGGGCAGGCTCCGGGTCCTGATCATCGACGCCGATGCGGCATTTGACAGTCACGGGTATCTTCACCGCTGCCTTCATCGCCGCGACGCCGTCGGCGACAAGCGCTGGTGTCTTCATGAGGCAGGCGCCGAATGTACCAGACTGGACGCGGTCGGAAGGGCAGCCGACATTGAGGTTGATCTCGTCATAGCCAAAATCCTCGCCGATGCGCGCCGCCTGGGCGAGCTTTTGCGGGTCCGATCCGCCGAGCTGCAACGCCACCGGATGTTCGACAGCGTCAAAACCCAATAACCGTTCGCGTTGGCCATGGATGATAGCATCCGCCACGACCATTTCTGTGTAGAGCAGCGCGCGCTGCGTCAGCTGGCGGTGAAAGAAGCGACAGTGGCGATCCGTCCAGTCCATCATCGGCGCCACGGCAATTGTATGTGCTTGATTTTTCACGGTATTTTCTTTAGTATCAATTCGTTAGACTTCATCGGAAGCCCCCGGGTTTTCGCCAAAATACGACCCTTTTCGCCATGTTTCGATCCCTCAGTGCACACGGAGCGCACACGGAAAAATGGCCACGTACACAAAACTCTCGTCCGGCTCCTGGCGTGCCCAGGTCCGTCGCAAAGGTCGCTACATAAGCGAGACCTTCCTGCGGCGCGACGATGCACGGCGCTGGGCGACCGACTCTGAGCGCCAAGTCGATCGCGGTGAGGCGCCGACCAAGTCCCGTATAGCGCGGTTGAAAACTTTCGGCGAACTCATTGACCTGCATATCGACGACATGTGCGATGTAGGCAAGTCGCCGCTGCGTTCCAAGGCCGCAAACCTCGACCTGCTGAAAAGGTACCTTGGCAAGTGCAGCATGGCTGCTCTCGATCGCGACCGGCTCATTCGTTTTGGCCGCGATCGAGCCCAAAAAGGGGCCGGACCGGTTACTCTTGGCATCGATATTGGTCTGATAAAGCTAATCCTGTCGCACGCTGCTGCGGTTCACGGTCTTCCAGTCAAGGTCGAACCCGTTGATCTGGCACGCATCGCCCTGAAAAGGCTTGGCCTTGTTGGCAAAGGGCATGAACGCGACAGGCGACCTACTCAGGAGGAACTCGACAAACTGATTGCCTACTTCGAGTTAAATCCTCTCCAGGTGGCGCCGGTTGGGGAGATCATAAGGTTCGCCATAGCTACCGCGATGCGTCAGGAGGAAATCTGCAAGGTGCGTTGGTCGGATCTGGAGCCTCGCACGCGCATGCTTCTCATTCGTGATCGCAAGGATCCTCGAAACAAGAAAGGCAACAATCAGCGTATACCCTTGTTTGCGGCAACCGGATACGACGCGTGGGCTATTGTGCAAGGGCGACAGGGCGGTCGGCGCAATGACGATGATCGTATTTTTCCGTTTAATTCGCGATCAGTCGGCTCAGCGTTCCGTCGCGGTTGCGTCGAATTAGGCATATATGATCTGCATTTTCATGACCTCCGTCACGAAGCAACAAGCCGGCTTTTCGAGGCTGGATTTACGATTGAGCAGGTAGCCTTGGTAACAGGACATAAGGATTGGAAAATGCTGAAGCGCTATACCCATTTGAAGCCGGAAGCTCTCCACGCTCTCCTGGCAGGTCGTGCTGCGTAAGCCCAGGGCGCTTAGCTTGAGCGGTCTTTGATATTACCGCAGGATATTCTGCCAAGTTCTTACCAACTGCAGCCACACAATCAGCATGCGGTAGTTGCTCGGAAACCTCCGTGCGGGTTGATTGCTTGCCTCGGGAGTTACTGCTCTGGAAACCGTGATCGTGAAACGTGGAATGGTTATCAGCGCTATTCCCGATGCCAGCCGTCGATGCTGCAGCCACTCAAGTGTTCACCTTCTTCACGCGAAATGAGCCGCACGGTTTGGGCGAAGGTCCAAACATGGCCCTCCAGATCACGTGCCCGAAAGGTGCGCTCGCCATAGAACTGGTCGGCGGGCTCCTGGAGGATCTCGGCGCCGGCTAACCGCGCCTGCTCGCAGTACTCATCCAGACCAGCAGGGAGCTTGAGATATACCCTTTGTGTGTTCTTGCCGCCGACCCAAACGGGGCTCGCAATGTCATCCGCCCATTCGTGGTCGACGACGATATAGGCATCGGCAAACCGCATCTCGCAATGCACAAGTCGTACCGATGGGTCGGTGACCAGCATACTTCGCCGAAAACCGAAAACGCGATCTAACCATTCAAGAGCCGCCCATGGGTCGCGATAGAATACGCCGACACCAAGGGTGGCATGCTGAAAGGGATCATGCATCGTCGCATTACCTAAAAAATATGGTGCCCGTAGTTTTGAAGAACGCTCAAAGTAGCAATTAATTCACAGAGCATCGAGTTTGGCTGGGCTTCTTGGAAGCTTTTCGAGCTTTTTGCCTCACGCCTCAAACCGAACTACACGCGCTTTTCAGAACGATCAGCGACTAATTCGAATCTAATTGCGACTAATTTGCTGGCCATTTGCCAGTCCAAGACAAACAGAAGCGGCGGCTCCAATGGAGCCGGCGCCACCGAGAATGGACTGGAGTAGGTCTAGGCCGCGCTCCAGAAGCGCCCAAATACTGGAAATCACATTGAGGTGGTACTTGCGATCAATATAGATAGCGCGTTTGTTGACGGCATGGGTCGCCGCTCACCCTAAAACGCTTGCAAAAGGGGGCTGCCCTAACGATGACAATCCGTGATCAAACAAGGTAGGCGAGGGCGCATCTAATGGCCAGCGGATCACCGCTTCCTCAGGATACCGGTGAATATGCAGCCTTCTACCCAAAGAGTACTCACGCCACTTTCCACAGTGATCTGGTAGTTACACTTCTCTTTTTCGTGGCCAGGTAGGCCATCCAGTGTCATTTCGAGTAGACTTGAGCCCCTATTCACCCACGTGGCCTTCCACTTACCGGAATAGGTACCTTGAGCATCTTCCAGCTTTACGCTGCCATCACCAGCAAAGGTTAATACGCCGCCTCGCTCATGTAGCCAGCTGCCTTCAGGTGACGGGCCTTCGCAAGCTGTGATAGTGACCGCAAGTGCAGCGAGTACAATGTGCTTTTTCATTACCGTTAAAATAGCGGCATTCGGGAAACGATTCGTATCCGTAGGATATTCAGTGAATTAAAAAATCCAACAACTGTGCTGGAGATTTATCTAGAAGCCACCGACCGCGAAGCCGTCGGTCGGTGGCAAGCGCTAAGATGTTATCTTAGCCGTGGCCGCGTCCCCCGGAGGACCCATTTCCACCGCGAGAATTTGAAGACTGGTCGCCTCCACCATTTCCTGATCCACCCCAACGTGAGTTGAAGTCTCGATCTGAAAGTGGACTTGGACGATTGGCATTGTTGATCGCAGTTTGTCTATCTGGCTTATCTTGCTTTCCTGCTTGACCGCCTGCACCGCTCGATGTTCCGCTTCCCAAAACAGCCTCCTGAGATAGAATGACAGGTTGATATTATCGCATACTCTTGCAGTATGCAGTTTAATACCAGTTTCGAGAAGGTTTCTAGTCCTATTTTTTCTTTAGAAATTAAATTTTATTCTTTAGACATCAAACATTTTTTGGAAATCGTTTTTCCAAATTTTGACTCGATTGCGGGTCCCGTCCAGGTTTCGCTTGACGGAATAAGCGCGTTTGACTGCAGCAAGTTCATTTCGCTGCAGATGGCGCACCAAAGGGGCGGCATCACCAAAAGGAGCTACGACGTCGATCAGCCAGGTGTTCGTTCCGGATGTCCATTTGTCCTTCGGAACTGGAGTGTCGAGCTGCATAATCTTTTCATGAGTGTCCTGATCTACAGACGCCCACGTGGCAAAGGCCACAAGCCCGCCGTGGCGGAAGAAAAATTGGCACTGATTGGAGTGAATTGCAGGCTCAAGATAAAGTTCGATGTCTGACAGCAACCAGTCACGATGCAGTGGCGATTGCAACGCCAACGCGGACATCATTCCCAGCTTCTCATATTTGTTTAAAGTGCCCTCAAAAGTTGGATCGAAATACACAGCTATCGCTCCCCGAAACTATCCTGCAAAGCCTTGAAAACCGGTTCGAAAAAATAGCTGATCAGACGCCGCTCACCGGTCACGACATCGATCGTTGCCGTCATACCAGTGACAAACGGGATCTGACTGTCGGCCACTCGAATACTGTTCTGATCCAGGGCGATGCGTGCTGCGTAAACCCATTGACCGGGAACCACATCGCCTCTGGAATCGGCACCTACTTGCGTCACGCGCCCCTTGATGACGCCATAGCGTTCAGCTGGAAAAGCGTCGAATTTAACAAATGCACTTTGTCCAGGGACCAGAAAGCCAATATCGCGATTGTCAAAATAGCTTTCTATCTCGATGGTGTCGTTGCTTGGAACGATGGTGAGCAATCTGTCACCAGCTTCGATAAACCCGCCAACCGTAAAGATCGTCAGATGTTCCACACGTCCTTCAATGGGAGCAGAAAGGGAAAGGTTCCCCAACTGCGTTAGAGCTACGGTGCGATCCGATCGAAGTGCCAACAATGCTATTTCGGCGTCGTTTAGCTGCTTTCTGTATGTCGCCTGCGCCGAGGAGACGGAGCTCGCACGTTGCTTGGTGGTCGCCGTGGCTTCCGCCGCAAGGCCGTCAAGTTCGCGCTCCGCGATAGCAACGTCAGCGTCGATAGAGTTGATTTCGCGTAGACGTCCAAGGTATTCGAATTCACTGATGGCTCCCTTCTGACGAAGCGTGTCTGCCGAAGCAAAGCGCTTCTGGGCCACAGCTTGGTCAGCCCGACCCTTTTCAAGACGAGCCTGTTGTGCCTGTCGTGCTCGATCGACCCGGAACAATTGTGCGTCTATATGAGCAATTTGATCGCGCAGGGCAGTGAGTGTTGAGGTTATCAGAGCTTCTGATCCCGGGACCTTGCTAGTCGGAGAGCTTGATAACCTCCGGAACGCGGTCTGCCCGCGTTCAATGAAATCGCTATCAGTTGGATCGCCTGAACTCAGAGCTTCTGTCAAAGAACGCGCAATTGCAGCATCGACCGTCTGTCGCTCGATCTCGGCATCGACACGTTCGATTGAATTGCGCGCCGCAACGCTATCCATGTCCACGAGCGGCTGACCAGATTTTACCAAATCACCCTCTCGTACTCGAATGGAAGCAATCTTTCCGTCTACCTGCGGCTGAACGACTTGTACCCTATTCCCTGGAATAACCTTCCCTTGCCCCCGGGCAACAATTTCCACCCTCGCAAAATAGCTTCCAGAAACAATCGCTGCGAACAATATGATTATCGTCCAAGTCGTTAGACGAATCGTTGGCGATGCGGGCTTGCTTGAAAACATTGGCCAACTCTAGACCTATTTGTCGGTGTACTGCCCTGTCGGCGAATATGCTGGTTGTCCCAGATCGATCAGGTTCACATCGGGGCCGAGCAATTTTGGGTTGTGTGTGATTACGATAAGTGTCTTCTCTTTTGCTAGGCGGAGGAGTGCCTTCACAATCTTTCCGGCTGCCTCATCGTCAATCGCACTTGTCGGCTCGTCGAGAACAAACACCTTGCTATCGGTTAGGAAAGTCCGTGCCAGCGCAAGGCGCTGGCGTTGTCCGCCCGAGAGAAAGCTCCCGCGCTCGCCTACGTCAGTTTCCAACCCACCCGGAAGATTATTCACAAAGAGATCACTCGCACTGTCGGCGAGGGCCTGATCGATCTGGCTCTGGCTGGTATACGGGTTGATCAGGCGTAGATTGTCCAGCGCCGTGCCAGAGTAAAGCACTGCTTCTTGCGGATGATATACGACCGCCTGTCGAACAGAATGGGGATCACAATCCACCAAATTTCGATTGGCGATTTCGATGCGGCCACGATCTGGTGTGTACAGACCACAGAGTAGCTTGGCTAAAGTCGATTTCCCGCATCCAGATCGCCCCACAATGACCGTCGGTCGCTCGGGGTCGATCACTAGATTTATTCCATGAAGGACAGGTTGGTGAGGCGTGTAACCAAATGAAAGGTCGGTCACACGTAAGGGCGGGCGCTCAGGAGCCACGAGCTTTGGCTTTACCACACCCGTTTCAGAGGTAACGTTGAGGAAATCTCCCAATCTTAGACGTGCGATCTTGAGGCCTTGCCAATGTTCCCAAGTTCTCGATAGCGAGAAGATTGGCCCCGAAACTTTGTCCGCTAGGAGGTGGAACGCGACCAATTCTCCGAGCGTGATCTGATGCGAAAAGACTAATCTGGAGCCGAAAAAAATAACTAGAATAACCGACATATTGCTTAGAAGATCAACCACGAGGTGGTTTGCGATGTTGAGCTTCACGACACGGAAGTCGGAAGCGAGGCTATCGTCCATCGTCTCCTGAAAACGTCCAGCTTGGATTTGCTCGGCTGCATAAGCCTTGATGGTCGTCGGGTTTCCAAACGCCTCCACCATACGCGACTGATGTCGGGATCCCGCTAAAAACGAGTCTTGCATCCTTTGTCTGATGAATGGGCCAATGCCGCTAAAGACAAGAACCTGCAGCGGCAGCACTATCACTACGATCAGGGTGAGTGTTGGGCTGATTGACAGGAGCGCGGCTATGTAGACTACGGCGAAGAGCGCATCGATGACGATTGTGGCGACCGTACCAGTAAGCGCTCGTCGTACCGTTTCAATTTCCGAGATACGCGAAATCGTTTCTCCGACCTGCCATCCCTCCAGCACCCGCAACGGTAGATTGAGGACATGTCGAAAAACCCGATCAGCTAGTTCGTTTGTCAGTCGGTTCGCCATGTGGTTGCCGAGATAGGCTGCCAACGCGTCGAGCCCAACTGAAAACACAGCGGTCCCAACCAATACCGCTACGACCAATACAAGCGTCGCTTCCCGCTGAAAGGGCAAGACGCGGTCGATAATGGTCTGGAATACGAATGGTTGAACCAGGCCAAGCAACCTAACTACGATCGACGCAACCATAACCTCGGCAACTAGCGGAGAGTATTTGAGAGTCGATTTAGTGAACCAGGAGAGAGGGACTGGACGCGAGCCGATCTGGTTCACACTCTAATCTCTCTGAATTTGCAATGCTGTCATTGACAGTGTTGGCACTGGCATAATCATAAGGGATACACCCGCACAGTCCCGCGATTAGGCATCAGATTAGGATATTCCATGAAGAGTCAGTCTCGTCGGAGAGGTTGGCAAGCCTTGGTGGTCGTCGCTGTTGTCGCTAGCATCAGTATGGTCGCGCTCGTTTGTGAAGTTTTCCAACGTATCGAAGCTACAAGAGTGCAATATCTACATTTTCTTGAAGCTATGTACTCAAACCAGGCGATTGCAGTTAATTTTCTGCCCAGCCGCGAGCATACCTTTCCGTTTGCTGTTAGGAAGAAACTTACTGTTGCCATCGACGGCGAGATAGAGCCAGATTATCTCGAGCGGGTAAAGACAGCTTTTCAATTTATGACAGAGCTTATGGGATCTACCGTGGCGTTCACCTTGGTGGGCGAGGACTATGGTTTTCGCGATGATTTCTACGCCTATATCGCCTACAAAAAGGACGCTGATGCATTTAGGCCAAGCTATATCGCGGATTTTACCAAAAAAATGCGCGGGGCGATCAGTGGAGTTTATAGAAATAGGATGGAAAACGTTCTTTGGTCTTATTTTAAATTAAGTCCTGTAAATAATTATTTTGGATCGTCTTTTTATTTCAATAAAGAATATGAAGGTATGCCATTCAACGATATTGTTGCCGAAAGCGCTGAAATAAGGAAGCGGCGACCTAACTCTGTTCCAGAAACGGTCCTAAGCGGAGATGTGAGTTATAAGATTCGAAATCCGATCCCCGAAAAAGCTGTTCTGTATACGTCAACTAGGAACGATGATGGGATCGAGCCGAAGAAATTTAAGAAATTTACAGGCGAGATAGTAGTCCAAGAAGTGTTTCAAATGCTGGCTCAGCAAAATGACCTGAATATTCCGGAGCTAAGACTCAAAACATTATTGCACGATGCGGATGACGAGGCGAGATATGGTGGTTACAACATGGATGGCGTTGTTGATTATATGAATAAAAATGCAGTTCGGGGGATGTGTGTCCTTGATGTCATGTATCTTTCTCAATTGAGCGAAACCAGTGCGGAAAATTTCCGCTGGCAATTGATGAAAGCTAACTGGATTACCTATGCTCGCTTGTATCTAGAAGCCTATGTTCGATATTGGAGTGGCCCTAAAGAATTGTTCGATTCTAGATGTTGGTAGCCATCAAGATTTAGAAAAGTATCGAAATTGCGAAGAAGCGGACGTTGTTAAGGTGCGGATAAGATCAATAACGGTACCGTTATACAGCACGGGTTTAAATGCTGCAGTGACGCTATGTCTCGCCTTCGTTGGGAAAAATCGGAGGTTTCGATGGGAGCGTTCAAAGCGACCCGGCGGCAAGAGATCCTTCACAGAATACGAGACGACAACGGATACGAGTATGTCCTTTGCGCCACGGATAAGAATGCTAAGAGCACGAACAGATGGCCACAGAACGAATCCTTCTTCAGAAGCTCCTGGATCAGTGTGGCAGGACCGTCGAGACCTTGGTCGAGCCGTTTGGTGAACAGACACAGTCCGTTTCCATCCCACCACGAGATCTTCAGCATCGACGCCTTCTTGCCGCGGAAGGCGAACAGATGACCCGAGAACGGATCCTGCTTCAGCGTTTGCTGCACCAGCATGGCGAGCCCGTCGAGGCCTTTGCGCATATCGGTATAGCCCAGCGCCAGATGCACTTTCACGCCGGCGGGAACGATCATCGTCGTCCTGTCCTTCGCTCTCGACATGCTCCCGAACGGCGTCCGGATCGCTGCCGGCAGGCGCAAAGACACGCGGGCCATCAGGCAGATCGATCGCCGTCATTCCGTTTGGCGGCTGCACCAGGTCACGCAGCAAGAGTGCCGCTGGCGTGTCGTCCGTCAGCGCGACTGGCGCAAGCTTGGCGCGCTTCTTCTGCGCTACGCCGAACTGCACGGTAACCGCCCGGTTGTTGCCGCCTGCCGGCCATCGTCGTGATGCCCTATGACACGTGTTTAGCTACGTCGTTAGCGACGTGGGGCTTGCGATGCGTGTCGAGATACTTGGCGAGGAACGGCGGCGGCGCTGGGGTGATGAGAAAAAGCTCGACATCGTCATGTCTGTCGGTAACCGTGACCCAGGTGTTCAGCATCGACTACGTTGTCAGATTGCTCAACGAAGAGCCCGAACTCCTTCAGGCAATCGTCAGCAACGATGACAACCTGAGCTATGGCAGCATCATCAGCGTCTACACCGGATCAGACGAAGCCATAACTTCGCTCACCCGTGACGGAATGGAAGAGCTGGAGCAGATGCTTGCCCATGCCCGACGCTCAACCAAGGAATGGAACGACTTCCTCGAAGCCTTCGTCGATGACGAGAACCTCATCACTCGCGTCAAGGCGAAATCTCTATGGTAACAACCAGGCGGTTACTATTCAGGTCCCTAAGATGGCGTAATGAAAAACGCCGGCTCGTTGGAGCCGGCGTCAGTTGCACAGATATCAGGCAGGCCGCTATGCAGCCCAGACGCGGCTTGATGCTGCAAGCGGATCCTGTTTCCAAGTTCCGATCCCCTCGCTGCCGTCGCGGTTCAGCTCAGTCGTTCCGGCCGAAGTGTCCGCGCCGAATGTGGCCATGGCTGCAACGAGACCGTCGACCCTTGTGTTTGCCGGCGCCACGCTGTTCCCGGTATCGTTTGCTGGGAGCGGCGCCGGTGCGGCTTGCGACGTGACCTGGCGTGACACGAGGGTCACGTCGCCAACAAGGTTTCTGGTTCCGCCAACGGTTTCGTACCAGCTCGTCCCGGTGATCGCTGAACCGTCGTCAAACGAAGTCGCCCCTGAGGGATTGGGAGTGAGCCCGATGCGCGTCACACCAGCGTCGGAGAGCGTCATGAGCTCACCAGCGTCGGTAACGCCGTTCTGATTGGCGTCCCGCCAGATCCGAAACTCATTCCAGCGAGCATCGTTGACATCAAGGACACCGTCCTTGTTGGTGTCAAAAACAAGAGCCAGAGCCTCGAGGTCGCTTACGTTCGAAGACGGTTCCCCCGATCCTTGTAGCCAGCGGTTGAACGCCAGTTCTTTTGCCTGGTCTATGATTCCGTCCGGACCTGCTGAGCCATCCGCGGCCAGGTCGATGGTCAGGAACCCATCGCTTGGTCCGGCCCACGAGGTTTGATCTCGCAAGCCATCACCATCCCAGTCAAATCGAGGGCCGGACAAGTCGCTCTGAGCAGTAAGGGTTCGGATATCAAGAGACCCGTTCTTGTCGAGATCTAGGACCACTGGCCGGTGGCCGCCTCCACCACCGCCAGCTGTAGGACCGTTCACGACGCGGCCGTCATCATAGACATATGTCCATGTTTTCGTTCCGGATCGCCAATACTCGGTGTACGTCGTCCAAGTCTGCGAGTTGTCGTAGTCGTAGTATATGTCGTCGAAGTTGTTGCCGGCGCTGTTATTTTGTACCTGAGCTTTCGTCCGCCGGTTCTGAGTGTCATAGTTCTCCGAGTACGAATAGTAACTTTGACCGTTTGATGATCCCCACCAGGTTGCCCAGCCGGAGCCGTCGTAGTTCGTTGCTTCTTGTTTGGTTTCGACCCCCGCACTGTTTTTGTAAGACGTATAGGATTTGTATTGTCCAAGGACAGTTCCATTGTAAGAAATGACGAAGTCGTAGTCCGTTCTGTATGAAGTGTTATTATCATAAGTGACGGTCACGACCTTCAAGGTTCCGGCTGCGTTGTAGTTGTAAATAATCGTCGACCAAGATTCGGCATTGGTGGGGTCATACCAGTCGCGGTACCTGCTGCCATCGTCATAGATGATGTTGGTGCCGACCCTCCGACCGGCAGTATCATAATAAGCAGAATATGATGACCAATTCTGGGCGTTGGTTGGATCATAGCTGATCGAAGTGGAGGAGCCGTCGTCTTCTGTTCTCACCTGGTAATACAGCGCCCCAGAGGCATTGTATTGTTCGTAAATTAGCGACCATGTGGCGGTATTGGCTGGATCTCGCCAATCATGGTACCTGGTGCCGTCATCGTACTTCACGTCGTATTCTACGAGCCGGCCGGCGGCGTCATAGAATTCCGTATAATTCTTCCAGTTTCGCGAGCTGTCTTCGTCGAGCCTCGTGTAGGAGTACGTCCCATCGTCGTTGTACTGGTACTGGTATACCTGCTGCTCGGCAGCGTTGAAGCGTTGCGCTATCACGCGCCAAGTTTGCAGGTTTGCTGTGTCCCTGAATTCGTGGTCACGGGTCCCGTCGCGATTTTTCCAGTCAAACTCCACTTCCTGACCGGCAGTGTTTCGCCAGGATGTGAACGTTGTCCAAATTTGCGTATTGGCAACATCAAATGTGAATACGACACTTGTCCCGTTGTCCATGAACTGTTTTTCGATCGCGACCTTCGTTCCATCGCCCGTGTAGGTCTGCTCGACGCGGGTCCAAGGCTTGGCATTCGTGGGGTCGAAGAGAACGTTCCCGGCCAGGATGCCGTTTGAATAGGTCGCCTGTGCAATCAGGCGGTTGGACGTGTCGTAGCTAAGTGCCTGGGTTTGCTTTTCCGTGGTTACGTCAAAGGAGATATCGACCCGCGTGCCATCGTCCATGAACTGCTTTTCAAGCGTCTTCTTGCCGTCAGCGTTATAGGTCTGTTCGATGCTGTTCCAAGGATCCGTGCTTTTGGGATCATAGAACGTGCCGCTTACGAGCTTGCCATCCTTGCTTATCAGGTGGACAGACCGGACGACTGCGTCAGTTCCCACATATGTGTATTGAAGCGCTGTGCCGTTAGTCTGGCGGATGTACTCCTCGGTTTTAACGCCAGCGCCATCCCAGACATAACGATGGCTGAGATTGCCGTTTGCAAGGATGCTTTCGGCCGTCTTTTTCTTGATTGAAAAGTTCGGATTGTACTCTTCCACTGTCCGGACAATTTGCCCGTCAATGAAAGTCTCAGTCTTTTCCCAACGGTCAATCGTCCGATTTTTGTTGATCTTGATGAAGATCTTCGTTCGACCGTCGCTGCTTGTTAGCATAGTCCCTGTCGCGACCGCGGACCCGTCGGCGCCCACCTCAGTATAATCCGTTCTCACGGAACCATCGATCTGGGTACGTGATACTGCCGTTGTTTCGAAAGTGCCGTTGCCGTCATAGTCCGATTGCTCGGTGACGGTCAGTCCGTCGCTAGCAACAGT
The DNA here is from genome assembly GCF_042739655.1 of Mesorhizobium sp. NPDC059025. Classification (NCBI taxonomy): domain Bacteria; kingdom Pseudomonadati; phylum Pseudomonadota; class Alphaproteobacteria; order Hyphomicrobiales; family Phyllobacteriaceae; genus Mesorhizobium; species Mesorhizobium sp. NPDC059025. The sequence goes on along the minus strand of NZ_JBHYIM010000002.1, from coordinate 18,051 downwards.
CGTGACAACTTTCGCTGCAATTGCCTGCTTCCAATAGATTTCCCCCAGAACGATGTTCTCGGCTTTCTGTGCCTCGGCGTAATTGGTCGTGGTTGTAACTGACCCACCGCTGGCATCGATCAAGGTGAGGGTCACCTTGTCAAAAACGCCGTCACCGTTCGTGTCGATCGACAGTGATTTGGTTCGCGCGTCGGCACTGACGGATGATGACGTTATCTTGACGCGTTTGTCCGCGGATCCCGCGACCATCTTGTAATCGGTCGAGGTACTAGATTGGCTGCCATCTGCATTTTTGCTGGTGGTGATAAGGCGCCTTCTGTCGACTGCACCATGCAGATCCATGTCCCATTCAATAGAAGATGAAAGGCCATCGAAGCTCGTCGTAATCGTTGTCTTGTCCGGGCTGCTGTATCCGGTAACAACTGTCTTGGTCGTGCCATCGACAAGCTTGGTGCGCTGCTCAATCTGATCGATCGTACCATTGCCATCGATGTCGCGTTCGATGGTGATTTCGCGGCCATCCGCGCTGGTCCTGGTGAGCTCCTTTTGTACGACCCCGTTGCTTGTATTGGTGAACACTTTTCGTTCTACCGTTGCGCCATCAGCCAATGTCTCGGTTTTAATGGTCGTGGTGCGGTTGGAGAAGTCAGGCCGTCCCGCGATGAGCATGCCGCTTTGCGAAAATTCCTCGACAGTGGTTACAGTACGCCCATTGTTGCTGGTCGTCGTCGTGGCGCTGGATGTTTTCGTTCCGCCGTTGAACGCCGAAACAGTGCGAATTGTGCCCTGGTTCGTGATCGACAACGTCTCAGTTGCGGATTGGTCGACGGTGCCGTTGCCATCGACGTCCCATTCCTTTGTTGTGGACATCCCGTTGGCACTCGTCGACGTCTGGAAGCGCGACTTCACCGTGGTCCCGACGGCATTTTCAATGCTTTCTGTCTTCGCATCCGAGTAGCCCGAACGGGGACCGAAAGCAGTCGACGAGGTTTGCTTTTTGTCGATGGTACCGTCAGCGTTGAGGTCGTAGCTCGTTGTCTGTGTTTTGCCATCGGCGGAGAGCACAATGATAGTACGTTCAACGGCTACTGTGGTGCCGCTGTAACGCGTGATCGTTGTCGTCTTGGATCCGTCTGCGTTGAGGATTGTCGCTTCAACAATACGGCTGTCAACAGTGCCATCGCCGTTGGCGTCGTACTCGGTGGTGACCGACAGTCCATTGGCGCTCTCGGTTACAGTCTTGCGGCCGACGACCAGAGTACCATCTGTCCCCAAATCCAGGTACGTGGTCGTGACACTTCCGTCCGCATTCACAACTCTAGTCGATTTCTTGTCGGAAACGCCGTTTCCATCGACGTCGATGGTCTTGGTGATGGTCTTCTTATCGCCGCTCGTCGTCGTGATGGTTTTGCTTTCGAGCGCACCGCCAGCCTTTTTATAGGTCAGAGTACGCGCTGTGCTGCCGTCAGCATTCAAGGTCGTCACGTCGTCAAGCGAGCGGGTGGTCGAGGTTCCGTTCGCCATCCATTGCGTTGATATGACAAGACCATTGGCGCTCGTCGTGACGATTGTCTTGTCCTTGAGCACGCCGCCAGGGCCAGAGTTCGTGAAAGTCTGTGTCTTGCTTCCATCCGCGTTGAGAACAGTCGAGGAAAGGCTCGATCGGTCGGCTACCTCATCGCCATTGGTGTCGGTTTCGATCGTCTCGGTCAGGCCGTCCGAGCTCGTGGTCTTGATCGAAAGGGAATTCTGCCCCCAAGTCGCGCCCGTCCCTGAGTAGGCGGCGATTGTTTCGATTGTCGAGCCATTAGCTTGCTTGGCAGCCACTTTCACAAGATCGTCGTAGCCGTCGCCGTCCAGATCATACTGGGTGGTGACCTTCTTGCGGTCAGTCGAAGTTTTCGCAGTGGTCTTGGAGATCAGATTTCCAGCGCCGTTCACCACGGAAGTTGTGTCCGTCACACCTCCATCTTCAGCCAAAGCCCTGACTGTCGTGGATGTCCTGTCGATTGCGCCATTACCGTCGAGATCGCTGGCTGTAGTAACACTGTACCCGTTCGCGCTCGTGATCGTGATCGTCTTGTCCCGTAGGCCGTTCGCGCCATCGAAATGCGAGACGGTGCGCGTTTTCGAGCCGTTGGCATTCAGTATGGTGGCATCTGAACTTGATTCATCAACGATACCGTCGCCGTTGAAGTCGGTGCTGGTGTTTATAGCCAATCCACTGCGGCTGATGCTGGTTTCGGTGCTGGCGACAAGCGTTCCATTTCCTGTCCGCCATTGTTTGGTGGTTTTGCGGGAGCCGTCGGCGTTGAGCACCGTCGTCTCCGAGACGCTGTTGTCAAAGGTGCCGTCGCCGTCGCCGTCTGATCGGACAGATTTGATGAGGCCATCCGCACTGACGCTCGCCTTCGTCGAACTGATGGTCGAGCCATCGGCAGCAGTCAGCCGGATAACCTTGTCGACATTGCCGTTGTCTAGCAGAGTGATGGTTTCGGTCGTATCGATCGCGCCATCGCCATCGGCGTCGATGGTTGTGGTGATGGTTCGGCCGTTGCCAGACTCAACAATGATTTTCTGCGACAGCAGATTATCATTGCCGCTACGGGTCGTGATGGTCTGGGTCTTGCTGCCGTCCGCTGCAAGCGTGAGTTGGTCGGCAACTTTCCAATCAACGACGCCGTCACCGGTTGAATCTGTGAGGATCGTTGTGGTCAGGCCGTTGCCTGATGTTGTTGCAATGCTCTTGCTGATGAGGCTGCCATTCGAACTCGTGGTCGCGAACGTCCGGGTCTTGCTTCCATCGGCATTGAGGACTGTGGCATCAGTCTCAACGAGATCGAAGATACCGTCACCGTTTATGTCGCTCCTCTTTGTCTTTTTGAGACCGTTGGCTGAAACCGCGGTCTCTGCCTTTGCGTCGAGAGAGCCATTTGCGTTGAAAGTTTTTTCCGTAACCGTAGTGGTACCATCTGCAGCAATGGAGGTCGTTTTGACATAGTCATTCTGGCCATCGCCGTTGGCGTCGGTGGAGACAACGCTGAGGGTTTTGTCCGCGTTGACCGTCGTCGTGGACTTGCTCAGCAAACCATTGTCGCCGGCACGCACAGTGGTTGTTTCTGTGCGCGACCCATTTGCACCAAGTGATATTGAGACGAGAGTTGTCTGATCGGCAGTGCCGTTGCCGTCGAAATCGACCTGGATGGTTGACGATAGACCATTCGCCGCGGTGGTGACGGTTGAATTGCGAATAAGCGAAGTGCCTGCAAAATCGGACGCGGTGCGGGTTCTCGACCCGTCCGAATTGAGAGCAGTCGTGTCGGTGGATTTCAGATCGAAAGAGCCGTCTCCATCGACGTCCGTTTGTGTTGTGATGCTCAATCCGTTCCCGGATATCGACGATGTTGTCTTGGCGATTAAGGAGCCGTTGGCGGCGGTCTTTTCGACGGTGGTGGTGCGGCTGGCGTCTGCTCCGATCGTTGTTACTGACCGGGTGGTGCTGTCGTAGACACCATCACCATTCACATCGAGATTCTCGGTGGTGATCAGGCCGTTGCCCGATTTCGTCGTCTCCGACTTGGCGTGCTGAACACCGTCTGCGCTAGTATCGACAACAGTCGTGGTGACGCTGCCGTTGGCGGCTTCGATCTCCGTCACCGTGCGATCGATGTGTCCATCTCCATCGGCATCAATTGAGGTCACCGACGTTTTTCGGTCCGCACTGACTACGATCGTCGTCCTGTCGAGCAGGGCTCCATTCGCGCTGTAGGACGAAGTCGTTTCGGTTCGGCTGCCGTCGCTGGCGAGGACAATCGCCTTTGTGGTCACCAGGTCCGCAGTGCCATTGCCGTCAAGATCCTCTCTTAAAGTCTGGGTGAGGCTGTCGGAGCTTGTCGTAAGGACCTTGCCTCCCAAAAGTGTTCCGTTGGCACTACTTACATTTACTGCACGGATCTGGCTGTTTGAGCCATCGCTGGTCGTCACATCGGTAGCGACGACGTCATAGATACCATCGCCATCAAGATCGGCTTTCGTGGTGACCGACCGGCCGTCAGCGCTTGATTGATCCCAGGTGCTGCCGTTGACACTGCCGTCGGCGTTGAGAGCTGTTTGGGTCGTTGTCGTGACGCCATTGGCGTCGACCAGGATGGTTTTTGTGGTGTCCGTCTTACCGTCACCATTGCTATCGGAAACGATCGAAAGCGACTTACGGTCAGCGCTGATTGTTGTGACGGTTTGACCAAGCAACGCGCCGTCGGTGCTCTTGGCCTGCTCTGTTTGTGTTCGGGTGCCGTCGGCAGCGACGATGGTCGTGTCTGACGTCAGGAGATCGAAAGTACCGTCGCCATCGACGTCCGTCTGTATCGTTTTGGCCAGGCCATTGGCGCTCTGTGTTGCGATGGTTTTGCCGATCAGGCTGTTGGTGCCTGAGTAGGTGGCTGTCGTCGTTGTCACGACGCCGCTGGCATCAACGCTGATCGTGCTTTCGTCGCGTGTCTCGAAAGCGCCACTGCCATCGAGGTCGTGGGATACGGTTTTTGCTCGACCATCAGCCGCGGTAAGCGTTGTCTCGCGGCTGATAAGCGCACCGTCGTTTCCGCGGCGTTCCACGGTCTTGGTTCGGCTACCATCCCCTCCGACGACAGTGGCTTCATTGATGATCTGATCATAAAGACCATCGCCGTCGCTATCAGTCTTGGTCGTCTTGGAAAGACCGTCGCTGGACGAAGTCACAGAAACCTTTTTCTGCAGTGTGCCGTCGACGGCAAACTGGGAAATGGTCGTTGAAGTTGAACCATCTGCTCCCACCAAATAGATCTGTGTTTGATCGGTCTGGCCGTCGCCGTCTTGATCGAGTGAAGTCGTGACAGTCTTTCCGTCCAAGCTTGTTAGGGTGGTGATCCGATCGCTTAGTGAGCCATCGGCTTTGAAATTGCTGACAATACGCTGGCGTCCACCCGCAACGACCGTCGTGATATCGGTCTGGGAGCGATCCCAGGTTCCGTTCCCATCATCGTCGAACTGCGTGGTCCTGCTCTGCCCGTCAGAACTGGTGAGCGTGCGATTGCGGAAGGCGACAGTGCCGTCTTTGTTGTAGCCTGTCAGGTCAACGGTTTTTGAGCCGTCGGCGTTGGCCGTAGTAACAGTTTTGATGACATAGCCATTGGGGTCAACTGCGAGGACAGCGTCCCCGACCGTACCGGTGCTCCCGTCGGACTTCGTGTATTCGGCCGTGCCCGTTATTGAAGAACCGTCTTCGAAGTTCTGGCCACTGCCCTTGGGTGTCAGGCCGATCGAGGTAATGCCGAGCGAATCCAGTGAGGCCAACTGCCCATTGATCATGACCTTGAAATCGGCCCAACGCAGGTCACCGGCGTCAAGCATGCCGTTATGGTTGGTATCGAAGATGTTCTTTATGGCCTCGAGATCGGTTTGGGCTGTCGGATCCCACTCCGTAAATATGAACTCGCTGGAGCGGCTGATCTTGCCGTCGCCATCGGCATCAAGGACGAGCACTCCTGTGCCATCTCCAGCCCAGGCCGTGCGATGCTGGTAGCCGCTACCGTCGAGGTCGATGAATTGCTGGGACGACCCAAGCGTGTCGATCGAGAGACCCTTGCCAGAAAGATCAAGTAAAATGGGTTTCCCAGCCCAACCGGCGCGGCCGCTGCTGCCGTCGCCGTAACCTCCCATGGACGACGAGCCGCGGCTCCCGCCGGAGCTACTGCTGCGGCTGCTGGATCTGCCTCCGCTTCCACCACCGCCAAAGACGGATCCGAGTGCCTGGCCGATTGCGCCCAACAGTCCTCCAATGACACCCATTACGGCCCCGACAACACCTCCGATCGCCGCCCCGATTTGGCCGAGGGTGCTTGGGGCCTTTGAGGGGGCAATCCCTAGTTTGTCTGGGGAAATGTAGGCTGCCGGTTCTGGCTGCGATACAACTTCCGGATCTTCTTCTTGCCTGACGAGCCAGTTGCCTGTCGGGTCAACTCGCCAGGTTCCCGACTGGGTCTCGATCTCACTCGGTCTACCGGGTGGTGTGGCGACGGTCGACGGTAATCCACCTACAGTGGTGGGCGTCGGTTTATGGCTCGATGGGGCGGATCCTGGGCCCGGATTTGAGGGGGCGTGAGGATTTGCACCTGAGGCAGCCGGTTGACCCGAAGGCGGCTGTCCTCCCGAAGGCTGTCCGGGACGTGCAGGCTGTCCATTCGTACCGCCGAATTCACTTCCCCCGCGATCGCCACCTGAAGATGAACCGGGAGCATTTGGGTTGGTCGGCCTGTCCGGGTTGCCAGGCGCATTGGGGTCGCCGGGGGCCATCGCTGGTTTCGATGGTACGATTGGAATTGGCCGCGCAGCCCAGTCGGGATCAACGGGCCGAGGTTGGGCAGAAGCAGCAGGGGCAAATTGCTGAGGCTCTACGGTAGGCTGGTCAAGCGGGGAAATCGTTGGCCGCAGCTGTAGTGGGTTCGAAGTCGCAAAGTCTAGTTTACCTACCCCGGTGTACTCTATTACTAAACGATCAAAGTTCTGATTTTCGGGCCCCACTAAAGTGGAAACAATCGCCTCAATTTCTGGAGGGATGTTTTTGCTCTCGAAATCAAAGTCTTCGTTAAGCATGCCTATCTTGGCATCAATCGAGTAGATGCCGTTATTCGCGCTAAACGTTGTGGTTTCTTGAAGTGCGAACCCGATTGAGCCGAATACATAGGCAGCTTGAGCGCGAGTCATTCCCGCCGGCGGACTCATGGAGACGTAAAGATCTGTTGCGTAGGTTCTATTCGGGCCCTTAGCGATGCCTAGATCGACGAGGTCTTTAAATGAATACGTGCCATCTGGGACGTTGATTTTTCCAGCAATAAAGCTTCGAGCGAATGAGAAGTTGTTAATTCCTATGCTTTTGCCAAACGTTGCCATCGCCGAATTTTGGCTAAAAACGACCGTTGGATTTCCGACAGTCTCCAGGTCGGGAAGAAACCCCTTGTCGTAAGGCGAGTACGGCTGGCCGTACTCCAGGAAGTTGTTTGCAGTGGTGTGGGTTAGGTCTTTGACGTCGGTCCCTTCCCATTTTCCGGTCTGGGAATTGTAAGTAAATGACATTGGTTTCCCCTCTCAATCCACATGCACTGCTGCAACAAGAATTTTTTCAGACGGGTAAATTACGTAGAGTTGGTCGTTTCCATCTCTGAATGAGACGAAATCTCTACCAGGATTTATTCGATCGCGATCTGATAAGTATTTAAAATCCATATCGGAGCTTAGGCATTGGGATAATTGAATGGATAAGCTCGATCTAAGGCTTGTGTAGCTGAACGTTCCCGCTTCAATGGGGGACGGATACCAATATTCACCTTTATCAATGTCTCGAGGTGGAGAATCACCTTTGTAAGATGGCGGTGCAACGATAGGTGTTACGGCACCGACATCATCCAAAGCAGCGCGGAATCCTTTCTTTTGGAGTATATCTGCGAAGCGCGGCTCCAGAGTGTAGACGTCAAGAATACAGTTTGTATGAACGATACGATGAGGCTTTTCTCTCACTGGGATCGCATCTGGAACTGGTATGTTGCCCTCATAGTGAGGTTGGCATGCTGCTGTTACAACTACTGCGGAAATAAGTATTGATGACACGAAGTGGCCGCTCAAGAATTTGACCTTTGGAAGAGGTCCTCGTTTGACCATTTTGTGGAAGCTCCAAATATCTCTATCTCTCATGGAACGCCTCATCTTTCATTTCCATCAGTGGGTCGAGCAGAAATTCGATGACGCGGCGGTCGCCGGTCTTGATCTCAGCTGTTACCGACATACCAGGCGTTAGCGGAACGTCTTGGCCATCGGCGCGAATGGAAGTTTCCTTCAGTGCTACGCGCACTGGGAAGACGAGGGGGCCTGCTGTTTCCTGAGCCGCTTCCTCGGCACCGGCACTCGGCTTGGCCGGTATGGCGTCATTCGAGACTGACTGCACGGTTCCATTCAGGGTGCCATATCGCGTGAACGGAAAGGCCTCGAGCTTGATGCGAGCATCTTGCCCCTCACGCACGAAGCCTTTGTCCTTGTTGAGCAGCATCGCCTCGACTTCGAGTGCGGTGCCATCAGGCACGACAACCATCAGTCTCCGGCCTGTCTGTACAACCTGACCGATCGTGCTTACCTCAACCTGTTGCACGCGGCCGGAAACGGGTGCCTTGAGCGTGCTGGCCCGTTCGAACAGCTCGGCTTTGGCAAGGTCTTGGCGCAGTGTGCCGATGTCCCGGTCTGTGTCGGTGAGTTCTGTAGTCAGCTTGTCGAGGAAAGCTTCGTGACGCTCGCGCTTGCGGGCCTCGAGGGCGGATTTGGTTGCCTCAAGTTCTGCGATGCGCCCTTCGTCTGTGACAACCGCCAGAAGCTGATCCTGCTGGCTCTGGCGAGCATCTATAGTGCGTGACTTGATACCGAGACCACGACCTTCGAGTTTCTCGAATATGTCCAGACGATCGCCTGTCAGGCTGACAAGTTTCTGGCGCTCAGCAAGCGTCCTCGAGCCGCGTTCGATCTCAACCTTCTTCTGGGCGATGTCAGCTTCGAAGCTGGCCTGCTCGGCTTTGTATGCTGCCAGCGATTGGCGCATACGTTGCTGCTGCAGGTCGATGATGGAGGAGGGGGCGTTTGAAGGCGCTGTGAAACTCACATCGATGAGCGGAGCAGCGCCGTCGACGGCATTGATCATAGAGCGAAGCCTCGCCGCAGAGACCTCGGCAACGGCCAGGTTTCCGGCGAGCTTCTGGCGTTCTGCGACCTGTTCGGCTGGATCGAGCTCTATGAGCGTCTGGCCGGCTGAAACGTGGTCGCCGGATTTGGCGTGAATGGCTTTCACCCTCCCGGTGATCAGTGGTTCTATCACCTGCACTTTGCCGATCGGGATGATCTTGCCCTGAACCGTGGCAAAGGTGTCGATGCGGCCGAACCATGACCATGCCAGGGCGCCTATGGCGAAAACGATGATTAAGCCGGCGAATATCCGCGCCGTCGGCGATGCCGGCGTTTCGAGGATTTCGATGGCTGCGGCCTGGAACTGCCGCTCATTCGCATTGAGGCGAGGGCGCTTTTCTTCGCGCTCCCTGGCGATCCCATGTCTCACGGCTTGCCAGACGCGTCCCATGATCTCTACTCCGCTGCCTCTGACACAGGCGGCGTTGCGGCCTCAGACTGTGTGCCGCCTTGCAGGCGGTAGAGCTGCGCGTATCGGCCATTCTTGGCGAGGAGTTCGTTGTGGGTTCCCTGTTCCGTAAGGCGGCCAGCCTCAATGGTGATGATGCGGGTGGCGTCTCTGAGCGCTGCAAGGCGGTGCGCGATGATGAAGACGGTGCGGCCTTGCGCCATGCGTTTCATGTTTTGCTGGATGACATATTCTGACTCGTAGTCGAGTGCGCTGGTCGCCTCGTCGAAGAGCAGGATGCGCGGGTTGGTGACAAGGGCACGGGCAATGGCAATGCGCTGGCGTTGGCCGCCGGAAAGATTGGCGCCTCGCTCCTCCAGAACCGTGTCGTAGCCGGATTTCAGCTTGACGATGAAGTCATGTGCACCTGAAAGCTTTGCGGCCTCGATGACCCGGTCGATCGGCAGCGAAGGATCGGCGAGGGCGATGTTCTCGCGTACGGTGCGTCGGAACAGGATGTTCTCCTGAAGCACGACGCCGATCTGGCGGCGCAGGCTGCGCGGATCGATGAGGGCGAGATCGACGCCGTCGATCATGACGCGGCCGCGTTCGGGCACATGCAGGCGCTGCAGGAGCTTGGCGACGGTGCTCTTGCCGGAACCTGACGGGCCGACAATGCCGACGATCTCACCGGCTTCGACTGAGAAAGAGACGTCGGATAGGATTTCACGCTCCCCGGGTCGATAACGGAAGGTGACGTGATCAAAGCTGGCCTGGCCGACGATCTTGCGGATCGAGCCTTGACCAGCGCTGCCGGTGAGTTCCGCGGGAGCATTGAGGATATCGCCAAGGCGATCAATCGAGATGCGGACCTGCTGCAGGTCCTGCCACAATTGTGCCAGGCGAAGCACTGGCCCTGAAACACGTCCGGCCATGATGTTGAAGGCAACGAGCTGGCCGACCGTCATGTCTCCCGCCAGGACGGCCCTGGCACCGAACCACATGGTCAGCACGATGACCGCTTTGGAAATGAACTGAGCCGTGTTGGAAGCTATGTTACCGAGATTGGAGGTTCGGAACCCTGCCTGCACATAGCCAGCAAGCTGGTCCTCCCAGCGCCGCTGCATCTGCGGCTCGACGGCCATGGCCTTGAGCGTTTCAACGCCGACGATGGATTCCACCAGGAAAGTCTGGTTCTCGGCACCGCGGTTGAAACGCTCTTCGATGCGGCGCCGGAATTCCGGTGTCACCGCGACCGACAGCAGTACATAGACCGGGATGGAGCAGACGACGATGAAGGTCAGCCAGGGACTGTAGAGATACATCACTGCCAGGAAGACGAAGAGGAAGAAAACGTCGAGCAGGACGGTCAGCGCGGACCCGGTCAGAAATGCTCGGATGTTTTCAAGCTCGTGCACGCGTGCCACGGTCTGGCCGGTCTGGCGCGCCTCGAAATAAGCGATCGGAAGGCCGAGCAGGTGGTTGAACAGCTTGGCGCCGAGCGCGACATCGATGCGGCTGGTGGTATGTGTCGTCACATAGGTCCGCAGCGCTGTCAGCAACACCTCGAACATGGAAACGACCGACAAGCCGATCACCAGCACTTCGAGAGTCGTCAGGCCATTGTGGACCAGCACCTTGTCGATCACGAGCTGGAAGAAGATCGGCGAGATCAAGCCGAGCAATTGCACGAAAAACGAGGCAAGCAGAACTTCGGCAAAGATCCAGCGGTAACGGATCATCTCCGGGATGAACCAGGAGAAATCGAAGCGCCTCGCAAAACCGTCAGCAAAGGCGCGGCTGGTGATCAGGATGGCGTAACCATTCCATCCAGCTTCGAATTCGCCGCGGGAAAGCTCCTGCGGTGTTCCAATGGCCGGATCCTGAAGAAGGACCTTGTCGGCGGATAATGCTGCCAGAATGGCAAAACCACCGGCCGACTTTTCGACGATGATCGGAAGCGCCAGGCGATCCAGGCGCTTGGCCGCCGGCTGGACCACACGTGCTTTCAGCTTGAGGCGCTTCGCGGCTCGGACGATGTCTTCCCGGGTGGCAACATCCACAACAAGCCCGAGGTCATGCCGGATGACGTCCGCATCAGCAGGTTTGCGTAAATACTGGGCTATCAGCGCCAAACAAACGACGCCGCTGTCGACGACAGCACGATGTCCCCCGAGCCCGTCCACACGCCCCCGCGCAATAGAAAATTGGCTGATGGCAAATTCCTACACGGGACTGAAGCGCATGCAAGTGACATCGGAAAATATAAATGTGGAAACATTAGTCCAGCGTTTTCACGGTATTATTTAGGAAACTCACTATTTGAATGGTTATCTGTTGTGACAGCTGGAATGATTGAACCTTCGGCGGTTTAGAGAAAAATGAGTTGCGTAAGTATCGTGAAAAATTGCACGCCGCAGCTTACCCTGGTTGCGTGAGGCAGACATACGTCGACGCGACGATGGTGGACCATGGCGACCGTCGGTGTGGGAAGCTATCCGAAAGGAACGGCAAGCCCTCAAAGGGTGGAGGTTTTGAGCGGCGTCTTTTTGCGCGATCCTAGGGTAAAAGCGTTTGTGTTAGAACGAGCCCACGGTCGCTGCGAGTGCTGTGCCTCACCTGCGCCCTTCAAGACTGTTCACGGCGATGACTATCTTGAAGTGCACCATATGAAACCCCTTGCTAACGGAGGCAGTGACACCGTGCATAACGCTGTAGCTTTGTGTGCGAACTGCCACCGTGCGCTTCACTATTCCGCCAATGCTCTTGATCTGGCTGGTCGTGTCTATGAGAGCGTCCCGCAGCTTGTTCGTGAATAGCCACGAAGTCATTGGGAAATTCTGGTCAGTATCTCAGAGGGTGTTGCTGTGCTGACGTGGCGCTCTTTAAGTCCACAGGAAGGTCAACAATCGTGCGTTGCTTGAAATGTGCCGAGCTTGGGTGTTGACTGCAAGTGTGGATTTGTCCTGTGGCTGGGAGGGGAAGCAATGGTGCACCATGTAATACCAATTCACGACGGCAAGCGGCCAACGCCAATTGGACCAGAGCCGGGTAAGGTTTACTTTTTTGGCACCGCTAGGGAGGGCGACGTGGTCGCTGTACCGCCTGAATATGGGAATACCAGCGACTATTTCATGATGATTTCAGTACCGGTCGCCGGGATTCCTGGCGACAGTCATTTTGCAGATAACGGGTTTAGCGGGTTCAGTGGCGGATATTCTACGACGCCGGACTCTTGGACATTCAATGTTGCGAGTGCCGATAATCTGGAAGCAGGAGCTACCGGCGGAATGGGTGCGGTTACCACGAGGACCGTGAAGTTGGAATTAAACTACGCAGCCATTCGAAAGTAAGCTCCCAGATAGGAGCAGCCCGCTCAGCTTCGGCTGGGCGGGCTTTTTTGCGTTTCGTTGGCGAGATAGTTTTCGAACTTCTGCCAGAACTCGGCGTCGTAGACGGAATGGCGATCAAGACCTAAAGCGCGACCAAGTTCTCGGCACCTATCAGGATCGAGATTGATCTGTCGCTTTAGCGCAATGAGTTCGAGGAAAAAACCTTCGAAGGCCATTTCGTATTCGCGATTAGCCAGCAGTCGATCTATCTCCTCCTTTGCCTCTCCATCGAAGCCTGCGACTTCCATTTTGCCTCGGATTAACGCTTCAACGTCGGCAAAAGCCCTATCAGCCTGAAGCACCTCGGTCATCTCCTGCGCCTGGACGAAATCCGCAGATGGCACGATACCAAGAATGGGAAGAGCAATGAAAAATGCAAGGTAACTTGGGTTTTGGAAGCGGCTCACGTAGCTCATCAAATCGCGATTATCCTGACGGAAGCGGCCGGCTGGTGTAAATCCATCACCGGGAGGCGAAAGCCCAACCGACCGCCGCGCGCGAGGCGCATCTAAATCTTAACTCCAGAAATTGCTGGCCGCCAACACCGCGAGGGCAACCACGCACCCGGCGAAATAAATCAGGCCGATCCAGACAATGACTTTCCTCATTTGGGGCCTCTGAGATGTGAGTTCTCGGACGCGTCGATAGCAGTCACAAAGACGGTTGGCGACCCTGCGGGGTCTGCGTAGACCGCCTGCATGAAAGCAACTGCCGATTCCGAAACCCGAACGTTCACCCTCTCAGCTGGGGATTGGGCCGGCACCTATCCGATCTCGGAATATGAGCACTGGGTGAAGTTCTATAAGGGCCAGCAAGAGCACTTTGCGGCATATGCGCAAACATATCAGCCTGCAGTCGACGCTCTGAGGAGCATAAAGGCGCAAATCAAAGCATGTAGGTGAGGGGACCGGAACCGGCCCGGCATGCATTGCCAACACACCGAACTGGCCCGGATCGCTGTTGGAGAGGGTCCATCAGCTTCAGAAAAAACCTACCAGCGGGGCGGTCGTTCCAAAAATCGATGTGACCAAAAAAGCGCCGCCCGGGAAAACCAAGGGCGGCGCAAATCATTCATCACAGGTTGGAAAACTCATAACGTCGGCTGATGCATCCGGTTCAAATAATCGACAGGCTACTGCTTTCGCTGGGCATCAGGGTTCCATCACGCGAAGCCGGTCAATGCGGCGAGAATACCACGAAGTAGAGTGCCGCACCTATCGCAGCTACGATGGCCAGAACTTCCAGAGACCGAGCTTCTGTATCTCAACGCCCGCTACATGGGAGTCCAGAAGCGGCAAAAACGGCGAGACCTCCGTCTGCGCCCAAGGCCGTAGACCAATCGGCAAAAAAGGGGAACAATCCCTCTGGCTGACTGGGGAAACCTGATCATCAAGACAAAGTGAAAGCCTTGGCGGAGAAGGCTAAAGTGGAGATTGATTCAGGACTCCATCCCCCAGACGCAAGGGTCGCCACAGAATCTCCTGTGAGGGGTTACGAGGACGTAAAACGCATTCCAGACGTGACTCTCAACAAGTTGTCGAACCTATCTTGGCCAGCATTTTATCACCCGGAGATATAGTGGCTTACTCAGAGTATATTTTGATAAAAGCGGAGTGTAGTGAAGCTTTAGAAGGGATTCTGCTGCGGGGGTGTAGGGTGGCGTATGATCTAGGTGCAGACGGCCGCGTATTATATTTGGTGCCAAATGCCATCCAAGACCTCTTGGCCAGGGATGCAGTTTATGCTGCTGTTAAGCATGAATTGTTCGCTCGGGATGAGCCGACTGTGATCCGCTATCACAGCCGAGGCGTCTCCTGGTTTCAATTTCATGAACTGAAAGGGGATGGGCACCTAAAAGTTGTAATCCGCCGAATAAAACACGAGAGCCTCGACTGGTATTCTGTTTCTCTGGCATATGGATCATTTTATACAAACGAAAATGGAGAGAATTTGAAGCCTCACACTGCATTGGTCGCGTTATATAAAAAAACATCAAGTGCGTTGAAGAAAAAAAGCAGAAAGGAAACTTTTGGCGCCATGGATTTATTTGTTTCTAGGAAATTTCTGAGAGTTGCGGAAATGAATACCGCAATGTGATTTATCGTTTCCTTTACCCGTTGATTTAGGAGGGTGGTTGGCGATGGCGCGCAAGTGGATGATCTTGGGCTTTTCGGCAGTTGCTACCATGCTGGCAAGCCCGGTGTTTGCCAACGATCAGTCGGAATTCTGCTCGGGTTTTGAAGAAGGCTTCAAGTCGGTCAAAGGTGATATGGCAATGGTTCCCATGTGTCCCATTGCGCCGATCACACCGATTGGCAGCACTCCCTTCGAGAAGGGCTGAAAGCAGGCATGCGAGCAGGCAGCTAGGCTACCGAACATCCCTGTAGGCCGATTTCGGATCGTACGGGACCACCTTTGTGATGCGATCCCGGTCGCTGGGTATCCTGGTTCGCTGGCCGTTTATGTCGACGGTGAAAATCCCCATGTCGTCCCAGACGTCGATGACGGATAGCTCGCCGGTGACCTTGTCGCCTGTCTTCAGCTTGCGTGGCTTCGCCATCTATCCCCCTCACGCTGGCTCTGGTTCTCCATTGTATCCCATGAGCCCAATCTGCGGGATCACTGATTAAGGCCATATCTGTACAGCGCCCAGAGCCCAGCTATCGCCAGGATGTAGACAGCGAATGCTAATTTGCGGAGGATTTGATAGCGCCCTGACTTGCCTTCTAAGCGAAGCATCTTTCCCGTGATGAAGCCGAAGAACGCGTTCATGGTTTCGGCAAACGCATACGCGCCCGCATGATGGCCAACTCCGCCTCGAGCTCGGCGTTTGCTTCCTGGGTGAGGTCCCTGGCCGATAGCAGGGCGACGAAAGCCACCCGGATCTCCTCGCGCGTCCAGCCGACGGCAACCAGTTCTTCAAAGAGAACGTCGAACCCAGGTGTAAGCGCTTCCTGGCAGTCGATCTGCCGGTCTGCATATGGATCCTGGCGCTTAGGCGGGTTGAACCACATGTCGACAAGTTAGCGTCATCGAGCCGTCGTCGCAATTGGCGGTGAATTCAGCACCCGCTCTCAGCTTTATAGGGCTTCGTGAACGGCTTTCCGTTGAACGTGTGGGTGCAGCACGAGCAAGTTGGCTCCATCTGCTCTACGGAAAGTGCCGGATCAACAATCGCAAGCCTGTTCTCCTCGTCGACATATAGACCGCTGTAGTACGAGTTCTCTCCGACCACCACGAATGCTCGTTTCTCCATCTGGTTGCGAGCCACGAGCCAAAAGATGGGCTCCTCGCGGTCGAGCCGCGACACAGCTTCGCGATGCACAGCCGTCCAGTCCTCGCCGACGCGTGCCAGAAGAAAGCGAAACAACGGGGTGTAATCTCGACCTCTGCGTTGGCCGGCATGCATGGAGCCTTTGTTCTCTAGGGGATCTCCGCGCTGTCGCGACCATCGGTATTCGCCACCGTAGTTGTGGCGTACATTATGCGTTCTGGTATTGACGCTGCGATACAGCGGATCTTTTTCGGATTTGCGAGCGCGGCTCATTCTAAGATGCTCACTTGTTCCGTCGTCTCGCTGATGTTCAACGCAACCAAATCAACTGTGCCACACACGGCGACAAGTTCGCAGCCGTAAGAAGCCGTCAAGTTGACCAAAACTGCGTCGCCGCACGCAACTTTGTTCCATTGCCTTTCAATGAAAGCCTTGTGCTTCTGATGGTACTCAGCCGCGACTTCAGGATGGGACTCTGGCCACAATGACGTGAATTTGGCGATGTCGAAGGAGGAGCCCGACGTAAACTCCAACGAAGAGATTATGTTGCCCTGCCGAAATTCGTTCGCAAGAAACGCTTCGAGGTCGGACAGGCGAAGTTGGTACTTGGCGCCATCATAGCTTTGGATGCTAAGTACGGCGGTCTTCTCGCCAAGTTCGATCCCAGTCAAGTAGCCGTCACCAAATTCGGGAATTTCTGGGAGTTTCATGGCGGCACTCTATCGCCAACTGTGAGCCGGTCAACGCAATTGCCAAGCTATGGCTCCGGCGTCAGGCTGGGCGTCCACATGCGACTGGAGAGGAACATCAAAATAGCGGAGTAAGCACCGGTATATGAAGCCGCAGCCAGCATCCCGGCCAGGAACAGTTTTTCATATATAGCGGACGGTCGAAGCGACCCCGCCCATTTGAACCACGAGCAATTGTTTCTGTCAGGCGATGAAGCACCGAACGTGGTGAGGAAAAAATATCCCACCACCGCAAGGAGCAGGAAGACTGCAATACGGCCGTGAATTTTTGTATGCGGACCAGGTTTCAAACCAAGGATGACAGCGGCAGTCGGCCGAAGGAGAGCAAGAAGGATTGTGATTACCGCAAACGCAATTGATGCCATGATCACCAGCAATAGTGCCGACTGATATAAGGCAAATGGGATGCTGGGAGAGTTTGCGAGGAATGCAGCGTCGCAAGCGGCTCGCGGAAACAGCGCGGCGGAAATCTTAGAGCGTAAGAAGCTCTCCGGAAGCGCAATCTGCAGGTAATAGGAAGAGGCTGGCAGTACGAACAGCGTTGCGATCAGGATTTGATATCGAAACACCACTCTATAGATGACGTCACTCATCGGTCGTTCCGAGATCCCAGTCGCAATTCACTGGTCGCCTCTACTCACTGATAAGCGCGACGCCGGCCGAAATGATTATCCCCGTCTCCGAGCTTTTCAAGCCTCTCTTGCATCTCGCCATTCAGGACGATCATCTCCTTGAGCGCCTTCATGACGTCGCCGTGGCACTTCGCGACGAAATTCTCGGCCACGCGCTGCAGCTCTGCTTCCTGCCTGGCGTCGAGGCGAACGATCCGGTCCATGCGAACCTCCTAGAACAGCGATCCCTGTGCCGCTGATTGCGGGTATTTGATCTGCGTTGCGGGTTTGTCCACGATGATCAGGGCATCATCTGGCGCCGGCTTCTGTAGGCCCTTGCGGGACGATAACCCCGCACTCGAGAAGGAAACCGCGAAGCTGGTTGATGACTGCCGTGCGGTGGCCGACGAGCCTGCTGCGAACCCGATGCAGCGCCTGAAGGTCGAGCTGATCGGCGTTCTTGATTGGAACGAAGCGCATGGTGGGCCGCTGCACTGCCTCGGCAATGGCCTCGGCGTCGCGGTAGTCGTTCTTCTGCCCTTTCCGGAAGGGTTTGACGTACTGTCCCGGGATCAGCCGAACGTCATGTCCGAAGGCTCCCAGTCGACGGCCAATGTGGTGTGCGCCGGCACAGGCTTCGACGCCCACCAGGCACGGCGGGAGGTTGGCCATATACCGATCCAGCCTTCCACGCGTCAGTTTCTCTCGCATGATCACTTTCCCACGCGCATCCATTCCGATGAGATGGAAGCTGTTCTTGCCGAGATCCATACCGATCGTAGCAACACTTTCAGCAGCGAGGCATTCTTGCCCCGGAACACGAACAGATGGCCGCAGAACGGATCCTTCTTCAGGTGTTCCTGGATCAGCGTCGCCAAACCAT